>CAVPNQ010000001.1:0-6384 GCA_963706735.1 uncultured Planctomycetia bacterium
GCGGGCATCCTCGCGTTCTCCGACGAGGAGCCGGGCGAGGACGATCGTGCGAAGAGCGGAGGACATCCGGTCGCGCAGGGGGTCCGGCGGTCCGCCGGTGCGGAACGAAGGACGGCGGAAGATGCGCGCGGGCGCAGCGGAGGTCGCAAGGGATCGGCATTCTTCGAGTTTCCGAGTGAGCACCTCCGCGTGGATCAGGCGCCTCGATGGTTCCAGCCCCTCGGAGTCCAGGAGGGCGATTTCGAAGCAGAGTGCGCCGGCGCCGAACTCGCCGCGCTGCATCGCCTCAACTCCGCGGTCGGTCCACCCTACGCACAGCCGTCCCGCGCCGACCTGGGAGACCATCCCCGGAATCCCGCGAGCCAGCCCCGCCGCGCGGTCCAGTTCCGCGGCGGCCTCGCTCCAACGCTTCCCTTCCACGAAGAGCGCGGCGCGGGACATGGACGCCGCCAACGCGGCCCGGGCCCGGAGGAGCGACTCCGCGATGCCCGACCCCAGCCACTCGCCGCCGGTGGACCACTCGCCGGGACGTCGGTTCATCACCCGCGCAATTTCGGCGTGAAAATCGCGGATCGCGGTCGAGCGAGGATCGAGCCGTTTCGCCTCGTCGAGAAGGGCCAGCCCCTCCTCGAAGGAGCCTGCGCGGATTGCCCGCCGGGCCTGTTCGTAAAGGTCGAGGGCGCAATGGCGGTCGGCCGTGCCGGGAAGACTTGGCTCTGGGCTCACGGCCGACGCGAGGGGCAGTGTCGCCGGTTCCGCAGCCGGGGCGACGTCGTGCGCGCAGCTGGCCGCGAGCGGGGCGAACAGCAGGGCGGACAGCAAACTTCGTGTCGCGTGGCGGGACGATTCGGTCACCCGGGCATTCTAACTCCGGGAGCCCTTCACCCTCCCCTCCCTTCCAGCCGCACTTCCTTCTGCCAGCACAACCCGAGGCATTTGCGGAAGACGTGGTCGAATTCCGGGACGAACCCAGCCTTGGCGACGCCGCGCAGCGACGGTTCGTTGTCCGTGAGGACGCCGAGGACGGCGCGGGTGCGGCCGAGCGGCAGGTGGCGGCGGGCGGCGAAGACGACGGTGGCCGGGTAGAGGCCGCGGCCGCGGAGGTCGGGGACGGTGACGCAGTCGTAGAAATAGACCTCGTCGGGGGCGAGGCGGCGCTCGTAGCGGACCTGGGGGATGAACGCGCGCGTCGTGGAAGTCCACGTCTGGTGCGCAAGGCGGCCGCCGATGAAAGCGAGCCAGCAGAGGTCGCCCAGGGCGAGGCGCTGCTCGAAGGGAACGTGGGGGAAGGCGATGGCGATCTGGGAAGCGTCGTCCGGGGTGCCGGGGCGGATTTCGGCGTCGGCGCCGCGGTCGGGCATGGCGGGGACGGCGGCCGCGAAGAAGCGGTGGACGGACTCGGACCACAGGACGTCGCGCGTCCAGCGGGCGAGGCGGTTGTCGCTCTTTCGGGCGGCGGACATGTTTTTATTTCGGGTGCTCGAAGAGGGCGCAGACGGCGCCGGCGGGGTCCTGGATGACGGCCATGCGGCCGCCCATGGAGCGGGGGCCGTCGACCACCCGGCCGCCGGCGGCGCGGACGGCCGCGAGCGACTTCGCGAGGTTCTTCACGGTGATGTACATCAGCCACTGGGGCGGCACCTTGCTGTTGGGACCCCGGGAGTGGCAGATCCCGGCCACGGTCTTGCCGGACTTCGGGAGGTTCATGCAGAAGTCCTCGTAGCCGCCCATGTCGAGCCCGGCGGACTTCCACCCGACGACCTTCTGGTAGAAGTCGCGCACCTTGGTCGCGTTCATCACCGTCAGGTCGTGCCAGGTGATGCTCCCCGGCTCCGGCGTCTTCTTCTTTGCAGCCACGCTTCCCTCCTCAGTTGGATTCGACTTCCACTCCGCCGAAGAACACCACGTCCCTCCGGCCGGTTCGCCGCGCCTCGTCCAGCATCTGGCGGATGCTCACGACCGGCTTCCCTTTCCAGCGCGACCGGCCATTGACCTTCACGGTCACTTCCGCGTCGAGCTTCACGACCTCCGGGCTCCACCAGATCTTCAGCTTCGAGATGTTCTTCGCCTTGACCTCGATCACCTGCTCTTTCACGTCCACCGAGAAGCGCGCCGCCTCCGTCAGCACCGCGCGCGTTTCCTCCGGCTTTTTGTCCTGGTCCACGAACTGCACGCGGTCGCATTTTACCGAGGGATCCAGCTTCGTGACCTCGACCCACGAGAACCGCGCCGCCTCGATGTAGTCCGCCGTCCACGCGAACTTCTTCGGGTACGCCGACCGCACCTTGTCCGTCGCCCACTCGAACGACTTCAGGATCTCCTCTTCGCTCGCCCCCTCGTGCCCGTTGTCGGCGAACTCGTGGTAGTCCACGTTCAGCTTCATCGACTTCGCGATCTCCGCGAACTCGCGCGGCGTCTTGACCGGGAACATCGGGTCGAGCGCGCCGTGGATGAAGTACGTCGGCGCGAGGCGCAGGTTGTCGAGGTAGTCCTTCCAGTTCTTGCCGTACGCCCCGTACGGCGAGCCCGCCTTGGGAAGGTACGCCGCGTACAGGTCGCCGTGCCGCATCGCCTGGTGCCACGTCCCGTGCGCGCCCATCGACTGCCCCGCCAGCCAGATGCGGTCCGGGTCGATCGGGAATTTCCGGCGGAGGTACTGAAGCGCCGCGGGCGCCTGCTGCTCGCCGATCATCATGGGGCCCCAGCCGGAATTGCGGGCGCTGGCGGGCTGGGCGACGATGAAGCGGTCGCGGGCCCACTGGCGGAGCCAGGGGGCGTACTGGCGGCAGTACCCGATGGTGGCGTTGGTGCCGTGGAGATTCATGAAGACGGGCCAGAGGCGGTCGGGCCGGTAGCCCTTGGGGACGCTGATGCACATTTCGCGCTTCTCGCCGCCGGGGAGCTCGAAGGTCTCGACGGTGTCGCCGGGGGAAACGTCCCTGAAATCGCCGCCGCGCAGGACGACGGCCGCGACGAGTTCGGGTGTCGCGTCCTCCATTTCCAGCAGCTTCTGCGAGATCGCGTTGCGGCGGTCGGGGTCTCCCGCGGTGAGGTATTCCTCGACGAGCGGCTCGACGGCGTCGAGCGTCGAGGGCTGGACCTGCAGCAGTTCCGCGGGATCCATCGCCCCCGAGTACCGCGCGAGCCGCCGCCACAACTCCGCCCGCGCCTTCACCCCCGCCGCTTCGTTTGCAGGCAACCCCGCGGCCGCCCCGTCCAGCGCTTCCGCCGCCTCGAGCAGTTTTCCTTCTCCGGCCAGCCGTTCGGCCTCGGCGGCCTTCGCCGCGCCGTCCTGCGCGAAGGCGGCCTGCGCGCACGCGAGGGCGATGGCGAAAATCCTGATTCGGAAGTGCGACACGCAGGTGCTCCGACGGCCCCCCGGCCTGTGAAGCGATGATACCGGGACGTCGCGCCGCGGGCGACGGCCGATTGTGGTTTCCGCGAAGGGAGCCCTTCACCTATAGTGGGAACCTTCAAATCCAGCCACGAACCTATTAGGAGTACCCGGGCATGCGTCGATTCCTTCTGACCGCCGCGGCGTTCGCCTTCGCGGCCGTCCCTGCACTGGCCGGCGGGCCGCAGTGCCGATGGGCGAAGAGCTGGGACGAGGCGATGGCCGAGGCGAAGGCGCGGAACGTGCCGATTCACGTGACGTTCCACAAGGACGGCTGACCGGGCTGCACGGGCATGGACAGTTCTGTCTATGCGAACAAGGATTTCGTGGCGGCCTCGAAGCGTTGGGTGAACGTGTACTGCAGCAAGGACTCGGGGCACGGGACGGAGAAGGTGGGCAACGAGGAGATGTGCAAGCTGCACCCGACGATCAAGTGCGACGACCACGTGAACTGCAACGCGGCTGCGGGCGGCAAGTACTTCAACGGGACGTTCCGCGCGCCTGCGACGGTGTGGTGCATGCCGGACGGCAAGGAAATCGGCAAGCAGCAGGGCGGGATGTCGGCCAAGCAGGTGATCGAGAAGATGGCGGAGGCGGAGAAGGCGGTCGGCGCCGGGCTCGACTCCGACTCGTACCAGTTCCTGCTCGACAAGCTGGCCGCGGGCGAGAAGGCCGTCGCGGACGGGAAGATCAAGGAAGCCGTGGAGACCTACGTTGCGACGCTGAAGGCGATGGGCAAGAACCCCGGCGCGAAGACGTACACGGACAAGGCGCAGGCCGCGCTGGACAAGCTGGTCGAGGGCGCGAAGAACACGATTGAGGACGCCCAGGCGGCGAAGGAAGCGAAGGAGTTCGCGAAGGCGAAGGAGCTTCTGAAGTCGGTCCAGGTCAATTTCAAGGGCCAGCCGGTTGCGAAGGAAGCGGACAAGGCAATGGCCGAAGTGGCGGCGGCGGAGAAAGCGGCGAGCGGAAAGTAGGTTCCCGGACAATTCAGGCGGCGCCACGGGAAACCGTGGCGCCGCTTTTGTTTTACGGCACCGCGATGTCCACCACGCCCCACACCACGCGATCCCGCCGCCGCATACGCCGCGCTTCCTCGATCATGAACCGCGCGCCTCGGTCCTCGGGAATCCCCTTCCACGCCTCCCTGCCGTTCACCAGGATCGTCATCGACGGCTGCACGTCCTTCGGCATCCCGTCCCAGTAGACGCGCAGTTTCGCGACCCGATCGGCGCGGATGTCGATGCGCGTGCCGAAATCCTCGGCCTCGACGCGCGCGCAGTCCTTCGAGATGCGGCGGCTCTCGACGGTCTTGCCGTAGTCGTCCACGAAGTTCACGGTGACTTCGCCGGCCGACTTCGCGATCTCGGCGATCTCGATCCACGCGCACCGGCCGTCGATGGCGTTGTCGGTCGCCCACGCGATTTTCTTCGGGTGCGGGTCGCGCTTCTGCTGAAGCGCCCACAGGACGGACAGGCGGGCTTCCTCGGCGGAAGCACCGTCGTGGCCGCGTTCGGCGGCCTCGACGACCTCGACGCGGCAGCCGCGTTCCTTCGCGACCTCGGCGAACCGGCGCGCGTAGCCGACCGGGAAGGCGTCGTCCTTCGCGCCCACGAGCGCGCGAGCCGGCGCGAGCCGCAGGTTGCCGGCCCAGTCGAGCCAGTGGTTGCCGTACATCGGCGCGTACGGCGTCCCCGCGATCCCGACGTACGCCGCGTACCGGTCGCCGTACCGCATCGCCTGGAACCACACCCCGTGCGCGCCGGCCGATCTCCCGAGCAGCACCACGCGGTCCGGGTCGAACAGGTGCCGCTTCCGCAAATCTGCCAGGATCGCCGGCACGTGGTCCTCGCCGCGCCGGTTCGGCCCCCACCCCGCCGCCTGCTCCGGGATCCCCACCGCCACGATCGCCTTGTCCTCCAGCGCCTGCCGCCACCCGCGCGCCACGCCGCGCGCCATCTCGGGCGGGCCCTCGCCGGGTTCCAGCACGAGGAGAAGCGGCTTGGGCTGCGTCGGCAGGCCGGTGTCGGGGACGGAGACCGCGTACTTGTACTTTCCGTCGTGCTCGACCACCCGCTCCCCCGTCGCCGCGTCCACCGGCGTTCCGCCGCGCAGGATCACCGCGGCGACGAGCTCGGCGTCCGCTTCCGGAATCGCGGCAAGCTTCGCCATCGCGTCGTCGAACGCCTTCCCTTCCGCCGCCGCCAGCGCGCCTTCCACCGCCCGTTCCACCGCGTCCAGCTTCGGCAACGTCAGCGCCGCCAGCCGCGCCGGCTTCACCACGCCGTCGTACCGCGCCCGCTGCACCAGCCGCACCGCCCTCACCAGCGCCTTGTCCTTCGCGTCGCCGGCCAGCCCGCGCGCCGCCTCCAGCAACGCCATCACCGCTTCCTCGATCTTCCCCGCCTTCTCGAACGCGTCCGCGTCCGACAGGCATTTCGCCGCCCGCTCCCGCGCCCCCGTAATCCGCAGCTCGTCCCGCAGCTTCGCCAGCCGCGCCGCCGTCGCCGCGGGCACCCGCCCCGCGAGTTCCTCCAACGCCTCCACCCCTCGCACGGGATCCTTCCGCGCCCGGGCCTCCGTTTCTTCGCACGCCGCGTCCACCAGCGTCTCGATCTCCCCCCGCACCGGATTCAGCTCCGCAGCCCGCTTCGGGAACTTCCCCTCCAGCACCGTGAGCCCGTCCAGCGCCGCCGAAAACTCCCCCTGGTCCGCCAGCGTCTCCGCTTCCCGCCGCCCCTCCGCAAACTCCTGCTCCGCCGTGCGGGCCGTCGCGGGCGGGCGGGCCGGAAGCGCGCTGGTATCGTTGCCGTTCCCGTAGTGGATCGGCGGCCGGTCGTGGATGATGATGTCGGCCGCCTTCCGCCGCGCTTCTTCGTTCTCGCGATCCACGCGCCACGCGTAAAGCAGCGCCGCCCCCAGCACGAGGACGCCGACGCCGACGGACAGCCAGGCGGCGGAAGGGCCGGAGCGCGGGGCGGGGGGCACGG
>CAVPNQ010000002.1:0-6925 GCA_963706735.1 uncultured Planctomycetia bacterium
TGAACAGCAGGCTGTGCCCGAACACCGCCGCCGTGGCGCGGCCGGTCAGCGAGGCGGGCGAGAGGACGTGGAGCAGCAGCAGGCCGATCGCGACGGGGGGCAGGACCATCGGAAGCGCGACGACCGTCTGGACGACGGCGCGACCTGGGAACGGCCGCCGCGCGAGGAGCCAGCCGAGCGCGACCGCGGGAACGCCGGCGATCAGCGTGCCGGCGGCACCGACCCGGAGCGTGACGAGCGCGATTCCTGCGGTCTCGGCGAAGTTCATCGCGGGGGAATCTCGAATCCTGCCTTCACGGCTTCGTCCTGGAAGCTCTTCGACCGCAGGTACTCCACGAGTTCCGAGGCAAGCGGGCCGCTCCCGGCAACGGCCGCGGCGACGTACTCGATCGCGGGGCCGTCGGGCGGGGTCCAGGACCGGCGCTTGCGAAACGAATACGGGACGTCGGTGGCGTAGACGAGCGCGGCGTCCACGGTGGAGCTGTCGAAGAGCGCGAGCGCGCTGCGGACGTCGTCGGCGACGACGAAGCGCGGCTCGAGGCCCGCGAGCAGGCCCTTCCCTGCGAGGTATTTCCGCCACGCCTTGCCGGCGGGGACTTCGGGGCCGGCGATGGCGATCTTCGTTCCCGCGGGGATCGAGTTGAGCCCCTCCCCTGTCGCATCATCGCGCACCACGAGGGCCAGCCGGTTGATGAGCACCACGCGCCGCGTCGCGCGGTTCATGCGCGAGCCCAGCCGGTCGAGGTTCTCGGCGTCCGCGCTGATGAACACGTCGATCGGCGCGCCGCTTTCGATCTGCCGCGAGATCGTGGAGGACGCCCCGAACGACATCGACGTCGTTCCGCCCATGTTGAGAACCGCAAACCCGCCCATGCTGCGCATGAGCAGATCCCTCAGCGAGGAGGCCCCCGCGATCCGCACCGTCCGCGACGCAGGGGAGGGCGCGCAGGCCAGCGGCAACAGCGCCAGCAGGAGAAGCCGCTTCATGCATCCACCCCCACGATCACCTCCGTCGCCTTGATGATCGCCACGGCCTTCTTCCCCACCTTGAGCCCGAGGCGGCGCGCGGAGTCGCTGGTGATCACCGACGTGATGCGGACGCGCGGCGCGATTTCGAGGACGATCTTCGCGGAGACCGGCCCGAGGACGAGCCCGACGATCTTCCCGCGGAGCTGGTTGCTGGCGCTGAGCTTCATGCCTTTGACCTCCGAGACGTCGATGTAGGCCTGGTTGAGCCAGGCGGCGAGTTCCTCGGCTTCGGGAGAAGCGGCGGCGCGGTCGCCCGAGGCGGCCCCGAGGGCGCGCAGGATGGCGCGCTGCGGCGGGTTGGGACGGAGGACGCCGCGCTCCCACTTGCTGACCGTCATGGGATGGACGCCCGTCAGCCGCGCGAGGTGCGGCTGCGTGAGGCCGAGGCGGGTCCGCAGGCGGGCGATGGATGACATCTAAGCCTTAGCTTAGTCAGCCCCGCCGGGCCCGTCAACGCCGTTCGCGGGACTTCTAATTGAGGCCCCGCGCCACGCGGTCCCAGTTTTTCGCCCCGGCAGCGCCCTGGAACAGGTATCATCACTCTAGACAGTCTAGCCAGAAGGAGATCGTCATGAAGGACCAATGGCCGCTGCAGGACGCCAAGAACCGGTTCAGCGAAGTCGTCGAAAGGGCGCTTCGCGACGGCCCGCAGGTCGTGACGCGCCGCGGGAAGGAAGCGGTCTTCATCGTGTCGGCGGCGGAGTACCGGAAGAGCCGAGCTCCGCGCGGGAGCCTCGCGGATTTCTTCCGGAAGTCGCCGCTCTCCGGGGTGCGCCTCGACCTCCGCCGCTCGGGCGACACGGGGCGGCCCGTTGACCTGTGAACTACCTGCTGGACACCTGCGTCGTCTCGGAGCTCGCGAAGCCGCGCGCCGATCGCGGCGTCCTTTCGTGGCTGGAATCCGTGCCTGAAGACCGGCTCCATCTGTCGGTCCTGACACTCGGTGAAATCCAGAAGGGCATCGTGAAACTGAAAGACCGGAACCGCGCCCGGCGGCTCCGTCAATGGCTTGACGCGGAGGTGCGGTCCCGCTTCGCAGGTCGCATCATCGACCTGGATGAAGAGACGCTGCTGGCCTGGGGAGAACTGGCCGGTGAAGCGGAGAACCGGGGCAGGCCGCTTCCCGTGATCGACGGCCTGCTGGCGACGACCGCGATCGCCCGGCACCTGACGCTTGTGACCCGGGACACGGTGGACCTCGCGGCAACGGGCGTCGCAACGCTCAACCCGTGGGTCCCCCAGTAACCGCCCCGGGCCCTACGGGAAACTCACCTCCGCAAGGTCCAGCACCTCCTTGAGGTCCGTCAGCCGCCGCGTCACTTCGATCTTCTCCTGGTTCGGCCGGCCGTAGTTCTTGTAGATGCGGATCTGGACCGTCGTCGCGCCCGCCAGGACCTGCTGCGTATTTCCGTAGAAGTTGATCTTCACCTGGAACTTGCCCGGCATCGCCTTCTTCACGAGGTATTCCTCCGGGCCGTAGCCCTGCGTGAAGTCGGGGCCGAAGCGCCCGCCGCTGGTCGTGGCGCGGTGGGCGTAGAACGCCTTCTCGCCGCTGGGCTCGACGATCCAGAGGTCCATGTCGCACGCGTCGGCGTCCCAGGTGAGAGTGATGCGCAGGTCGCACGGCAGCGAGGCGATGAGGTCGGCCGGAAGCGTGTGGTACTCCTTGCCGGTCTTCGTGCGGCAGGCCGCGGCAATTTCGTTCAGCTCGCCCAGGGCGAGGACCTCGAGTTCGGGGAAGCGCCCGTCCCACGTGCCGAGGATGACTTTCTTGAGCAGGGAGATCGACTCGGCGTACTCGGCGCGCTTCGCCAGCACCAGCGCGAGGTCGCGGTACGACTGCGGCTCTTCGGGGCGCAGGCGCAGGACGTCGCGGAAGACCTCGGCCGCGAGGGCCGTTTCTTCCATCTGGTCGAGGCGGTGGCCGAGGATGCGGAGAAGCTGCGGGCTTCCGAGGTCCATCTCGGCGACGTTGGACAGAATTTGAAGCGCGGCCTTGCGGTCCTTGCGCTCGTCGAGGAAGAAGTCGGCGCAGTCGAGGAAGAAGGCGGATGACTTGCCGTACTCGGTGCGGAGCTTGCCGTACGCGGCGTAGGCGCCGTCGCCGGCCGCGCGAAGGGCCTTGAGGTAGGGAGTGTCGGGCGTCCAGGGCTTCAGCACGATGCCGGGGGCAGACTGACCGTCGTCCCCGTCGCTCTTGTCCTTGGACGCGCCCGCGCCCAATCCCTGCCGAGAGCGTTCACCGGGAGCCGGATCGTTGGCCGGGGGGCGGCGCTCGCTGTTACCGAGCTCCTTCCCCTCCGGATCCTTGAACTTGAACCCCGCCGGAACGTTGAAGTCCTGCTTCCACCACTCGACCCGCGCGGTCCACAGGCCCCGCACGTACGTCAGCTTCTCGCCCCGGGTCTTCGCCGCGGCGACCTTCTCCTTCTCGATCCGGTCGTAGTACGCCTCCTGCATCTCCTTCGGCGGCAGCACGCGGTAGCGGACGTACTGGTCGAGGGTCTCGAGGACCAGCAGCGACGTCCTCGGCGTCACGATCCCGTACTTGAGCCCGAGCTGCAGGACTTCTTCTTCGTGCGCCGCCGCGGGGACGAGGCTCGCGACTTTCTTGCGTGCCCACGTGCGGTCGGCGCGCGATCCTTCCGCGCCGGCGCCGATCGTGAACGGCACCGTCCAGGTCTTTCCCGAAGCATCGCGGAAGCGCGCCCTGGCTTCGACGGGTGCGTCTCCAGCCACGCGCCCTGCGATGCCCAGCACGCGGTCCGCCCGGCACGGGGCCGAGGGCAGGACGTCGCTCACGCCTTCGCCCTCGACGCCCAGGAACATCGCCGGCTCCGTCTTCCACGCGGCGAGACACGCTTCAACCTTCTCGGTCGTGAGATCGAAAAGATGCCCGGTCGCGAGCCGGTCGAGCACCGAGCGGTCAGATGACGCCTGCGAGCAGAGCACGTGCACCGGCCGCGTGCCCAGCACCGGCAGCGCCGTCCCGAACGTCGCCATCCCGTCGCTGCACATTACGATCGCGTCCGCGCGGCCATCGTAGGCCGAGAAGTCGAGCCCGGCGAAGCGGCTGCCGCCGTCGGGGACGAGCCCCGCGAGGCGCGCCAGCAGCGCTTCCGCCTTGCCGTCCGCCACCGTGAAATCCTCCTCGAACCAGACCGCGTTCGAGAACACCACGAGGTGCACCTGCGCAGCGCCCAGCCACCCGAACCACGCGGCCAGCAGGTCGCGCTCCACTTGCGTGCCGGTCCGGGACGCCGAAGCGTCCCAGAAGAGCGCGATGCGTCCGGGCTTGGATTCGATGGCCGAGGTTTCCCCTGCGGGAATGACCGCGGAGAAGGTCCGGCCGGTCTTCGTCCCCTCCACCGCCACGCGCGGCCCGTTCAGCGCCGGCAGCGTCAGGACGAGGTCCCACGCCACTTCCATGTCCTTCCCCTCGGCGCTCGCGCGGAACGTCTGCGCCTTCGCGTCCGCCACCACGTCCAGGTCGTCCGGCAGCGCCGCGCGCTTCCCTCCTGCAATCGCCGAAACCTCCGGCACCACGCCGCTCGCCGTCACCTCGAGCACGAAATTCTTCAGCCGCCCGAGCCGCAGCGGCACCACGAAACTCCGCGACGCTTCCCACTCCCACGCGATCACGCACCGCTTCGTCCCGCGCGCCGGGATCGGGTAGAGGCGAGTCTGGAAAACGTTCCCCTGCACCCACTCCACGAGCCCCGGGTCCACGTTCCGGCGTTCCTCGCTCTCGAACACGAACCGCGCCTTCTCGCGCTCCACGACCGACGCCTCCCGCAGCGTCCCGTCCACCTCCAGCGCGAACGCCGTGACCGTGGCCTCCGGCGGCAGCGCCAGCACGAGCTGCCCTTCCATCACCCGGTCCAGGTCGTTCCCGAACGTCAGGTCGAGCTCCGTCCGCGCCATCGACCCGCGCAGGTCCACCCGCACCCGCGCCGCCACCGGCGCCAGCGGCCGCGAGGGCTTGTCGGCGTCCGGGCGGACGAGGAGAACCGGGGGGCGCACCGCGTCGATCGCGGGGTTCTGGGCGAGAGCGGGGGTGGTGAGGACAAACAGGGTGAGGAGAAGAGAGATCGGCTTCATGAGGAAATCCTTTAAGGGGTGCGGGACGGCCACAGGATAGACGGGCGGGGAGGGAACGGGGTTCCAAGAAATCGGGGGCTTGCTGCGAGGTGCGGGAAGGGGCGAGACTAACGATCCTCGCGAGGTGGCTTCGCGTCCGCCTCGTGCGGTGAACGTCATCGGCAGGCTTTACCCCCGCTCCTGAAAGCACTCGACCGATCACGCGCTGGCCGGAGAGAAGATCTGACGGGCTGGGCCAGCCCACTCATCTCCCTCCCGCCGTGCCCGCGGCCAGGATCCCGGTCGCCCTGCCGATGCCGCTTCACGCCCCGCCGAGGGACAGGAGTCCGCCAGCAGGACCGGAAATTGCGTGAATAGCGTTCACCTGAAAGAGGAGCCCATGACCCCGCTTGAATCCGTTCACCCGCGTCCGTCCCGGGCATTCGCGTCCGCCGTGCTGGCGCTTTGCCTCACGACCGCCGCCCGCGCCGAGGACAAGGACGTCGAGGACACGATCCGGGTCATGATCGGACCGGACACGAAGAAATACGAGGAACGACTGGCGGCGAGGGACAAGCTGGCCGCCATGGGGAAACCGGCCGTTCCGGCACTCGAGAAACTCCTGTCATCCAACAACGAGACGAAGCTCATCTGGGGCATGCGGACGCTCGTCACGATGGACGAAGAGCGCCCGCGCCTCCTCCCGCGGTTCCTCGCCAACTTCCGCCACGCGGACGACTTCGTCCGCGAAGACGCTGTCCGCCTCTGCGCGAAATTCGCCGGGGACGACGAACAGGTTCGCCGCGCCGTCCTTCAGGCCGTCGGCGATACGGCGGCCGGCGTGCGGCTCCATGCCTACTTGGCGCTCGACGAGTGGGCGAATGAGAAACCGGCCTGGGAACCCGCGCTTCCCTGCTTCCGCAGGTCGTTGCAGGACCCGTCGCCTTACGTCCGCATGAACATGGTGCGCCAATTCCGGATGGATCCCGACAAGCCGGACGCGGACGCCCTGCGCATGGCCCGACAGGACCCCGACGATCAGGTGCGCTCGCAGGCCATCCAGAAACTCGGCGAGTGCCAGGCTTCGAAGGTTGCCGATGTTCTCGCGGCCACGCTCTACGACCGCGACGAACTGCCCCGGGTCCAAACCCTCCATGCGCTTCGCAGCGTCTTCAAGCTTCACGCCGATGCGGAAGGCGCGAAGATCATCCTCCCCGCAATCCTCCGCAAGCTCGACGACAAGGAGGCCTACATCCGGCATTTCGCGCTCTTGGTCATCTCCGACATGGGGCCGCTCGCGAGCAAGGGAGCGGCGCGCGTGCGCGCCTGTCTCGATGATCCGGATACGTCGGTGCGCAAGTACGCCGCGGATGTGTTGAAGGCCATCGAGGGGAAGTGACGCGGGTATCCGGGGCGGTCCCAGCTGCTTCTTCTTCGGTTTTCCCGCAGCCTGCCAGACGCCGACCGTGAGGCCACCGTCCTCGCCCGAATTCGTCGCCGCGAGGGCGGACGAATCTCCCAATGGCTCCGGCACAGTCGTTGCGCGAATTCATGCCATCCGGCAGGCTGGACCGATTGAGAAAAAGAGGCGGGCGATGATCCTGGCGGTTCCACGTGAGCAGGCCCCCGGCGAACGGCGCGTGGCGCTCGTTCCCGAGGGCGTCGCGCGCCTCGTGCCCCTGGGGCTGGAAATCCGCGTGCAGGCCGGGGCGGGCGAGGCCGCCGGGATCTCGGACGCGCAGTACGTCGAGAAGGGCGCCTCGATCGTGGCGGACCCCGGCGAGCTTCTGGGAAGCGCTGACGTGGTGGTGAGCGT
>CAVPNQ010000003.1:0-3237 GCA_963706735.1 uncultured Planctomycetia bacterium
CGAGACGAGCAGCACCTTGGCGTTGAGCAGCTTCGCCATCTCGGCGTTCGAGATGCCCCAGCTCGACCCGACGCCCGCGTGCCCCGTTCCCTCGATGACGACGAACTCCTTGTCCTCCGCCACCCGGTCGTACGCGCGCCTCACGCGGTCGATCATCGCCTGCCGCGCCGCCGGCGACGCCAGCTGGTCGGGAAACCCGGGCTTCAGCGTCACCGGGTTCATGTCCTCGATGTTGCAGTGCACGCGGCACGCCCGCTCGATGAGAAGCGTGTCCTCGTCGATCGCGCGCTTGTTCCCCGTCTCGATGTCGGCCGTGCCGACGGGCTTGATGAACCCGATCCGCTTCCCCTTCTTCACGAAAGCCGCGCTCAACCCCAGGGTCAGCGCCGTCTTGCCTTCGTTCGGGCGTGTGGCGGTGATGTAGATGTTGCGGGACATGGGCTCTCCTCTGAAGGGGGCGGCAAAGTAGCAAAGGGGTGGAAGGGCTGCAAGTTACCGACAGACCGCGCGAAGAAGTCGAGTGCCGTCGGCGGCCGGACCTCGCTGCGCGACGCCGTCGAAAGGCAGGCGTCGTCGCTTCGCTCGCCCCGGGAGGGAGGAAGTCGCGCGAACTTCCGCGAGGTGAAGAGCGATACAATCTTGCGACGCGGCGAAAGGGCGCATACCATTCGCGCCGCCTGCTGGGTTAGCTCAATCGGCAGAGCTCCTGTTTTGTAAACAGGGGGTTGCGGGTTCAAGTCCCGCACCCAGCTTCTATTTGAGGTGCGGGGTTCGGGGTCCTGATGTGGCGGGGCGCGCAAGCTGGTCGGCATGAGACAGCGGACATGCGCCCCGCCACATCAGGACCCACGAACCCCGCACCTCAAATAGAATGTACGGCCAGGTTGACAACTGACATCGCCGTTTTCTTCAAATTCAAGTCGCGGATCGTGCGGAAGGCGCAGCGTCGCCGGGCCGGAGCATTTCCCGGCCCGTGCGACGCGGAGCCTGCCGCACGATCCGCGACTTGAATTTGAGGGCAGATACCCAAGTGGCTAAAGGGGCCAGACTGTAAATCTGGTGGCTATGCCTTCGGGGGTTCGAATCCCTCTCTGCCCATCGCGGACGTGAGTGAGACAGGGCGCGCCCTCTCGCTTCGCGGCGGGGGGTGGAGCCGCAAACAGCCGCGGCTCCACCCCCACGCCGCTCCGCTTCGGGCGCGCCCTGTCTCACTCACGTCCGCGATAGAACGGCCGGAGAGCGTGGCCGAGGAGGCCGTTCTCCGGCTGCGCGAGTCGCGATTGAAAGAGGGGCGAATTCGACGGGGCCGGGACGGAGCGCGGCGGCCGTACGCCGCGCGGAGATCCGGCCCCCGAATTCGCCCCTCTTTCAATCGCGACTCGCGCAGCCGCGGGTGTAGCTCAATTGGTAGAGCGCCAGCCTTCCAAGCTGGCCGTTGTGGGTTCGAGCCCCATCACCCGCTTTTGGAGTGGTTCGGGAGGTTTTTCGGGCGGACCTTGTCGCGCGCTGCGCGCGCGACTCGTGCGGGGGCTCACTGCTCGACCGCCATCCGCCCTCTTTCCCTGCAACAACTCCGGGCTCTCCTCAGGTCCTCGCGGCCGCACGTCTTGAGAACGCGCGAAGAAAGAGAGTGACGGCGCGCGGTCGGGGCGAGCGAAGCGACGACGCCGGACGTTCGGCGGCGGCGCGAAGCGAGGTCCGACCGCCGACGTCGCTCTCTTTCTTCGCGCGTTCTTAGTGCGGCTTCTGGCGCTCGGACGAAAGGCCACCGGCACGCCGGAGTCCCTCGGAAAAGCGCGCTTCATCCTCGGGCGTCAGATCGAACCGCTTCCGCAACGGCGCCGTCACGGCCGCAAGGCGCTCTTCCACGCCTGTCCTGGACACGGCGGAAGGTTCGCCGAGGGGGCCGAGGCAGGTGAAGAGGACGCGGCCGTCGTGGACGAAAATGGAGAGGGGGTCGGGGGGAACGGTCCGGGGACGTCGAGGCCCAGGGACTCGAAGCGGCCGAAGGAGCGGCCCAGCTGCTCGAGGGCGCGGGAGAACTCGGGGCGGCCGCGATGGGCGCCGAGGAATTCGGGGAGATCGCGGCCGACGCCGGCGAAGGCGATCCAGCCGGAGCCGTGGGAGAGCGGAGGAAGAACGGGGAGCGCGGCGCGGAGGCAGGCGTTGGCGGCGCGCCACATGCCCGCCTCGGCGCCGGGTTCGACGCGGAAGACGCGGGAGCCGCCGGGGCCGATGGCGTAGGGTTCGGCGTAGAGGGCGGGCGCGGCAGTCGCGAGTTCGCGGGCCTGCTGTTCGTTGAGGCCGTCGCCGGTTTCGCGGCCGATCTTCTTGCGGAAGTAGCCGGTCTCGAGGCGCCCGATGTTCCGGGACTCTTCGGTCGCGTGGCGCGAGCCGCGCGAAAGGTCGCGAAGGAGGACCTTGCGATGCTCCGCCAGGATCGCCACCGCCGTCCCCTTGAGGTCCATCCGCGGGGAGCCTTCGCAGTACCCGGCGAGGAAGCGCATGCGGTCGGTGGCGGAGGCGCCATCGAAGCGGTTCATTTTCGCGAGCAGCCAGATTCTCCGCGGGAGGTCGGGCATGGTGAACGTCGCCCGCTCAAAATCGACGATGACGAACTGCGGGGAGCCGTCCGGCGTCACGCGGAACATCACGTTGTTGGGGTCGAAGTCGTCCTGGTCGAGCCCGAGATCGTGAATGCGGTGCGCAAAGCGGCCGTAGGACCGGACGACGCGCTTGCGGGACTCGCCGGTGGAAGGGATGTCGTTCCGCTGGCCACGAAGGAACCGATCCGCCGGGATGAGGTCCTTCAGCTCGGGGAACCCGATCCAGGAATCCTGCCCCCGCTCGCCGAAGAACGCCGGGGCAACCGTCGGGATCCCCCGCTTCATCGCCTCCAGCACCAGTTCGTACTCCTCGAACGCGGGCGATCCGCGCCAGAAGTTCTTCAGCGAGTCGAGGAACGAGCGGCCGCGGTAGTGTTTCACGAGGTAGGGCCGGCCGCCCGCGGACCGGACGCGCAATAGCCGCTTGATGCGGACTTCCTTGAGAACGTCGCCCGCGCCGTCGAGCACTTTCTGCAGGGACGCGGGACTGCGTCGCTTCGGAATCGGAAGCGTCCACCGTCCAGCGCGCGCCGGCAATGTCGAGATCCGCCCAGTCGCTCATCGGGCGCCTCCCGGCAGCACGGGCCGCGCAGGCGGAAGATCAGGCGGCTGAAGGCCGATCCCGGCGGGA
>CAVPNQ010000004.1:0-3141 GCA_963706735.1 uncultured Planctomycetia bacterium
CGGGTGCAAGGCCGGTCTTGCGGGGTGGCCGGGAGGGGAAACTGCAAAATCAAAAAGGAGAACCCTCAAGGAAACGACAAACCGCAAACGACAAGCCGGTCAGCGTCGTCGAGTCGCAGGGGCCGAGTGGTTTGCCATGTGGCGTCGTCCGTGGATCTTGTTTCTCCCTTTTGCTTTTGGCGTTTGGCTTTGCGTTTCGCGGTTTTGAGTTTGCTGTTTCGAGGACATGGCTCGGTCAAGTCCCTCCCAGAAGCTACTGCCTCTCAATCCGTCCCTCCCCAGCGCGCGACTTCGCCGCTATCATCCCGCCCCCATGGATTCCTCGCTCATCACCCGCTTCTTCACCGCCTTCGCCGCGAACCCCGACCACCTCCGCATCCCGCGCGGGCCGGATGTTCCGCTCGACATGCTCACCGAGGAAAAACTCCCGCCGCCCTGGGTTCGCTGGAAGTTCGTCCCGAGCCGCCTTGCGCCGACGACGTTCCAGGAGTGGGAGGACGATCATGGGGTTCACCTCCCCGAATCGTTCCGCTCCTTCTTCCTCACGTACCACACCCTCCAGCTCGACTGCTCCATCGTCCGCCTCGCCTGCTCGCCGTCCAACAAGCCCTTCGCCGATCTCGACGAACTCCTCGAATGGGACGAACCCCCCATCCGCGACCGCCAGATCTTCCCGATCGGCGACGAAGCCCTCGGCAACGCCGGGCCGCTCTGCCTCGACCTGCGCGGGAAATCGGAAGAGCCGCCGGTGGTGTACTGGGACGCGGAACGGGAGGAGATTTCGGCCCCGATCTTCTCGTCGTTCCCGCGGCTCCTCGAGCTGACCACCTTCGCGATGGCGACCGAGCTGAGGCTGTTCGAGCAGGAAGCGCTTCTCGCACAGTTCCTCGCGATGGATCCCGAGGGAGCGGGCGGGCCCGGGCTGAAGTACTGGCAGGGAGACGGGGTGTTCGATTAAGCCGGGCCGGGAAAGAGTCCTCCCGTGCCCATGCCCTTCGCGGCCCGGCTTATCCTGAGCGAGGCCGCAGGCCGAGTCGAAGGATTGCGCTTCGGGGGAAAATGAGGCATGGCGAGGCCCGCAGCGTGGTGCGCTCAAACGGAGGTATTTTGCGAACCTTCCCGCGCGCCGCACGTCAGAATGCGCACATGAAGGCCCGACTCGCACTGCTTCTCGCTCTCGCCCTGGCCGTCGCCGCGGGTCCCCCCGGCGCTGACGAGCCTTTCGCGCAGGCCGTGACCAGCCCTTACACGCACGTCCGGTCCGCCGCCGCCGCCGCGCCGCCGGAAGCCCTGGACGTGGACGGGCTCAAGGCGCTGATCGGCCTTCTGTCGGACCGCGATCTGTTCGTGCGCAAACAGGCCGCGCGCGGCCTCGGCCTGCGCGCCGCCCAGGCCGGCGAGCGCGGCGCCCGCGCCCTCGTCCAGGCCGCCATCGATCCGTACTCCGGGCTCGATTTCCAGGCGGCCCAGGCCCTCGCCGAGTACGGGACCTCCGCCTACGGCCCGATGCGCGACACCCTCCGCGAAAAGGACGTCATCGCCGCTTCCCGCATCTGGCGGCTCTTCCGCTCGCAGGACAAGGGGCACGACCTCTGCCTGGTGTTCATCCGTCGCGCGCTGACGGAGGAAAAAGACCCCGCCGTCCGCGCCATGGCCGCCCTCGTCATGCGCCACGCCGGACTCGCCGACCGCGACACCGTCGCCGACCTCTGGACCGTCGCCTCCGGCGACGCCCCGTCCTCCGTCCGCGCCGCTTCACTCCGCGCGTTCGGCGTCCTCGGCGCCATGCTGGCCACCACCGACGAAACCGGCGCGATGCGCAAATACCAGAAGGTCGTGGACGCCCTTCCCGCCCTCCGCGAATTCACGTCGGACGAGGACCCGGCCGTGAAGGCGGCCGCAAAGGAAGCCATGGACTTCGTCGAGGGCCGGAGGAAACCGCGATGAAGCGCGCCTGTCTGCTGGTCCTCCCGCTCCTCGCCCTGTGCGCCCGCGCCGAGGACGACCCTTCGCCGGCCCGCGCCGCGATCGAGGCGGAATTCGAGGAGATGGCGAAGGGCGGCGAGGAAAAACGCCTCGAGGCGGCCGACCGCCTCGCCCGGATCGATCCATTCCCGGCCGAACTCCTCGCCGAGGACCTCGATTCCGACGACCTCCGCCGCCGCACCTGCGCCCTCCTCGCCTTCGAATACGCCGGCGCCGCTTCCAAACCCGCCGTCCCCGCGATCGCCGCCCTGCTTTCCGCCCGGGACTACGCCCTGCGCATCGGCGCGATCGGCGCACTTCGCGCCTGCGGCGACGCTGCCACCGCCGCCATCCCCGAGCTCCTCAAGGCCATGATGTCGCGCGATCCGCACACCGCCAGCGGCGCCGCCGAACTCCTCCTCTGCGGCATGGGCAACGCCGGCCGGGACGCCCTCAAGGCCGCCATCGCCGCCCCCGACGCCGCCGCTTCTGCCAAGGCCATGGAAGAGCTCACTCGCGCCTCGAACTACTACAAGCCCGGCCCCTGGGCCCTCCTTGCGGAGGTCGTGGCCGGGGAAAAGGACGTCTGGAAGCGCCTTTCGGCGGCGAAGAACGCGGCGCTGTGCCGCTATCCCGCCGGGGCGGACGCGATCGTCCCTGCGCTGACGAAGGCACTCCTCGATGACGAGGACTCCGCCGTCCGCGCCGCCTGCGCCGCTTCGCTCCCCGAGCCCGCTTCCCAGAACATCGACCTGCGGGAGAGCGCCGTGGTCGCGCTGGAGGCCTCCGCCAAGGAGGATCCGGACGAGGGAGTCCGTGCAGCGGCCGGGGAAGCGCTCAGGATGCTGCGCCGCGGACGATAAGCCGGGCGATTTCTCCTCACTTTCCTCCCGCCTCCGTGCCGAAAAAAGAGAGGTCCCGCTGTCGCTCCGTGCCTGCGGCGGGGCGCCTGGTATGCCCTTGCCCCCGCCCTTCGGAGGAGTCATGGCCAAGACGCCGTCCACAACGCCCAAATCCGAGCAGGTTTGCGAATGGGTTGGGATTGCCGTGGTGTTCGCCAGCGCGTTCGCCTGGGTCGCCCTGGTGACGCACGACCCCGGCGACTGGGGCGGCATGGCGTACCCGCCCAACGCCGAGATCGTGAACAAGGGTTCCAAGGTGGGCGCCGCGCTCGCC
>CAVPNQ010000005.1:0-8379 GCA_963706735.1 uncultured Planctomycetia bacterium
AGTTCTCGGCGATCCGCGAAATCTCCGCGTCGATCTTCCCGCGCCGCTGGATCACTCCCTGCACGATGTCGCGCGCGAGTTGCCTGACTTCGCCCGGGTCCCCGCGCAGCCCCAGGTACGTCTCCAGGTCCGAATCGTCCCAGTCCCCCGTGAGGTCCGCCTTGTAGAGCCACTGAAGCGCCAGACGGCGCGATTGCGTGCGGCGCCTCATTCGATCCTCGCCAGGATGTCGGACATCTCGAGCGCCGCTTCCGCCGCCTCCGCACCACGGTTCGTCTCCGTTCCGCTGCGCTCCAGCGCCTGCGCGCGGTTGCCGGCCGTGATGACGCCGAACGTGCAGGGAACGCCGGAGTCGCGCGCCACGTCGGAAACCCCGCGCGCCGCCGCGTCGCCCACGACTTCATCGTGACGCGTCTCGCCCTTGATGATCGCCCCCAGGCAGATCACCGCCGCATACCGCCCCGTGTTCGCGAACGCCTGCGCCGCCAGCGGCAGCTCGAACGCCCCCGGGACCCACGCGATCGTGATCGCGTCCGAAACCACGCCGTGCGCTTCGAGCGTCTTCACCGCGGCGTTCACGAGGTTCGTAACGATGTCCTCGTTGAAGAGCGAAGCGGCGATGGCGAAGCGCTTGCCGGTGCCGTCCTGGGAAGGTCGAAGGGTGCTGGGCATGAGGGGGGGAGATTGTGGTCGCACGGGCGGTCGCGGTCAACCAAGGATCGCGGGCAGGAAGCGCCTACTTCAGGCGCTCCTCGATGTCGTAAGGCGATTTCCGGTCCGCCGCGCGCTTCATGACCCACCGGATCAGAAGCACGCCGGCGATGAAAACCAGCCCGGCCGCAGCTGCGATCAGCGCCCGCCGGTCCTTCCACACCGGCGGCCCTTTCGGCGCTTCCTTGAACACCGGCGCCAGGACCGCCTCGCCGTCCATGTATCTCTGCAGGTCGTCCGCCAGTTCCTTCGCCGTCGCATACCGCAGCTTCGGGTCCTTCTGGAGGCACTTCACCACGATCCCCTCGAGGTCCTTAGGGATACGCGGATTCAGCGACCGCGGCGCGGCGGCGGGCTTCGTGACGATCGTCTTGCGGATTTCGATGGCGGTCTGGCCGGTGAACGGGCGCTGGCCGGTCAGGAGCACGAACAGCACCGCCCCGCACGCCCAGATGTCGCTGGCGATGCCAACTTCCTTCGCGGCGCCGCGCGCCTGCTCGGGGGACATGTAGAGAAGCGTCCCGAGGACGCGCTTGCTGTTGGGGTCGCCCTTGTTGAAACGGACGCCGCGTGCGGCGGAGAAGTCGGAGAGGAGCGCCTTGTTCCGGCGATCGATCAGGATATTGCCGGGCTTCACGTCGCAGTGGAGCAGGCCGGCCTGGTGGGCGTGCTGAAGGGCGAGGGCGACATCGCGGATCCACTCGATCACGTGCGGCTGCGGCTTGTCGGAGTTCTCGAAGGCGAGCGCGCGGCCGTTGTCCTGTTCCTCGTGGATCAGCGTCGAGAGCGGCGCGCCATCGATGAAGTCCATGGTGATGAACCCGCTGCCGTCCGACTGGCCCACCTCGTGAACCGCCACGATCGAGGGGTGCCGCAGCTTCGCCGCCGAACGCGCTTCCTGCAGGAACTGGTGCCTCCGCTTGGCGCTCTCTTCGGGCGTGCCCGCATCGATGAGGACCTTGATGGCGATCGGCCGGCCGAGGGCCGGGTCGTGCGCCTTGTAGACGAGTCCCATCGCGCCGCGGCCGAGTTCTTCGAGGAGCGGGTACTTTCCGAAATATCGCCCGCGGAGGGAGTCGTGAGACGGCGCCGGCTTGTCGGGAGCGGTGTCCTCGACCTTGGCCATCGCGGCGTTTCCGGACACCGACAGCGGGGCTTCAGGCGGCGCGAGGTCCAGGTCGCCGCCGCACGGGCAACGGCCGCGGCCGGCGGACCAGTTGCGGGCGTTGTACTGTTTTCCGCAGAAGCGGCAGCGGACGAGGGCGAGGCCCTGCTTGTCGAGGAGCTCGCGGACCTGGGAGGGCTGGAGGAGGGTGCGGCGCGCGAGGATTTCGCCGACGCGGATGTAGAGGTCCTGGGCGCGAAGTTCGGCCTGGATTTTCAGCGCGGCGTCGCGCTGCTCGGGGGTGATGAGGCCCTGGTCGACGGCGATCTGTCCGAGGGGGGATTCGGGCACGCGCGTAGTCTAACGGGAAGGCTGGCGAAGGCTGAAGAAGGCTGGCGGAGGCTGGCGAAGGCTCCCCAGGGCGAGAGGTCAGTCGCGGGTCTCGGAGGAGTAACGCCAGGAACGCAGCGAGCCACTGTGCGCGCGTTGGAACTCCGCCAGGAGCTTCTCGAACTCCCCGACCGCACTCGCCGGACCCTCGAATTCGACGGTCAAGGCGAAGAGCCTCTGGTCCGCATCGGCCTGGTCGGCGGTGAAAGTCCCCGGCCATTTCGCGAAGAGCGCACGGAGGCCGTCGCGCGTGGATGCGTCGTCGGCGCTCATGCTGAGCTTGCCGTGGATGGAGGGGGCCGGTCGTGACCGCGACGAGCTCGGCACAGAGGGGCTGGTCGCGGGAGTCCGCGGTTTCATCGAAGAAACCACCCATGCGAGCCCGATCGGGACGAGCAGGAATCCCGCCAGGACCACGGCCACGATGGACGCGACCACCGCGAACACCAGCCGGCGCGAAGCATCGGAGCGCGCCGCACGCTTCCGGTCGGCGTCCGCCCCCCTCACGGGCCCGCGCTGAATCGCCGCCAGCACTTCCCTCCCCACCGTCGCCGACAGGCCCGGCGGCTCGTCCGCGTCGTCGATGCCGCGCAGCAGGCCGCGGACGTCGGCCATTTCGGCCCGCCAGGCGCGGCACGCCGCGCACCCGGCAGCGTGCGCTTCCACCGCCCGCGATTCCTCCGCGGTCAGCGCGCCGTCCAGCGCGGCGGACAGTTCCTCCCTCGCCTCGGCGCAGTTCATGGGAGGGGGCCGCTCCGGAAGGCCGCGAGGGCGTTGCGCAGGTGCTCGCGCCCGCGCGCGAGCCGCGAACTGACCGTCTTCGCGGGCACGCCCAGGACCTGTGCGGCGTCGTCGTAACTCAGCCGCTGCAGGTCGCACAGCACCACCGCCTCGCGGTACGGCTCCGGCACCCCGCGCATCGCTTCGTCAAGCCGCGCGAGGAGCTCGAGACGCGAAGCGGCGGCGAAGGGAGTGGTGGCGGAGTCGGGGATCTTGCCGAGGAGCGTGGTGGTCGAGCCGACGGAGGAATTGACAGCGCGATGAAGCGGCTTGCGGTCGCGGTTCTTCGCGCGATCGACGGCCAGGTTGCGGGCGATCGCGTGGATCCACGGCGAGAAGCGGGCGTCGCTCTGGAAGGAAGCGCGGGCGGACCAGACGCGGAGGAAGGTTTCCTGGAGGAGATCGTCGCCGGCGTGGGGATCGCCGGTGAGGCGGTAGAAAAGGCCGGCGAGGCGCGGGGACCAGCGCTGGATGAGGAGTTCGAGCGCGCGGGTGTCGCCGGCCTGGATGCGGAGCATGAGGGGCTCGTCGGGCTCGGAGGCCCAGTCGAGGGGGACGGTCTCACCGCCGGGAAAGGCATCGGCCATGTCCGGGAATGTATACGGCGGGGACCCGGAATACTCCGCGATGAAGAGGAAACGGCGCGGCTGCGTCACAACCTCTTTTGGAGTCAGTCTTTGCGTTGCCGAGCGAACAATCGGAATTCCGGGAGCACTTCCCCACAGCCGTCGTAATCCCCCTCGCTGACAGCCCTTCACCAGAATCCCAAACAGGAGAATCGACATGCGCTTCGCTATCACGCTCGCCCTCGCCGGACTCTTCGCGGCCTCGATCGCCGCGGCGGAAGGCAAAGTTGTGCGGAAAGAAGTGAAGAAAGAGGACCGCAAGGAGGCACACAAGGAAGCGCACGACGAGGCGCACCAGGAGTCGAAGGGGGATGCGAAGGCGGACGCGAAGGCCGACGCGCGGGCGGAGGCGAAGGCGGAGGCCACGGCCGACGTGAAGGTCGAGGTGAACGGGAGCGACGAGAAGGCGGGCGGGCAACCGGGAGGCGGGATCGACGTGGAGGCGTTCAAGCGCGACTTCGAGAAGAAGGTCGCCGAGATGAAGCGGAAGATGGACGAGGAGATGGGCGAGGCGCAGAAGGACGCGGAGGAGATGAAGAAGAGGGCGCTCGCGGGGGACGGGGGGGCCAAGGGAGAGGACGGGAAGGCGCGCAAACCGGAGCTCAACGAGGGGCGCAAGCCGGCGGAGAAGAAAAACGTCCGCGAGCACGCGGAGGGCGGGGACGAGGAGACCGAGGCCGAGAAGGACGGCGTGGAAGACCTGAAGTAGCGGCGAGCTCGGGCAGCGCGGGCCTCCCGACGGGGGCCCGCGCTTTTTCGTTTGCTCCCGAAAAGCAGGTCGCGGCCGCTAGACTCACAGCGGTTCAACGAGAGGAATTCTCATGCGCGCCCCGCTCGCCGCCCTCGCCGCCCTGCTCGTGACGCTTCCCTGCCTCGCCGAGGAACCCGCCGTGACGCCGGGCAAGCGCGTCCGGGACCGCGCCACGGCGGACGCGAAAAAGCTGTTTCCGCAGCGCGGGCTGGGCGGCGGCGACGCGAACCCGGTCAAGATGTCGCCGGCGGATTTCTCGGAGCTGAAGATCGAGGAGCCGGGCTGCGAGAAGATGACGGGGTACATGTCGCTTCCGAAGGGCCTCGACAAGTCGAAGAAGTACGCGCTGATGTTCGCGTTCCACGGGAACGGGGACCGCGGGAAGGGGCGGGTCGGGGTGCTCGCGCAGGTCACGACGGAGCGCGACCCCGTGATCGTGATCGGGGTGCAGTACCAGGAGCTGCAGGCGGACGGGTCGGGAAAGATGGGGCTGCCGACGCTGGCGGAGCCGGACGTGGTGATCAAGGGCTGCCGCTGGCTGCTGGACAAGACGATGAAAGAGCAGCCGGTCGATCCCGAGCGGGTTTTCGTCGGCGGATTTTCGTGGGGAACCGCCTGGACCAGCGGCTGGGCCACGGACTGGTGGAAGAACGATCCCGACGGGTTTCCCTTCCGCGCGCTGTTTCTCTACTCGAGCGGCGGCGCGGGATCGAAGACGACGCTGCCGCCGGTCCCGACGATCTGCACGGTGGGCGAGCTGGAGACGAAGGAAGCGGGCAACTACGAAGTGCTTCCGTCGGTGCGGCACTACGCCAACGTGCTGACCCACTGGGGCCTTCCGGTGCTGTACCACGAGATCCCGAAGATGGGGCACGACGTCAACGCGCGCTGCATCCAGATCACGCGGGACGTCATCAACGACCTTGGAGGGCCAGGGTCCATCCCGTACCCGCCGGCCGCCGGCGCCGCGGCGCCCCAGCCTGAACCGCTCACGTTCGCGAAGAACGAGGACAAGTTCGTCAAGGAAGTCCTCGTCCTGCTCGCCGACGACCGCTGGCCCGACGCCGTCGCCCGCATCGCCGAACTCGAGCTCGACCGCAAGGTCACCCTCGCCGACAAGAAAGCCATCCTCGCGTTCCGCACCGAAATGCAGAAATTTGCCCAGGCAGAACTCCCCCGCCTCGACAAGCTCCTCGCGGAAGCGGCGAAGGCCGAACTCATCCCGAGCCCCTTCCAGTTCCGCCGCCAGAAAGCGCTTCTCGAGGCCTACGCCAAGTGGCCCTGGGCGCAGAAGAAGCAGTACGCCGAAACCGTCGCGAAGTTCGGCGACGACTACCCGCCGGCGATGCGGGAGTTCAAGCGCCGGCACAAGATGCTCACCGCCTGGGTTCTCGAAATGTCCGGCTGCCGCGACGACGCCCGGCCGCTCTACGACGAACTCGTCGCGGCGGAAGCGGAGGACGGCGGAACGAGCCCGTGGCCCGCGGCGGCGAAGTACCGGTTGAAGTGGTGGGTTGAGTTAAAGAAGTAACTTCGAGTTGCGGGTTGCGAGGAAAGGCCACGCAGACGGGCCTTTCCTCGCAACCCGCAACTCGCAACCCGCAACTGCTGTTAAACGTCCTTCTTCGCACCCGACGCAAGAATGGACTGGATGCGCGCTTCGAGCGCCGCGGCCTCGTCGTTCGTGATCTCCCGCTTGCCGGGCGCCTCGCGGCCGATGTGCCCGGGCAGCTCGATCAGGAAGCGCGACGGCGTGGCTGCGCCGGTCTTGCCGCGGCTCGTACGGTTCTCCGGCCGCGTCAGGACGAGTTCCTCCTTCGCCCGCGTCATCGCCACGTACAGCAGCCGGCGCTCCTCCTCGAGCCCCTTCTCGTCGGCCGTCGAGCGGCGGTGCGGGAAGATGCCGTCGGTCATGCCCACGACGTACACGACGGGGAACTCGAGCCCCTTCGCCGCGTGCGCCGTCAGCAGCGTGACCGCTTCCTTCTTCTCGTCGTCCGGCTCTTCCTTGTCGAGCAGTGCGACCTTCTCCAGGTACTCGCGCAGGTCGCCTCCCTGCCCTTCATGCGCCGCGAGATCGTTCAGGATGCTCTCGATCGAGGCGACGCGCGCCTCGGAGGCCTCCGGGTTTTCCGTCTCGCGCCTCAGCTCGCCCGCCAGGTCGAGGTCCTCGACCATCTCGCGCGCGCCGCGCGCCATGCCGGACTTCACAGCGCCGCGCCAGGCCTCGATCTTCGCCGCCAGTTTCTTCGCCGTCTCCGCGGTCGCCCCGGCCAGCCCCGCTTCCCCCGCCCGCTTGAACGCGTCGATGAGCGGCATCCCGTGCTTCGCCGCGAACCCGTCCAGCTTCTCCATCGACGTCTCGCCGATCCCCCGCGGGGGGACGTTCGCCACCCGCGCGAGCGCCGCGTCGTCGTGCGGGTTCGCGGCGAGGCGCAGGTAGGCCAGGACGTCGCGGACTTCGCGCCTGTCATAGAAGCGCTGCCCGCCGACGACCGAGTACGGGACGCGGGCGAGGCGGAGCTGTTCCTCGAACGGGCGCGTCTCGGCATTGGTGCGGAAGAGGATCGCGAACTCCGAGCGGCGGCGCGCCGATGTTTTTATTTGATCCGCGACCCACAGCGCTTCCGCCCGCTCGTCGTACAGCAGCACCGACCGCACCGGCGTCCCGGCGCCGAGCTTCGAGAAAAGCGTCTTCGGGTGCCGCGCCGCGTTGTGCCGGATCAGCTCGTTCGCCGCCTCGAGGATCGCTTCCGTCGAGCGGTAGTTCTGCTCCAGCCGCACCACCGTCGCCCCGCGGAAGTCCGCTTCAAAGTGCAGGATGTGCGCGTGGTCCGCGCCGCGCCAGCCGTAGATCGACTGGTCGTCGTCGCCGACGACGAAGAGGTTGCGGTGCTCGCCCGCGAGCGAGCGCACGATCTCGTACTGCACCGCGTTGGTGTCCTGGTATTCGTCCACCATGAGGTACCGGAACTGCTTCCGGTACTTCTCCACGACTTTCGGGTGCTCGCGGAACAGCCGCACCGTCAGCGTCAGCAGGTCGTCGAAGTCCAGGGCGTTGCGCGCCTTCAGCCCCGCCTGGTACTTCTCGAACGCCCGCGCGGCGATGTGGTCCACGTCCTCCGCTCCCTCGCGCGCCATCTGGTCGGCGCCCCACCCGCGGTTCTTCGCCTGCCCGATCTTCCACCTCACCACGTCCGGCGTCGCCTGCACCCCCGGCACGCGCAGCTCCTTGAGCACCCCGCGCACCACCGACTCCTGGTCCGAGTCGTCGTAGATCGAGAAGTCCTTCCGCCACCCCAGGACCTCGATCTCCTTGCGGAGGATCCGCGCGCACAGCGAGTGGAATGTCGACAGCCAGACCTCCTTCGCCGCCGGTCCGGCCAGCTTGATCGCCCGCGCCCGCATTTCGCGCGCCGCCTTGTTCGTGAAAGTCACCGCCAGCAGGGACGGCGGCTTGTGGCCTTTGGCGAGAAGAAGCGCGAGCCGCGTGGTCAGCACCTTCGTCTTGCCGGTCCCGGCCCCGGCGAGCACGAGCACCGGACCCTCGACATCGGCGAAAACTACTGCCGGAACTACCGCGGCCGTCGTCCCGACTAAGCAATTGTGCATGAGAGATCTGAAGCCGCTGGATCGTCGACATTCGTCAGGGCCGATCCCGCGTCTGCGACGCTCCTTCGAGAATGGCATCAGCACGGATCGTGCCGGAGCGCGGACCCGGAGATGTTCTTTGGGTTCGACGGGGAGGACCGCCTCATCGTGCACGACGAATACGTGAGGCCAAGCGGTTGTGCGGCCAATGCCCGGTGCTACGGCCGTGCCGGGATCAGGCGCTGACCGGGGTTGAACAGTACGGAATCTGGGGAGGCCTGACAGCGTGCGAGCGACGCGCGATTATCGGGTCGGGCCGCCGCCACCTCGCGCCCGCCAAGAGGCATCGTTGAGGGCACCGCCGTACGCGAAAGCGGCTCGGCCAGAGAAAGATCGATGCTCCTGGAACCAGTTGCTCCGGCCGG
>CAVPNQ010000006.1:0-19552 GCA_963706735.1 uncultured Planctomycetia bacterium
GAACCCGTCCACGACGCGCCCGAGCGCGCCGGAGTGGCAGCAGTCGCCGATGAGCAGCAGCCGGGAGCCCTTCCACTCCTTGTCGAAGACCGGGAAGATCTCGTCCACGTCGAACGCGGTGGAGTAGTCCTTGAGGTCCACGTCGTAGCAGGCGAGCCAGGTTTTCTCCTTGCGGCTGAGCCCGTGGCCCTGGAAGTAGAAGATGAACGTGCTGCCGGCCTCGGCGCGGGCCGCGAGCGCGCGCAGTTCCTTGCGCATCGCGGCGAGCGTCGCCTGCTTGTCCTTGAGGAAGACGATGTTGCCGGCGGGGACGCCGCACTTCTTGAGCTGATCGATGAAGGCCTCGTCGCGGCGTTCGTCCTTGAAGGCCGCGAGGCCGGCGGTCGGCCACTCGATGATGCTCGCGACGTAGACGTAGGTCTCCGCCGGGGCCCAGGCATCCTCCGCGCGAGCCGGGGACACGATCGTGCCGAGCAGCAGGGCGGCGAGCAGGCGGAAGAGCGTGGAGGGCATTGGAATCTCCGGGTTGAAATCTGGGCCCGCATCATAGGGAACGCCGGCATTCGGCGACCGTGATTTGGGTTGATCGCGGCCGATTCCCCCGATCTACTGGCGACTCAACCCCAGCGAGGCCACCCATGAAGCGAATCGCCACGGTCCTCTTCGCGCTCGTGCTCGTCTCCTGCTCGTCCCGGACTTCGGGGCCCGACCGCGGCGCCGCCGGACGCGAGAGTCTCTGTCCCGTCGTGGCCGGGTCCTCCGCCCTGGGCGGAACGCTGACCGTGGCCTCCGCCTCCTGGGACGCCGAGCGCGGGGCGTGGGACGTCGTGCTGCGAGCCTCTTCGGGCGCCGTGGATGCCTTCGTCCACCCGCGCTGGTACGCGGACGCGACGCTGAAGCGGGAATTCCGCGCGGGCGGGGACGCGTGGCTGGCGGTGCATGCCGACGCGGGCGGAGAGACGCGGCTCTGGCTCCCGGCGCCGTATGCGTACGCCACGACGCTCGGGCTCGACTTCGCGGGCACCCGGCCGGCCGCGCCGACCGGCGCCGGGAAGGCCCTTCCTGGCCGGCTCGTCGTCACGCCGGAACAGGGTGCGCGCCTGAAGCTGTTCAGCTATCCGGACCTGACGCTGCGGCAGTACGAGAACGCGAAGTCCCCCGGCGCGCCGAAGCTGGCCGTGTGGCGCGACGCGGGCGGAAAGGTCGTGGCCGCGCTGGAGATACACGTCCGGAAGGACGCGAAGCCCGCGGGCAAGGGCGTGGCGTTCGTGCACACGAACGGCAAGGCCACGATCGGCGCGAGCCTCGCCTACGCGAACTCCAACCTCGGCGCGCCCTCGGAGGATCGCCGCGAGTTCATGATCTTCCGGCAGGGGGACAGGGAAGTGGCGGTCCCGTGGAAGCCGCTGGTGAAGAACGCGTCGTTCCTGGGGGCGTGCGCGACGGGCGTCGAAGGGCTCGACGCGGCGTCGCTCGGGGATACCGCGACGCTGGGGTCGTTCGCGGAGGACGGCACCGCGGAGTACGAGACGCTTCCGCTGGAGCCGCCCAGCTGGTCGATGGCGAACCCGACGGCGGGGTCGCTGGCGTCGGGGGCGCCCGTGAAGTGCGAGTATTCCGGGAAGAGGGCGCAGCGCTGGTCGATCACGACCGACGACGCGATGACGTTCACGTCTTCGTCGGGCGGGCCCGGGAACGGGATTCTGCCGGCGGGCTCGGGGTCGATCGAGCTGGGCACGCTGCGCGCGGCGCGGGCGGGGATGCACCAGTTCTTCTATGCGAGCGAGGACCTGCAGGAGGATCCCGCGGAGGCCGACCGGCTGCTCACTTCGGACGGCCCCGAGTGCCCGGGGGACGGTGCTGAGTCCACCGCCGCGGAGGTGATCAGCGACGCCGCGAACGGATGCTCGTCGTCCGCGCCCGGATGCGCTTCGCATCCCGTCGGGGACGGCCTGGTCGAGCTGGTCATCCCGTGCTCGTCGGCCGGCGGAACGCGCTTCGTCGAGATCGCGCAGAAGGACCGGGACCCGGGGTTCGTGGCGGTCGCGTGCGACGGGGAGGAGAAGGCTGAGGACACGACGTTCCTGGCGGTGCCGTGGGACGAGGAGCAGGTCCCGCACACCTGGATCGAGATCGACAACGGGCGTGCGAACCGGGCGCCGCAACCCGCCTGCGTCTGCGAGCCGTGCCGGCTGATCGTCGTGATCGGGGGGATGTGGAATCGCCTGCCCGCCGGCGGAAGCATGGACGACGTGAAGGCCGAGCTCGACCGAGTGGCGCGCGAAGAGTTCGACATCCCCCCGGCGCGCCCGGGCCGGCCCGACGCGGCGAAGCGCGCCCGGCACGAGGCGCTGCTGGGGGACAATCCGCTCTACGACGAGCACGGCAACGACGGGTTCCGGATCCTGGACACGGCGATCTGCGCGGCGCGGCGTTATGCGGCCGCGATGGCCGCCGCGCACCCCGATCCCCACTACCACGTGCTGATTTACGACGGGCTCGACGCCGGCGGCTCGCCCGCGACCGTCCTCAATTTCAACGGCCGCGAGTGGACGAGAAGGACGGGATATCGCACGACGCGCCCGCCGGGCGGGAAAGATCTCACGAGCCACTTCGCGAACTGCCACAAGTGGCACGAGATCATGTTCATCTACCACGGGAACACCGCCGCGTTTCACGGGGTGGTGGAGGAATTCAAACGCATGGTCAAAACGCCCGTGCGCCGCATCGTCTTCTGGTCCTGCTGGGGCGCCGACAACATCGACGTCGCGGGCGCGGACTTCATCGCGCTCAAGGACCATCTCGTCGCCAGTCGCTGCAACTGCCCGCCGCGCCGCGCCGGAGCGCCGCCCCGCGGCGCCGCCCACCCGCCCGCCGCCTGCACCGATTGCCCGGCGGAACCCGATCACTGCCCCTACGAGGGAACCGAAATCATCACCGCGGGCCGCTTCACCGTGGACGCCCGCGTCCGCGAAGGCGATCCCGCGCGCGACCGCGCCATTTCGATCCCGCTCGGCATCGATTGCCGCGGCGGCCGCTGGAGCCTGAATTCGCCCGACGGCGCGGTGCGCGTCATCACGATCTCGCCGGAGGGAGTGGTCACGGTGAACGAGGCCGCGCGGCCCGCGAACGTCTTCGGCGACACTCCCCTCGGCACCGACCGCTCCCTCAGCCGCTCCGGAATCCGCCGGAACTGGGGACGCATCGCCGACGGCCTCTCCGGCGCTGCTCAGCAGGCCCTCAACGAACGGCTCGACCGGCTGTACCCCGTCCGGTAGCGCAGGCCGTCATCCCTTCTTCTTCCGCCTCGATCCCGCGATCGCCAGCAGCAGCACCGACCCCATCACGGCCACGCCGAAGCTGCGAAGGCTCCAGCTGAAGTGCACTTCCCGCCCGCCGATCAGCTCCAGCAGCAGCCCGCCGATGATGGCGCCGACGATCCCGAGGAGCATGTTGAAGAGGCAGCCCTGGGGCTCGCGGTCGCTCATGAGGAGATTGGCGACGAAACCGGCGAGCGCGCCGAACACCATCCAGGAGAGCAGGCCCATGCGAGGACTCCGAAATGGCGTTTAGGGCGCCAGCCACGCCCTGAGGCACAGCCCGCAGACCACGCCGATGAGCAGCGACAGGCCGCTTCCCAGGAATCCTACCCCGATCCGGGCGCGATGGAGAGCGGTGTCGCCGTTCCAGGGGCCCATGCCGCTGATCGCCTTGGCGGTGATCCAGCCGCCGCAGAAGGCGCCGGAGGCCTCGACGCCCCAGGCGATCATGATCGTGAAGAGGGCGCGTTCGAGGACGCCGATGAGGGCGGGGATCCAGAGGATGCGGGGTTCGTGGGCTTCCTTGTCGTCCGGGGCCGCGGCGCCGCGGAGCTTGTGGTGCAGGTAGTCGCTCCACACGAACGTGAGGAAGCCGCCGCCGACGATGGAAGCGGTGAGGATGAGGGCGGACTTGAGGACGACGAACATCGCGGCGGGCTCCCGAAAGGGTCCGGCATGATACGCCGATCAGCGGGCGGCTTTCCGGCAAGTTGCGAGGAGGTCTTCGAATCTTCCGCGTGCGGGTTCCGGAGGCGAGAGGGCCAGGGCGTCGTTGGCGACGGCGATGGCGCCGTCGAGGTTGCCGTCCAGCGCCCCGCGGCGGGCGTCGGCCTCGGCGCGCTCGAACGAAGCGGCCGAGTCCGCGGCGCGCTCGAGGGCGCGCGCGAGGCGGGCGAGACAGAGGAAGGCGCGGCCCGCCACGCCGGACGGGGCGAGATCGGCGGCCGACGCCGCGGCGTCCCACGGGTCCGCGGCGAACGCGCCGGGGTGCGCGCGCGCCCAGAGGCACGCGGGAGCAAACACCATCACGGACCGGTCCCATTTCTCCGCGGCCCGGCAGCGCGCGAACGCGCGGATCGCCGCCTGGCGCGCGATCTGCGCTTCGCGGTCGGAAGGGGGAGTGGCGAGGAGCTGCGCGTCGGTCGCGCGCTCGAGCTCGTCCACTTTCGCGGCGATGTCCTCTTCCGTGATCGGGGGAGGCGGCTTCTCGACCGGCGACACCGGCGCTTCCGACGCCGGCGCAGCCACCGGCTCGCCCGCCGGCGGCAGCACAACCCGCGTCCGGGCCAGCGGCCAGACGCGGCCCTTGAGCACCACGTCCGCCCTCCCGGCGCGCCTCACCCGGACTTCAAATCCCCCCGCGGGCCAGACCGTCGCCACGGGCCCTGCCACGACCTGCCCGTTGAGCCGCACCTCCGCGCCCCGCCAGTCCCCCGCGAGCGACACTTCCGAAGGCGACACCGCCCACACGCACGCAAGCCACCCCATCAGCACCCCGAACCCCGTCAGCGCCGCCGCTCGCGGCCGTGCCCGGACCCAGCGCTTGAGCGCCGATTCGAGCTGCGACAGCAGGGGCGAAGTGGCGGGTGGCGGAATCATGGGCGGAGAATATCAGAAGCGCTTATCGCGCCACCCGGAAGCCCTGGTTCGCGAGCGAGCCATGCCGGTCCATCTGGCCGATCTTCACGAGGTTGTAGAAATCGCAGGCGTTCTCCGAGCACCACCACGAGCCGCCGCGCGCGGTGCCGTAGTGCGAGGCCTCCTCGTCGCTGCGCGCCTCGACGCCGCCGGCGCAGTACTCGAACACGTTGCCGATGACGTCGTACAGCCCCCAGGCGTTCGGGGGGAAGCTCTTCACAGGCGCGAGGTAGAGGAAACCGTCCCGCGTCTCGTCTTTCAGGTGGCTCTTCCCCTGCCAGAAGTTCGCCGTCGGCCTGCCGCCCGGCATGACGTCGTCGCCCCAGGGGTAGCGGGTTGCGGCGCCTGCGCGGGCCGCGATTTCCCACTCCTCGACGGTGGGAAGTCGCAGGCCGGCCCACGCGCAGTACGCGGCGGCGTCGGCGGCGCTGATCTGCGTGACGGGGTAGTCGGTATGCGAATCGGCGGCGAAGCGCTCGTCGCCGAACGGCCGCCGCCAGCACGCGCCCGGCGTCTGCCGCCACTGCCAGTCGATCATCCCTTCCTCGAAGACCATCCCGAACCCCGAGCGTTCGGCATCGCTCACGTAGCCCGTGGCCTCCACGAACTGCGCGAACTGCGCGTTGGTCGTCTCGGTCGTCGCGATCTCGAACGCCGCGGCGTCCACGTCCCGCGACGGGTTGCGCGTGCTGTCCGCCGCGCCGACGTGATACCGCCCCGCCGCGACGCGGACGAATTCATGGCCGGGCGGGCCGGAAGCGCACCCGGCCGCGAGGAGCAGAAGCGCCGCCGTTCCGCCCGTTACCGCACGACGGGCCATTCCGTCATCCCCTTCTCGCCCAGCTTCTTCTCCGCCGGCAGCTTCACCCACTCGTCCACGAACCCCAGGAGCTGCCCGAACATCTCCGGCGTCGCCTTCATCACGGGGAACGCGCCGTTCGTCACGGCCTTTTTCAGTACGCTGTCCACGAACACGTACTCCTTCTCAGGTTCCGGGATCTTTCCGCCGTTCTGATCGATCTCCTTGATCACCTCCGCCATCCAGCCTTCCCCTCGCGCGGCCGCGACCGCCTCGTCGCTCGTCTTGCCGAATTGCGACAACCGCAACGGCTCGAACTTCTCGCGCCGCAGGATCGTCACGATCGCGCTCATCGCGTCCCCCAGCTTCTCGCCCGCCTCCGCATGCTGCAGGATCGCGTCCTGCTTCTCCTTCGCCATCGTCCGGAACGCCGCCCAGTCCACCTTCACCACCCCGCCGCCGTCGTCCCACACCTTCTTCCACTTCTCGGCATACTTCTTCAGCGCCGGAAGCGCTTCGCTTGCATTCAGGTCCACCAGCATCAGCATCCGCGTCCGCGACGGGTGAGCGTGCGTCTCCTCCTCCTTCGCATCCGGCGCCGCCTTCTCCTTCAGCCACGCTTCCAGCGCCCGGATCGCCCCCGCGCGTTTGGCGCGCAGCGACTTGAACTGCTTCACCGAAACGCTGTGCTGGGTGTCGGAGGTGGCGCCGCGGAAGCTCACGAGGACCGACAGCTCAGGGTCGCGCTCCGGCGCCATGCAGCTCTGGTGATAGATCTCGGGCTTCTTCGCGATCTCCTCGACGAGTTTCGCGGCCTCGGGATCGGGCACCGAGTCCGACTGGGCGCACGCGGCGCCGGCGGTGAGAAGGGCGATGGCGAGGACGCGGAGGGACGTGGCGGTCATGGCGGCTCCTGGAGTGAGTTGAGCGGGGTAGGGTACCGGATTGCCGGGGGCGACGACGAGGGCATTGGACGCCGGCGGGGGCGGAAGGGTTCCCAAGTGTCGTGCGTCTACTTCTTCGCCACCATCGGCCCGATGTAGCTCGTCGCCGCCACCACGTCGTCGTACCACTTTCTGTTCTCGCGCGCCGAGTTGCTCCCGATGTGCAGGTCGAGGGCGAAGCGGTCGATTTTCAGCGCGTCCACGTCGCGCAACCTCAGATTTGTGAAGTCCGCGATCAGTTTCCCGTCGATCCAGCACGCGATCCGCCCGTCGCGCTTCCCGACCGTGTTCGCCTTCAGCATGAACTCGTGGCAGTACCAGCGGTCGAGCTCGGGGGTTAGGTCCTTGCGCCCGACGAAGCCCTTGCCGAAAGTCTTGTCGCCCGAGCGCTCGTACGAGTTCGGGAGGACTTCGCCGGAAGGGAAGAAGTGGTCGCCCCAGCGGTCCTTCTGCTCAGGGTGGTAGCAGTACACGTTCCACCGTCCCGGCGCCGCGGTCTCCTTCTCCCCGCGCCAGTTCTCGAAGCACGCGAGGAACTTGTTCTTCCCGTCCGCGGGCACGCCCGGCGTCGCGTTGCCGTTCACGAAGTAGTGCGCGCAGATCGTCGCGCCATTGTGGCTCGACCCGACCTGGTCGAACCCCTTCTCGAACTTCGTGTAGTAGCGCAGGAACAGGATCTCCTTCTCGTCCTTGATCTTCCGCGCCACCGAGTTGCTCCACTCCTTGTCCTGCTTCGGCACCCGGTACTCCAGCGCGCGCTTGCCGGCGTGCCGGTTCTCGGGCTCCTCCGCGATCCGGATCGTTTCCTCGTGGAAAACGCCCGCGTCCCACTTCGCGGGGAGGTCGGAGGCCTTGGCGGCGGATTCGAAATCGTCGTGGAAGACGACAGCGGGGTCTTTTGCGATCCCGGCGTCGGCGGGGTACTTCGAGGCGAGGCCGGCGTTGCCCTCGGGGAGGGGAGCGTCGCCGGCGGGGCTCTGGGCGAGCGCGACGGAGCCCGAGAGGGCGAGGCAGAGCGCGAGGCGGTAGATCATGCGGTCATGATAGCCGATGCGTGGCGGTGTCCACGCCGCAGCGGCCGCTCAAGTTGCCAGCGGCACTCGACTTCCGTCCGTCCGCCGCCACTTCCGGGTGAACTCCGAGTCGTACGTCCAGATCTTCCCGGCCCGGACGTGCGCGGAGGCCGCGACGAGGTATCCGTCGGCCCAGTCAGGCTCCTGGTCCGAGTACCGCTCGAGCCAGTCCAGCACCTCCCGACGGAACGAGTCGAGCTTTCCCGGGAACCAGGTGAGAAACGGGACCTCCGTGACGAGCGTGGCCAGGCGGCGACGAAGCGGCGCAGCGCGCAGGAGAAACCAGGCTTCCGTCATGACCGGCTCGCAAAGCGCGAACGCGCCCCGCGACAGGACCTGCAGCTCCGCCACCGACTCCTCGTGCCGGGAATCCTGCGGATCGCACAGGGCGACGAGCGGCCCGGTGTCGACGAGGATCAACGGCGCGTCCTCGAGAGCTTCGCCCGGATATACGCCCGGGCTCCCTCGACGTCGGACGACGCGACCGCGGCGCGGGCCTTCGTCGGGTGCCGCCGGATAACGTCCGCCACCAGCTTCGCCGCCCACCCCGCCGGCCGCGGCGTCCCAACGCGCCGCTCATACTCCTCGCGGATGGCGCGACGCACGACCTCGGAGACGGTCACGCCGCTCTTCTGAAGCGCCTCGGCCCGACGCTCGTCGTCGTGGTCCAGGCGGATGTTGATCATCTTCATAGGGGGCATTGTATGGACAGAGCGTCTTTACGTCAATCGACGGTCCGTGAAAGCAACTCCGCAGCCCCCGTCCGGCCGGGCGTCTACTTCCAGCTCTTTAACTCCTCCAGGCTCTTCTCCACTTTCGCGATCTGGTCGTCGAACTCCTCGAGCCGGGCGCGCTCCTTCTCGACCAGCTCGGCCGGCGCGTTGGCGCAGAACTTCTCGTCCGAGAGTTTCTTGCGGATGGAAGCGGCCTGCTCGGCGGCCTTCTTCTTCGAGTTCTCGAGCCGGTCTTTCTCCTTCGCGGGGTCGATGATCCCGGCGAGGGGGATGTACAGGTTGCAGCCGGCGACGACCTGGGTGGCGGAGGACGGGGGAGCGGCCACGGTAGCCCCGACGTCGAGCTTCGTGAGATTCGCTGAGTCCTGCACGAGCTGGGCGTGCTCGCCGAGAGCCTTCGCCGTCGCTGCGTCCGGCGCGGACAGCGTCGCTGCGAGCGCCTGCTTGGGCGGGATGTTGTACTTCGACCGGACTTCGCGAATGGCGCGGACGATCTCCATGAGCGTCCCCGCGGTCTTCTCGGCGTCTAGGTCCACGCGCGCCGCGTCGGCTTTCGGCCACGCCGCGGTCATGACGCTTTCCTCGCGCTGCGGGTCGAACGCGCGCAGCGACTGCCAGACCTCTTCCGTCACGAACGGCATGATCGGGTGCATGAGGCGCGTGAGGCGGTCGAGCACGTGGAGCAGCGTCGCCCTCGCGGCGGCGCCGTCGGGGCGCGCCATGCGTGGTTTCGCCAGCTCGATGTACCAGTCGCAGTACTCGAACCAGGCGAACGCGTACATCTGCGCCGCGGCCTCGCCGAACTCGTACCGCTGCAACGCCGCGTCCACCGTGCGGATCGTCGTGTTCAGGCGCGAGAGGATCCAGCGGTCCTCGAACGCGAGCCCCGGGATCGCGTCGCCGTTGGCGAGCGACGCCGCGCCGGCGAGCGCGCCGGCCTTGTCCGTGCCGTCGAGGGACATGAGGACGAAGCGGGCCGCGTTGAAGAACTTCGTCATAAAGCGCTGGCCTTCTTCGCCTTTCGTCTTCGAGATGTTCGTGCCGAAGCGCATGTCCTGCGACGTCGTGACGAGCCGGCTCATCGCGAAGCGCGTCGCGTCGGCGCCGTACGTGTCGAGCAGCCCGAGCGGGTCGATGCCGGTGCCCTTCGACTTCGACATGCGCTTCCCGTCGTCCGTGAGGATCGTCGGGTGAATGATCACGGTGTGGTACGGCTCTTTCCCCATGAACTCGAGGCCGTTCATGATCATGCGGGCGACCCAGAGGTAGATGATGCCGCGGTCGGTCGCGAGGACGGACGTCGGGTAGAACTTCGCGAGGTCCGCCGTCTTCTCGGGCCACCCGAGCGTCGCGAACGGCCACAGGCCGCTGGAGAACCAGGTGTCGAGGACGTCTTCTTCCTGCTTGATGGAAGCGCTTCCGCAGTGGGCGCAGTTCTTCGGGTCGGTGATTTCGACGGTGTAGCCGCTGCAGTCCATGCAGCGCCAGGCGGGGATCTGGTGGCCCCACCAGAGCTGGCGGGAGACGCACCAGTCGCGCGTGTTATCGACCCAGTCGAGGTAGACCTTGGTCCAGCGTTCGGGCATGAACTTGACGCGCCCGCTGCGCACGGCCTCGGCGGCCGGGACGGCGAGCGGCTTCATTTTCACGAACCACTGGTCGCTGAGGTACGGCTCGACGATGGTGTCGCAGCGGTCGCAGACCGCGAGCGGGACGACGTGGTCGGTCGTGCCTGCGAGGAATCCTTCGGCCTCGAGCGCCGCGACGACCTGCTTGCGCGCCTCGAACCGGTCGAGCCCCGCGAATCTCCCCGCGTTGGCGTTCATCACGCCGCGCTCGTCCATCACGCAGATCGCCTCGAGCCCGTTGCGCTGGCTGCACTCGTAGTCGTTCGCGTCGTGCGCCGGCGTGACCTTCACCGCGCCCGTCCCGAACTTCGGGTCCACGAACGTGTCCGCCACCACCGGGATCTCGCGGTTCACGAGCGGCAGCTTGATCTTCTTCCCGACGAGCGCCTTGTACCGAGCGTCCTCGGGATGCACCGCCACCGCCGTGTCGCCCAGCATCGTCTCCGGCCGCGTCGTCGCCACCGTCAGCTCGCCGCCGCCCACGACCGGGTACTTGATGTGATACAGCTTCCCCTTGTCGTCCGGCTGGTCCCGCAGCTCGATGTCCGACAGCGCCGTCGTGCAGCGCGGGCACCAGTTGATGATGCGCTTGCCCTTGTAGATCAGCCCCTTCTTGTACAGCTGCACGAACGCCACGCGGATCGCCTGCGAATACGGGGCGTCCATCGTGAAGCGCGTCCGGGTCCAGTCGCACGAGCAACCCATGCGCTCGAGCTGCATGAGGATCGTGTTGCCGTACTGCTCCTTCCACGCCCACACGCGTTCGAGGAACTTCTCGCGGCCGAGCGCGTGGCGGTTCGTTTTCTCCTTGCGCAGCTCCTTCTCGACCACGTTCTGCGTCGCGATCCCCGCGTGGTCCGTCCCCGGCAGCCACAGCGCCTCGAACCCGCACATCCGCTTCCAGCGCGTCAGGATGTCCTGAAGCGTGTTGTTGAGGCAGTGGCCCATGTGGAGCGAGCCGGTGACGTTCGGGGGAGGGATGACGATGACGAAGGGCTGCTTTGTGGAAGCGGGGTTGGCGGTGAAGCGGCCGGCCTTGCGCCAACCGGCGTAGATTTCGGCTTCGCGCTTGGCGGGTTCGAAACGGGTCGGGATGTCGAGGGGCATCGGTGGGGAAATCTCCGTGGATTCGTGGGGGGGCATCTTATCCATCATCGGGGGGCGCCGAAAGGTTCGCCGAACGCGCGGCGGCAGAGGTATCGTTCCCGGTGCGCCACAGAAAGGCCGGGCCGATGCCGGGACCCACGGTGGACCTGCCGGAGCGCATGAACGCCGCCGCGCTGCTGGTGGACGCGAACGTCGAGGCCGGGCGCGGCTCGAAGGTGGCGGTGATCGACGGGGCGACGGGGGCCGAGTTCACGTACGCCCAGGTCCGGGAGATGTCGAACCGCGCGGGGAATGCGCTGCGCGCCCTGGGCGTCCGGATGGAAGAGCGCATCTTCCTGCTGCTCCCCGACTCGCCGGAGTTCGTGTTCGCGTTCTTCGGCGCGATCAAGATCGGGGCGGTCCCGGTCCCCGGGAACACGCTTCTGCGCTCCCACGACTACGAGTACATGCTGAACGACAGCCGCGCGCAGGTGTTGTTCGTGAGCGTGGCGATGTGGGAACAGGTCGAGCCGGTGCGGGCGCAGTTGCGGTACCTGAAGCACGTCGTCCTCGTCGGACCGCACCGGCCGGGGACCCTGGCGTGGAATGAAATCCTGGTCCACGCCTCGCCGGAACTCTCCCCCGAGCCGATGAGCCGCGACGACGCCTGCTTCTGGCTCTACAGCTCCGGCACCACCGGCTTCCCGAAAGGCGCCGTCCACCTCCAGCACGACATGTTCGTCGCCGCCGACCTCTACTCGAAACCGATCCTCTCGCTCACCGAACGGGACCGCACGTTCTCCGTCGCCAAGCTCTTCTTCGCCTACGGCCTCGGCAACGGCCTCTATTTCCCCTTCCGCGCCGGCGCCACCACCATTCTCTGGCCCGGCAAACCCGAACCCGAGAGCATCTTCCAGGTCGTCGACCGTTTCGGTCCCACCGTGTTCTTCGCCGTGCCGACGGCGTACGCGCGGCTGCTGGACGTCGAGGACGCGGAGAAGCGGTACCGCACGGGAACGCTCCGCCTGTCGGTCTCCGCAGGGGAGGCGCTTCCCCCCGCGCTGTTCGAGGGGTGGAAGAAGCGCTTCGGCGTGGAGATCCTGGACGGGATCGGCTCGACGGAGATCGCGCATATTTTTATTTCGAACCGTGCGGGGAGGGTGAAGCCGGGGTCGACGGGGGAGATCGTGCCGGGGTACGACGCGCGGCTGGTGGACGAGGAGGGGCGGGACGTGCCGGCGGGGTCGATCGGGGACCTGCTGATCCGCGGGGACTCGACCTGCGCGTGCTACTGGAACCAGCACGAGAAGACGAAGGCCACGATCCAGGGGGCGTGGATCCGGACGGGCGACAAGTACACGCGCGACGCGGACGGCTACTTCTGGTACCAGGGGCGCACCGACGACATGTTGAAAGTGGGCGGGATGTGGCTGTCGCCGGTGGAGGTGGAGAACGCGCTCGCCGGCCACCCGGACGTCCTGGAGAGCGCCGTGGTGGGCGTCGCGGACGCTTCCGGCCTCATCAAGGCGAAGGCGAGCGTCGTGCTCAAGGCGGGGCGGAAGGGCTCCGGCGAGCTGGAGGCGGCGCTGAAGGAGTTTGTGAAGGGGAAGATCGGGGCGGTGAAGGCGCCGCGGTGGGTCGAGTTCGTGGCGGAGCTGCCGAAGACGGCGACGGGGAAGACGCAGAGGTACAAGCTGAGGTAAATGAAGCAGGGCCGTATCCGCGGCTGTTTCCGCGAAATCAGCTTTTATCCGCGAATGCCGTTGTCGTTCTGCAAAATGAAAGGAAAGGCATTCGCGGATAAAGGCGGATGACGCGGAAAGGGCCGCGGATGAAGGCTTCTAGGAGTGGCCGAAGATTTCGCGCAGCCGCTTCAGCGACTTCCTTCCCGCTTCCACCGGCTTCCTGTCGCAGGTGTACAACTCCAGCGTGAGCGGGCCTTCGTAGTGCGTCGCGCGCAGGGCCGCGGCGATCTTCGGCCACGGCATCGTTCCCTCGCCGATGGGGAGGTGGTGGTGGACGCGCCCCTTGATGTCCTCGACGTGGATGTTCCAGGTGCGGCCGGCGCAGAGGTCGATGGTCTTCGCGAGGTTCTCACCGGCGACCTGCGCGTGGCCGAGGTCGAGGTTGGCGCCCAGCATCGGGTTGCCGATGTCCTTGAAGGCGCGCAGGAGCGTTTTCACGTCGCCGATGAGGAATCCCGGTTCGTACTCGATGGCGAGACGGATGCCCACCGACTCGGCGAGCTGGGCGAGCTGGCCCAGCGCTTCCATGGCGGGTTTCCACGCGCCGCGCCGCGCGGGGCCGGTGGTCACGCTGGCGACGGTGGCGCCGATGGCCCAGGCGCCGCGGAGGGCGGCCTGGATGTAGCGGATGCGGGTGCCGACGCGGCCGGGGTCCTTGTCGGAGAGGGCGGGGCCCGGGCCGTCGCGGCAGATGCCGCCGTCGAGGCCCATCGCGGTGTTGATGTTGACGTTCGAGAGCCGCAGCTTCGTGCGGCGCAGGGCCGCCACGGCGGCGGCGACGCTCACCGCGTCGTACGGCCACACGTGCGGCCGGTCAAAGAGAACCTCGGCGCCGTCGAACCCCAGTTCGGCGATCTGTGACAGCGCCTTGGGAGTCGAGCAGCGCAGAAACGCGTTCGTGGAGTAGGCGAACCAGGGCATTTGTGACGCGGCGCGCAGCGCCGCCCCTTAACCTTGACCTTTCCCTCAACCTTAACCCCCGTACACCGGAAACGGCAGGTTAAGGTTAAGGGAATGGTTAAGGAAAAGGGTAAGCGACCGGCCTGCCACTGACCCCAACCGGGAGGTTCTTTCATGCTCGGACTTCGCACCGTCGGCTACCACGTCCAGGACCTCGCGGGCGCCAAGGCCTGGTACACGAAGGTCCTCGGCCACGGCCCGTACTTCGACCAGCCGTTCTACGTCGGCTTCGACGTCGGCGGTTACGAGCTGGGGCTGCTCCCGCTCGAGAAGGGCCAGCCGCGCGGCGCGGGCGGAACGATCGCCTACTGGGGCGTTCCCAGGGCGAAAACCGCCTGGGCCCGGCTCGTCCGGCTGGGCGCGAAGCCGCACCACAAGGTGACCGACGTCGGCGAAGGCATCAAGGTCGGCGCTGTCCTCGACCCTTTCGGAAACATCCTCGGCGTCATCGAGAACCCGCACTTCAAGGTGAAGCGCGCGAAGAAGTAACCTAACCCCGCACCGTCTCCTCAAACACCCCCGTCTTCCGGTTCTTCCTCACGTTTTGCCAGTCGAAACACTTCCCGTTCATGGCGACGTACACGCCGTGGGGAAGCGTCTGGACGAAGGCGAGCGCGGCGCCGAGGTTGAACAGCCCGTCGGAGCTGCCGAACTTGTACGGGATCATGGCGCCCGTGAGGACGACGGTTTTGCCCTTGAGATGCGGCCCGAGCGCGCGCGCGGTGACTTCCATCGTGTCGGTCCCGTGCGTGATGACGATCCGTTTTTCGCGCGCCTTGCGGCACTCCGCCAGGATCCGGGCTCGGTCCTTGTCGGTCATGTCGAGGCTGTCGATCATCATCAGCGTCTGGACCCGGGCGCCGAGCTTGCATCGTCCAAGCGCGAGCATCTCCTGCAGGTGCGTGTCCTTGAAATACAGGCTCCCGGCGAGCTCGTTGTACTCCTTGTCGAACGTTCCGCCGGTGACGAAAACGCGGATGGGCATGGGGGTTTCCTTGGCTGGCTGCGAACCTGGAAGCGCGCGAGGGGCGGCATCGTAGGCGCGGGCTCGCGGGGAGAGCAACAGGTGCGTGGCGCCGCTATTCGGCGCCGCTCCGGTGAATCCGTTCCAATAGGCGTATAGTGGCTGTGTGATAAAGGTCGTCTGCCACTGCGGGCACGTCCAGAACCTGGCCGACAGGATGGGGGGGAAGTTCACCCGTTGTCCCTCGTGCCAGGGAAGCGTCTCGGTTCCCGACGCGCCGCCGGTGGCGGATGACTACGAGGAGCCGGTTGACAATTCTGCGCTCAATCTGGACTCGCGCTTCATGAAGTCGCCGGTGAAGAAACTCCCGGCCGCGGCGCCCGGCGTGGCCGTGAACGGCCGCCCGGCGGCGCCTCCGAAGATTGCCTGCCCGAGCTGCAACGCCGAGTACGCGATGGACGTCCTGTTCTGCCCGAAGTGCGCGGTCATTCTCGCGACCGGGGAGCCCGTGGCCGGGCTCGTGCCCGGCGGCTCCAGCGCGCCGCGCGCCCGCCGGGCGAACGAGTTCCACTGGCAGAAGTGGCTTGCGATCGCGGTGGTGCTGACGATCCTCGCGGTCGTCGCCGCGATGGTCTTCCGTTCGAGGTAGGCTCGTTTCCGGGGACCGCGTCGGTCACGCCGTATACTGCGCCCATGCCCGCCACCCTCCAATGCGGCGCCTGCGGCGCGCGCTACCGCCTCCCGAACTGGCCGCTTCAGCCGGTGCGCTGCAAGTGCGGGCTGGGGGCTCGGCTGCCTCCGTCGGAAGACATGCTCGTGATGCTGCCGCCGCTTCCGCCGCGGCCGATCCCCTCGGCGCCGCCGGGCTCGGCGTGGGAGCAGGCGCTGCACGACGGGAAGCCGGACACGCCGGCAGCGTTCGGGATCAGGTACGACGCGGAGAAGTTCGCGCTGCCGCCGGCGTTCGACCGGCTGCTGTCGCTCGACCTCGTCCATGAAATCGAGCCGCACGACTACCAGGTGGCGACGGCGCTGAGGGTCCTGCGCGAGCTCGGCGGCCGCGCGCTTCTCGCCGACGAGGTCGGCCTCGGGAAGACGATCGAGGCCGGTTTCATCATCAAGGAAATGATCGTGCGCGGCCTCGCCCGCCGTGTCCTCGTCCTCGCCCCCGCTTCCCTCGTCTCGCAGTGGCGCGATGAGATGGAGACCAAGTTCGACCTCGCGTTCCATATTCCCGAGGACCCCTCGGAGTGGTCCCGGCGCCTGGTCGTCGCCTCGATCGACTCCGCCAAGGGCGCCCGGAACCAGCAAGCGCTTCTCAAGATGCAGCACGAGCTGGTGATCGTGGATGAGGCGCACAATCTGAAAAATCACCGGACGCAGAACTGGAAGCTGGTGAACGCGCTGCGGAAGAAGTTCCTGCTGCTGCTTTCGGCGACGCCGATCCAGAACGACCTGATCGAGCTGTACAACATGATCACGCTTCTGCGCCCGGGACAGCTGTACACGCTGGGGCAGTTCCGGGACGCGTTCGTGGACGCGAAGGATGCGCGGAAGTGCAAGGACCCGGAGCGGCTGAAGCTGCTGCTGAAGGCGGTGATGGTGAGGAACCGGAGGACGGAGGTGGGGATCCAGTTTGTGCCGAGGCGTGCGGCGACGGTGAACGTGGACCTGGAGCCGGAGGAGCGGCGGGTGTACGACCTGGCGACGCGGTTCGTGCGTTCGCCGGAGTTCGCGCAGGTGTACGAGGACAACTCGCGCCTGGTGGCGATGGCGATCCTGAAGCAGGTCGGCTCAAGCGCGCAGTCGCTGGCGTTCACGGTGGACGAGAAGCTGGCGCCGAGGGCGAAGGACGGGCCGGCGGCGAAGGCGATCGCGGAGTTGCGGGAGGCGTGCCACGCGGTGAAGAAGGTCGCGAAGGCGGAGCGGCTATGCGACGTGCTGAAGCAGGACGCGGAGAAGTGCATCGTGTTCACGCAGTACCGGCGGACGCAGAACATGCTGGAAGAGCGGCTGAAGCGCGAGAACGTGTCATGCGTGGTGTTTCACGGCGAGATGTCGCGCACGGAAAAGGACGCGGCGATCACGGCGTTCCGTGGCGACGCGCGCGTGCTGATCGCGACGGAGTCGGCGGGGCAGGGCGTGAACCTGCAGCACTGCCGCCGGATCGTGAACTACGACCTTCCGTGGAACCCGATGCGGGTCGAGCAGCGGATCGGCCGCGTCCACCGGCTGGGGCAGACGAAGGAAGTCCAGGTCGTGAACCTGATCGCGAAGGACACGCTCGAGGTCGCGCTGCTCGTGCTCCTCGACAGCAAGATCGAGCTCTTCCGCCTCATCGTGGGCGAGCTCGACATGATCCTCGGCCGCACGCGCGTCGAGGACGACCTGCTCGACATCTACCTGGGGTCGCGCGACGACGCGGAATTTGCGAAGCGCCTCGACAAGTACGGCGACGACCTCAAGGGGATGCGCAAGGAGTACGAGGACGCGAAGGCGCTCGACGCGCGGGTGCTGGACGGGGTCGGCGGCGGCGCGCAGGCGCCCGCGGCGGCGGGATTGCTTCCCGCAGCCCCGGCAAGATCCTAAAGTCCATTAACCATGTCCACGCCGCTTCCCAAAGACCCGACCTTCTGGCTCCCCGCGCCGGACAACCCGCCGCCGGTGGAAGAGCGCGCGAAGAATCTCGCGCGGCATTTCGGGCTGATCCTGGTCGTGGTCGTGGTGCTGGGCGTGCCGGTGCTGATGGCGTCCCTGTCGAGGGGAGGCGGGGGCGGGGCGGCGGCGGGGCTGGGCGAAATCGGCGCGGCGCTGAAGGCGTTCCGGGCGCCGGCGGGGGACTGGCCGGCGAACCTTGCGGAGCTCCGCACCGCGGGCCCCGGGTCGTGTCCCGGCTGCGGGCGGGCGTGGGACGGCTGGTGGGCGTACGAGGAGTGGCGGCCCGAGGGAGGAGCGGGGGTGCGCTGGAAGGACCGGCCGCCGGCGGATGCGCCGGGAGAGATGCCTGCGGTCTGGTGCTCCGCGTGCGGCGTCGTGCTCCGCGCGGACGGGATGGTCGAGGCCGGCACGAGCGCGGCGGGGAGTGCGCCGAGGGCGGTGAGGGGGATGGTGCCGAGGAGGTGACGGTGGAGGAAAAGGCAAAAGCAAAAGGGAGAACCCTCAAGTAAACGCCAAAGGGCAAACGACAAGTCAGGTCGCTTCGACGATGTGGCGGGAATCGCGGGCTTCCCAACGTTCGCAGGGAGTTCCTGATTCGAATTCTGCGTGTAACCTGAGGGCTCCTCCCCCGGAGCCCCGAACATGTTCACTGAGTCCTTCGCCGCTCTCTGGCGCGCCCGGTATGGCGATGCGCCGGCGCCGCCGGAAATCCCCGAACTGACCCCGTTCCTCCGCCACCGCTCCGTGCGCGACTTCGCCCCCGAGCCCGTCCCCGAGGACACCGTCCGACTCCTTTTCGCCGCCGCACAGTCCGCCGCCACCTCGTCGAACCTCCAGATCTGGAGCGCCGTCAGCGTGCAGGACCCCGCGCGCCGCGACGCCGTCGCGAAACTCTGCGGCGACCAGAAACAGGTCCGCGACGCCTCATGGTTCTTTGCCTTCGTCGTCGATCACTTCCGCCTCGACAAGGCCGCGCGCGCCGCAGGCGAAAACCCCGCCGGGCTCGACTACGCCGAGTTCTTCGCCATGGGCTGCATCGACGCCACCCTCGCCGCCGAACGCTTCACCTGCGCCGCCGAAGCGATCGGCCTGGGCTGCTGCTACATCGGCGGCCTGCGGAACGACGTCGAGGGCGTGAAGTCGCTCCTCGGCCTCCCCGGCCGCTGCTTCCCGGTCTTCGGCGTCTGCCTCGGCCACGTCGCGCCCGCGTGCAAGGCCGAGGCAAAACCGCGCCTGTCCCAGCCCGCCCTCTGGTTCCGCGAGCGATACGACACTTCCCCCGACACCGCCGAGTACGATCGCCGCATGGCGGCCTTCTATGCTTCCCAGGGCCAGAAGGCGGACGTGACGTGGTCGGCGAGGAGCGGGAAGCGCGTGGACGGGACGGCGAAGTCGATGACGGGGAGGGATGTGCTGAAGGGGTGGATGGAGCGCGAAGGATTCAGCCGGAGGTAGCGACATGGCGAACATCGGGGGAGTCAGCGCGCCGTCACCGGCGCCGCCGGCGGTGAAGGGCTTCAGCGGGGCGGCGTTTCTCGGGCTCGTGATGGCCGGGGCGGTGCTGCTCGGGCTGGGGATGTGGGTGGCGCAGAAGAACTGGCGCGTCGGGTCGCGGCGGTCGGAGTGCGAAGCGCGGCTGCGGTACATCGCGGCCATGGCGGGAATCTACCACTCGAAATACAAGGCGTGGCCGGCGGAGACGGGACCGGAATTCTGGCAGGTCCTGCTGAAGGCGGAGGGGCCGCCGCTCGGGCGCGCGTACGATTTCACGCATTGCCCGGTCACGGGGAAGGCGTACCGCGGGCCGGGGAAGATGCCGACGGACCAGGACATGTGGGCGTGGCTGGCGTGCTGCGAGCCCGGGACGCACGGCGACGACACGCTCGCGATCAATGCCGGCGCGGCGTTCGAGGTGGCGCCGAAGGATGACGCGCGGTACCTCGGCACGAAGCCCTGACTCTATACGTGCCCGATCGGCCTCACCGTGACCGCTTCCGCCGACG
>CAVPNQ010000007.1:0-16192 GCA_963706735.1 uncultured Planctomycetia bacterium
CTCCGGCCGCCGCGATCGCGTTCACCTCGGCATGGGGGCCGCCGAACGCGAGATGAGCGCCTTCGCCGGCGATCGCGCCGTCCCGCTCCAGGACGCAGCCGACGATCGGGTTGGGGAACGCGTTGGGGAGGCCCTGAAGCGCCAGCTCGAGCGCGCGGCGCATCAGCGATTCCGGAGAGAGGCTCATGGCCTACTTGACGGCGGCGGGCTCGCGCACCGGCTCGCCGTAGAGCGTGAGGGCCGTGGCACGGGCGATCTTCGTCTCCACGAACTTCCCCGCGAGATCACCGTCGCCCTCGAACACGACGATGCGGTTGTCCGGGCCGCGCCCGACCCACTTTTCCTTGTTCCGGTCGCTGCGCCCCTCGACGAGCACCTCGACCGTCGCACCGACGCGCGCGTTGTTCTTCTCGAGCTGGACCTTCTCCTGGAGCGCGAGAAGCTCGTGATTGCGGCGCAGCTTCACGTCCGCCGGGACGTCGTCCGCCAGGTCGCGGATCGCCGGCGTGCCGGGACGCGGGCTGTACTGGAAGATGAACGCGTAGCCGAAGCCGACCTGCTCCGCGAGCTTCACCGTCGCCTGGAAGTCGTCCTCGGTTTCGGTCGGGAAGCCCACGATGAAGTCGCTCGCGATCTCGATCCCGGGGCACTCCTCGCGCGCCATCGCGACGATGTCCAGGTACTCCGCGTTCGTGTAGGTGCGCTTCATCAGCGCCAGGATCCGGTCGCTTCCGCTCTGCGCGGGCATGTGGATCTGCGGCATGACGTTGGGGAGGTCGCGCATCGTGCGGAACAGCCGGCGCGTTGCGTGGTGCGGGTGGCTCGTCACGAATCTGACGCGGCGGATCCCCGGGACGCCCGCGACGGCCTCGACGAGGTCGGCGAGTTCCTTGCCTTCCTTTTCGCCGTACGCGGTGATGTTCTGGCCGAGAAGCGTGATCTCGACGACGCCCTGCCCGGCCAGCACGTGCGCTTCTTCGACGATCTCCGGGATCGGCTTCGACACCTCCCTGCCCCGCGTCCGCGGCACGACGCAGTAGCTGCACATCTCGTCGCAGCCCTTCATCGCCAGGATGAACGCCTGCCAGGGGTTTTCGCGCGGCGCCGTCAGCCGGTCAAACTTCGGGATGAACGCGGTGTGGCGCGTCGCAAGGACCGCTTCGGCCGAATTGCGCGCCTCTTCGATGAGCGCGGGGAGGTTCTTGTACTGGTCGGGGCCCGCGACGAGGTCGACGTGCGGCAGGTGGTCGAGGATCTTCTCGCGCTCCTGCTGGGCCATGCACCCCAGGATGCCGACGACGAGCCCGGGGTCCTTCGCCTTGCGGTACTTCAGCTTTCCGCCGCGCGAGTAGACCTTCTGCTCGGCGTGCTCGCGCACGCTGCAGGTGTTGAACAGGATCACGTCCGCGTCTTCCTGGCCGGTGGCCGGCGTGTAGCCGTGCTTCATGAGCTCGCCTGAGAACTGCTCGCTGTCGAGCTTGTTCATCTGGCAGCCGAACGTTTCGACCCAGAACCTCTTCATGGTCGCGCTATTCGCGGATCCTGACGCGCAGGCGCTCGTTGAAGGTTCCGTCGTCGGCGATCTTGGTGAAGAAGACGGTGGCGCCATGAAGCGTGCTGCAGGTGCCGGTGCGGGTGACGAAGAGTTCGAAGCTCGCGATGGTGTCGTCGGATTCGGATTCGGCGGTCACGTCGTCGTCGACGAGGAGTGGCGTGGAGACGCCGGTGTCGTTGATCCAGCCGAGGGCGGCGCCGTTGTCGTGGAATTCCTGGTACCAGATGTGGCCGGTTTCGGTGAAGAAGACGCCTACAGAATCTTCCTCGACGGTGATGCCGCGCACTTCAGCGTCCTCGGAAGCGGCGGGATCGATGAGGGGCAGATCGAGGTCGAACGGATCGGCGAAGGAATCGCCGGCGTTCGGGGTGAAGGAATTCCCGAAGGTGAGGCCGTTGTCGGAGGTGTCGAACGCGCGCGTGCGGAGTGCCATTCCGGTGCCGGCGGCGACGGATGTTTTCTGTTCGCGGAAGAACAGGTGGATCCGGGAGAAGCCGTGGGGACGGTCGCCGCTGTCCTCGTCGGAAACGGGATCGAAGAGGCCGATGGATTCGCCGGCGGGAGTGCCGATGAGCGTGAAATTCTGGTGGCCCGCTTCGCGGAAGTCCACGTTGCTGTCCACGGGGCCGGAGCCTGCGGCCAGGCCGGTGCGGCGGGCGTGGACGCGGATATCGGAAGAGCCGGTGGCGTCGATGTCGATGTTGTAGACGGCGAAGACGTTGCCGCCTTCGCCGCTGTCGATGATGCGGTATTCCTGCCCGGCGTCGTTGACCGCCGGCGCAAGCGCCCAGACGGCCGAGTCGCAGGAAGCCAGGAGCGTCGGCGTCGCTGCCGGCGCCACGGGGGCCTCGCGGCTGGCGAGCACTTTTCCGGAGAACAGCCGGTCGCCCGCCGCGTCCGGATGCGACCAGGCGAGATTCATGACGTCCGGGTCCGACTGTCCGCCGCAGACGTAGGCGAGTCCTTCCTGCCACGCGAAATTCTGCACGTCGAAGCCGTCCGTCTCAGCGTTCACGGGGACGGGGGCGCTGAGGGAAGCGCCGAGGGCCGGGAGCACAAACAGGCCGTCCCCGTCGGGGCGGGTGGTGAGGTACTGGGCTGCGAAGAGGGTCCGGTCGATGAAGGAGCTTCCGGCGGCATCCTGGAGCCAGGCGACGAGGAGGTAGTCCCCGTTGCGGCTGATCCGGGCGCTGACGTTGCGGGAATCGACGAAGTCGGAGACGGCGGGGTCGCCGGTGCTGACGAGTCCGTGGGAAAGCAGCGCGCCGGTAGCGGGGTCGATTTCGGAGACCGCGAGGCCTCCTGCATCGGCGGGATCGGCCTTGGAGTCGTTCGTATCGTCGATTGACTCGGCGGAAAGCAGAACCACGACGGCAATTCCCTCGTCCGGACCGAACATCGAAGGCTGGGCGGTCGTGAAGAGCTCCGCGTTCCGGTGGATGAAATCAGCATCGTTCCGCAGCGAGTCGGTGGTGCTTGAAACGGGCGCTGAGGAGTGCAGCACGACTGCCGTTGAAACCGTGCCCGCTGCCAGGTCGAAAGAGACGGCCTCGAGGGAGGCGTCCTCCCCCGCGGCCGACGGGCCGTTGTAATCGGACGCCCCGCCGTCGAACACGTGAGTGGCGACATCCGGGTCCGACGTCAGGTTATTCGCGGCGACCCGGAACGCGAGGACGTTGTTGTAGGTGATGAAACAGGTGTCCACCTGCGTCTCGGCACTCGACGTTCCCGCATCGGAGCCGCCCAGCGACGCGATCACGAGGCGGACCGGCGCCCCGATGCCGGCACCCGCGGTCAACGGCAGGTCGGAAGTTACCGGCGCGTCCAGCGCCACAGTGCAGTAGTAGAGCGCCCTGTCCTCAAAACCGTCCTTGGCGTCCACGTTCTCGCGCTGGTTCCAGAACACCACCATCCCGCTCGTCTCTTCGCCGTAGCGGTAGCTGTTCCGGCCAACCTCCCAGCGCGCTTCCCCGATCAGCCCGTCCGTCGCAATCCCGAACGAGGTGACGTCCTCCCCGGCCTCGTCCTCCACGCTCAGCCGCGAGGCCGAGGTCTGGAAGCCGAACGCCTTGGAGATGTCCGTGCTCTGGCGCGCGTTGAAGTAAGTCGAGTAGAGGTTCCGGTTCACGCCGTCCGGCGTCAGGATCCCGTCGTCGTCCGCGTCCCGCGCCTGCCAGAAAATGACGCAGTCGCCGTCCCGGTCGCTCGCGGTGTCGGCCGCGTTTTCGCTCGTGTTCAGCCAGCCGTGCACCACGCCCGAGAATGTCACCGAACCGAGGGCGCTGCTCGCATCCGTCGCCCCCAGCACCACCGGCGGCGTCCAAGACTCCCCGTCGTAATACTGCGCAATCAGGTTCACCACCGGCGGGTCGCCGCTCATCACCCCGTACGTCACCATCATCGTCCCGCGGTCGCCGTTCGGCGTGCATTTCAGTGACCCCGCGATCATGTCCGTTCCCGGCGGACTGAAGCCCTTCCCGTCATCCCCCACGTCGCCGTCCCCGACCGGCGCACCGGGAAATGCCGTCAGGTCATAGTCGCTCCCGCCGCCCGACGAACTGCCGGAACTGCCCTTCTTGCACCCGGCCAGCCCAAGGAGCAGCACCGCGGCCAGAAGGGCCGGAAAGGTGAGGGGGTGACGGCCGGTCCGCAAGGCGATTCTCCCGGGTGTGGCGAGGCTATTCGAACCTCCAACGGTACGAACCCGGTCCACCCCGAGTCAACGGGAAACCCCGCTGAAAACGGACCCCGCCGCCCTCTACTCAAGCCCCTGCAACACCGCCTTCGCGGATTCGTTTCCAGGGTCCAGTTCCAGCGCCTTGTTGAGCGCCTGCCGGGCCTCGTCCTTCTTCCCGATCTGCCGCAGCCAGATCCCCATCCCTACCCAGGCTTCCGCCCGCTTCGGAGCCACCGCAATCGCCTTCTCGAAGGCGTCGCCCGCCACCGCATTGCGCCTGGCCGCACCCGCCGCCATGCCGAGCGTGTAGAGCGTGTCGTACGAGTCGGGAACGATGCGGAGGGAGGCCTGAAGTGCCGCGATGGCGTCCTCGAAGCGTCCGGTACGCTGCAGGGCGACGCCGAGGTTGTACTGGGCCTCGGCGTAGTCGGGATCGAGCTGGACGGCGCGCCGCAGGAAGGCGATCGCTTCGTCCCACTTTGGAAGAGCCTCCTGGCGGCGGCGGGTGACTTCTGCGGCGTCGACTGCCGGGGCGGCGCCGTCCTCGATGTGCTCGGCGATGCCGCTCAGGGCGATCCCGAGGAGGTGGAACGCGGACGAGGAGTTCGGGTCGGCCGCGGTGGCGCGCCGAAGGACCGCGACCGCGCCGTCGAAGTCGCCGTTGGTGATCATGGCGGCACCACGGGCCTTGAGGTCGGCGACCGCGACGGCCTCGCTGTCAAAGGAGTCGAGCAGGGCGGCTAGTTCCGGATCGGTGACGGCGCGGTGATAGACCTGGCGCAGGCGGCCGGCGCCGTCGAAGACGAACGTCGAGGGGAGGATGGCATCCCCTCCCCCGAAGAACCCCTTGAGGAACGATTCGTCCGCGAGGAACTGCGGGTACGGGAGCCCGAAGGCCGAGACGGTGGCCTTCACCGCGTCGAGGTCCTTCGCCTCCGCGGAAACCCCCGCGAACTGCACCTGGTCGGCGTACTTCTTCGCCAGCGTCGCCAGCCGGGGAAGCTCTTCCTTGCACGGTGCGCAGGTCGGCGACCAGAAGTTGATGACGGCCGGCTTGCCCTTCGCGGCGAACGCGCCCTGTCCGCCCTCGAGGCGGGGAAGCTGGGCGTCGTACGAGAAGGCGGGGCGGGCCCTGGGACGCGTGGCGTCGGGCCAGCGGGGCAGCTCGGAAACGCGGGGAGTTTCGACGTTCTCGGTGATCTCGACGAGACGGTTGGCCGGGAGATCCAGGTACTCTTTCAGCGTCCCGTTGGGCCACCGCACGATGACACGGTCGATCTTGTCGGCGTTCGCGAGCCCGAAGTGCAGCTCGCGGGGGACCTGGGTCATGAAGCCGTCGGTGATGCGGACGTATTCCTGCTGCGTGACGCCGCCGGCGGTGAGCTTGACCATGGCGCCCAGGGCGAGGGGCTCGGTGGACGTCGCCGTGAGACGGAGGCGCGCGAAGTTCCGCTTCGGCATGCGGTTCTCCATCACGCGCAGCCCCTGGAGCGAAAGGCAGACCAGGTCGAGGTCGCCGTCCCCGTCGATGTCCACGGGGCACGCGGAACGGCCGTCGTCGTCGAAATCCAGTCCGGACATGTAGGCGGTGTTGAAGAACCGCCGGACCGGGCCGTCGGGATTGTGGAACATGAAATCGCGCTCGTAGCCGCTCCAGGAGCCGCGGAAACGGACCTCGCTGTCGGAGCGGGCCAGGGAGGTCTGCTCCTTCTTCTCGAGAGCCTTCGCATCGGCGGCGACCTGCCGCCAGAAGAACGTTCAGTAGTCGGGCGCCTTGGGGTCGGCGTTCGTGGTGTACCCGTCGGCGACGAAGATGTCGCGGTCGCCGTCGTTGTCGGGATCCCAGAACAGGCAGGCCCAGGCCCAGTCCGCCCAGTTCACGCCAAGGCTGACGCCCGTCTCGGTCCACTGCCGCCCCGCGGGCACGTACTCGTACATCTGGTTCCCCTGCGCGAGCAGCATCCCGAGGCGCTTCGTTTCCGAATTCACCCCGGTCATGAGCGGGATGACGCGGTTGCCGGCGTGGCTGTACATGTTGGAGATGTACATGGACCACTGGCCGGTGTTGTCCCAGTCGGCCATGGTGACGCCCATGGAGTAGTTCGAGTCCGCGTTGAAGATGTGGTCCTTCGCGTCGGTGAAGTGCGCCTTGCCGTCGTTCAGCCAGAGGTGGTTGGGGCCGTAGTCGTTCCCCTCGAAGAGGTCGAGGTCGCCGTCGAAGTCGAAGTCCCACCACTTGGCGACGTACGTGTACTGCGTGCCGGTGATGCCGCGCGCGTCGGACTCCTCGGAAAACGCGAGGTGCCCCTTGTTCATGAAGAGGTGGTTGTCGGCGCCGTCGTACGCCACGACGCGGTTGTAGCGCGGGCCCTTCGAATCGCGGTTGCTGTAGACGCAGAAGAAGAGGTCGAGGAGGCCGTTGCCGTCGATGTCGCACGGGACGATCCCCTGCACCGACAGCTCCCGTTCGCCGGGCTTGATCGGGAAAATGAGCGCATCGGGGACGAGTTCCCACGCGTCGCCCTTGCGCCGATAGACCGCGCCTTTCGCCTTGTCGCCGTCGTACGAGAGGATCTGCGAGCTCACGAGCTCGTCCACGCCGTCGCCATCCAGGTCCGCGGCCAGCCAGCAATGGCCGCACTGGGCGGGATCCGTCACGACCGGTTGGCGCGAGAATCCACCCTGGCCGTCGTTGGTGAAGAGGATCGCGTCGTTGTGGATCGCCGCCGCGAGGATGTCCGGGAAGCCGTCGCGGTTGAAATCGGCCACGGTGAGCCCTCCCAGCGTCACGACGCCGCGGTCGTCGATCAGCCCCTGCATCACCTGCCGGCGCTCTTCCGATTCGTTGAAGGCCACGCCCACCTGGTCCGTGACGTCGCTGAACGGCGCGAAGTTCGCCTCGCCGCGCCAGCCCTCCACCATCCCGAACTGCTTCACCTTCCACGCGTCTCCCTCGCGGATCACGCGCGCCTGGATCGAGCCCTCGAGGATCGCCCTTCCCCCGTCCGGCAGGATCCCTGCCAGCTGGAAGTGCGCGCTCAGGAACGCGCGCTTGCCGCCGTCCGGGTCGAGCAGGAACTCGTACGACCGCCAGACCGCCCGCTCCACCGTGACCCAGGCGCCGACGTGCTCCTTCATCACCGCGATGAACGCGTCCTTGTCCAGGTCGCGCTTGATGTCCTTTCCCTCGTACTGGCGGATGCGGAGCAGCCCGTCCGGGACTTCTTTCCCCTCCCCCGGTCCCGGGAACCGGGCCCGGAAGCCGGTCGCCATCCCGCTCGCCACCATCGCCCAGTCACGCTCCCTCATCCCCTTCAGGAACGTCCCCTTCACTCCCTTCACCGCCGCCCCCGTCACCGGGTCCTTCCCCCCTGACGTCGCCAGGTCGTGCGTGTTTTCCGACTCCGCGAAATCCATCACGAATTTGTCGGGACGCACCAGGAACGGCTCGGTCTGCTTGAAGTCCTCCGCGAACTTCTTCAGCGAGTACATCGTGTACACCATCACGATCAGCAGCACGACGCCGACCGGGATCACCCACGGGATGCTCCGGGGCTTCGAGGGAGCGGGAAGCGGCTTTTTCGCGGTCACTTTCTCTCCTTTTCCATCTTCTCGATCTGCTTGAGGTAGTTACGCGACAGCGGTTCGTTCGGGTCGATCGCCTGCGCCTTCGCGAAACACTCCTTCGACGGGGCCAGCTGGCCCAGGGCAAAGTGTAGCTCGCCCTTCACCGCCCACGCCGTCGCGTTTCCGGGCGCCAGCTTCACCGCCCGCTCGAACGCCGCCAGCGCCGCCGCCGCCTGCCCGGCCCTCGCCGCGGAACTTCCGAGCCTCATCGCGATCTCGACGTCGTCCACCTTGAGCTTGTCCGCGCGCTCATACGCCTCGATCGCCCCCTTGAAGTCCCCCTTCGCGTTCAGGACCGCCCCCAGGTTGAACCAGCTGTTCCAGTACTCCGGGTCGAACTGCGTGGCCCGGCGCAGGTACACCAGCGCCTCGTCGGGCCGGTTCAGGGACAGCAGCGCCAGCCCCATGTAGCAGTTCCCGATCCCCGACTCCGGGTCCGCCGCCAGCGCCTTCTCGATCCACTCCCGGGCCTCGTCGTCACGCCCGAGCTGGTGCGACCGCGACCCACGCCGGTTCATCTCCGCCGCGCCCGTCCCTTCGTCCCGGAATGAATCCAGAAGCGACGACAGCTCTTCTTCGCCGACCTCCCTGCGGAACGCGCGGCGCAGGGCGCCGTTCCCGTCGAAGACGAACGTGGCGGGGACGGCGGCGGTGGCGCCGGGGCCGAAGAAGGCAGCGAGCAGGTCGGCGTCGGCCACGAAGAGCGGGATTCCCGGGAGGGCGGCCGCCCCCTCGGCGGCGACCCCCGCGAACTGCACCAGGTCGCGGTGACGGTCGGCGACGCGGGTCAGCCCCTGCGTGGGACCGGTTCCGGGCGCCAGGAAGCTGACGACCACGGGACGCCCCCTGGACGCCAGCGGGCCTTTCCCCCCTTCCAGCTTGTTCGCCGCGAGATCGAAGGAGAACGCCGGGCGGACGGGCCGCGCTTCCCGGACCGGCCACCGCGGCAGGTCCGCATCGGCAAATCCCTCGCGGCCGCGCCGGACCGTGACGAGCCGGTCCACCGGGACGTCCACGACCGTCTGCTTCTCGCCGCCCGGCCAGGTGATCTCCACCCGGTCCACGACCTTCGCATCCCCCAGCCCGAAATGCAGCTCGAACGGCACCTGCGTCTGGAACCCGTCGGTCAGCCGCACGTATTCCTGCTGCGTGACGCCACCCGCCACCACCCGGACCATCGCGTCCAGCGCGTCGATCCGCCCCTTCGCCCCCTCCAGCCTCAGCCGGAGAAACCGGCGCTTCGGCGAAGTGTTCTCCACCAGGCGCAGCCCCTGGAGCGACAGGATCACGAGGTCCAGGTCGCCGTCGCCGTCGATGTCCACCGGCGCCGCCGCCCTTCCGTCGTCGTCGAAGTCCAGCCCGCAGACGTACCCGGCGTTCGGGAGGGTCGGGGAAGGGCCATCGGTGTTGTGGAACAGGAAGTCGCGCTCGTTGCCGCTCCACGAGCCGCGGAACTTGGAATCCACCTTCGCCTCGTGGCTCGGCTGTCTCCGGCCCGACTCGATGGCCATCGCATCGACGGCAACCTGCCGCCAGAAGTGCGTTCAGTAGTCGGGCGCGTCCGGAATCGTGCTGGAGGTGAACCCGTTGGCGACCCAGAGGTCGCGGTCCGAGTCGTTGTCAGCGTCGAAGAACAGGCACGCCCAGGCCCAGTCCGCCCAGTTGATCCCGCGCGCGACCGACGTCTCGCGCCACTCCCCCGACTTCGGGTCGCGTTCGTAGAACTGGTTCCCCTGCGCGAGAAGCAGGCCGAGGCGCTTCATTTCGGCCCCGAGATTGTCCGAGAGCAGGAACACGCGGTTCCCGGCGTGGCTGTACATGTTGGAGATGTACATCCCCCAGGTCCCGTCGTTTTCCCAGTCGGCGATGGAGACGCCCATCGTGTAGTTCGTGTCGGCGTTGAAGATGTGTGTTTTCGCGTCGGTGAAGCGGCCGCGGCCGTCGTTCAGCCAGAGGTGGTTCGGGCCGTAGTCGTTGCCCTCGAACAGGTCTAGGTCGCCGTCGAAGTCGAAGTCCCACCACTTGGCGACGTACGTGTACTGCGTGCCGGCGATGCCGCGCGCGTCGGACTCCTCGGTGAACTTCAGCCCGCCCTGGTTGATGAACAGGTAATTATCGGCGCCGTCGTAAGCCTCGATGCGGTTGAAGCCGCCCTGCTTGGAGTCGCCGTTCGAGTAGTTGCACACGAAGAAATCGATGTCGCCGTCGCGGTCGAAGTCCGCGGGAACGATCCCCTGCACGATGACGCCGCGGAGCCCCACCGGCGTGTCGAACGTGATCCAGCGCGTTTCCCACGCCTCGCCGCGGCGCGTGTAGACGGGCAGGCGCGCCTTGCCGCCGATGTCCGCGCGGACCAGCCCGCCAACGAGCTCGTCCACCCCGTCCCCGTCCAGGTCCGCCGCCACGTACGTCCGCGCCACGTCGTCCAGCTTCATCTCCGGCCCGCGGCCCCGCACGAACCCGCCGCGGCCGTCGTTCACGAACGCCACCAGCTCGCCGCCCACCTGCGACGCCAGCACGTCCGGAAACCCGTCGCCGTTCCAGTCCGTCACCACCAGCGACCCCGAGTTCGTCACCGCGCGGTCGTCGATCATCGACTGGCGCAGCTTCCGGTTCGCGTCGGATTCATTGAAGTGCAGCCCGGTTTCGTCCGTGATGTCCACCCACGGCGGCCGCGTCGCGTCGAGCCTCGTTCCCTCAACCCACCCGATGCGCTCGATCTTCCACGCCTTGCCGTCCTCCGTGACGATGCGCCCCTGCAGCACGCCGATCAGGTCGGACCGCATCCCGTCCCCGCGCCGCCCGCCGATCTCGAAATGCAGGCTGATGAACGCCGACTTCCGCCCGGGATCCAGCAGGAATTCGTACGGGCGCCACGTCGTGCGCTCCACCGCCACCCAGCCCGCCATGTGGTCGCGCAACACCCCCACGAACGCGTCCGGCCCCAGTTCCGCCAGCCCCTCCGCGCCGTACTCCCTCACCGCCATCGCCCCGTCCGGAACCGCCTTCCCCCCCAGCGGCGCCGGGAACGTCCCCCGGAAGCCGTCCGCGAGCCCCGCCCGCGCCTTCACCCAGTCCATCTCCTTCAACCCCTTCACGAACACCTTCTTCACCGACCCGTTCGCCTCGTCGTACGTCGTCTCCGACAGGTCCACGTTCCGCACGTATTCCGTCGGCCGTACCAGCGGCCGGACCTCCACCGGGGCGCCCTGCCCGCGCTTCGCAACCACCACCACCGCCACAATCAGCAGGAACGCCGCCGCCCCCGCGACGAGCATTCCGCGTCCCCCGAGGCGCTTCCCGCTCATTTCATCTGCTCGAGCCAGGCGGCGGCTTCTTTGTCGTCCGGCGTGAGCTCCAGCACCTTCCGCAGCAGCGAGGCCGCCTCCGTCATCTTCCCCATGCGCGCCAGCACCACCGACTTGGACTTCAGGGCCCGAGGCTGCCGCCGGTCGATGGCAATCGCACGGTCGAAGGCGAGAAGCGCGTCGTCGTTGCGATTGAGGCGCAGGTAGCAGTCGCCGAGGCCCCAGCAGAACTCGTATTCGTCGCCGCGGATCCGGATCGCCTGCAGGTACTGCTCCGCTGCTTCCGCGAAGCTCCCGGTCCTGCGAAGCGCTTCCGCGTAATTGTGCCGCGACCGCGCAAACCCGGAGTCGATCTCCACGGAGCGCTTCAGCGGCTGGAGCGCCTCCTTGTCACGGCCGAGCTTGAGGAGGGCGACACCGAGGTTGTAGGAGATCAGCGCATCGTCGGGGAATTCCTTCACCGCCGTCCTGAGGTAAGGGAGGCCCTCCTCGATGCGTCCCGACTCGATCAGCCGCCAGGCCAGGCGCGCGAGGTCGCCCGACGGGACGCTTTCGTCCAGGAGGGTGTCCAGGATTCCCTCGAGTTCGCCGGCCGCGAGGGGGCGCTGGAAGACGCGGCGGAGCTTGCCGGCCTTGTCGAACACGAAGGTCGAGGGAGTCACGACCGCCTTTTCCGCGCCGAAGAAGCTGCGCACGACGGCGTCGTTCGCGAGGAACTGCGCGCCCTCGACCCCGAACTGCCGCGCCACCCCGGCCACGTCCGCCGGGTCCGCGATGTCCGTGCTCACCTCCGCGAACCTCACCCGGCCCGCGTACCTCTTCGACGCCGCCGCGAGCATCGGCATCTCCTGCTTGCACGGCGCGCACGACGGCGCCCAGAAATTCACGACCGCGGGCTTGCCCGGTTCCGCGAGGCGCTCTTCCCCGCCGGCCAGCGTCGTCGCAACAAGGTCCGGCGAGAAGTCCGGGGCGATCCTCGGCCGCGACTCCGCCGGCCATTGCGGCAGCTCCGAAATCGCCGGCGCCGCTTCCCCCTCGCGGAAAACAAGCAGCCGGTCCACCGGCAGCCCTTCGAATCGCGCCGTCGCGCCGCCGCCAGGCCACGCGATCTCCACCGCGTCGATCTTCGCGGCGCCGGCCAGCCCGAAATGCAGGTCCAGCGGCACCTGGGTCTGGAACCCGTCCGTCATCTTCACGTAGTCCTGCTGCGTCACACCCCCCGCCGTCACTTTCACCACCGCGTTCAGCGGAACCGGCCGCCCCGGCCGCGACTCCAGCCGGATCCGCGCGAAAGCCCGCTTCGGATACGTGTTCTCCATCACCCGCAGCCCCTGGAGCGACAGGCACACCAGGTCCAGGTCCCCGTCCCCGTCGATGTCCACCGGCGCCGCCGACCGCCCGTCGTCGTCGAAGTCCAGCCCGTACAGGTACCCCTCGTTCACGAAGCGCTGCGCGGGGCCGTCCGGATTATGGAAGAGGCAGTCGCGCTCGTAGCCGCTCCACGAGCCGCGGAAATCCCGGTACGTCTTGGGGTCCGTCAGCTCCACCGCCGTCCCCTCTTCCAGGCTCTTCGCGTCGGCGACCAACTGTCGCCAGAAATGCGTTCAGAAGTCGGGGGCGTTCTTGTCGGTGTTCGTCGTGTACCCGTTGGCGACGTAGATGTCGCGGTCCATGTCGTTGTCCGCGTCGAAGAACGCGCACGTCCAGGCCCAGTCGGCCCAGTTCACGCCGCGCGCCACCGCCGTCTCCGTCCAGACGCCGCCCTTGCGCTCGTACATCTGGTTCCCCTGCGCCAGCACCATCCCGAGCCGCTTCATCTCCGGCGAAATGTCCTGCGCCAGCGGGACGATCCGGTTCCCCGCGTGCGAGTACATGTTCGAGATGTACATCGTCCAGTCGCCCGTGTTGTCCCAGTCCGCGATCGAGACGCCCATCGTGTAGTTCGAGTCCGCGTTGAAGATGTGCGTCTTCGCCTCGGTGAAGTGCGCCTTGCCGTCGTTCACCCAGAGGAAGTTCGGGCCGAAGTCGTTCCCCTCCAGCAGGTCGAGATCCCCGTCCGCGTCGAAGTCCCACGCCTTCCCCACGTAGCTCAGGTGCGTCCCCGTGATGCCGCGCGCGTCGGACTCCTCGGTGAACTTCAGCCCGCCCTGGTTCATGAAGAGCCAGTTGTCCATCCCGTCGTTCGAGACGACGCGATTGATCCGCAGCTGGTCCGACTCGATGTTCGTGTAGTTGCAGAAGAAGATGTCGAGGTCGCCGTCCCCGTCCACGTCCGCGGGGATGATCCCCTGCACGCTCACGCCCCGGATCCCCTTCCCGACGGGCGCCGCAAGCGCCTTCGGCAGCAGCTCCCAGCGGTCGCCCTTCTTCACGTGGATCCCGACGTACGCGACCTGGTCCTCGTACGCCAGGACAGACCCCGTGATCAGCTCTTCGCGCCCGTCGTTGTCCAGGTCCACGAGCAGCGGCGTGTACCCGATCTCCTGCGCAGCCCGCGTCGGCGGCTCCACGAGCACGAACCCGCCGCGGCCGTCGTTCAGGAACATCGTCATTTCCTCGCGGGCGCGCGTGGCCACGACATCCACGAACCCGTCCCCGTTCCAGTCGCACACCGAGAGCCCGCCCAGCGTCCCGACGCCGCGCTCGCTGATGAGCTGCGCACGCACCTTCCGCGACTCGTCGCTTCCGGGCAGCACCAGCCCGCACGCCTCCGTCACGTCCCTCCAGGGCCTGTGCTTCGCCTCGCCGCGCGCCCCTTCCACCCACTCCAGCCGCCGCAGCTTCCACGCCTTCCCGTCCGCGGACACCATCCCCGCCCGCACGATCCCCGTCAGGTCCGCCCGCGTCCCGTCCGGGCGCACGCCTGCCACCTGGAAGTGCACGCTCGCGTAGGCCGACAGTCCCCCCGTGTCCATCAGGAACTCGAACGGCCGCCACGTCGTCCGTTCCACCGCCGACCAGCCGTCCACGTGCTCCTTCAGGATCGCGACGAACCCGCCCGCGTCCGTCTCCGCCCACGCCGTCTCGCGGTACTCCCGGAGAACCATCATCGCGTCCGGCAGCGCCTGCCCGTCCCCCGGCCGCGGCCACCTCGCACGGAAATCCCCCGCCAGCGACCCCGCCACCATCCCCCAGTCACGACCCTTCAGCCCCTTGATGAACGCCCCCTTGATCGAGGGGTTCACCACGTCGTACGCATCCTCGGACTTGTTGATGTCCGTGATGAACGCAGCGGGGCGGGGCAGGAACTCGCCGGGAAGCGGTTTTGCGGGTTGCCTGAGCGCACGCACGAGCGCAAATGCGCCCAGCGCAATGAGCACCGCGCCTCCCCCGAACGCGAGGAGGCGCCGGCCGTTGAGTCCGGCATCGGCCACGGGTTGACTCCGGTTTGGACTTTCCCCGAGCGTGGATCACTATAGGGCGGGAACACGAAGGTCGCCAAGCGGAACCAGCACGAATCACTTCTCGGATGCATCACCGAGAAGTCCTGAAGACCAGCCCCGAGGGATGGGCCGATAGCGCTTCTGCTCCGCTTCCGGGATCAAAGCAAGCAACTCCTTGTCGGCTCGCGAAAGGAGCGCCTCGAGTTGCGTCTCCAGCTCGGGCTCCCCGCCTGTTAAGGCTGCAAGCGAAAGCCAGTCGTCGGTGAGTTGCTTCATGACTTCATCGGCGCGTGCCGAGTCTTCCTTCGAAAGCCTGTAGGCGGTTGAGACCACTTTTCCCCAATCCTTCGCCTGTAGGCGAATCTCCTTCTTGCGCGTGACGAAGGCCTCGACAGCCTCGCGCCTGCGGCGAACCGCAAGATGATCGGTCACCACTTTCTCCAACTCCTCCATGCTCCTGATTGGGGCAGCGTGCAGACTCAGGAGTTCAGTGTTGAGCTGGTTGATGCGAAGACGAAGAGCCTGCAGGTCGGGATCCTCCTGCGGGCCTGTGGACGAATCTCCCGGTGACCGCAGTTCGGCCGGTTTCAATCCATCGATCCTGTCGGCCAGGCGGCCCGTCATAACGGCGTCGGCTACGGCAAGGACGAACGCCACTAACCCCACGACAAGACTGACGATTCCCGTGTTCATCTATTTCCTCGGACCAGGCTGAGTCGGGTCGCGCTTCGGATCGACCTTCTGGCTGAATCCGTGCCAGTTCCCGGCCTTCTTCTTGTATTCCTCGGCTTTCGCGCCGGTCAGCGCCTGACCGATCTGCGCCTCAGCCTCCGCGGTAACCTTGTCCAACTGCGCCTGCCTGTCCTCCGGCACAGGCAGCTTCCGAAGAATTGCCGCGTACCCGTCTACCTGCGACTTGAGGATTGCCTCGAGCTTCGACTTCTCCGCGGCGTCCAGCTGGATCCGGTTTCCGAGATTCGACAATTCGTTCGCTGCGTTCCGCTCCAGGATCGCGATTTTCGCCTCGGCCTCCCTCAGCTTCCCGTCTTCCCATCGCTTCTGGAGAATCCGGTCAATCGCGGCGCCTACGTCTGCCGGAGTCAGGGGAAGAGGAGTCGTCGCGTCGGGATCCGGTCCGGGGCCTGGCCCCGGCCCCGTTCCGGTCGGTCGACTCGCAATTTCAATGCGCGTCTTTTCAATCTCGGTCTTGATCCGGTCCGTTTCACGCTTCAGCCATTCGATCTCCGCCTTGCGGTTTTCATCCGGCGCAGGGGCCGTCGTTCCGTCACCGGGGCTCGCAGCCCCACCGGTTGTGTGCCCGGCATGCGAGCTCTGCAGCCCCTCAAGACGATTCATCGCGCTTGAAACGCGCGAGATGTTCACGACGGAAAGGACAAGGGCGAGGACTCCGAAGCCAGCTCCCGCCAGACCAAGATTCTTCACGAACACCTCCCTGAAGTTCCCCCGTTACACGGCGCTGGGATCGGAGCGGCTGCGCTTTGCCGGCGCGCTCGGTGCCGAGCGCTTGGCCGCCGCTTATGTCTCCTGCGATGTCCTGGTGTGGCCGGCGATCAATGAAGCCTATGGCATGGCCTTGCTCGAGGCGCAGGCGGCGGGCCTGCCGGTGATCGCCGGCGACAGT
>CAVPNQ010000008.1:0-10204 GCA_963706735.1 uncultured Planctomycetia bacterium
TCGGCCGACGTTCTCCAGCCCGCCGAACTCAAGGTCGTCGATGTCATCCCCGCGGGCAAGATGAGCAAGCGCGCGCTTCAGCCCGGCGAAGCGATCAAAATCATGACGGGCGCCCCGGTGCCGGAAGGCGCGGACGCGGTGGTGCAGGTGGAGAAGACGAAATCCTCGGGCGACCTGGTGATGATCCGCGAGGTCGTTGCGCCGGGGACGAACATTTCGAAGCGGGCGCAGGACATCAAGTCCGGGGACGTGCTGGTGAAGGCGGGGAGCATGGTGCGGTCGCAGGAAGTCGGGATCATGGCGAGCGTCGGGTATCACGCGCCCCGTGTGTACAAGCGCCCGACGGTTGCGGTGCTGACGACGGGCGACGAGCTGGTCGAAGTGGACAAGAAGCCGGTCGAGGGGCAGATCCGCAACTCGAACGCGTATTCGCTCGCGGCCCAGATCGCGTCGATTGGCGTGCCTTACGCGTACCTCGGCATCGTTCCCGACGTGCGCGAAACGCTCGCCGCGCGGCTGGTCCAGGCGATGGCTGCCGCGAACGTCGTGATCCTCACGGGCGGCGTGAGCGCCGGCGAGTACGACCTCGTCGAGGACGTCATGAAGTCAAAGGGAGTCGAGATCGTCTTCGACCGCGTCGCCATCAAGCCGGGCCGTCCGATGGTCTTCGCCAAGTCGCCGGACAAGCTGCTCTTCGGCCTCCCCGGCAACCCGGTCTCCACTTTCGTCACGTTCGAGCTCTTCCTCCGTCCCGCCCTGGGCCGCCTGATGGGGAACACGCTGCTGGACCGCCCCGTCGTCGAGGCCGAGATCTCCATCAACTTCGGGAAGCCGCAGGGACGCGACCAGTACTGCCCGGCGCGCCTCACGTGGGTCCGCGACCACTACATCGTCGCGCCGATCGAGTCGCACGGGAGCGCCGACCTGAGGGCGCTGTCGCAGGCGAATTCGCTGCTTGTGATTCCGACGGGCGAAGGCCCGTACCTCGCGGGGAAGCATGTCAAGGTGGTGGCGCTGGACGAGGATCAGCACAGGGGGTAGGAGCGAAGATCCGGGCAGAGTTTTCAATTCAGAATTCATAATTTTCGATTCTGAATTATAAATTATGAATTCGTCCGGCGGGAACCACACCTCTTCGAAGTCTCAGCCTCGTTCCGGAAACACTTGAACGCCCACGCCGCCGACAGCCCTGCATCCCCAACCGCCGCGGCCCTGCCGCGTTGGCTGTGGGCGCTTCCGCTCGCCACGCCTCTCCTTCTCTGGATGGCGTATCACCCTGCGGACCAGGGGTGGATGGCGTACGTGGCGATGGTGCCGTGGTTCCTGTACCTGATTGTCGAGACGCGGGTCCGGCGCGTCTGCGTGGTGACGTTTTTCGTGTGGACTGCGTTCTTCTCCATCGGGATGAACTGGCTGCGGTACACGTCGGGGCTGGGCGGCGTGGCGATCTCGGCGATCCTCGGGCTCGAGATGTTCGTGTTCGCCTGGCTGGTGCGGCGCTGGCTGTCGCGCCGGAACGACGCCGTGGGGTGGGCGGGACTGGGCGCGATGTTCATCGGCTGGGAGTTCCTGCGCGTCTACCTGATGGGTGGCTTCCCGTGGTTCCTGCTCGGCCACACGCAGCACGCCTACTCGCCGCTCGTGCAGTGCGCCGACCTGGGAGGAGTGCCCCTCGTCGGCCTCCCCGCCGCCCTCACCAACGCCTTCCTCGCCGGGCTCATCGCCCGCCGCATGGCCGGCCGCCCCGCAGGCCGCGACCTCGCCCTCGGCTTCGGCGCCGTCGCCACCCTCCTCTGCGCCATGACCGGCTACGGCGTCTGGCGCCTCAAGACCATTCCGAAAGTCCCCGCCATCAGCGTCGGCCTCGTCCAGGGCAACGTCCCCCAGGACATCAAGGATGCCGTCCGCTGGGAGAATTACGACCCGCGCATCCAGCTGCGCGAGCACCAGAAGCTCACGGAAGCGGTGCTCCCGCAGGCCGACCTCATCCTGTGGGCGGAAACGATGTTCCCGTACCCGCTGATGCCGAAGTACCCCGAAAACGAGGCCGTGCTCCGCAAGATGGCCGCCCGCTACCAGCGCTCCATGCTCATCGGCGTCATCCTCCACGAGGCCGACGACCGCGAGTTCAACTCCGCCCTCCTCATCGGCCCCGACGGCAAGCCCGCAGGCCGCTACGACAAGCGCCACCTCGTCCTCGTCGCCGAATTCATGCCCTTCAAGAAAATCGCCCCCTGGCTCACGAACCTCATCGAGAAGATCGTGTCTCTCAAGGGCTTCGGGAACCTGGAAGCGGGGGATCGGCTGGACGTGATGGAAGCGGGGGGCAAGAAGTTCGGCGCGCTGATCTGCTTCGACTCGATGTGGCCGGATGAAGCGCGGTCGTATGCGGGGAACGGGGCGGACTTCCTGGTGTGCATCTCGAACGACGGCTGGTTCAAGGAGTCGGAGCAGCTGGACCAGATCCTGTGCGCGACGGCGTTCCGGTGCGTCGAGAACCGCATGGGGATGGCGCGCTGCACGAACACGGGAATCAGCGCGTTCATCGGGGCGGACGGCGGGATCACGGAGTTCGCGGTGAACGGGAAATTGAAGAGCGTCAAGGGGTCCACGGTGGCGGTGGTGCAGGGGAGGGCGGGGCACACGCTGTTCACGGCGTGGGGCGACTGGGTGGGAAAACTGTGCCTGGTCCTGGCAGGGGGACTGGGGATCCTGGGGCCGGCGCGGCGGCGCAAAATCGAGCCCGCAGGGGCGGGCGCGCCGCCGGACGGGCCCCGCTAACCCCTTTCCGGACAATCGGTTCTTTCCGATTCCTTTTCCCTTGACTGGCTTCCTCCCCCCTCTACAATCCCTCCCGATTACCCCATTTCCGGCGCCTTCTGGCGGGGGGCCGGGGGCCTGATTTCAGAGAGGAGCCTCGATGAGCACGTTGACCAAGGTCTTTGTCGTGTTGGTCCTCATTATCTCCCTTGTATACCTCGGCGTGAGCGCGACGCTGTTCGCGCACCGGGTGGACTACAAGGCTAAGTATGAGGCAAGCACCAAGGGCTGGGACGAAGAGAAGGGGCTGCACAAGAAGTCGCGCGAGAGCCTTGAAGCCGAGATCCGGGTGAAGAACACCGAGATCCAGGCGCGCGATGCGGCGGTTGCGACGGCCAAGGGCAACGAGGAGACGGCCAAGCGCGAACTGCAGGCGACCAACGAGAAGTTCAACAAGCTCTCGTCGGACTACACCGCGCTGGTGGCTCTTCAGGACAAGCTCCAGTCGAACAACAACGACCTGTCGAACCGGAACGAAAACCTGAACAAGCAGCTCGCCGAAGAGAAGAAGCTTCGCGAGGATGCGCAGCGGGTTCGCGACACGGTCCAGGCCGAGTTGCTCGCGGCGAACGATCGCCTTGAGAAGGCCTACAAGGACATCGCCGAGATGGAGAAGCAGCTGGTGGACGTGAGCCGCGCGAAGAACGACATCGAGCAGCAGCTGGCTTACCTTCGCGAGAGGGTGCCGAATATCGGCGACCTCGCGGTGGAGCCGAAGATCGACGGCGTGGTGCTGGGCGTGTCCGACAAGGTCAACCTGATCCTGATCTCGGTTGGCGGCAAGGACAAGGTCCAGGTCGGCTACAAGTTCACGGTTTACCGTGGAAGCGCGTATGTCTCCAAGCTGGTCGTCGACAAGGTCGAGGACGGCTGGGCGGCGTGCCGCGAGCTGACGGACTTCCGCAAGGATGCGATCCAGCAGGGCGACAACGTTTCCACCCGGGTGTTTGACTAAACGTCGGCCCCCTTTTAACGCGAATCAAAGGAGAACCGACCCATGGCAACACCCGATGATGTGAAGCCCGCGAACAACGTCTACACGTTCCTGCTGATCGTGGCGTCCTGTTTCATGATCGGCGGCGTGGTCTTCAACATGATGGAGCTGAACCAGAATTACGGCCTCACGTTCGGCGGGCTGATGAGCCCCCCGGCGAAGTCAGCCCCCGAGGCTGGGAAGTAACGAGGAACCTCTTTCTTACGCCAGAGCCCCCGCCGATGAGGCGGGGGCTTCTTTTTTTTCGGGGGGTTAGTTGCGAGCCTGGCCCGCCGTAGCCCCGCAGGGGCGTAGGCGGGTTGCGAGGAACGGCCCCGTACGCGGAGAGCTTCGCGGTAGGATGAGAGGCTCGGGCGGGGATGAACCTGGAGGTTGCATGAGTCGCATGGCTGCCGTTCAGCTCGCGGGTTGCGGCTTGATCGCGCTCAGCGTGGTGGCCCTGGCGCTGAAGCTGCAGGACGCCGATGGGCGCGTTGCGTCGCTTCGCGATCGGGTTGCGCTCGATCAGGCGACTCTTGCCGAAGAGCGCGCGACCTTTCGGTCCGAGTCCCAGAAACTCCGGGACCTGCGGACGAGAGACGCCGAGAAACTCGAGCTTGCCCGGATCGAGATGGAGGACCTCATTGAGGCCGCTTCCCGCAGGGAGGGCCAGCTGCGCACCGATCTCGACACGGCCCGCGCCCGCCTCGAGCTCGAGCAGGTCAACGCGAAACAGACGGCGCTTCGCATCGGCGCGCTGGAAGAGCGCGCGGCGGGGGCGGAGAAGGGCCGCGACACGTTTCAGGCGGAGCTGAACGCGGCGAACGACCGGCTGGAAAGGCTTACAAGGACATCGCGGAGATGGAGAAGCAACTGGTCGACGTATGCCGTATGAAGAACGATCTTACACAGCAACTGGCTGAGCTTCGTCGTGGGTTTTTCGAGCTGCCTCAGCCCCATGCGGTCATTGAAGGCGTCGTGCTGGGCGTCTCCGACAAGGTCAACCTGGTGCTGATCTCGGTCGGCAGCAAGGACCGGGTGAAGGTCGGGACCGAGTTCTATGTCCTCCGCGGCAGCGCGTTCATCTCGAAGCTGGTCGTGGAAAAGGTGGAGGACGGCTGGGCAGCGTGCAAGGAACTTACGGAATTCCGCAAGGACGCCATCCAGCAGGGGGACAAGGTCACGACGCATGCGTTTGACTAGCGGACTGGAGCATCCGCCCCGGTAGCCCTTCCACATTTCTGGTTTCTCCCCTGAACTTCCGCCCTTCGCCGGCGTCTCATCTCCGGACACTTCAATTCACCCACGGAGACGACCATGACGCCCTCAGCCCGCCGTGCCGGGATTCTTGCCGGACTTGTGCTGTCGCTGGTCTGCGCGCTCGGGTTTGCGCATCGCTCGACGGGAGAGATTGCGGCGCAGTGCCGGGCGGAAGCGGAAGGGCGGGAGGCGCGGGAAGCGGATCTCGAGGCGCAGCGGGCGGCGCACGCGGAGGAGATGGACGCGATGAGCCGGCGCGTGGCGGCGCTGGAGAGCGACCTGGCGCGCGAGCGCGGGCTGCGCGAGGCGGCGGACGGGCGCGCGGTCGAGGCGGGGAAGCCGCACGCGGAGCTCGAAGCGGCGAGGGCCGAGCTGGATCGCGCGTATGCGAGGATCGGCGAACTGGAGCGCGGCGACGGCGGCGAGACCTGGGGCGGCCGCGTTCGCGTTGTCGAGGGCACGCGGTTGGACGCCCTGACGGCGCTTCGGGACGAAAAGCGCGTGGGGATCGTGGTGACGATCAACGGCGCGGTGACGGAGGAAGGGACGGAGTTCGTGTTACAGGAGGGCGAGGAGGAGAAGATCCTCTGCGGGCGGGACGGGGAAGAGGAGATGGGAACGAAGTCAACGAAGGTCAAGATGAAGGGCGTCTGGGGAACTCCGCAGATAGGGCCGGAGCCGGTGGCGGAGCCGCAGCGGTTCGAAGGCGGGTTGAACCAGGGGATCGACTACGTGGATCCTGCCGAGGTTACGGAGAAGCTGCAGGAGATCCGGAAGGTGCTCGCGGAGTTGAAGGAGGTCCAGCGGGAGCACAAGGACCTGACGACGATCGTGGAGTGAACTGGAAGAGCCGGGACCGTTTCGCGCGCGTAACAGACGCCGGGGGGGTAACGCCCTGCCCGGCGTCTTTCCCATGAAAGGACGGCATGCGCCTTGCATCCGTCTTGCCCTAACGCCGGGAGTCCCTCTAGACTGAGGGGCCGGAATTCAGGAGAACCTCATGAAACGATTGCTCGCAGCATCCGCCATTCTCGGCGTCACGACCGTGCTCGCAGCGTGGACGCCTGCGCCGCGATATTTCGCTTCCCCGCCCAGCTCCTATTCGTTCCAGGAGCTCGAGAAGATGGAGCAGAGTTCCAGCTCCGCCGCGCTCGCCTGGCTGGCGCGGCACCAGGAGGCCGACGGCAGCTGGAAGGCGAGCGGCGGGCCCGGGCACGGGTTCGAAGCGCTCTACGAGCCGGACGCCGCGAAATCGTGCGACGTCATGGCCACCGCCAACGCGCTTCTGGCGTTCATGGGCGAAGGGAACTCGCTGTGGATGGGGCGGTACTCGGAGGCCGTGAGGCGCGGGTGGACCTGGCTCGCGAACCAGCAGAAGGAAACGAAGTGCGGCAGCCTGGTGTCGATGGCGGCGGACGGCGAAGGCGGGTCGCTGTCGGAGCGCGAGAAGGCGGCGAAGCGCGGGCACCTGGCGAGGCTCAATCACCTGTGGGGAACGGTGGCGCTGCTGGAAGCGGTGCGTTCCGCGGAGTTCGACGAGCGCCTGGTGCCGGTGAGGGACGTGGAGAAGCTGAAGCGTCACAACGAGGTTCTCGGGCCCGCGGAAAAGGCGGTCAAATTCATCACGGACGATCCGGCGACGAAGCCGGACAAGTTCGACTTCCTGAATCCCAAGACGGTCAACATGGACGAGATCGCGCTGATGTCCGCGGTCCGTTACGTGATGGGGAAGCAGGGAGTGGCGGGGGACAAGGAGTGGTTCGCGGGCGTGTCGGAGGCGATCACGTCGATCCACAAGGGCATGCCGGAGGCTCTGGTGCCGTTCCGTCCCTCGGACGACGGGGAGTACTGGTTCGGCGGCGCGATCTCGACGCCGCAGAGCATGATTGCGTTCGTGTACACGTACAACCGCGGAAGCGCTTCGCAGATGAAGGCCGCTTCGCCTCCCCTGCTCGCGCGTCCGCCGGTGTGGAACCCGTACTACGAGATCGGCCGTCCGTCGCGGCATCCGGAATCGGGTGCGGCGAAGACGGGAGGCGCGGGGCTTCCGGAGGGGCTGAAGGAAGTCGCGGGTTCGTGGAGAGACGACATCGCGAACGAGAGTTCGTGGTTCTGGCAGGCGATGGCGTTCCGTTCGTACGCGGCGATCGGCGGCGGCGAGTGGGACAAGTGGCGGGCATCGTTCGTTCCGCTGGGGCACGAGCACCAGCGGCGGAGCGGCCCCGAGGCGGGGTCGTGGGACCCGATCGGCCCGCACGCGCGCGTCTTCGGACGGGAGATCGGCACGGCCTGGATGGCGATCACGATGCAGGGCGGCCGGTGCAAGCTCCAGATTGCGAACTCGAACTGGCAGGACCTGAAGGAAGATCCGCGGTGGCGGGCGCGCAAGGAGAACCTCGACAACGCGCCGGTGGTGGCCGTGAAGTGCCTCGTGTGCGAGATGGACATCCTGTCGAACACGGCGTTCAGCAAGGGTGAAGGCGAGAAGATCTACTACTTCTGCTCGCAGGACCACCAGGACGAGTTCGAGATGAACCCCGAGGCGTGGCGCGACGGGAAGCGGCCGGAGCGGAACGGATCGGGGCACGAGGGAAGCGGCAAGTAGCCAACGGGAAGCAGCGACTCGAAACGCGGGGCCAATGCCCCGCGTTTTTTATTTCGTGATCGGGCGTCGCGCGGGGCACGGTTTGTGCGCAAGGACCTGGAAACCCGAGCGGAGCGCCCATTCATGTTTCCCTGCCGCCACACCCGCGTTCTCGCGGCCGTTCTGCTGTGCTCGATGGCCGCGATGGCGGACCCGCCCGTAGACCTGGACCGGGCGGAGCGCGAGTCCGTCGCGTCCGCGCTCGCATGGCTCGCGCGCAACCAGGAACTGGACGGCCACTGGAAGGCGACCGGCGGGACCGATCACGGGTTCGGCGCGCTCTACGAACCGGACGCCGCGCGCGACTCCGACGTCCTCGCGACTTCGGCGGCATTGCTCGCGTTCCTTGGCGACGGAAGCTCTCCGTGGTCGGGACCGTACCGCGAAGCGACGCTTCGGGCGTGGAAGTGGCTGATTGCGGAGCAGGAGCGGCGCGGCGGCGGTGCGCTGTCGGCCTGCGCAGATGCGGCGCCGTCGGCAACCCTGGGAGAGAGGCAGCGTGCCGCGCGAAAAGCCCACGTGGCGAGGATGAACCACCTGTGGGGAACCCTCGCGCTTCTCGAAGTCGCGGCCGGCGCCGAGTTCGCGGGCGACGGCGACGTCTCATCGCGCGCCGAGGCCCGCGCCCGCATCGAGAAGGCGCTTCCCCCCGCCGAGGCCGCGGTCGCGTTCGTGACGGGAGACGCGGCGCTGAAGCCCGGAGCGTTCGATTTCCTCGACGAGCGCACGGTCACGATGGACGAACTGTCCCTGCTCGCGGCGATTGCGTACGACGCCGTGATGCTGCGGGCGCGGATGGACCGCGCGTGGTTTGCGGACGTCCCGGCGCGCCTTCGGGACGTGCAGAAAGGCATGACGGGCACGCGCGTCCCCTACCGGGCTTCCGACGAGGGCGTCTACTGGTTCGGCGGATCGATCTCGACGCCGCAGAGCATGATCGCGTTCGTGCACCTGTTCGAGCGGGGAAGCGCGGAGCAGATGAACGCCGCGGGGCCCGGGTTGCTGGCGCAGAAGCCGTGCTGGAGCACGCGCTATGCCGTGGGCGCGCCCGCGCGCCATCCGGAGGCCGCCGGCGCCGCGCTTCCGCCGGCCGAGGAGATGACGAACGAGTACGGGTGGTTCTGGGAAGGGATGGCGTTCCGTTCGTACGCGGCGCTGAGCGCGGACAACTGGGCGCGCTGGAGGCAGTCCTTCGTGCCGGTTGCGGCGGCGAACCAGCGGCGCTCGGGGGCCGAGGCGGGAAGCTGGGACCCGGCGGGGCCGCATGCCCGCGTTTTCGGGCGCGAGACGGGGACGGCCTGGATGGCGATCACGCTCGAGTCGAACTGCCGGCTCCGCATGGCGCGGACGAACTGGAAGGACCTGAAGCCGAGAATCGGGACGCTCTGGGGAGAGACAAAGCCGACGCGGGAAAAGTGTGCCGTCTGTGCGACAGAGGTGCTGTCGAACGGCGTGTTCAGCAAGGGGGAGGGGCCGAAGGTCTACTACTTCTGCGGGCAGGCCCACCTGGACGAGTTTGAGAGTCATCCGGCGGCGTACAGGGAAGGGGCCGGGGAAGGCGGGGAGGGCTCGCACAAGTAAGCCGGGGACGAAACAAAGACGCCGCCGATTTCTCGGCGGCGTCTGTTCAGCGTCCGGGCTCCGTCTTACATGCATGTGTCTGAGGTCGAGACGTCGCTTCCCGCCTCGCTCGCGCCCGGGTCCGAGCTCGAGGTCGAATCGTCGCCGGTGGCAGAGTCGCCCGGGTTGACGGGGGCGGAGGCCTCGTCCGGCGTGGGGCCTTGGCCGACTTCTTCGCCGCCGTCGTAACCGGGGGCCGGCGGGGGAGGGCAGGCGTAGGTCAGGACCGGGCAAGAAAGGGCGGCGAGGGTCACGATCGCGATGATGAAGAGTTTCATGGCTTGCTCCTTTGAGTGGTGAATTGTTTTGTTCGACAGAGAGAGTAATAGCAAGGAGGGTGCCAATTCTCTGTGAAGCCCGATAGTGTTGTTGTAACAGTATGTAGATAAATGAGTTATGTTCTTAACGTGCGGAAACATGGCGGTTGCGGCGCTTGTGCCATAGAATGAATTCATGACGTTTTCTGCATACGCACAGACGGATTTCATGCGCTTCCAGGCCCTCGATCCGGGCGCTTCGCAACCCCGCGTAAATCGCGAGAAATCCGACGATATTTTGATCTGTTCGTAACGTGTTCAGCAGCAACGTGTTGCGGCATCAAACTTCTCTTCCTCCAATTTGACACTATATACTTTATAAAGTATAAAGATACAGGCAGTCGCGCGGCGACCGCCGCGTTCGTTTTCCAGTGATCTCGGAGAGGGGATCGCCATGATCAGCCTGATCGACCGCGTCATCGGTGTCTTCAGCACCGATATGGGAATTGACCTCGGCACGTGCAACACGCTGGTGTGCGTGCGTGGCGCGGGGATCGTCCTGAACGAGCCCAGTGTCGTTGCCGTCAAGAAAGGCACCAACCAGATCCTCATGAACGGCCAGGCCGTCGG
>CAVPNQ010000009.1:0-6723 GCA_963706735.1 uncultured Planctomycetia bacterium
TAAGGTGCTCGGGCTGCTTCCTGAGGCGCCGAAGGTGGAGCTGTCCCGGACCGGCGAAAAGCAGAAAATCGGCGAGTGGGACTGCGAGCGGGTCGTCATCACGGAGGCCAACGCCAAGGGCGAGATGGAAACGGTGTTCGACTGCTGGATGACCGAGCAGATCGAGGGATGGAACGCGTACGTGGACTTCTACGCGGCCTACCGGGCGTTCAGTCCCGCGGTTCTCGAGAAGATGAAGGAAGTGAAGGGGTTCCACGTGAAGGGGACCTTCATCCCGTACTACTTCGACGGCGACGCGTACCACGAGACCAACGAGGTGGATAACAGCGACGTCCGGAAAGCCGACGTACCGGCGACAGACTTTGAAGTCCCCGCGACGTACAAGAACACGACGAAGAAGTAGGCGGGGCCGGGTGACACGATCGCGAGAGTACGAATTCCGCGGAACCACGGGAGACATCGGGCTGCCGGGGGCCATCCAGGAGCTGCGGCGTCTTCACGCCGACTGGGAGCTCGTGGAGTCCCGCATGGGCCGCCGCCGCGACGACCCCGCCGACGCGGTGGTGCGCATCTCCGCCAGGACGGAGGCTGCGCTCGAACCCGCGGAACGCGCCATCCTCGCCGCAGGCGGGCGCGCGCTTCTGCCGAACAACGTCCGCCTGGCGCCCGTGACGCGATCGGGCGCCTGCCCCGCCGGTTTCCACTCCACGACGAACCACCCCACCGACGTGCGCCTGCACGGCCGGTGGGTGCGCGTGGCGCGCCAGAAGATGGATACCGCCATCGTCGTGGACGAGAGGCGGCGCATCGCGGAGTGCCGCACAATCGGCGATGTGCGGCGCGGCGAAAAAGTCGTGATCGGGGAGGACGGAGTCCGTGTCCACGCGCCTCACGAACCGGCGGAAGACAACGGGTCCTTCCGGTTCATGTCCAGCGAAGTGTCCAGCGAGAAGCCCACGCGCTCGCTGATCGCCCGGATCTCCTCCGCCATCCGCGCCGCCCGCGCGGCCGGCGAAAAAGTCTGCGTCGTCGCGGGCCCCGCCGTCGTCCACACCGGCGCTTCCGAAACCCTCGCCACCCTCATCCGCCGCGGCGTCGTCGACGTGCTGTTCGCCGGCAACGCCCTCGCCGCGCACGACCTCGAGCGCCAGCTCTACGGGACGAGCCTGGGAAGCGGCCTCGACGGGGTTCCCCGGCCGGGCGGGCACCGGAACCACCTGTACGCGATCAACGAAGCGCGGGCCGCGGGCTCGATCGCAGCCCTGGTGAAAAGCGGGCGGCTGAAGGGCGGCGTGATGTTCGAGGCGATCCGCGCGAGGATCCCCGTCGTCCTCGCGGGATCGATCCGCGACGACGGGCCGCTTCCCGAAGTCCTGACGGATGCGATCGAGGCGCAGAAGAAGATGCGCGCCGCGCTCGAGGGCGTCGGGGTCGTCGTGATGCTGGCGACGCTGCTTCACTCGGTGGCGGTCGGGAACCTGCTCGGGAGCCACGTGGGCACGGTGTTCGTCGACATCAATCCCTCTGCCGTGACGAAACTGGCCGATCGCGGCACTTCCCACGCCGTCGGCATCGTGAGCGACGTGGGGACGTTCCTGCCGCAGCTCGCGGACGAACTGCTCGCGGTCCGCCGGCGCCGGACAGGCAAGCGATGAACCGGAAGGTCCTGTGGGTCATCGTGACGGTCTACGGCCTGATTGCGGCGGGACTCCTGGTCGTCGGCGCCTACCGGCTGCGCGTCGGGGACAAGGGGCCGGCAGCCGCGCTCGCCGCGGGCGCACTGTACGCCGTATTCCGGGGTCTCATGGTTCTGCAGCGCGCTAAGAAGGGCCCCCCGGCTTAGCCCGGCCTTTTCCGATTCTCAGTTGCGCCTCGCGCGAGTAACGTCCCCCTCCGGTGAACCTTCCCAACCAGCTCACGACCCTTCGCATCCTCCTGACCCCGGTCTTCGCGTACGTCTTTTTCCTCCCGGGACTGTGGGCCAAAGTCGGCGCGCTGTGCCTTTCTCTCACGTGCGAGCTGACGGACCTGCTCGACGGCATCATCGCCCGGAGGAAGAACCTCATCACCGACTTCGGCAAGCTCGTGGACCCGTTGGCCGACTCCATCTCGCGATTCACGTTCACCCTCTGCCTCATCCTTTCCGGGTGGGGCCAGCTCTGGATGCTCCTGATCCTCTTCTACCGCGACTCCTTCGTCGCCACGCTTCGCATGTTCTCCGCGGCGAACAACATCGTGATGGCCGCCCGCACGAGCGGAAAATTCAAGGCGATCTGCCAGTTCATCGTTCTCAACCTGGTGCTGATCTTCGTGGTTGCGGATGCGTGGATCACGAAGCGCGGCGCGGCGCTCGATGTCGGCGGGATGAAGGTGACGTCGGAGCTGCTGCACCGGACCGGGTGGTGGGCGATGGCCGTGATGGCGGCGGTCACGGCGCTGAGCGGCGTGGACTACATGTTCGGCGCGCGTGCCACCCTTCGGAAACTCAAGATGTAGCCGAGTGGCTCGCTACTTGAGCACCGTCGCAATGTTCACTTTCCCCTTCAGGCCGAATTCCCCGCTGACGTAGTCGCACTTGGTGCGCAGAAGCGACACCACCCGCCCCGGGATCTCGTCCTTGTGCTCGGTCAGGACGTAGTAGTTCGCCTGTCCCTTCCCGATGACGACGTCCGCGGAAGCCAGGGCGTCCCTCAAGTCGCGACTCATCTCGCGCCAGCTGATCCCGAGAGTATCGGGACCCGCGACGATAACTCGATCGGCGACCGCCGGGATGCCGCACGTTTCGCCATCCGCGACGACGGCATCGCTCGTGATCGGCCCCCCGCGCAGCGGCACCGTGATGCGGGAACCGCGCGAGCGGAGCTCCTTGATCAGCAGCCGGTCGAACGCCAGCTCTCCGACGTTGTCCGGGATGTACAGCAGGTCTTTCGCCCGGGCGCAGATATCCCGGATCGCGTCGACCTGGTCCACCGCGAGCGGCTTCGCCACGCTGTCCGAAAGCCGCGCGTGAATGTCCGCCTCCGTCATCTCATATCCCGCCCCCACCGTCCGGAAATCGAGCTCGTTCCCCGCAATCGCCCAGCGAAGGCGGAGACGGAAGCGCTCCTTCTCGGGAAGTCCCTCGGTTTCCGCCTCGATCCGCTTCGAGAGCGCCACGCCGATTTCGTTGCACTTGTCGCGCAGGGCCTTGAAGGGCATTTCCCGGCTGAGGATCTGCTTGAGGATTCGGTGCACGCCGGTGATGAACTCGGACGGCTCGCGCTCGAGGTCGAAGCGGTCGTTGAGGTAATCGAGGACCGCCGCGCGCACGCGCTCTCGGAGCTCCGGGGAATCGGTTTCGAGTTTTGCGCCGCCGATGACGTCATCGAGGACACATTCGAAGCAACCGGTGCGGGCGCGCATTCGGGTGATGGTAGGACGGAAGGCTATGGAAGGCTATGGAAGGCTGGCGAAGGCTGGCGAAGGCTAATGGGAAGGCTGGCGAAGGCTAACGGGAAGGCTGGCGAAGGCTGACGACTTACAATCTCTCCGCCTTCGCCCGAGTCCCGGCAGCCTTCGCCAGCCTTTAGCCAGCCTTTAGCCAGCCTTCGCCAGCCTTCGCCAGCCTTCGCCAGCCTTCGCCAGCCTTCGCCAGCCTTCGCCAGCCTTCGCCAGCCTTCGCCAGCCTTCCACCCGGAATTTTCCAATGAACCTCTTTCGCCCAACGTCCTTTATACAGTCAGGTTTGACGCGGTGCTCCGAAGGCTGCTATCCTCCGGTTCTCGCCGCACGTCGTTCAGCGCCAACCACTTAAGTAGCGGAGCACCCATGGCGGCCCGGGGCAAACCCTTCAGCGTCGTCGCCCCCCTCGTTTTCGTCGGCCTCGCCGCCGGATTCGTGACCGTCTATTCCTACAGGCGCTCCGAACTCGCCCCGCCGGCCGCCGGCAACCCCTCCGAATCGCGCGCCGCCCAGGCCGCCGCCCTTGCCGAAAGCGCTTACTCCGCCGGAAAGTCGGGGCGATGGGACCACGCTCGCGCGAATCTGGAAAAGGCCGCGGAACTCGACCCCGGGAATGCCACTTTGAGAGGCCGGCTCGAAGAGGCGATCAAGGAGGAGGCGCGTTCGAAGCTCCTTGAGGAAGCCGAGGCCGCCCGCAAACGGGGCGACGCTTCCGGTGAGGCCGCAAAGCTCGAGGACGCGAGGCGGATCCGGGAGGCGAAGGAGTTGCGCGGGAGACAGGCGGCGGCGGAATTGACCGCGGCGGTGCAGAACGCCAAGGCAGCGGAGAAGGACGGCTGCGTCCCGCTCGCGATCGAGGTCTGGAGACAGGTGTCCGTCGCGGCGAAGAGCGAGGATGTTCGAGAGTACGTCGCGGCGCATCCGGCCGAACTGCCCGAGGAGGCCACGAGCTCTTCGATCGAAAAGAAACTTGCCGACCTGCAGGCCAGGCTCGACGAGGGCGAAAAGGCCGCCCTCGCCCTTAAAGCCGAGGCGATCGCGAAGGAAGGCGCCGAGGCCCGCAAGGACATGCGGATGACGTCCGCGATCGCAAAGCTGAAGGAAGCGATCGCGATGGATCCCCGTGACGAATGGAAGCGGGCGCTGGAGGAGGCGGAGACCTACGTCGCGGACAGCGAGAAGTTCCTGAACGAGGGACTCAAGGCGTTCGAGAAGAAGGAGTGGGCGGCCGCCAAGGAGAAGCTGGAACTGGCGCTCAGCCTGAACAAGGAATGCGCCGCCGCCGCGAAGGTGCTGCCGGAGGTCCGCTCCCGCTCGGCTCGGCAGGGAATGCTCGCCGTCCCGGCCGCGACGGTGAGCGTGAACGGCGTGGACGCAAAGGTCCGCAGCTTCTACATCGACCTCGCCGAAGTCAGCGAAGCCCAGTACTGCACGTACCTCCGCGCCCAGGGAATTCCGCTTCCCGCCCGCTGGCGCGAGTTCGGACGTCCCGAGGGCGACGGGTCGCTTCCGATGCAGGGCGTGAGTGCGAAGGAAGCGGACGCGTACGCGGCCTGGGCGGGGAAGCGGCTGCCGACGGAAGCGGAGTGGCTGGCGGCGGCGGGTGCGGGTGACGGGCGGGCGTATCCGTGGGGAGCGGAGTGGGACGGGGCGAAGGCGAATGCGAAGTCGGATGCGCCGTGGGGTTGCGGTTCGCGGGCGGCCGGGGCGAGCCCTTGCGGAGCGCTGGACATGGCGGGAAACGTCGCGGAGTGGACGTCAACCGCGGAGAACGGCAAGCGCGTGGCGAAGGGCGGGAGTTTTCTTTTTCCGGCGTCCGCCTGCGAGCTGAAGTGGCGTTGGCTGGACGACGAAGACCTGGGGTTTCCGGGGTTCGGGTTCCGATGCGCGGCGGACGGCGATGAAGAAAAGTGAGCTCCCTGTAGCGACGGCGCCGGCGACTGCGGAGCCCCCGGGCGACGCGGACCTGATCCAGCGCGCCCAGGGCGGCGATGGCGACGCGTACGGGAAACTCGTCGTGAAGTACCAGGACCTGGTCTACAACGCGGTGTACCGGATGGTCGGGCGCGAGGACGAGGCTGCGGACATCGCGCAGGAGGCGTTCGTGAAGGGCTGGCGCGCGCTGGGAAGTTTCGAGGGGCGCGCGCAGTTCGGGACGTGGATTTACCGGATTGCGATCAACGCATGCATCAGCGACCGGCGGGGGATGAAGCGGCGCAAGGCGACGAGCCTCAACAGCGCGATGCGCGGGTCGGACGACGAGGAGGGCGGCCTGGACGTGGCGGATGGCGCGCCGGAGCCCGCGGAGCAGCTGGTGGACCGGGAAAATGTCCGCCTCGTCCAGGAGGCGATCGGCGATGAAATCCGGGTAGCGCGGCAGGTCGATATCCATCTCCATGCCGTCGATGATTTCCAGCAGGTGTTCCTGCGCGAGGTTGAATTGTTTCACCACCGGAACCAGCGCCAGCGCCACCGGATGCTGCGGACGGCCAGAGTAGATTTCAGCGACTTGCCCGCGCCACCAGTTGAGCGTGGTGCGCGCCACGTTGGCGTCGGTGCATTCGTCCACCACATCGTCCACCTCGCGGCAAAAGGCATACAGCGCGGTGATGGCGCGGCGCTTGTCCGGTGGCAGGAACAGGAAGCTGTAGTAGAAGCTGGAGCCGCTTTTTGCGGTTTTGTCCTGGCAATATTGGTCGGGAGTCATATCAGAAAATGAACGGTGCGCTTTTGATCAGCATGATAACCCAGTCGTGCGGGCGCAATACCGGGCGCTTGTTGAACATGTCGTAGTCGGCGGCTTCCAGCTTGTCGAGGATGCGCAAGCCGCCCGCGATGATCATGCGCATCTCCAGCCCGATGCGCCCGGTGAGGATGCTGCCGAGCGGCGCGCCCGAGAGCATCATGGCGCGCGCGCGCTTCACCTGGAACCGCATCAGCCTGCGCCATGCGTCATCGCTGATGCCCTGCGCGATCTGCTCTTCGCTCACGCCGTATTGCGTCATCTCGTCCAGCGGCAGGTAGATGCGCCCGATGGCATAGTCCTTCGCGACATCCTGCCAGAAATTGATCAGCTGCAAACTGGTGCAGATGGCATCCGAGTACGCAATGTTGACCGGCGTGGCCTCTTCGTAGAGATGCAGCAGCAGCGTGCCGACCGGATTGGCGGAACGGCGGCAGTAGTCGAGCAGCTCGTCGAAGTCCGCATAGCGCTTCTTCACCACATCCTGCGAGAAGGCATCGAGCAAATCGTAAAGCGGCTGCATCGGCAGCGCGTGCTGC
>CAVPNQ010000010.1:0-7374 GCA_963706735.1 uncultured Planctomycetia bacterium
AGAACTCGGTCAGGTGCCGGCGAGTCTTGGACTTCTCGGCGCGGAACGTCGGCCCGAACGAGTACACCTTGCCCAGCGCCATCGCCGCGGCCTCCATGTACAGCTGGCCGCTCTGCGTCAGGTAGGCCATTTCCTCGAAGTACTCCACATTGAAGAGTGTCGTGGTGCCCTCGCAGGCCGCCGGCGTGAGGATCGGCGGGTCGCACAGGACGAAGCCTTTCCCGTTGAAGAAGTCGCGGATGCTGGCCGCAACCTTCGCGCGGACGCGCATCGTCGCGGCGGCTTTCGGCCCGCGCAGCCAGAGGTGGCGCTGCTCCATCAGGAAGTCCACGCCGTGCTCGTGCGTCTGGATCGCGATCGGGTAGGGCTGCGCGGCCAGCGAATGCACCTCGAACTTCTTCACCGAGATCTCCGCCCCGCCCGGCGCGCGCTCGTCGAGCCGGACTTCGCCCTCGACGACCACGCTCGATTCCTGCGTCGCATGCCCCGCGGCCTCGAACGTCTTCTCGTCCACGTCCTTCTTGCCCATCACGCACTGCACCACGCCGCTGCCGTCGCGCACCTGGAGGAAGTGCAGCTTCCCGGCCGAGCGCTTGTTGAAAATCCACCCGCGGACCGTGACGGCCTGTCCGGCGAATTTCTTCAGGTCCGACACCGAGACGAAGGGCATGAGTAACCACCTTGCAGGATGGCGCCGCAGCCGGCGTGAGCCTGGCGCTGGCGCGAATTGAGATTCGACCCGTCCCTGCCGTTCCCAACCGTCGATACCGTCCGCCTTACTTCGGCGGCTCCACCGCGTTCTCCTTCGGCAGGTACGGATGCGAGCGCTTCTGCACCACTTTCGCCGTGCGGATCTCGTCGATCGGCTGCATCTTGCGCACCGCGTCCAGCCCTTCCACCACGCGCCCGACCACCAGGAACTTGCCGGCGTACTGGGGCACGTCGCCGGTGAAGATGACGAACCGCGTCGAGCCCGTGTTCTTGAGCGCGTCCGTGTCCGGCTGGCCCTCTGCGGGCAGGTCGCGGACCAGCGCCACCATGCCGGCCGCCGCGGGCATCTTGCTCGACTCGAACGGAATCGTGAACGCCCTCGGCGCGCTTCCGTCCGGCATCGGGTCGCCCAGGAACACCGCCGCGTCCTTCTCCACCTTGTACACGTGCGTCTTGTTGTAGTACTCCTTCTCCACCTGGCGCACGAACGCCGCCGTCGCGTTCGGAGCGTCGTCCTCGTCCAGCTCGATCACGATCGGGCCCGTCGAAGCGTCCAGGCGGATCCTGGGAAGCGCCTTGTCGTCGATCTTCACGCTGTCAACCGGCTTGACGGGGTTCTCGTCCTTGTTCGCCTCGCGCAGGTCGTTCAGCTTCTGCTCGAGTTTCCCGCCCTTGCCTTCCCACTCCTTGTTCTCCATCGCCGTCTTTTCGAGCTGCCCAGCGAGCTTGCCTGCGACGGCGTCGGGGAACTTCGTCTTCAGTTCGCCCAGTTCCTTCAGGGCCTCGTCGAACTTGGTCTCGTCCAGCAGCTTCACCGCAATCCGGAGCCGGATGCGCGGCTCGACCGGCAGACCCTGGTACTTTTCGAGAAGGGCCCGCAGCGCGTCGGTGGACTGGGCCTGCTCCAGCTCCCACTCCGCCGTGTTGATCTTCGCGTCCTTGCGCTTCTCCTGGAACCGGATCACCGCCCATGAGAGCAGGATGACCGTGGCGACCGCGTAGGCGACGTTCTGGTACTTCTTGAGGAACTCCAGCCCCTTGGTCATCCAGGGGGGAAGCCCGTCGGTGGCCAGTTCCGCCATGGCCTCGGCGGGAGAATCCGGCGTCGGTTTCAGGTCGTTCTTGTTGTCCGTCGTGGGCATCTTCCCTCTACTTGCTGTAGCCGATTTCGACCGTCACGCGCGTTTTTTCCTCGTTACGCGCCTTGATCCAGATCTTGCACCGCTCGTCGGCCTTGAGGTAGGAGAGCATCGCCCCCCCGCCCGTCGCGTCCGGTGTCGCGGTCTCCTGCTTCCAGCCGTTCGCGAGCATCTGCTTCTGGTAGAACGACGTCGTGTCTCCCGGCTGCGCAATCCCGTCGTACGACACCCGGTACATCCGGTAATCCTCCCGGTCCTCCCAGTACGACTTCGTGTTCTCGTCATCGGGCGCCCGCGAGAACCCCTGCGGCACCGGGATGTCCTCCTGCGTATCGGGCACGCCGGGGTTGGTGGAAGCGCAACCGGCAGCGAGAACGAGGGCGAGGAGGGGAAATGCGAGACGCATGGAGGCTCCGGAATTGAAGGGGAGAGATTATAGGGGGGGTGAGGCGAGTGTAAAGGAGAAGGTTGGGCGGCGCCTTGGGGCGGAAGCGGCACCTTCAGCGCTAGGCCGGCACTCCGGACTCGATCCACCCGCCTCCCAGCACTTCATCGCCCCGATAGAACACGGCCGCCTGTCCCGGCGTGACCGCGCGGACGGGGGAGCGGAATTCGGCGCGCACCGTGTCGCCCTCGACCCGGAGCAGCGCGGGCGCCGCTTCGTGGTGCGCCCGGATCTGGACGGCGGCCTCGACGGGTCCTGATCCAGGATCGGCGATCCAGTTGACCTTGCGCGCGACGAGCCCCGAGGAAAGCAGGTCGTCCGCGAATCCCACGACGACCGTGTTCGTTTCCGCTTCCAGCGCAACGACATAAGCCGGCCGCCCGAGCGCGATCCCAAGCCCTTCACGCTGCCCGACGGTGAAATTCTGGATCCCCGCGTGTTCGGCCAGCACGCGTCCCTCCATGTCCACCATCGGCCCCTTGCGCGTTTCCGTCCGCTCGCGCACGAGCCTCCGGTAATCGTTGTCCGGCACGAAGCAGATTTCCATCGACTCCGGCTTCTGCGAGACCGGGAGTTCGAAGCGGCGCGCGGCCTCCCGGACTTCGTCCTTGCTCATGCCCCCGACGGGGAGGAGGGTGCTTTCGACCTGGCGTCGGCTCAGGTTGAACAGGACGTACGACTGGTCCTTGGCGGTGTCGCGGCCGCGGAGGAGGCGCCCGCTTTCGAGGCGCGCGTAGTGGCCGGTGGCGACGTGCGAGCACCCGGCGGCGACGGCGTAGTCCAGCAGCCGGCCGAACTTGAGCGCCTGGTTGCAGACGATGCACGGGTTGGGAGTGCGGCCGTGGGAGTACTCGGCGACGAAGTGGTCGATGATGCCGGCGAATTCGCGCGAGAAATCGATCGCGTAGAACGGGATGCCCAGGCGGTCGGCGACGCGTCGGGCGTCGTACGCGTCGGCGGCCGAGCAGCAGCCCTGCTTCGACGAAGTGCCGGCGTGCTCGATGCCGTTGCGCATGAAGAGACCGACGACGTCGTGGCCCTGCTCCTTGAGGAGCGCGGCCGAAACGCTCGAAGTCGACGCCTCCGCTCATGGCCACGACGACGCGCACCGGGTGCCCGTCCAAAGGGGAAGACGGCATCTTAACCTGCCGAAGGCGGACGGGGGAGCGGGCGGGCACCGCTTTGCCTCGCCTTTCCGGTCGTTCCGCGTATACTTCTCCCCCCTATGACACCCGAACTCGCCTCGCTTCTCGCCCAGGCGGCGCCCCCGGCCGGCGGCGCTCCTCCCGCCGCTGGAACTCCTTCGACGGGCGCGCCCGCGGAGGGGCCGGCCCCGGCTGCGCCCGGCGACGCCGGCCTCGGAGGAATGGGCATCCTCCTCCCGATCGGCCTCATGTTCGCCGTCATGTACTTCCTCATGATCCGGCCTCAGCAGAAGAAGGAAAAGGCGCTCCGGGAGATGGTCAACCGCCTCAAGAAGAACGACAAGGTCATCCTCCAGGGCGGCATCTTCGGCGTCGTCGCCCAGGTCCGTGAGAAGGACGTCATCGTCAAAATCGACGAGAAGAACGACGTCCGCGTGCGCGTCCTCAAGAGCGCCGTCCTCGGCGTCGAGGGCAAGGGCGGCGAGGGAGACTCGAAGTCGGAGCCCCCCGCGGCCGAAGCGGACGCCAACGCCGAGAAGACCGAGGCGGAGAAGTGATGCAGGTGCTCTGGCGGCTGCCCCTCCTGGCGCTCACGCTGGCGGCGGCGCTTCCGACGTTCCGCACCGAGCCCGCTTCGCACGAAGTCGCCGCGGCGTTCGTTGCCGTGCAGGATACCGCGCGAGTCGAATCGCAGTTCCCGGTGCTGCCCCTTCTCGGGCGAGGCGCCGAATCCGGCGGCGCCGTCCGCGTCGTCGCTCTTCTCCTGGCCGACGAAACCCGGCATCTCCAGGCGCCCGGCTTTGGCGCCGTTCCGGAAGTCCGATTCGCACTCGCCGCGCCTGCCGCTTCACCCGGCCGCGGCCGCGCACCGCCTGCGGCCCTGTAGTTCCCGGGGCCGTATTCGCAGTTGTTTCCATCACTCGAGCGGAGCGCCGTCATGACCGATTCAAAAATGAAGTTCGTCACGATCCTCGTCCTGACATTCCTTGCGGCCTACATCGCCTGGCCGTCCGAGACGAAACCCGGGTTCAAGCCGGGGAGTTCGCTGGAGAACGTGAAGCTGAACCTGGGGCTGGACCTGCAGGGCGGGGCGTGGTTCCGGGTGCGGTTGAAGCCTGAAGGATTGAGCGCGGAAGAAGTGCGGCAGGGGACGGACGACGCGATGAGCATCCTGAGCCATCGCGTGAACCTGCGCGGCCTGAAGGAACCCCGGATTTCGAAGGTGGGCGGGAACGAGATCCAGATCGAGGTTCCCGGGCTGAAGACGAGCCAGGAAGTCGACCAGTTCAAGAAGGTGATCCTGAGCGCCGGCCGTTTGGAATTCCACATTGCCGCGGACGACGCCGACAAGGCCGAGTACTCGCGGACGCAGGTGGCGCCGCCGGGAACGCGCTGGTACGAGCCCCGCGGGACGCGCGGCTCGGCGGGCGGCGGGCTGCTGTGCCGGTCGGAAGTCGCGCTCGACGGGCGTGACATCGACGCGGCCTCCTCGGGAAGCGACGAAGGCGGCCGCCCCGCGGTGTCGTTCAACATGACGCCGGACGGCGCGCGCAAGTTCGGGCAGGTGACGGAGCAGAACCTCCACAAGCAGCTCGCGATCATCCTCGACGACGTGCTCGTGTCGGCCCCGGAAATCCAGAGCCGCATTTCCGACCGCGGCCAGATCACCGGCAAGTTCACGATCGAGGAAGTGAAGGACATGGTGACCGTCCTCTCGACCGGCGCGCTCGCCGCTCCCCTCGAGATGGTCGGCTCCAGCTTCCTTGGCCCGTCACTCGGCCAGGACGCGATCGACCGCGGGCTCAAGGCCTGCTACTTCTCGATCGTCGTGGTCATGCTCTTCATGCTCGTCTACTACCGCCACGCCGGCATGGTGGCGAACATCGCGATGATCATGAACGTGACGCTCCTCCTGGCGCTGCTGGCCGTCCTGGGCGCCACGCTCACGCTGCCCGGCATCGCGGGCATCGTGCTCACCATGGGCATGGCCGTGGACGCCAACATCCTGGTGTTCGAGCGCATGCGTGAGGAGAAGGCGGCCGGCAAGAACGCGCAGCAGTGCTTCACCGCCGGCTACGAGCGCGCCTTCTCGGCCATCATCGACGGAAACCTCACGACGCTTCTCTCCGGCATCGTCCTCTACGTCTTCGGCACGGGCCCCATCCAGGGGTTCGCCGCCACGCTGTCGCTGGGCATCATGACCACGCTGTTCACCGCCCTCATCTGCTCCCGGATCATGATGAAGCTCATGATGGACACGGGCATGGTGAAGGAGTGGTCGATGATGGCGGCCATGTCCAAGCCGAACATCCCGTTCATCAAGCTCGCCCCGAAGGCCGTCGCAGTCTCCGTCGTCCTGTTCATTCTCGGCACCGTGGTCTGGTTCGCGCGCGGTGAAGACAAGTACGGCATCGATTTCCGCGGCGGCGTCGCCCTCCAGATGCGCTTCAAGAAGTCCACGGCCATCGAGGAAGTCCGCAAGGGGATCGCGGACATCGCTGGACCGGCCGGCCCGAAGTACTCGGGTGCTGAAGTGCAGTCCGTGCTGCTCGGGTCCGACGCCGGAACGACGGGGGCGCGGGAAGCGATGCAGTTCCAGATCAGAACGCTGGCGATCGGGGGGAGCGACGTTGACCCCGAGAAGTTCAAGAACGAGCTGGAGGCGGACCTGAGGAAGCAGTTTGCCGGCAGGATTCCCGAGCCGTCGATCCAGGTGGGGATGGAGAAGATCGACGCGCCGAATCCGTACGCCGGCGGCGGCACGATCCGGGTGTCGCTGGGCGAGGAACGGCCCGTGAAGGAAATGGTCGAGAAGATGCAGAAGGCGCTGACGGCGCTCAGCGTGGGCAAGCCCGCGGAGGCCCCGGCGCCGTATGTTCGCCCGCTCGGACCGGACGGAAACCCGACCAAGGAGGCGAAGGCCTCGACCTACGAGGTGTGGCTGATGCCCCCGGACTTCGTGGACTGGAACCGGCAGGCGGAGCGGCTCTCCTCGGAACTGAAGAAGATGGGGTACCCGCTGTCGGGCGACCCGTTCCCGTCGATCGAGACGGTGAGCGCTTCGATCGTGGGTGAACTGAAGGAGAAGGCATACATCGCGCTGTTCATCTCGTGGATCGGGATCATCCTGTACCTCGCCGTCCGGTTCGACATGAAGTACGGCATCGCGGCCGTCGTGGCCCTGATCCACGACTCGGTCCTGGCCGTGACCCTGACCGTCGTCATCGACGCGATCCTCCCGAAGTCCTGGGGTATCGATCTCGCGGTCTCGCTCACGACCGTGGCAGCCGCCCTGACGATCATCGGTTACTCCGTGAACGACACGGTCGTGATCTTCGACCGCCTCCGGGAGAATTTCCGCGAAGTGAAATCGAAGGGCCTCGCGCAGCTGATCGACGACGCCCTGAACCAGACGCTGTCGAGGACGATCATCACGGCCCTGACGGTGTTCTTCACGGTAACCGTGCTGCTCGCGGTGACGCTGACGTCGGGCGGCGGCATCGCCGCAATGTCCATGCCGCTGCTGATCGGTGTCATGGTCGGGACCTACTCCAGCCTCTTCATCGCGGCGCCGATGCTCTACTGGTGGCGCCCGTCGGCTGGCAAGCAGGCAGAGAAGAAGGCCTGACAGCAGGTGAGGGCGCGGGGACCGTTCCCCGCGCCCTCCCTCTTCAAATTCAACATGCCGCGAATCTTCGCCGCCCTCCACCGATTCATCTGGAATCATCCCCGTTCGACTATTGCCCTGCTGGCGTTTATCTCGGTCCTCGCCGTGCTCGCCGCGCGCAAGCTGACGTTCACGAGCGACATCGCCAAGATCCTTCCCAGGAGCTCTCCCGCCGTCAACGCGGTCACCGAGCTGCTCGAGCATTTCGACTTCACCGGGCAGATGTTCGTTTTCTTCCAGAAGAAGGACAAGTCGGCCCCGGACGAG
>CAVPNQ010000011.1:0-9417 GCA_963706735.1 uncultured Planctomycetia bacterium
CCACCAATCGCCACGGCCTGGCTTATCCTGAGCGAGGCCGAAGGCCGAGTCGAAGGATTGCGTGGCGCCGGCAACAGCGGCCAGGAAAGGCACACACCCCGGTTCGCCTGTAGCCGGGCCTACTTCTTCAGTTCGCCCTTCTCGTCCACCGGCCCGCTCACGACCTGCCACAGCGCCTTCGGGTCCAGGTGCTTCTGTGCCGCCGCGAGCACCTGCTCGGCCGTCACCGCGCGCACCTTCTCCACGAACTTCTCCGGGTAGTCGAGCCCGAGGCCGTTCCGCTCGACCATGACGAGCATGTCCGCCAGCTGCGCGTTGGTTTCCATCTCCAGCGCGAAACTCCCCGTCAGGTAGTCCTTCGCCGCCTGCAGCTCGGCCGCCGGCACCGGCTCCTTCCGGATCCGGTCGATCTCCCCCAGCACCATCCCACGCGCGGTCTCGTAATTGGCCGGCTTCGTCGCGAAGAACACCCGGAAAGTCCCCGGCTCGATCCCCGCGCTGTTCGAAATGTGCGCGCCCACGCTGTACACCAGCCCCTTCTCGTCCCGGATCGTCCGCGACATCCGGTCCGTGAAGCCGCTTCCCGTCCCCAGCACGTTGTCCATGACCATCAGTGTGTAGAAGTCCGGGTCGTTGCGGCGGATGCCGAGGTGGCCGATGTAGACGTTGAGCTGCTTGGCGTTCGGAAGCGCGACGCCCTTCGAGCCGCCCTGCGCTGGCTTCTCCGCCGGCGCGAAGTCAGGGAAGTCGAGGAGGCCGACCTTCCACGATTTCGTGAGCTCGCGGATGCGGGCCTCGACCTTCGCCGCGTCGAAGTCGCCGACGATCGCGACGGTGGTGTTGTTGGGAACGAAGTACTTCTGGAAGTGCGCGAGGCAGTGTTCGCGCGTCAGCGAAGTGACCGTGTCGGGATAACCGTCGGCCGGACGGTGAAGCGGGTGTTTGCCGTAGACGGTTTCCATGTACGCGTCGCGCGCGAGCTGCTGCGGGTTGTCGTTCTTCGCGGCGATCATCGCGAGCGTCATCTGGCGACGCTGCTCCATCCACTCTTCCGGGAACGCCGAGTGCTGCAGGATGTCGAACGCGAGGTCCAGCGCCAGGTCCTGGTCTTTCGCGACCACCGAGACGTCCACTCCGGCGGCCGACGTGGACAGCCTCCCCCCGACGTTCTCGATCGACGCCGCAATGTCCTCCGCCGAGCGCCGCGCTTTGCCGTCCGCGTCCGCCGTCCCGTCCTCCAGCATCCGCCCGACGAAGTTCGCGAGCCCCGCGTGGTCCTCCGACTCCTGGAGCTGGCCCGCGCGCGTGAACGTCTGAAGCGCGAAGATCGGCAGGTCGTGGTTCTCGAGCAGGATCAGGATCAGCCCGTTGTCGAGCACCACGCGCTTCGCCGCGCTCAGCTTCACCCCGCCCGCGCCGCCCGCCGGCGCGTCGCCCTCCTTGCCCGCCCGAGGCGACCCGGCCTCGTCCGCGTCCCCCACGCCGTCCTTGTCGCTCCCGCCCTTCGCGATCGACCAGCACACCGTCCGCGTCTCCTTCCGGAGAATGCGCTTCGCCGCCGCTTTCACGGCTTCCGCCGTGACCTTCTCGATGCGCGCGACATAGTTGCTGAGCTCGTCGAGCGTCAGCGTGCACACGTAGGTCGCAAGGAGATCGGCCATCGACGAAGCGCTTTCCGCGCGGAAGATGAACGCGGCGATCGTGGCGTTGCGCGCCTTGGCGAGCTCGTCCGCCGTGGGGCCCTCCGCCGCCAGCTTCGCGATTTCCTCCTCGATCGACTTCTCGATCCGCGCGCGGTTCGCGCCGGGCAGCGCTTCGACGTTGAGCATGAACGATCCCGGAAAGCGCCCGCTGTAGTTCGAGACATCGGCGGCCGAGGCCAGCTGGTCGTCCTCGACGAGCCTGCGGTAGATCCGCGCCGTGCGGCCCGAGCCGAGCACGCTGCTCAGGATGTCGCAGATGTAATCGTCGTCCTCCCCCACCGCCGGCCCGCGCCAGGCCATGATCATGCGGTCAACCTCGGTGTCCTCCTCCGTCTCGACGCGCTTCTCCTTCTCCTGCGCCGGCTCCACGACGTCCAGCTTCGGCACCGGCGTCCCGGACGGAATGCTCCCGAACATCCCCGCCACCTTCGCGAACGTCTTCTCCGCGTCCACATCCCCGACGATCACGAGCACCGCGTTCGCCGGCTTGTAGTACTTGTCGTAGAAGTCCTTCATCTGCGCCCGCGTCATCGCCAGGATTTCCTTCTCGTACCCGATCACGGGATGGTGGTACGGGTGCTTCGAGTACGTCTCCGCCATCGACCGCTCCCACAGCCGGTCCCACGGGTCGTCCTGCCCCGAATGCAACTCCTCCAGCACCGGCCCCTTCTCCGCTTCGAACTCCTTCTCGTCGAGCGTGGACTGGCCGAGCATCTCGAAGAGGATCTTGAGGGCGGCGTCGAGGCCCGAGGAGGGCATGGTGAAGTGGTAGGCGGTCATGTCGCGCGAGGTGTAGGCGTTGTTCTGGCCGCCGTTTTTCGACGTGTACGCGTCGATTTCGCCCTTCTTGAAGGAGGGGGAGCCCTTGAAGAGCATGTGTTCGAGGAAGTGGGCGATGCCGCGTTCGCGGTCGCGTTCGTCCACGGCGCCGACCTTGAAGGCGAGTTCGCAGGTGACGACGGGGGCGCCGTGGCGTTCGCGGATGAGGACGGTGAGTCCGTTGGCGAGCTGGCGCGACTCGACGGCAGCGGCGATGTCCCAGGCGTTCTGCGGCGCGCGCGGCGCGCGGACGTTCTTCCAGAGCGGTTCGGCGCGCGGCTTTTCGGCGGCGCCCCCTTCGCGATTATCACCTTCGCCGGGTCCGCCGGAGGGGGCGGGATCGCCGCCGCAGCCGGCCAGGGAGAGGGCGAGGACAAGGGACAGCCAGGGGAGCGCGCGCATGGAGGATCTCCGTGAGTGAAGGCCGGACCTGTCGCGCCGCCCGGGGCAGCGCGGGGCGGGAATTATGCCATCCCGAGCAGGTCGAGCACCGTCTGTTTCACGACCGAGGGGGCCACGGGCTTGACGAGGCAGGCCGAGACGCCGGCGGCAGCGGCGAGTCCGCGGTCGCGCGCGCGCCAGTCGGGCGTCAGCAGGACAATCGGCACGCTCTCAAATCCGGCTCGCGACCGGAAATCCCCGGCGAGCGCCACGCCGTCGGTCGTCGGCCGCTGCACGTCGAGCACGAGAAGCCCGATCCCGCCGGCGTCGATCGCGGTCTGCGCTTCCCCCAGCGAAGAAGCCTCGATCACGTCGAGTCCCGCGGGCATGAGCGCGAAGCGGAGCGCGCGGCGGACGGTGTCCGATTCGTAGACCACCAGGACCGTGACGGCGCCGGTGCGGACGGATTCGGGCATGGAAGGGCCTCCCCTGGGACTGTCGCGGCGAAGCGAAAAGTCTGGTCGGGGAGGAACGGTGTGTCAAAGCAAAGGCGAACCTACGGCCTGCGGGGTCCTCCGCGGCCACCGCCTCCGTCGCGGCGCGGGCCGCCGGGAGGCCGACCGCCGCCGCCTTCGCGGCGAGGACCGCTCCACGGTTTGCTGCCACCGCCTTCGCGGCGCGGGCCGCTCCACGGCTTTGAACCGCCGCCTTCGCGACGAGGGGGGCCTGACGGCCTGTCGCCGCCGCCTTCACGGCGCGGGCCGCTCCAGGGTTTTGAGCCGCCACCCTCGCGGCGCGGGCCGCTCCAGGGCTTCGCGCCACCACCTTCACGACTCGGACCGCTCCAGGGCTTCGAGCCGCCACCCTCGCGGCGCGGGCCGCTCCACGGCTTGTCGCCACCACCCTCACGGCGCGGGCCGCTCCAGGGCTTATCGCCGCCACCTTCGCGACGCGGGCCACTCCAGGGCTTCGCGCCACCCTCACGGCGCGGGCCACTCCACGGCTTGTCGCCGCCACCCTCACGGCGCGGGCCACTCCACGGCTTGTCGCCGCCACCCTCACGGCGCGGGCCACTCCACGGCTTGTCGCCGCCACCCTCACGACGCGGGCCACTCCACGGCTTGTCGCCGCCACCCTCACGGCGCGGGCCACTCCACGGCTTGTCGCCACCACCCTCACGGCGCGGGCCACTCCACGGCTTGTCGCCACCACCCTCACGGCGCGGGCCACTCCACGGCTTGGCACCGCCACCTTCACGACGCGGGCCGCTCCAGGGCTTGTCGCCGCCACCTTCACGACGCGGGCCACTCCACGGCTTCGAACCTCCACCCTCGCGACGCGGACCGCTCCACGGCTTCGAACCTCCGCCCTCGCGGCTCGGGCCACTCCACGGCTTCGAACCTCCGCCCTCGCGGCGCGGGCCGCTCCACGGCTTCGAACCTCCGCCCTCGCGACTCGGGCCGCTCCACGGCTTCGCGCCTCCACCCTCACGGCGCGGGCCACTCCACGGCTTCGAACCTCCGCCCTCACGACTCGGGCCACTCCACGGCTTTGCGCCACCACCCTCACGGCGCGGGCCACTCCACGGCTTCGAACCTCCCCCTTCGCGATGCGGACCACTCCACGGCTTCGCGCCTCCGCCCTCGCGACTCGGGCCACTCCACGGCTTCGAACCTCCCGCTTCGCGGCGCGGACCGCTCCACGGCCTGTCGCCACCTGCCCGCCCGCCCGCCTGCCCGCCCCCCGCCTCGCCCTCCCCCGGCCCCTCCTCAACCCCCTGCGGCCCACGCCCCTTCCCGGAACGGTCCCCGCGCCAGCCGCTCCCTCCACGCGCGTCGTCCCGCTTCGCCCCGCTCCACGGCCGCCCCCCACCCTCTCCACCCGCTCGCGGACCACTCTTCGGCGCACTCCACGGCCGCCCGCCGCTGCCCGCCCCGCTCCCCGCACCCGCACGCGGCGCCACCCCCCGCTGCGGAACCTTCGGCGCCGCTTTCGTCGGCGGCCGCTGCGGAACCTTCGCCGGCGCAGGCTTCTCCTCCTCCTCGCCCTCTCCCGCCTCGTCCTCCTCCCCTTCCTCCTCCTCGTCGTCGTCATCGTCCAGGTCGTCAAACTCCCCCGAACTCTCCAGCATCTCCTCCAGCTCGTCGTCGCTCAGGTCTTCTTCCCCCTCCTCCACCTTCTCCACCACGTCCTCTTCCTTCTCCGCCGCTTTCCCCTTCGACTTCGCCTTCACCGGCGCTTCAGTTTCTTCCTTCTCCTCGACCGCCTCGGGCTCCTCAACCCTCACTGCCCCCTCCTCCGCGTCCGCTCCCGCCCCGATCTCCTCGACCTCGGCCTCCACCTCCTCCACCACCCTCACAGGCCGCTTCTTCTTCCCCACCTTCTCCTCAAACTCCGCCATCGCCTCCGGCTCCAGCGTCGCAGGGTCGATGCCGATCTTCTTCAGAAGCGTGTTCCGGTCGATCGGGATCCATTGCCCTTCCTGCAGCTTCCCGAGCATGAGCCCGCCGATCTCGATGCGCCGAAGCGCAATGACGGGGTGTCCGACCTTCGAGAAGATGCGCCGGACCTCGCGGTTCTTGCTCTCGTGGATCGTCATCTCGAGCGCCGTCATCTGGCGCGTCCGCTTCACGATGCGCACCTTCGCGCGCCCCGTCTTCCCCTCGGACAGCCAGACGCCCTTCTGCACCTTCTCCAGCGCCGGCCCTTCCAGCCACCCCTTGACCGCCACCGAGTACGTCTTTTCCACCTCGTAGCGCGGATGCGCGATGCGGTTGGCGAGTTCGCCGTCGTTGGTCACGATGATGAGCCCCGTGGACTCCGCGTCCAGACGCCCCACCGTGTACAGCCGCTGCGCGATCGCCGGGAACAGGTCGATCACCCTCGGCTGCCCGTAGGACTTCTCGTTCGTGCAGAGCACTCCCGAGGGCTTGTTCAGCAGGAAGTACACCGGCTTCTCGGGCTTCACCGGCTCCCCGTCGCACCGCACGTCGTCCACGTCCGGGTCCGCCTTCGACCCCAGCTCCGTCATGACCTTCCCGTTCACCGTCACACGCCCGGCGGCGACGATTTCTTCACACTCGCGCCTCGAAGCGATTCCGGCGTGGGCGAGGAGTTTCTGGAGGCGCGTCAGCATTTTCGGTCCTTTGATGGGGAGGGAAGGGCGGATTGCGAGGGGGGGGGATTATAGCGATGTTTGGGGCTGTGGATAGGGGGAGGTCGGGATGGCCGGTACAATCGCCGCGTGACGCCGAATCCCGACAGGCCGCTTCTCCGCCCGATCGAGCCCCATGCGCACGAGCACAAGGGGCAGAAGTTCCTGATCCTGACGGACCCAGCAGGGATCGCGGAGGGAGCGTTCCCGGTGACGCTGTACGGGGCGTTCCTGCTGCAGATGTTCGACGGGAAGCATGCGCCGGCGGACATGCAGGAGGAGTTCCGGCGGGCGACGGGGCGAGAAGTGCCGGAGGCGGACATCCGGACGCTGATCCGGGACCTGGACGCGGCGGGGTTTCTCGAGGGGGAGGCGTTCGAGGCGCGGCGGAAGAAGATCGTGGACGACTACCGCGCGGCGCCGGCGCGGCCGGCGTGGAGCGCGGCGGCGTACATCCCGCCGCACGACCCGAGGCCGGAGGCGATCCCGGGGTACCTGGAATCGTTCTTCGCGCACGAGCGCGGCCCGGGGAAGGCGCCGCCGAAGACGGTGAAGAAGGGAGCGATCAAGGCGATCCTCGCGCCGCACATCGACCTTCACCGCGGCGGGCCGTGCTACGCGCACGCCTATGGCGCGCTGGCGAAGGGCTGCTCGGCGGACACGTTCGTGGTCCTGGGAGTCGCGCACAAGTCGCCTCGCACGCTCTACACAGCGACGAAGAAGGCGTACGACACGCCGCTCGGCGCCGCCCCCGTGGACACCGACTTCGTGAACGAGCTCGCTTCGCGCTGGAAGGGCGGCGACCTGTTCGCCGACGAGATCTGCCACCGCGACGAGCACTCGATCGAGTTCCAGGCGCTGATGCTGAAGTGGCTTTACCGGGACAGGCCCTTCCGCATCGTGCCGGTCCTCTGCAGCTCGATGCACGAGCACGTGGTCAGGGGCACGGACCCGCTCAAGGACCCGGTGGTCGCCGGCTTTGTTGACGCACTGCGTCATACGGTCGAGAAGCACGGCAATGTCGTCATGATCGGCGCGGTGGACCTCGCGCACGTCGGCGCGAAATTCGGCGACCAGGATCCCCTGACCCCGGAACTGCTGAAGCGGATCGAGAAGGAAGACCTCGAGTCCCTCGAACACGCGGCGGCGGTGGATGCGAAAGGCTGGTTCCAGTCGGTGAGCGAAGTAAAGGACTGGCGCAAGATCTGCGGCCTTTCCGCGATCACGACGCTCCTCGCCGCGACCGACGCGAAAAAGGGCTCCCTCGTGAAGTACGACCGCTTCGCCGACCTGGAAAACCACGAGCTGGTCAGCTACACCGCGATGGAGTTTCGATAAGCCGGGCCGGGAAAGAGTCCTCTCACATCCATTCCCCTCGCGGCCCGGCTTATCCTGAGCGAGGCCGCAGGCCGAGTCGAAGGATTGCGCTTCGGTGCGAAATGTGGCTTGGGAAAACACAGACCCGGGTTCGCTGGACCCGCGCTTTCGGTATTGCGCGCCCCCGTCGCCCCGCCGTAGCCTCGCGCGCTCTTCGCGGCTGCCCCATCACCAACCCCAACAGGGAGAACGTCATGAAGTCGAAGCTTGCGATCGGGATCGGTCTCACGACCCTGCTGTGCGCGTTTCTCGCCCGGCCGCTGTGGTCCGAGGACGGCAAGGAGGGGCCCCAGGGACCCAAGCCGGGGGCCGAGCACCAGCGACTGACGAAGATGGCCGGCAAGTGGGACGTCTCCGCGAAATTCTGGATGGGCCTGCCGACGGACGGGCAGGCGACGGCGGGCTCGGCGGAGTTCAAGTCGATCCTCGACGGCTGGTTTGTGCAGCAGGAGTTCTCGGGAACGTTCATGGGCAGCCCGTACCGCGGCGTCGGGATGCTCGGGTACGACACGGCGTCGAAGCGCTTCACGAACTACTGGAGCGACAGCGTGGGCTCGCCGCCGATGTTCCTCATGGGCACAAGCAAGGACGGCGGCACCACGGTGGAATACCCCGGCGAGATGCCGGACGGGAAAGGCGGCGTCTCAAAGTACAAGACCGTCGCGACGCACAAGTCCGACGACGAATTCGTCTACGAGATGTACGAAGTGATGGGCGGGAAGGACGTGAAGTCGATGGAGCTGACCTACACGAGGAAGAAGTAGCCGACGAGCCGGGGCCCGGCGCTCGCCGGGCCCCGTTCATCGATGCCCCTCCGCACCCGCCGCTGGAACGACCCCGGGGAGCCCGGGGACGGATTCCGCGTCCTCGTCTGCCGCTTCCGCCCCCGCGGCGTCGCGAAGCCGGACGAAACCTGGGACGACTGGTGGCCGCGGCTGGGGCCGAGCCGGGAACTGCACGCGGCGTACTACGGGAAGACGGGCGAGGCGATCGGCTGGGACGAATACCGGGAACGGTACCTCGCGGAGATGAAGCCGCAGTGGATCGCGATCGCGACGCTGGCGAAGCGCGTGGCGGCGGGCGAGACGGTCACGCTTCTCTGCTCCTCGGCGTGCGAGGACGCGCAAAGGTGCCACCGGACGCTGCTGGCAGGGCTGATTGAGACGGCAGCGACGAAATCCTAGCGCCGCCGCGGATGCCGCTGGCGCAACCGGCTGAACTTCTTCGCTCCTTCTTCGGGCGGCAGCCCAGCCAGGCCGTGTCGCGGGTCGTGCGTGGGGGAAACCGGCTCGACCTTCGCGGGGACCGGAGGATGCACATGGGCCGGCGCGTGGGCGTGCCCATGCGCGTGGGCGGGTTCGAGGGGCAGCGTGTGACCGTGCCCCGCGCCGTGCGAGGGATCGTGGGCCAACGGGACGGCCGGCGCATGCACGTGCCCGCCCGCCGCCACGTGTGACCGCTCCCCGCCCTTCGCCCCCTCAGGCAGCTTCATCCGGATCGCATGCTCGATCGCCGCCAGCTTGCGCTCCTCTTCGTGCGAACACAGCGTGATCGCCAGGCCGTGCGCCCCGGCGCGCGCGGTGCGGCCGATGCGGTGAACGTAGGAATCCGGCTCGTCGGGGACGTCGTAGTTGAACACGTGCGTGATCCCGTCCACGTCGAGGCCGCGGCTCGCGATGTCCGTCGCCACCAGGACCTTCGTCACGCCCTCCTTGAACCTCTCCAGCGTCTTCTCGCGCGCGCTCTGCCCGCGGTCCGCGTGCATCACGTCCGCCCGCACAGGGCCGTAGTTCAGCTCCGCCACCACTTTGTTCGCGCCTTCCTTCGTCCGCGTGAACACGATCGCCCGCTTCACGTCCGGCGCCAGCACCAGCCGGTTCAACAGCGCCGCCTTGCCCTCGCGGCTCACGTGGTACACGACCTGCCGCACCGTCGCGACCGTGGTGGCCGTCGGCGTGATGTCGATGCGCACCGGCTCGTGCA
>CAVPNQ010000012.1:0-24489 GCA_963706735.1 uncultured Planctomycetia bacterium
AGGGAAAAATGTTCCGGCCCATGGCGCTCACCGTGATCTTCGCCCTCGCCGGGTCGATGGTCCTCTCCCTGACGCTCATGCCCGTCCTGGCCAGCCTCCTCCTCCGCCGCGGCGGCGATCACCGCGAACCCTGGATCGTCGCCGGACTCAAGCGCCTCTACCGACCCGCCGTGAAGTTCGCCGTCGATCACCGGGTGCTGGTGCTGGGAAGCGCCCTCATCGTGATCGCGGGGACGATCCCGCTCGCGCGGCAGCTCGGGGCGATCTTCGTGCCGAAGCTCGACGAGGGGTCGATCGTCATCAACACCGTGCGCTTCCCAGGCGTCTCCATCGAAGAGTCCGCCCGGTTCTCCACCCTGATCGAGCGGCTCATCCTCGACGAATTCCCGGACGAAGTGGAGTCGATCTGGACGCGGACCGGGACCCCCGAAGTGGCGACCGACCCGATGGGGATCGAGGTGAGCGACGTCTTCATCATGCTGCACCCGCGCGACCGCTGGAAAAAGGCGCGGACGAAGGAAGAACTCCGCAACGCGATGGACCGCGCCCTCAAGCCCCTTCCCGGGATGAATTTCTCCTTCACGCAGCCGATCGAGATGCGCTTCAACGAGATGATCGCCGGCGTCCGCACGGACGTGGGGGTCAAGGTGTTCGGCGACGACTACGAGGCGCTGAAGACGCTCTCGGGGCGCGTGGAGGAAATCCTGCGCACGATCCCGGGCGCGGCGAACCCGTCGGCCGAGAGGCTCGTGGGGCAGCCGGTGCTGCAAGTGAAACTTCTCCCCGAGGAATTGTCCCGCCACGGACTGCGCGCGGCGGACGTGCTCGACTGGGTCGAGGCCGCGGGCGGGCTCGATGCCGGCGAAGTCCGCGCGGGGCCGCGTCGCTTTCCGCTCGCGATCCGGATCCCGGGGAAATTCGCCACAGGCGAGGAGGGACTGAAGCAGCTTCCGCTTCCGACGCCGGCGGGCGGGCGCCTGCAGCTGTCGCAGGTCGCGAAGATCACGCGCGAATCCGGCCCGATGGTGGTGACGCGCGAGTGGGGGAAGCGGCTTGCGACGGTCAGCGTGAACGTGGACGGGGGGGATCTCGCGGGGTTCGTGACGAAGGCGAAGGACGCGATCGAGTCGCAGCTCGGCGCGGAACTGAAGAAGTCGAATTGCCGCGTCGAATTCGGCGGGCAGTACGAAAACCTGGTGCGGGCGACGAAGACGCTGGCGTGGGTCGTGCCGCTTGCGCTCCTGCTGATCCTGGGGCTCGTTTACGCGACGTACGGGAACATCCCTGACTCCCTGCGCGTCTTCACGGGCGTGCCGTTCGCCGTGGCCGGCGGCGTCCTCGCGCTCTATTTCCGGGGGATGCCGTTCTCCGTGAGCGCCGGCGTCGGGTTCATCGCGCTCTCAGGCGTGTCCGTCCTCGCCGACATGGTCATGGTCTCCACCATCCGGCAGTTCCTCGACGCCGGCATGCCGGTCCGCGAAGCCACCCTTCAGGCCGCGGAACAGCGGCTGCGGCCCGTGCTCATGACGTCGCTCGTGGCCTGCCTCGGGTTCGTGCCGATGGCCCTCTCGACGGGCATCGGCGCGGAAGTCCAGCGTCCCCTGGCCACCGTCGTGATCGGGGGGCTCGCGACCAGCACGATGCTCACGCTCTTCGTGCTCCCGGCGCTCTACGTCGCCCTGAAGGCGCGAAAGTCCGCGTCGGCCTGACCGCTATGCCTTCGCCGCAGCCCGCTTCGCGCATTCTTCGCACGGGCAGATATATCGAAGGAACTCCCAGGCGTAGATTCCCGTCTGATGCCCGTCGCTCCACAACACCTGAAGCGCGTACCGGCCGACCGGGTCGATGCCCTTCACCCGAAGCGTCTCCTTGTTGATGAGAAGCGGGCCGAACTTGGCGCGGAGGTCGTTGCAGGTGGCGCAGGGGCAATTCGTGCGGAGGTGGTGGAAGGAGTAGACGGAGCGGTGGCCGTCCTTCCAGGTGATCCCCAGGTCGGTCGGGGAGGCTTCGAAAATGTCGGTCGGGTCGGGGGTGCTCATGGGTAGACTCTCCTGTGCCGAAGCGGGAAGTTACACGGTTCCGACACCCTCGCAAGACATTTTACAAACGGGGTCCGAAACCCGCGGATGTTCGCCGGATGTTAGTCTGAAATCAAGCCCTTGCACGGCACGGCAGTTGGAATAGGGGAGCAGGACCCAAGGGGGAGCTCCGTGGACCGACTGACCAAAGAAATCCTGGAGAAGATCGCCAAGGAAGTCGGGAAGCCACCCGACGATCCGCAGGTGATGCAGGTGGTCTACAGGATGGTGTGGGAAATCGCGACCGGGCAGAAGCCCGCGGACGTGAAGCGCGAGCCCAACCCGCTTCTGCCCCCGAAGGAAGATCCCGCGATCCGTCCGCCGGACGCGCAGGACCTGACGGACCTGGTGGACTCGATCCTGGAGGATCCTGCGCCGCGGACGGAGTTCCTGGCGAAACCGCGGGATGTCGGGGGCGAGCCGCATTCGACGGGATTGTGGCTGAAGGGGCTGTTGAACGGGCTGAAGGAGGAGCCGAAGGATTCGGCGCGCCGGCGAGAGATGAAGGAATGGGTGCCCGCCCCGAAGCCGGGGATGACGCCGGCGGCGGAGGATTCGGACCGGTTCCGCCCGAGCGGTCCTTCCGCCGAGCTGGCGGCGCTCGTGGGGGCGACGATGGATCCCGCCGCTTCGCCGGCCGTCTCACCGAGGCCGGCTCACGCGGCCACGCAGGTGCTTACCGGTTCGGGCCCGCGTCGCGCGCCGAAGTTTGCGAAGCGCGGCGTGCGGACGGATTCGCCCGGGGAGCAGTTGACGGCGGAAGAAGCGGCGAAGAACGCGCCGGCCTGGCTCGCCGCGGCCGCGGTGCACGTGGTCATCGCGGTCGTCCTCATGAACATCGTGTACTTCACGACGTTCCGCCGTTCGGCCGACATCTTCCGCATCACGCTCGCTTCGGCTCCTCCTCCGCTCAAGCCGCCGCCGGACCGCCTTCCTGAAGTTCCCGGGGGGACGCAGAACAAAGGAGTGGTGGGGAAGGACAACGAGGACAGCGCGCCCTCGGGGCCGGAGGATCCGCTGGACCCGACGCCCGCCGGAGTGAGGCTTCCGGAGATCCCCGTGGACGTGCGGGCGCCGGCGATTTCGCTCGGCAACCTGCCCGATGCGCCCGGGACGGGGACGAGCGGGCACGAAGGGCTGGGCGGGATGTTCGCGGGGCGCGGCGGGAGCAAGAAGCAGGAAGCGCTGAAGCTGAACGGCGGCGACGAGGAGACGGAAGCGGCGGTGCAGCGCGGGCTCAAGTGGCTCGCGAGCCACCAGAGCCGCGACGGTTCCTGGGGCTCGGAGTGGGCGCGCGAGATCTGCGGGTCCGATTTCGGCTGCGGCGCGCTGCAGAGCGGCTACCCGGTCGGCGTCACCGCACTGGCCCTGCTCGCGTTCGTCGGCGCGGGAAACACGCACCTCGACGGCGACCAGAACCCGTACGCGGCGACGGTGAAGCGCGCGGCGGAATTCCTGTGCTCGCGCCAGACGCAGGACGGGCTCTTCGAGGAAGCCCGGCAGACGCCGAACTACACGCACGCGATCGCGACCAGCGCGCTGGCGGAGCTTCTCGCGATGACGCAGGACCCGCGGCTGCGGCAGGTCTGCGACAGGGCCCTGGGGTTCATCGTCTCGGGGCAGCAGGAGAACGGCGGGTGGGACTACGACGTGAACCGCACGGGACGCGGCGACGTTTCCGTCACCGGCTGGATGATCATGGCCCTCCGTTCCGCGCGCGCCGCAAACCTCAACGTGCCGAGCTCGACGTGGAGCAGCGCGCGGAAGTTCTACCTGCTGGCGACCGACGAAAAGAAGCCCTGGACCGCCTACTTCGTCATCAATGGCGAGCGCAAGGAAGGCACCCCGGCCATCCAGGCGGCCTCAGTCCTCGCGCGCAATTACCTCGGCCTTCCGCGCGGCAGCCTCCTCGAAACCCGCACCGTCGAGCTTCTCGCACGCACGCCCCCCTGCGTCGCCGTGCCCCCTTCAGGCGAAGCCTCCGAATGGCACCGCACGTACTACTACACCTACTACGCGACCCTCGTCATGTTCTACAACGGCGGGGAAGAGTGGATGCGGTGGAACAAGGCGTTGAAGCGCGAGATTCTCCCGATGCAGCACAAATCGGGGCACGAGGACGGGTCGTGGCCGCCGAAGGGCGCGGATTCCGAGCGCGGCGGGCGCACGTACGCGACGGCCATGGCGGTGCTGAACCTCGAGGTCTATTACCGCTACCTGCCGAGTTACAAGGCCGAGGTGGACCAGCTGGCGCCGCTGGACACCGCCGCGCCGAAGTCCGCGGCCTCCAAGGTCAGGACCGACACGCCCTCCGCCGACCTGATCGAGTTCCTGCGGACCGGCGACACCGCCGTCAAGCGCGCGGCGTCGCGCGAACTCTGCCGCCGCAAGGAAGAGGGCGCTCTCGATGCCCTTCTCGCCAGCATCAAGTCCGAAACTCCCACGCTCCGGATGCTCATGATCGAGGACCTCGCGGCGTTCGGCGACAACACCAGGGTGCTCCAGGCCCTGATGGAACGGCTCGAGGACGAATCCAGCAGGAGTTCCGCGATGCGGGCGCTCCGCAAGGCGACCGGGCTCACCGGCGACACGCCGCAGGCGTGGCGCGACTGGTGGGCGGGGCGGAAGAGGTAGAATAGGAACAACCATGGGCGACAACGCAGCGAAGGTTCCCGGGCGGAAAATGTGGCGGATGGGAAGGGCCCGCAAGGCCCTGAAGCCGCAGGGGAAAGTTCCTCCCGGGGTCAAGGGGTTGACGAAGGCGATCGGCGGCGAACTGGCCAGCGAGCGCGCCCAGAAATGGGACGCGGAGGAGTCGCGCAACGTCGCGAGCTGGGTCAGCCGCAGCCCCGCGTGGGCGATCTCGGCGGCGCTTCACATCGTCGCCGGCGTCATCCTCATGAACGTCGTCTACTTCACGCAGCACGACCGGCTGGGCCAGGTGTTCCGCATGACGCTTCGGGCCTCGGCGCCCGGCGGCGCGCACCAGGGCGACCAGGACAACGGCATCAACGGCAAGGACAACGAGGACTCGAAGCCGAAGGGGCCGGACCTGAAGGAAGAGCCTGAGGTCGCATCCGAACCGCTTCCGTCGAACATCAAGCCGGCGCTTCCGGAGCCGGGCGCGACGGCGACGCCGTTTCCGCTGAAGGTGCTTTCGGGCGAGGTGTCGGGGAAGGACGGCCCGGGGGGGATTTACGCGGGGCGTGGCGGCGCGGGGCGCGGCGAGATGCTGCGGCAGTTTGGCGGCGACGGCCAGAGCGAGCAGGCGGTGGTGGACGGGCTGGCGTGGCTGGCGAAGCACCAGTCGAAGGGCGGGGCGTGGGATCCGGGACGGTTCGACGACAACTGCCCGCGCGGCGACAACTGCGGCGGGGACGAGAAGGGTGAGCAGATGTATTCGGGGGCGACGACGGCGCTCGCGATCCTGGCGTACCTCGGGGCCGGGTACTCGCACGTGGACGACCACCTGAGGCCGCAGGACCAGGGCGGGCCGGTGACGCACCAGTACACCTCGACGGTCAAGAAGGCGCTCGCGTGGCTGTGCCGCGAGCAGAACGAAAAGACGGGGGAGATCGACCCCGAGGGCGACCGCAACATGTACGTGCACGGCATCGCGAGCCTCGCGGTGATCGAGGCCTACTCGATGACCAAGGACCAGGGGCTCAAGCCGCACGCGCAGCGCGCCATCATGCACATCGTCGATTCGCAGCAGGACTCCGGCGGCTGGAATTACACGCCGGACAACATGAGCCGAAGCGACACCTCGATCACGAGCTGGATGGTCATGTGCCTGCGCTCGGCCCGCGCGGCGGGGCTGGCCGTGCCCAAGCGGACCTGGGACCGGTCGCGCTTCTTCATGAGCAAGGTCACCGACTACGCGACGGGAAACGTCGGGTACTGCATCCAGGGCCAGGGGCGCGTCACGCGCGGCTGCAACTGCATGATCGCGATCGGCATGGCGACGCGCGCGTACCTCTCGATGCCGGACGACCAGCAGATCTCCGAGAAGTTCGTGGACGCCATCCTCAAGGCGGCGCCGCGCTACGACGAAGTCCCCGGCGCCTGCCCGAACTGGGGCGGCCTCCAGAACCGCAAGGGCGGCACGCACTGGTCGCTCTACTACACCTACTACGCCACGCTCGCGCTCTACCACCACGGCGGCAAAGCCTGGGATGAGTGGAACACCAAGATGCGCGCGTGCACCCTTCCCGTCCAGCGCAAGGAAGGGCACGCGAAGGGCTCCTGGGACCCGGTGGTGTGGGACGGCGCGTGGGGCGGCCGCGTGTACACGACGGCGTTCAACATCATGAACCTCGAGGTCTACTACCGCTACCTGCCGTGCTACCAGGTCGGCGCGGAGTTCGGCCTGCAGAAGCTCGTGACCGACGAGGAATGGGACAAGGTCCTCGGCGACGCGCGCAAGGGGAAGTTCGGCGACGTGCAGGGCACGGCCGACGAAGCGCCGGTGGACAAGGGCGTGAAGGGCGGCGCCGCCGAGAAGCCGCCGACGCCCAGGAGCGACCGCTCCGTCGAGGAACTCCTCAAGGACCTCCAGGCCGACGACATGATGACGCGGCGCAACGCCGCCAAGGAACTCTCGAACCGCCACGAACTCAGCGCGGTCGAGGCGCTCATCCAGGCGTCGAAGATCGAGAAGACCAGCCTCCGTCCCGTGCTGATCGAGTACCTCGGCGCGTTCGGCGATTCCGACGCGATCCTCGCTTACCTCGTCGAGACGCTCGAGAACGCCGAAGACCGAATCCAGTCCGCGGCCCTCACGGCCCTTCGGAAAGCCACCGGCGAAACGTCGCTCGGCAAGGACGTCCGCGCGTGGCGCACCTGGCTCCAGAAACAGCGCGAGGAAAAACCGAAGTAGAACGCCTGGGCGCGGCTTCGGGGGGAGAAGCGCCCGCCACGATCATGGAAACGAAACCCACCGGAAATGGCGTCCCCGGCCCCCTACGCGAGCGAAGCGAGCCGGAGGGGGCCGCCCTGAGCGAGCGGAGCGAGTCGAAGGGCAGCTTGTCCGCGACCGCCGCGGCGTTCATGAAGAACGTCCGCCCGAGCGAACCGAAGCCGGCGGCAGCGCCGCCGAAGAAGCGGATGTGGTCCGGCGCAAAAGGAAATAAAAACACCGGTCCGCGCGGCAAGGTCCCCCCCAACGTCCGCGGCCTGTCCCGCGACATCGCGGCCCGCAAGGAACGCGCGGAAAAAATCGCCGCGACCGAATCCCAGGACCCCCAGTCCTGGGTGCGGCGCAGCCCGGCCTGGGCCATCTCCCTCTCCCTTCACCTCCTCGCCGCCGTCGTCCTCATGAACGTCGTCTACTTCAAGCCCCACCAGCGCCTCGGCCAGATCTTCCGCATCGCCCTTCACATCGGCACCCCGGGCGGGCTCGAGGAAGGCGACCAGGACAACGGGATCAAGGGGAAGGACTCCGAGGATTCGCCGCCCGCGGGCCCGCCGGACGAGACGGCTCTCCCCGGCAGGCCCGACCCCGACGCCCTTCGCCTCCCGCCCGCGCCCACGGGCGTCGCCGGCCCCGCGCCGCTTCCCATTAATGTCGCCGGTACCCCGACCGTCGGGGACGCGGGATTCGGCGGCATCTACGCCGGCCGCGGCGGATCGGGACGCGGCAATTCGCTTCAGCGCTACGGCGGCGACGGCGTCTCGGAGCAGGCGGTGAGCGAAGGGCTGGCGTGGCTGGCGGACCACCAGGCGGCGGACGGGGGATGGGATCTTTCGACATTCACGAAGCGCTGTCCGGCGGGGCAGAAGTGCGAGGACGGGCGGGAGGAGTACTGGTCGCACGAATTCGACGCGTACCGGTGCGCGGTGACGGGGCTGTCGGCGCTGGCGTTCCTGGGGGCGGGGTACACGCACTCGGACGACCGGAGGACGGAGGTCGCGGAGGGTGAGGTGCCGAAGCGGCACCCGTTCTGCGACGTGGTGGACAGGGCGCTCATTTACCTGTGCAAGGTGCAGCGGGCGGACGGTTGCATCATCGCGAGCGACCGGGAGTCTCCGCGCTGCATGTACTCGCACGGCATGGCGGGGATTGCGGTGCTCGAGGCGTATTCGCTCACGCACGACCCGCGGCTGCGGCCGCATGCCCAGCTTGCGGTCAACTTCACGTGCGCTTCCCAGCAGGAGAACGGCGGCTGGGACTACGGTTCGTGGCCGACGGGCCGCGGCGACACGAGCGTGGCGTCGTGGCAGGTGATGCTGCTGCGGAGCGCGCGGGCCGCGGGGCTTGCGGTGCCGAAGAAGGCGTGGGACATGGCGCGGGCGTACATGGAGCTGGTGACCGACCGCAAGGCGGGGACGATCGGGTACGAGCTCGAGGGATCGCAACAGGCCCTGCAGGAGGGCTGCAACGCGATGGTCGCCGCGGGGTGGGTGAGCCGTGCGTATCTCGGCATCGCCGACGACCACCCGACGCAGGCGAAATTCGCCGCGGTCATCCGCGCCGTCCCGCCGCGCTTCGACGACGAGTGGGGCGCCTGCGGGCACTGGTCGATGCTGGCGCACAAGAAGGCGGCGGGGCACTGGTCGCTCTATTACACGTACTACGCGACGCTCGCGATGTTCCACCACGGCGGCGAGGACTGGGAAAGGTGGAACGCGAAGGTGCGGGAAGTCACGCTGAGGACGCAGCGGAAGGACGGGCACGAGAAGGGCAGCTGGGACCCGGTCACGGCGGACGCGACGTTCGGGGGGCGCATCTACGCGACGGCGATGAACGTGATCAACATGGAGGTGTACTACAGGTACCTGCCGATTTTCGAAGTGGGCGCCGATTTCGGCCTGTCCGCGCTGGCTTCCGACGCCGACTGGGCGGGGGTGCGCGACAAGTCGGTGAAGGGCGTTTTCCACGTCCGGAAGAAGGGGGCGGAGGGGGATCCGGCCGGCAGTCCGGCCGAGGGCGTGGACGCGCTGATCGCGGACCTGAAGAGCGCGGACATGATGACGCGCCGGAATGCCGCGCGCGAGCTGTCGCAGAAGGCGATCAAGGCCGCGATCCCGGCGCTGATCCAGGCCGCCACCGTCGAGAAGACCAGCCTGCGCCCGGTGCTGGTCGAGTACCTCGGCGCGTTCGGCCAGGAGGCCGCCACGCTCGACGCCCTCATCGGCTTCGTCCAGGACGCTTCACCCCGCATCCGCCAGGCCGCCGCCGACGGGCTCAAGAAAGCGACGGGCCAGGATTTCGGGACGCACTACCTCGACTGGCAGAAATGGCGAGAGGAGTTCGTGCCGAAATAGCGGCACTTTCGCCTTGGCTCCCGGGCCAACACCGACCTATACTCCACGTACAACTCCAGGCCGAACCACACCTTTGAAATCCCTCATTCGATAGCTAGGGAGGACGCCGTGAAGAAGTTCATTCCCGTCATTGCGCTCATGGCCGCCGCGGCGTTCGTCCTCGGCTCCTACGACAACCCCGCCGTGGCCGAGGATCCGAAGCAGGACCCCGACCTGTTCGACAACGGCGACGGCGTGAAGATCTGGAAGCCGAAGGGGAAGGACCAGTGGAAGATCATCGGCGAAGGCGGCTGGGACACCTGGTTCAAGGACGCGGGCGGCGTGCAGTTCATGCTCGTGAAGTGGGCGGCCGACAACAAGGACGGTGACCTCCAGAAGTCGCCGCCCCTCGTCCGCATGTACGGCGTCAAGTACGACACCCAGGGCAAGTTCAAGATCGGCGACTGGGAAGGCACTCCGAGCTCCACGAAGGGTTTCGCGAAGGCGATCTTCGAGCAGCTGCTCGACCAGGACTACAAGAACCCGAAGAACGTCCAGGAGACCGCCAAGGCCGTCTATCCGTGCGGCTCGTGCTACCAGTTCTCCTGCTACGGCGAGCACAAGAAGTACGGCGGGTCGCACTACCTGCGCATCCTGATCTGCAAGAAGGACAGCAAGGACACCTACCAGTTCGTGGTGGGAAGCGCGCCCGGCGAGGAGAAGATGGACGGCAAGCACTCGGGCGAGGAGATCGAGATGGTCCTGAAGTCGATCAAGTTCTACGACAAGAAGTAAGCTCCGAAGAATCCAAACCCCGCCCCTGCGGCGGGGTTTTTTTGTAGGGAGGGAGCTGTGAGGACGGTGGCGGCCTGGCTGTTCGCGGCGGCGGTTGCCCTGGCCCAGGGGGACGACGAGGGAATCCGGCCGCCCGTGGCAACTCCGTCGGATGGGGCCCGGCTCCGGATCGAGACACCGGCGGCCAAAGGCTGGAACAACGTGAACGAAGATGCGGCCGGCCGAGGCCTGCACCTCGTGAAGAAGTCGGTCACGAAGAGCGGTCGCAGGCGCGTCGTCGCCGAGATCGTCGTGAGCGAGGTGACTTCTTCGTTGAGCACCAAGGGCGCGTCGAAGCTCTGGTTTGAGCGCGTGCTTGAAGACTTCAAGTCTCCGCGGTGCATCGTCGAGACTGCCAAGGCCCGCGCCGGGCGCTTCACCGCCTACCAGTTCACCGCGCTCGCAATGCGCCACTCGCGCCGCACGGAAATCCGATCCATGCTCGTCCGGGTCGGGCCATCCCGGTGCTTTCACATTCTGATCACGACCGATGCGCGTGCGGGGAGCCGATCTTCGCGAGCGAAATCTCGCCGCGAAATCGAAAAGGCCCTGGCGTCCACGGACATCGAGGAGTGAGTTCTCAGGACCCGCTGCGGATCCCCCTGCGTCCCAGCTTCAACGCCGACCTGCGCATCCCTGGCTCGAAGTCCTGGACCCAGCGCGCGCTGTGCATCGCCGCGCTCGCGGACGGCGAGTCCGTCCTCCGCGGCTGGGGAGACAACGACGACGTGCGGCGCTGCGCCGCCGCCATCGCGTCGCTCGGGGCCCGCGTCGAGGTCGGGCCCGACGAAATCCGCGTCACCGGACCGGCGCAGGAAACGCGCGCGGAACTCGACCTCGGCGGAAGCGGCACCGCGCTGCGCTTCATGCTCGGCCTCTGCATCGCCCTTCCCGGCGATTTCACCCTCGACGGCGACGCCCGGCTTCGCGAGCGGCCGATCGGCGACCTGGCGCGCGCCGCGAGCGACCTGGGTGCGGCGATCCGGTGGATGGGGAGGGAAGGGTACCCGCCGCTTCGCATCTCGAGTTTCGGGCTGTCGCCGAAGAGCGTGCTGGTGGACGCGAGCGTGTCGTCGCAGTTCCTGTCGGCGCTTCTGATCGCGGGGGCGGGCATCGAGGCGCCGGGGCTGCGGGTGAAGGCGGCGGGCGAGGTGGCGTCGGCGTCGTACGTGGACATGACGGTGGAGGCGCTGCGGCGTTTCGGGGTGCGGGTGCATGCCGGTGCGGGGGACTGGAACGTGATCGGCCCGCCGCGGGCGACGGTGTTCGAGGTGGAGCCGGACGCGACGGGCGCGAACTACTTCTTCGCGGCCGCGGCGGCGACCGGCGGCCGGGTGCGCGTGGCGGGGCTGCGGCGGGCGGGGTTGCAGGGGGACCTGGAGTTCCTGGGCGTGCTCGAAAGGATGGGGTGTACGGTCGAGGAGGACGCCGGCGGGATTTCGGTCCAGGGCCCGGCGGTGCTGCGAGGCGTGGACGCCGTCTTCTCGCGCATGCCCGATTCCGCGCAGACATTCGCGGTCCTCGCCGCGCTCGCGACGGGCGAAAGCCGCCTCCGCGGGGCGACCAACCTGCGGATAAAGGAAACGGACCGGCTGGCCGACACGGCGCTGGAACTGAAGCGCCTGGGTGCGGACGTCGAGACCCACGAAGACGGCTGGACCATCCGGCCGCGCCCCCTTCACGGGGCAACCGTCGCCACCCACGGCGACCACCGGATGGCCATGGCCTTCGCCCTGGCCGGGCTGAAAATCCCGGGCGTCGCCATCCAGAACCCCGCCGTGGTCGCCAAGTCCTTCCCGCGCTTCTGGGAAATCTTCCTCCCCCCGCCCGATGCCGGAACCCCCCCCTAAAAGATTCTTGAACCCCGCTTCGGCCGATGTTAGTTTCTACGAGTCAGCCCTTTGTCGGGGGGGGACCCCGAGCCCTGCGATTTCGGAGGCAGCATGAACCGCGTGAACGTGTTCCTGACCGGGATCCTGGCGGGTGCCATCGTCGCCACGCTTGGTTTCCTCCTGACGAATACCGCCAACAGGGCCTATGCCGAAGCCAACGGCGAAGGCGGCGGCGGCCTCATCCTGGCCACCCCGTCGTCCTCGTCCGCCGACGTCGGCTCCCTGGTCTACGTGCTCAAGACCTCGCCTCCCGAGGACGCAACCCTCACCGTCTACAAGGTCGACCAGGGCAAGACCCTCGTCCTGATCGCTTCCCGCCGCATCGTCTGGGACCTCAAGGCCTACGATTTCAGCTCGAACGGCAAGGGCCTGTCCGTCCAGGACGCGCAGAAGGAAATCGAAGAAGCCGAACGCAAGCGCAAAGAAAAAGAAGGCAAGAAGTAACCTCACTTCAAAACACCGGCCCCCAACAGGCGATAGGAGACCAACCCGATGGCGGATTATTTCAGCTTTGAAGACGTGCTCGGCGAGCTCTCGCTCGACGAGGACGAACTCAAGCGCATGGTGTCCGAAGGCGAACTGCGCGCGTTCCGCGACGAAAACAAGATGAAGTTCCGCAAGGACGACGTCGAGTCGCTGAAGAAGGGGCGCGTCACGGAGCCGACGATCATCCTGCCGGCCGGTGGGGCTTCCGGGTCCAAGGGCAACCAGGACACGGGCGAGACGATCCTGGACATGGACAACATGGGCGGCGGCGGCGTCGACGAGACGGCGCTTCCCCAGCTTGAGACCAATGAGGGCTCCTCCGCGAAGGAAGAGACCGTCAGCGGCGACACGACGGGCATCACCGAGGAGATGATCTTCGACGACAGCGACCTGACGGTGGCCAACGAGGGCCCGAAGTCGGGCGGGATGGCGACCGAGGAGACGTTCATCGAAGGCGAAGGCAAGACGGGGATGACGACGGAACCGCTTCAGTTCGACGAAGCGGCCGAAGGCGCGGCGACGGTGCAGGAGCCGGCCGTGCGTCAGCCGAAGCGGAGCGGGCTGCAGGAGTCGGCGCAGCCGCAGCGCAGCGGGCCGATGATGATGGCGGTGGCCCCGGTGCAGTCGCACCCGATCCTGACGGCCGTGCTCGTGCTGGCGGCGCTCTTCCTCGGGATGATGGGCGCGGTGCTGATGGACAACATCCGGGTCGTGACGGACAAGGATCCGAACAGGATCAATGTCCCCGCCGATTTCACGGGCGGTCTGGCCAAGACGGTCGTCGGGACGTTCGGGATGAAGGATATCGAGACGGACCTGAACAACCTGATGACGGGCAAGGCGGCGGCTCCGGCCGCGGCTCCCGAGAAGTAAGTAACCGGTCTTTCGCGAAGGCCGCCCGGGCAACCCGGGCGGCCTTTTTTTTCGACAGCGCGTATTGCCGGAATTTCTGCCGCCCCCGGCACTTTTCGCCTCAACCCGCGCTTCCCATGCCGCCGATACACCATCAGGCCCTTTCATGGAGAGGGGCCGAAAGCAGGCATGGCCGGTCCGGCCCGCGAGGCGTGGTGCCCCGGGGTGAACGGCGGCCGGACATCTTGAAAGGAGCCTTCCCATGCGGAAGCCGTTCATCGCCCTCTGCGGCGCTGCCGCGTTCGCCATCACCGGCAGCGGTTGCGTTTCCATGGCGGAATACGACGACCTGAAAGCGCGCTACTCGGCCCAGGCCGAGCTGAACCAGAGGCTGAAGGAAGACCTCGGGCGCGAGAATGCCACGCTGAAATTGAAGCTCGAGAAGGGGCAGACGCAGCTGGACATGGAGGCCCTGCGCAACGAGACGACGCAGAAGGAACTGGCGTCCGCGCGGGAAATCGCCGAGCAGATCCGCGCCAAGCTGGGCGCTCTGGTCATGCCCGAGGGCGGCGACGGAAGCTCCTCCTCGGACATCGAGTACGGCAACGGCTTCATCCGGTTCTCCGGCGAAGTGCTCTTCGATTCCGGCAAGTCCGAGCTGAAGGCGCAGGGCAAGGCGCTGTTGCTCGAGGTTGCGAAGGAGTTGAAGTCGAAGGGCTTCTTCGTGCGGGTGGACGGGCACACGGACACGGACCCGATCAAGCGGAGCCTGGCGAAGTTCCCGACGGGCTCGAACTTCGAGCTGGGCGCGGAGCGGGCGCTGGCGGTGCTGCTGATGCTCCAGAAGGAAGGCGGGATGGACCCCTCGAAGCTGCACATGGCGAGCTTCGGCGAGTTCCAGCCGGCGGAGAACGGCAACAAGCGCCGGAACCGCCGGGTCGAGATCCGCTTCACGGAGACGGACCCGTACCTGACGGAAGCGGACACGAAGTAAGAATCGCGGAAACGACAGGGCCCCGGGCGGCGGAAGCCACCCGGGGCCTTTCTGTTTTTACTGGGGGTTGACGGTGAAGCCGCGGCGCAGCTCGAGGTCCTCGACGAGCGACTTCAGGGCGTCCGCGGCGGCACGGCGGGAGGCGTCGCGGAAGTTGAACTGGGACTCGTTGACGCCGCGGTATTCGCGGTCGCCCCCCGGGCCCGACACCTTGATCCAGAACTCGGCGTAGGAGCCCTGCGACGCGGCGCGCTCCTCGAGGTTGACCTTCGAGATGCCGACCTTGAGCACGGCGGAGCCGTCCTCCGTGCCGCCGAGCTCCTTGAGGTCGTCCGCGAGCGTCGCGGCGAGAAACGGGTTCCACTCCTTCGAGTCGAACTCGTACGTGATCGCCCCGGGTGCCGAAGAGGCCACCAGGCCCGCTTCCATCGCCTCCACCTTCAGCCGGGTGCCCTTCCAGGACGCCTTCGTCGTGTACTGCTCGCGAAGGCCGGGTTCGACGCCGATGCTGCAGCCGGCGAGCACGAGGGCGGCCGCCGCCAGGGTGAGCTTCTTCATGAGCCGAAGACCTCCGCAGGGAAGATTTCGAGGGAAGCGGTGCCGTCGCGCCAGGCGCCGCGGGGGAGACCGGCCTTTTCGCAGCCGGCGTCGAGGAACTGTTCGCGGTCCCAGTGGTGCTCGAGCGGGACTTGCGGGAGGAGGAGGCCGCGGCGGGGGCCGCGGGAGAGGACGATGCCGTGTTCGCCGACGCGGACGTCGGAGGGGGAAGCGGGGTGCAGGGGGCCGAGGACGGAGATCTCGAACCGCAGGGCGTCCACCTCGGCGGGGGAGACCGCCTCGAAGCGCGGATCGGAGACGGCGGCCTCGCGGGCGGCTTCCCAGACGGTGGGCCAGAGGGGGCGGCGGGCCTCGATGAAGCCGATGCACCCGCGGAGGTCGCCTCCGGCGGCGTGGAGGGTGACGAAGGCGCCCGAGGGGGCGGACAGGGCGGGGAAGGCCGCAGGCGCCGGCGGGCAGGCGGCGGTCCTGCCCGCGGCGGCGGCGCGAACGGAGTCGCGTGCGTGCCTCAGAAGGGCGTCGCGCTCGGCGGGGGAGAGCATCGGGCGGAGTCTAGGGGCGGGCGGGCGGTGGGGAAACCGATTTCACCGCCGATCCTGTCGCTTGCGCGCCCTTACGGCGGAGGCTAATCTCCCGGCGCAACCGATCCCCACGGAGAAACCATGCCACTCGCCGTCTTCGATTTCGCCTCTCTCTTCACCGCGGCCGCCCTCGGGTCGCTCGTCACCCTCACGCTCATGGAGATTGTGCTGGGCATCGACAACGTCGTCTTCATCGCGATCCTCGTCGGCCGCCTCCCGAAGGATCAGCAGGCCCTCGCGCGCCGCATCGGAATGACGCTGGCGCTCGTCTGCCGGCTGGGGCTTCTCTTCAGCATCTCGTGGGTCATGAAACTCACCAACCCGCTCTTCTCCATTCTCAACCACTCCTTCTCCGGCCGCGACCTCATCCTCATCGGCGGAGGGCTGTTCCTCCTGGGCAAGGCCTCGATGGAGATCTACCACAAGCTGGAAGGCGGGGATCACGAGGAGGGGTCCGGCGGGGGGAAGGCGAAGTTCGGCCCGATGATTGTGCAGCTCATCCTGCTCGACATGGTGTTCTCGCTCGATTCGGTGATCACGGCCGTCGGCATGGCCAACCAGATCCAGATCATGGTGATCGCCATGTTCCTCGCGGTCGCCGTGATGATGGCGAGCGCCGGGACCATCGGGGATTTCGTGCACCGCCACCCGAGCGTCAAGATCCTCGCCCTGTCCTTCCTCAACCTCATCGGCGTCATGCTGTTCGCAGAAGGCTTCGGGACGCACGTGAACAAGGGCTACATCTACACCGCGATGGCTTTCTCCCTGCTCGTCGAGCTGCTCAACATGCGCTTCCGGAAGAAACAGCAGCCCGTCCGCCTGCACGACGACACCCACGTCCTGCAAGGGGCGAAACCCTGATGCGGGTGGTGTTCGCGGGGACGCCCGGATTCGCGGTGCCGAGCCTGAGGGCGGTGGCGGCCGCCGGGCACCTCGTGCCGCTGGTGCTGTCGCAGCCGGACCGGCCGAAGGGACGCGGGCGCGTGCTGGAGCCGACGCCGGTGAAGGCGGCGGCGCTGGCTCTCGGGCTGGCCGTGGCGCAGCCGGAGAAGATCGGGGAAGCGGTCGAGGCGATCCGGTCGGCGGCGCCGGACGTGATCGTGACGGCGGCGTACGGGCAGAAGGTGCCCGACCGGGTGCTCGGGCTTGCGAAGCACGGGGGCCTGAACGTCCACGCGTCCCTGCTGCCGCGGCACCGCGGCGCGGCGCCCGTCGCGTACGCGCTCCTCGCCGGCGATGCGGAGAGCGGAGTGACGATCTTCCGCATGGTGAAGGCGATGGACGCCGGGCCCATGCTCGTGCGGGCGGCGATCCCCGTCGGGGAAAGCGAGACGACGCCGGAGCTTGAAGCGCGGATATCGGCGACCGCGGCGCCGGCGCTGCTGGAGGCGCTGAGGCTGCTGGAGAGCGGACAGGCCCGCTTCGAGGAACAGGACCACTCGAAGGCGACGCTCGCGCCGAAGCTGGCGAAGGCGGACGGCGTGCTGGATTTCGCGCGGCCGGCGGCGGAACTCGCCCGGCGCGTGCGGGCGATGACGCCGTGGCCCGGGGCGGTCGCGATGCTGGTCCGGCCGGGCGCCCCTCCGCTGCGGATCACGGTGCTGGCCGCCGCTCCCGCCGCGGGCGAATTTGCGGGGGCCCCGGGGGACATCGCCGAGTTGCGCAAGGGCGCGGTGCGCCTGAAGTGCGGCGAAGGGGCGCTGGACCTCCTCCGCGTTCAGCCCGAAAGCCGCAAGCCCGTCAGCGCCGACGAGTTCGCCAACGGTTTCCGCCTTCGTGAGACCCCCGGCGCACGCTTCCAGAAGGACGATCCCCGGCCGTGACGCCGGGTCAAGCGCGCCTTCCCGGAAGGTCGATAAACGAAGGATGCCCGTGACAGCCACGCCTCCCCCCGGACGGACCGCCGCACCGACCTCCGCCGCCCCCGGACTCCTCTCCGCCGCGCGCGTCGTCTCAGCCTGCATCCTCCTCTCCCGCCTCCTCGGCCTCGTCCGCGACGTCCTCCTCGCGGGCCTCTTCGGCGGCGGCCGCGTCAACGACGCCTTCGTCCTCGCCACGCTCGTCCCCAACCTCTTCCGCCGGTTCTTCGGCGAGGGCGCCCTCACGGCGGCCTTCATCCCGACCTACTCCGACGTGCTCGCGAACAAGTCGCGCGAGGAAGCGGACCGGTTTGCGCGCTCCGCGATGACCCTGCTCGCGCTGTTCCTCGGCGTCCTCGCCGCGGGGGGCATGGGCGTCTGCGGCGTGCTGTCGCGGACGATGGGGGATGAGAAGGGCCGGCTGGTGGCGGACCTGCTGGTGGTGCTGCTGCCGTACATGCCGCTCATCTGCCTCGTCGCGCTCGTCACCGGCATCCTCAACGTACACCGGCATTTCCTGCTCCCCGCGCTCGCTTCGTCCGTCCTCAACATCTTCGAGATCGCGGCCTTCTTCGCGGTCGGCTGGTTCGCGGCGACGGAGGAAGGCAAGGCGCGCGTCATCGCGTGGTCGATCACGGCGGCGGGCCTGGGGCAGCTCATCCTGCAGATTCCCGCCCTTCGTGCGCACAAGGTCCCCGTCGCGCCCCTGCTGAAGTGGGAGCCGGGGGTGAAGCGCGTGCTGGCCGGGATGGCGCCGATGACGTTCGGGATCGCGGTGTTCCAGATCAACGTGCTGGTGGACAACGCGGTGGCCGAGGCGATGGTCCCGGGCGACGGCGCGGTGTCGGCCCTCTACTTCGCGAACCGGCTCTTCAATTTCCCCATCGCGCTCATCGGGATCGCCATCGCGCAGGCCGCATTCCCGGAGTTCGCGGATGCGTTCGCGCGCGGGCGGCGCGAGGAACTGGCCGGGTCGCTGGCGAAGTCGTTCCGGATGGTGCTCGTCCTCGCGATCCCCGCTTCCGTCGGGCTCGGCATTCTCGCGGTGCCGATCATCCGGATGATCTTCGAGCACGGATCGTTCACGCCCGTGATGACGCGCCGGTCGGCGGCGGTGCTCGCGTTCTACGGCCTGGGCACGTGGGCCGCGTGCGCCCACCACGTGATCACGCGCGCCTTCTTCGCCGCGCGCAGCGCGAAGACGCCGGCCGTTCTCGGCGCGTTCGCCGTCCTTCTCAACCTCGCGCTCAACCTCATTTTCGTGCGCTTCTGGGCCGAAGCCGGCCTCGCCCTCGCCACGTCGATCACCGCCGCCCTGCAGCTGTTCGTGCTGTGCGCGCTGCTGCGCCGGAGCATCCCCGAAGTGCGTTGGGCGCCGGTGCTCGTCTGGAGCGTCCGGCCCGTGCTCGCTTCCGCCGCGATGGCCGCCGCCACGCTCGGGCTGCTTCACGTTCTCCCGCCCGGCCGCTTCATCCCGTGCCTCGTCCCCGTCGCCGCCGGCGCGGCCGTCTATTTCGGCGCCTCGTTCGTGCTTCGCGTCCCCGAAGCGCGCGACGTGTTCGCATTCCGCCGCCGCCGCGCTTCATAGATTTCGTGCGGACTTGCACGGCGCGCGGCAAACTCCGGCATTCCCCCAGGAGAACCCCATGACCATCCGCGAATTCCAGGCGGCGATCCACGCGCAGTATTTCAAGAAGGACTCCGCCCGCGGGCTGGGCGGGACGTTTCTCTGGTTCGCGGAAGAGGTCGGCGAGCTGGCCGAAGCGTTGCGGCACGGGACGCAAGCCGAGAAGGAAGCGGAGTTTGCGGACGTGCTGGCGTGGCTATCGACGATGGCGAGCATGGCGGGGGTGGATCTGGAGGAGGCGGCGGCGGGGAAGTACGGGAAGGGATGTCCGCGGTGCGGGGGGACGCCGTGCCGGTGTGCGGAACCCGCGCCGGCGCCGTAGCTTAAAACGCATCAACTTTAAAAGTTTTATGCGCTTGACTGTGCTTATGCTTTGTCGTACCATTCCCTCCACAGGCGTGCAGATACAACCGGGGGGAGAAACAACCATGAGCTCCGCCGATTCCACCGTCCTGATCGTCCGCAACGCTTCCGTCTGGCTCTGCGAAAACGGCCGCACCGAGTACGAGGGCTACATCCGCACGATCTCTCCCCTCGGCTTCACCGCCGCCCTCAGCTCCCGCTACCGCCCCAGCTCCACCATCGACGGCTCCGCCCCCAGCGGCCAGCCCATCCCCGACCTCGCCGGCCTCCTCATGGGCCGCAAGTTCGTCGCCGCCCTCTGCGGCCGCGACTACTCCACCATCGTCGATGCCACCGCCACCGAGATCCAGAAACTCACCGGCTCCGCCTTCGACTTCACCGTCACCTGCCGCTTCAACCACCTCGAAAACGACCAGAAGAAGATGATCGTCGGCCTGATCATCGAGCACTACGCCCCGCCGTCGATGGCCATGTAGGAGCCTCAAATAAACGTCAACCGGGCCGCCGTGGGCGGCAACCGGGTTCCCGACCCCCGGCGGCAGGTACCGGTTGTGCCGTGAAGGGAGTTTGCCGGAAGCAGGGTGCGAGGCGCGCTACGAATCACCGCCACTCATCCGGACCAGACATGCGCCCGCGCCCGTGCTTCCGGCGGATTCCTCCTTGAAATTCGAACGAAGTCCCCAAGTCCGGCTGGGATGACCGGGTTTTCCCCTCCGGTCGGCGCGAGATGACGCTGCCCCCAGCCGGGTTACAAGAAGGCGCGCGGTTTCCCCACCGCACGCCTTTCTTGTTTTCGGAGGGTATGAAGCGCGATTCGCGGGCCGGAACTCCGGCGAGGGCGAACGAAAATCCCGCGGGCCCAGGCTGCGTCGGCCCAGTGACGGTTATTGAGCAGGTTTCTTTCTGCGGGCCGACTCCGCCCGAGCCCGCGGGATTTTCGCTCGCCCTCGGGTCTTTTGAAGGTGGCTTCGAGCTTCTCAGCCTTCCCGCGCCCCGCGCTTCACACCCTCCGAAAACAAAAAAGGCGCTCAGGGGTCAGCCGGGGAAGACGTTCCAGCGTTTCAGTTGGCCGGCGGGCGTGAGTTCGAATTCGAGGAGGATCTCGCCTTTGGCCCACTCGAGGACCGTTTCTTCGTCGTCGGGAAGGCGGCGGTCCGGTTTGCCCAGCCAGGCAACCAGGTCCGCTTCGGTCGTGCTTCCGCTCAGAATCGGGCCCCCCGCGGGATGCGGCCGCGCGAACTTCAGATCCCGGTGCTGCGGTGCACAGGCGTCCGGACCGATGATCCAGGCCGCATAGGTGAAATGCCCGTCCACAAATTCGATCTGCAACCCGCGGCGCGCCCACAGCAGCTGCAGGATCGTCCCGTGCTGCCACTTCGCTTCATCGGGCCGCCCCAGGAACCGGGCGTCCTCCACCGGCGCCTCGAATGCAAGCGCCCCCAGCTTCCCGGTCGCGACATCAAACTCCGGCGCCGGGCCCATCGCGGGAGGCCACTCCCGCGTCGGATCCGGCTTTCCACCGAACAGCGCCGACAGAAACCCCATCTTTCTTCTCCGAGTGCAACGAAGCGGGAGCCGTTCCTGTCGGGGAAGGGTAGGAGGCGCGCGGGTTGCGGGTCCGCGGCGCGGCATCCATCAGTAGTCTCGCCTTCGCTCAAAGACCAAAAAGCCGCGCCGCGGACCCGCAACCCGCCGCCTCCTACCCTTCCGCGACATCCTTGAACTCCGGGTCCTCCCAGTACTCCTTGAAGCACTTGTCGTTCAGCGCCTCGTCCTGGAACTCCGCGTCGAACGTGATCGCCCGCTTCAGGTACTCCATCATCTTGTCCTTCTTCTTCTGCATCGCGAACACGGTCGCAAACAGGTAGAGCACCCCCGCGTTGTCGGGAGAGTGGTCCAGCGCCTTCTGGTACGCCTCCAGCGCTTCCTCGAAGCGCAGCAGGTCCCGCAGGATCGTGCCGTAGTTGTTCCAGGCGATGTAGTGCGTCGGCTTGAGGAGGAGCAGCTTCTTGTAGACCCGGATCGCGTCCGGGAGCTTGCCGCTGATGTAGAAGAAGCTCGCTTCCAGGAACAGCGTGTGCGCCTCGACCTCGGCGATGAAGACCTGCTGGCGCTGCGAGAGTTCCTTGATGATCGCGTCCTTCTGCGCCTCGGTGGCCGAGCGGATGCGGCGGTCGATCTCGCCCTTCATTTCGTTGAACGTCTGCTCGAGCTCCTTCTCGGCCTTCTCGCGCAGCGTCATCGTGATTTCGCGCATGCGGTGCTCGATGTTCTGCTCGATCATGTCGCCGTAGCGCTCGATTTCCTGCTCGTTCTCGTCCTTGAGCTTGGAGAAGAACGTCATCATCTCGCCCTTCTTCGCGTCGAGCCCCGCCAGCACCGTGCCGGACTTCTTCTGCACGTCGTTGCCTTCGTTGATCAGCAGCTCGGCCTGCCGCGAAAGCTCCTTCATCGCCTTCATGCGATTGGACGCCATCGCGCCGAACGCCACCAGCACGCCCACGATCACGACGACCATGACGACGACGAAGATCTGCAGGAAGGTCAGGAAGAGCTGGTAGCTGTCCAGCTGCTTGCGCGCGCCCTCGGGAATGCCCCGCGGCCGGTTCTGCACGAACCACGCTTTCCACTTCGCCGGGTCGTCCTCGAACTTCTCCCCCGTGACCGACCGGAGCGCTTCCCCGATCGCCTTCCGCACCGGCTCGTCCTGTTCCTCGGCGAGGGCCTGGATGAGGGGTTCGATGGTCTCGGAGTTCTTGTTGGCGCCGAGGATGCGTGCGGCGCTGAGGCGGACCTGGGGGTCCTTGTCGCGGAGGGAGCGGATGAGGGCGTCGTTGCCGAGGTCGGACTGGGCGAAGGCGGAGACGGCGCAGATCGCTAGCGAGAGGAGGATGCGCATCCGCGGATTATAAGTGGGAACGCCGGGGGTGGGGATTGGGAAGCGCGGGAGGGTGCAAAAATCGGCCTGGGTCTGGCACAATCCGGGGATGCCTCCCCCCAACCTGCCGAACCGCCGTAACACCGGGCGCATGGGCTCCCGGCCGCCTGCGGGCGCTCCCGGGACCCGCCGGACCGGGGCGCCGCCTCCCCCTCCGCAGCAGAGACCGCCGGCCGACCCGACCGACGACGATGCCGACCGTCCGGTGGCGGGGAGGCGAGGGGAAGCGCCGCCGGGGCCGGACAAGCGGCTGATCTGGGGTGCGGTGGGCGCCGGGGCGCTGATCGTGGTGATCATCGTGATATTCCAGATCGTGAAGAAGGACCCGGTGGAGCCGGTGAAGAAGCCGGACACGGGCAAGAGCGCCGGGCAGCAGACGCTGAATTTCGACACGGCGGAAGGGCGTGCGGAGTTCGAGAAGATGCTGGTCGTGGCGCCGCCGGAGAAGGTGACGCGGATCATCGGGGGGATGAGCCCCGAGGCGGCGGTCAAGGTGAAGGACATCCTGATCCCGTTCATGCTGCGGCAGGACGCGGGGCGCGGTCTGACGGACGCGTGGAACATCGCGGAGCGCCTGTCGAGCCTGAAGGACGAGCGCGTGCTCCGGAAGATCATCGAGCTGGGGTTCGCGAAGGCCGACGCCGGGAGCCTGCTGAGGCCCTACGGCGCGATGGGATCGCAGGCGGTCATCGAGGCCGCGAAGGCGGACAAGTCGAAGCTCGACGCGTGCAACAAGCTGCTCCTCTGCTGCACCCTGGCCGACGCGACCGGTCCCATGGTCGCCACGGCCGAGACCTGCGAGATCCCGGAAGTCGCCTGGATCTGCGGCGACGCCCTGTACGAGCGCGAAGTTCCCGTCGCCATCAAGCTCGAGACAGTCCAGGCGTGGCTCGCCAGCGACAATCCGCGCGCCAAGGCCAGCGGCATCCGGCAGATGTCGGTCCAGAAGGGCGTCGATCGCGACGCCGCCATCGCGCCCTTCGCCACCGCCGAAACCCCCCGCGAAATCCAGATCGCCGTCATGGACGTCGTCTCCCGCCACCGCGACCTGTCTCCGGCCCACATGCGCGCCTACCTGAACATCGACGACCAGGAGCTGTGGGAAGAAGCCGTGAAGCGGATCAGCGAGAAGCGGCTTTTCGAGTACATCCCGGACCTGGAAGAACTGTCGCAGCGCCCCGGGACGTACAAGGCAAGGCGCGCAGGGACCCTCGCGGACGGGCTCAAGGGAATGCAGAAGGGGATGAAGAAGTAATCCGGGCCGCGACTACCGTCCGGCCCGTTCCTTCAGGATCCGCCCCGTCGCCTTGCGTAGCTTGAGCTCCGCGATCTTGTAGTCCACGACCGCCTTCTGCTCGTTCGCCGCCGCTGTTTCCGAGTCCGTCAGGAACTGCAGCAGCTGGTGGCTCGTCGTCAGCCCGCGCTCGTACCGCGCCTGCTCCGCTTCCATCGCCCTCACCGCAAGCCGCCTGGCAGTCTTCGTGGCTTCAATGCGTTCCGCCGTCGATTTCATCTCGCGGGCAGCGATGCGGACCTCGAGCACGACGCCCTGCTCCTGGTTGCGAAGCGCGATCTCGCTGCGGCGCTGCTGGGTTTCGGCGCGCATGAGCTGGCCGCGCGCGGAGTGTGAGCCGAGGGGGTACTCGAACAGGACTCCGACCTCCCAGGAGTTGAAGTCCCAGGTGCGGAGGCGTTCGAGGGAATCGCCGAAATTGCCGCCGGTGCCGGAGTAGCGGATTCCGCCGGTGATGTCGAGGCTGGGCCACAGGTCTCGCTCGTGCCGCCGGATGTCGAGCCTGGTGGAGTCGATCGCGATGCGGAGCTGTTCCAGCTCGGGACGCGAGGCGATCGCTTCCCCGACCGCCGAGTCCAGGTCCACCGGCTGCGGGTCGAAGTTGGGTGAATCGGCCGGTTCGACGATGAAATTCCAGTCCTCGGGGCGCTCGAACGGGCGGATGAGGCGGCGAAGCTCGTCCATCGAATTCTCGATCGTGTTGGCGGCGAGGATGATGCCCTCGAGGCGGCCGGCGACGTCGCTTTCGGCGCGGAGTTCCTCGATCGGGGCGAGCGCGCCCGCCTTCACCTTGTTCTTGTTCACTTCGTAGAGGCGCTTCGACACCTCGAGCGCCCGGTCCTTGACGGCCTTCTGGTTGATGGAGTCCACGAGCGTCCAGTAGGCGAG
>CAVPNQ010000013.1:0-6625 GCA_963706735.1 uncultured Planctomycetia bacterium
CCATGTATTGCTCCTACCCCAGGCACGTGCTGCATCGGCCGCCGCGCCGGCGAGCGCGATGAGTTCGCGCCGCGCCCACATGTCGACGATCAGCTCGGCGTAGTCGCGGGCGTTGACGACCGTCGTCGCCTCGGCGGCGAGGCGCGCGAGATAGGCGCGCACCGGCGGCGCGCCCTCGGGCATCTGGACGTCGGCGAGCGCCGCGCCGATGGTGATGAGCGACGCTTTCTTGCCGGCCGCGACGAGATCGACGATCGCCTGATAGATGCGCGCATGCAGCTCCTCGCCGAAATGCCGCGCCTCGAGGAGGCCGCTCACCATGGCGAGCGCGTCCTCGTTGAGCAGGAGCGCGCCGAGGAGCGCCTGCTCCGCTTCGATGCAGATCGGGAGGGCAGCGTCCTGGGCAGGGGCGTGGGCGTTCATGGCTGAACGTCTCCAGCAAAGAGCGAGGCCTGTCGCATCTCCCGCGCCGCCGCCGGATTGAGCCAGAGCGATTTGACGCGGGGCCGTGCCCCGTCGGCGTAGGTTGCGCGCTCGAGGCGTGTCCATCCTGCCAGAACGTTGTCATAGAGCGCGTTGCGATAGCCGGAGATGGCGACCATGCCGCGCAGCTCGCGCGCTCTCTCGAGAAGCTCGACGCGCCCGGCGCGGCTCATCTCACGCTCAGATCCGCGCCGCGGTCGCGCGTCGGGTACGTAGGGTGGGTCGAGATGATGCAGCGTGTCCGGCCGGTCGTGCTGTGCCATCACCTCAACCGATTTCGCCGTCTGGAGCGCTTCCCCGCTCGACTCGCGCACGATGTGCCTGCAGACGTGGATTGAGGGGAAGCGGTATTTCGAGCGAGGGGTGTCGCTGGGGAGATCGGAAGCGCGGCGGAAGGAGTGGGGGGAGATCCGGGAGAAGGCCAGGAAGGCGGGGGCGGAGGGCGGGGGCGGGAAGGGCGGGAAGAAGGACGGGGAGAAGTTCTGGGAAGCATCGCTGGAGCATCGGTACGACTACGGGTGGGATGTGGGGTGTGAAGGGGCGGTGAGGAAATGAGCCACCAGCGGCGAGCGGCCAGCGGCCAGGAACTGCAGGACCGGGGAGGAGTGACGATGAAGGCGATTGCGATCGGCATGCTGATGGCGTTCGCGGCAACCGCGGCGGCGGAGGACCTGCTGCTGCGGGGGGCGACCGTGCATACGGTGTCGGGCGAGACGCTGGCGACGGGGGACGTGCTGGTGCGGGACGGGAAGATCGCGGCGGTCGGTGCGTCGCTGGAGGGCGGCACGGCGAAGGTCGTCGAACTGAAGGGCATGCACCTTTATCCCGGGCTCATCGCGGCGACGTCGGCGATCGGGCTGACGGAGATCGGCGCGGTGCGGGCCACGAACGACGATTCCGAGGTCGGCGGATGGACGCCGGACGTGGACTCGTGGATCGCGGTGAACCCGGACTCGGAGCTGATCCCGGTCGCCCGCGCCAACGGTATCACGCACGCGCTGACGCTGCCCTCGGGCGGCACGGTCGCGGGGCGATCGGGCGTCATCGCGCTCGACGGGTGGACGTGGGAGGACATGACGGTCCGCGGGCCGGCGGCGCTTCATGTGTTCTGGCCCGGCATGGACCTCACGATCGAGGGCGGCCGGCGGCGCCGGCGGCGCATGATCGACGATCCGGCGGAGGACAAGGGACCGGAGAAGCAGGCGGAAGAGCGGCGGGCGAGGCTCAAGGAGCTGGACGAGTTCTTCGAGCAGGCGCGCGCGTACGACAAGGGGCGCACGGCCGGCGGGATCCCGGATGCGGTGATGGTGCCGGCGTGGGAAGCGATGAGGCCGGCGCTGAAGGGCGAGATTGCGGTGTTCATCCATGCGGGCGAGGAGCGGCAGATCCGGGCGGCGCTGGCGTGGATCGAGAAGCAGGGGTTGAGGAACGCGGTGATCGTCGGCGCGCGGGACGCGGACCGCTGCCTCGCGGAGATCGCGAAGGCAAAGGTCGCCGTCATCTACGAGAACACGTTCGACCAGCCGGCGCGCGACACGGAGGACTACGACGTGCACTTCTCAGCCGCGAAGAAGTTCTTCGACGCGGGGATCCCGTTCGCGTTTTCCGTGGGCTCGGGCTCCTGGTCCGCCTGGGGGATGCGCAATCTCCCGTACCACGCGGCGCAGGCGGCGGCGTTCGGGCTGCCGAGGGAGGAAGCGGTGAAGGCGATCACGCTGACGCCGGCGCGGATGCTCGGTGTCGCGGACCGGCTCGGGTCGATCGAGGCGGGCAAGGAGGCGAGCCTGATCGCGGTGGACGGGGACATCCTGGACATCCGTTCGAACGTGAAGCGGATGTGGATCGGCGGGACGGAGCGGTCGCTGGAGAGCCGGCACACGCGGCTGTGGGAGAAGTACAAGTCGCGGCCGAGGGCGAAGTAGGACGTGGCGCCGTACCCGTTTTCATCCGTTTTCATCCGCGACCCCGCCGTTGTTCTCAAACCCGGGCGGGGCAGTTTTGGATAAAAAAGATAGAAACGGCGGGGTCGCAGACGAAAAAGGATGAAAACGGATAGGTCGCGCGCCCTTGCTGATGTTCAAGACTACTTTTTCAACGTCTGTTCAAACCTCGGGTCGCCCTTGAGCGGCTCCAGCATCGGCTCCGACCGCAGCGCATCCGGCGACTCGCCCAGTTCCACCGCCTTCGCCAGCGCCTTGAACGCCTCCTCAAGCGCCGCTTCCCTCCCGGCGTCCTTCGGGTCCATGACCTGGACCTGGGAGCCGTACGCCGCGGCCAGCGAGAGCCACGCCAGCGGGTAGCGCGGCAGCATCGCAATCGACTTCTTGAACAGGCCGATGGCCTTGTCGAAGTCCTGTTCCTTCATCGCGTCGCGCCCCTGGATCCACGTGCCGAGCATCGACGGGTGCGCTTCGTTGTAGCGCGCCCTTTCCGCGTCGCGCTCCTGCGGTGTGCCGAGTTCCCAGCGGTTGCGCTCCGCGGGGTGCAGTTCGCGCGGGGCGACGTTGAGGGCGGCGGTGAAGGGATCGAGGGGAACGCGCCTCAGGCCGACCCTGTCGGAGATGAGGAAGGAGTTCGGGTCGTTGGTGAACCGGATGTGACCGAGCCCGAGGTCGTCCGGCAACGTCGCGAAATCGGTCATCGTCCCGGGCTCGATGCGGACCAGCCGGGGCGCCCCGCCGGTGTGCGCGCCGAACAGTTTCCCGTCGGAACTGACGACGGGATAGACCTCCTCGATGGTTGCAAGACGGTAGTAGCCGATCGATTTCTGACTGTCGACGCTCCAGTAGCGGACGGATGCGTCGGCCGCGCACGAGAGGATGTGCTGGTTGTCGGGGAGGAAGATGACCGTGAGCAGGTGCCCGGTGTGGCCGTTGAGGTGCCGCGAGGTCCCCGCCACCACGTCGTAGAGCGTCATGTCCTGCTGCCCTGCGTTCGATGTCACGAACCACCGGCCGTCGGGACTCACCGACCACTTGTTTACGTCGCGGTCCACGAGGGCCAGCGAGCCGGTTTCCTCGAGCGAGGGAAACTTCCAGACCTGGAAACGCCGCTCGGGCAGCGCGACGACCCAGGCGCCGCCGGTGCAGCTCCAGCTGCCTTCAAGGACCGGCTTCGACGCCCGGATCTCCAGTTCCTTTTTGCCGGACTCCACGCTCATGAAATGCACCCGGTCGCTTCCGGCGATCTGCCCCGCGATCCACTTCCCGTCGGGCGACAGGGAGAGGCTGCGGTATTCGCGCGCATCGAAGGAGAGGCTGCGCTCGACGGCGCCGCTGGCGGCGTCGACGATTTTCGGGACGCCGTCCTCACCGACGACGAGGACGCGGGCCATGTCGGGGAACCAGAAGCGGGACTTGGGGGGCGCCGGAGGTATGAGCGCGAACTGGGCGCCCGGGAGCGTGGACCAGACATAGGCCATGCGGTCATTGGAACAGGTGAGGACTTTCTGGTAGTCCGAGCTGAAGACGACTTCGCGCAGCCCGTACTCGTGGCCGCTCAGGCGAGAGACGACCTTTCCGGTCTCGGTTTCGATGACCTGGCCGACGAACTCCGCGCCACGCAGGGCGTATTTCCAGTCGGGGGTGACGGCGCGCGGCGTCAGCCACGGCACGTCGAACTCGCGCGCGGACCTGGCGAGAAGGGTGTCCATGACGACGACATGGCCGTGGTCGTTCTGCAGGGCGAGCGAGGCGCCGTCCGGGGAGTACATGAGCTCGATGACGGGTCTCCCGGCGACCGTGGCGATCCGCGCCACCGATGCGCCGTTCGAGGCGTCCCAGACTTCGGCGCCGCCCTCCGCCCCCGCCCCTGCCACGCGCGTGCCGTCCGGGCTCCAGTGCACGCGGAGGACTTTTCCCAGCGAGGACCGGCAGATCGCCCGCTCCTTCGCCGTCCCGACGTCCCAGATCCGCACATCCCCGTCCTCGGTCCCCGCCGCCACCGCGGCGCCGTCCGCGCTGAATTCCGCCCAGTTCACCGGCGCCCCCGTCGGCTTCAGCGTCACGCTCTCCCCCGTCGCCGCCGCCCACACCCTCGCCGTCCCGTCCACCGACCACGTCAACACCTGCGACGCCGTCCCGGGACGCCACTCAATCCCGCCCACCGCCTTCTCGTGCCCCTTCAGCACCGCCAGCGTCAACCCCCGCTCCACCTCGTAAACCCGCGCTTCCCCGTCCTTGAACAACGCCGCAAGCCGCTTCCCGTCCCCGCTCCACTCGACCTGCCGGACGGCGTCGTGGCCGTCGTCGAAGCGCTTGACCTCCTTGCCGGAAGCGGCGTCCCAGATGCGGACGACGAAGTCCTCGCCGCCGGTGGCGACGAAGCGGCCGTCGGGGCTGAAGCGGCCGGTGTTGACGGCGAGTTCGCTGCCGATGAGCTTGGCGCGTTCGTTGAGGTGGAAGAGGGCGGCGTAGAGGGCGTTGTTGGCGGAGACGCCCGGGGCGCGGCGGGCGGCCTCGATGGCGAGGAGAAGCGAGGACCCGGCGTTGTCGTCGGCGAGGGGCTTGGCGATGGCAGCGAGGCGGAGGCCCTCGGCGCGGAGTGCGGCGGCCTCGGCGGCGTCGCGGGACTTCTTCGCGGCGCCTTCGGCCTTGCGGGCGTCGGATTCGGCGCTGCGGGCCTCGGCGGACTGGTCGCGCGCGATCCGCGCATAGGTGAGCGAGGCCACCGTTCCCGCGATCATCGCCACGACGAGAGCGCAGACCACGACGGTCAGCACGCGGTTGCGCTTCATGAACCGCGCGACCTGCTCGAACGCGGTGTACTGGTAGAGGCTGACGCTTCGGCCGTCGCGGAAGGCCTGGACTTCGGAAGCGAGGCGGAGGGCGGAATCGAGGCGGCGGGACTTGTCCTTGTGGAGGGCGTGCTTGAGGATCGCTTCGAGTTCGCGCGGGGCGCGGCTGTCGAGTTCGGTGGGCCAGACGGGGTCCATGTGGATGACGGAGCGGAGGACCATCTCGGCGCTCGGTCCCTCGAAGGGAGCGAGGCCGGTCACGAGCTCGTACAGGATGGCGCCGAGCGAGTACACGTCGCTGCGCTCGTCGATGTCGTCGAGTTCGCCGCGAGCCTGCTCGGGAGGCATGTAGCTCGGCGTCCCGATCACGGACCCGTCGATCGTCAGCTTGGTCGAATCCGGCCGCGACGGCACGTCGGGGCTCTTCGTCATCATCGCCGTCGCCTGGATCAGGTCCTTGCGCGCCTTGTCGTCCTGGCCCTTCACGCGCGCCAGCCCCCAGTCGAGCACGAGCGTTTCGCCGAAGTCCCCGAGCATGATGTTCGACGGCTTGAGGTCGCGGTTGATCACGCCGCGGCTGTGGGCGTAGGCGATCGCCTGGCAGGCGTCGGTGAAGCTGTCGAGCATCTTGAGGCGCTCGGCCATCTTCTCGCCGGGCGACAGCTCCAGCCTGCGCTGGATGTCGCGCAGCCGGTCCGCCATCGACTGCCCGCGCACGAGCTTCATCGAGTAGAAAACCGACCCGTCTTCCTTCTCCGCGATCTCGTACACCGGCACGATGTTCGGGTGCTCGAGCTGTCCCGTGATGCGGGCTTCGCGGAGGAAGCGCTCCAGTTCGCCGTGCAGCCCCGTGCCGGGCGCCGTCGTGGAGCGGGCGACGCGCGTCACCGGCGTGAGCATTTCCTTGATCGCGACCTCGCGCCCGATCGTCTTGTCCACGGCGATCAGCACGCGGCCCATTCCGCCGCGCGCCAGTTCGCGCTTGAGCTCGTAGCGCGAGTCCTTCCCCACCCCCGTCGATTCCGACGGCAGGCTTCCCTTCAGGACGATCGGCGGCGGCATTTCGCTTTTCCGCCCGATCGGCGCCGACGAGCTCGGCGCGATGGCGACGGTGGACCCGGGCCGGGGGGCCGGCTTCGGCGGTGTAAAATAATTCCATCTCTCCAAGTCTTTTATGAATTCTTGTCCAAATATTTCTATTTTATCCTCATCTGATATATCATAATCAACAATTCCATCTATTGGGATAAATTTACCATTTGAAAGTTTATACTCAATATTACCTGATATAATATTAGCATACTTACCCAATATTTCAATTCTACTAGATGATCTTATCTTATCAAATATTTCCAATAGTCTTTCTGGTAAACCATTTGTTGGATTCTCAACCGGTGAGTCATCACT
>CAVPNQ010000014.1:0-18835 GCA_963706735.1 uncultured Planctomycetia bacterium
CCTACTGCTGCTACGCCCAGGTCTGGATGGACCATTCCGGCACGCTCTCGCTCTTCCCTTCGTCGTTCCCGGTCCTCGGGGAGCTGTCACCGGAAAGAGTCCACGATGACGCGCGTGGTCGAGCTGTTGAACAAATCGACGCTCTTCGACCCTGATTCCCTGTTCGGATCGGTGGTCGAGACGATTCGCGACCATGGCCTGTTCGACGACGCCGCCATCGTGTTCACAGCGGATCACGGTGAAGTGCTCTACCGCAAGAACGCGCGCTTTCAGTGGTCGCACGGCTTTCAGCTGGCTCCCAGGAGCTGCACATTCCACTCCTCATCCACGCCCCGGGTCTGGCGGCGGGCGTGTATGAACCGGTGAGCCGTTCCGTCGTCGACGTGCTGCCCCACGCTCGCCGCGCTGGCGCAGATTGCGCTGCTGCTGGCCAACGAGATGATGGGCGTCGACCTGTTGCCCGCGCTGCGCGGCGAACCGCCGCCCGCCCTGCGCGCCTTCAGCCACACGACGCTCAACCAGCGCGTCGGGACCGCGCTGCCCTGACCCGGACATCATGTTGGTCGGCGTGCGCGAGGGCGATCGCTTCTACCGACGCGAGCCGTGGGAGAAGGGCAAGTTCCGCCACGCTGTGTACCGACTGGCGCGCCGATCCGACCGAGCACAAGACCCTCTACACGCCCGCCTGATGCAAGATGTCTCCGACCTCGACCGAATACAAGCAGGCGTTGGTCGGCACCTTCCGCGGCGAAGCCAGGGCGAGCGCCGGCCGGTGCTCAGCGAGGCGCAACGCGAGCAGCTGCGGCAACTCGGGTACGCCGAGTGACGCTCACGGCTTGCGTTTGAACAGCACGAAGGCGTAGGACGGCCGCGCCGCCGAAACGCGAGCGGATCGCGTCGACGTCATCTGGTAGAAGTCCGCGCCGAACTCGAGCTCGGCCCAGCGGTTGATGCGGAACCCGACGCGGAGGCCGCCGCCGCCCGTGTCCTCGACGTCATGGTGCTGGTTGAAATGCGCCCATTCGCCGTGCGCGGTTATGGCGAAGCGGTTCGGGATGTAGGTGTCGAGCTCGGTGTCGTCCTCGGCGGACTCGTCGGGATCGGAGTCGATGGCGAGGGCGGGGGAAGCGGCGAGGGCGAGGAGGAGGGCGGTGATGCGCGGGAGGCGCATGCGGGGACCTTTCGTGGAGGAGGGAAGGGCCGGGGAGGACGGGGGCAAGAATACGGCGAAGGGGGGCTGCGGTTGAAGTGAATGAGTTGCGAAAAGCGCAGGTCCTCGGAGTCCTTATCCGCGGCCGTTTCCGCGACATCAGCCTTCATCCGCGAATTCCTTTCTGATTGGGACCCCGAGTGAGTTTCAGAAAAAGGAATACGCGGATGCTGCGGATGGCGCGGAAACGGCCGCGGATGGCGGCCAGGAGGAAGGAGACCGACCCGCCGTTCATTCCCTGTTGAATTCCCCTTCCCCCGCCCTGTAACCTCCCGCCTTCTTCTCAAGCGTCCTGCCGTTCGCAATTCCAACGTGAACGGTCGTATGGCAGTTCTGTCCCATCCCAATGGGAAACCCCGGAAGCGCGCGGCGCGGCAAACCGCGCGTGTTTCCCGGCGGCGAAGCGGTCTTTTCGAGTTGGTTTCGATGTCGCGGTGCTCTCCATGGGAGGACAAACAATGTCGTATAGGCAGGCAGGATCTTCACCTCATCGAGCTTTCTTTCGTCCAGCACGACTGAGTCCTTCGGCCGCGAAGGAGGGCTCCGTTGAGCAGCTCCTGGTCCGTTGAGATCGTCCAGGCGGTCATGGCGGCGACGCGTGCGCTCGAGGAGCCATTCGACCTGGGACGCGCGCTCAATGGAATTGTCGAAGCCGCTCTCTTGATTTGCGCCGGCGAGCGCGTCGTCCTGATGCAGGACGGTCGCGTCCTGGCCGAGCGTGAGGCTTTCGCCGCAGCGCCGACGATCGAGGCCTCGCACATCGAGCAGGTCACCCGCACGGGCGTGAGTTTCGGCCCGGCTGGATTGGACGGCGTTGGATCTTCCGTCGAATCCGGCGTCTGTGCGCTCCCCGTCTGCGAAGTGCCACGAAGCGTGCTGGCGGTTCGGCTCAACGGCTGCCCGATCGACGCCGCACGCTGGTCGGCGATGAGCCACCTATCAAACCTGGCGGCTCTCGCGCTGGCGCGTGCGCAAGACGCCGCCGTCTCCGGACGGTTTCGGGCCACCGCCCAGCGAGCCGAGCGGCTGGAAGCGCAGGCGGCACGACGCCGAGAACAGCGGTTCGCGGGTGAGGAGTCCGAGGCGGCGTTCAAGTTCATCCTCGGGTCGAGCGAAGCGCTGCTGGACCATCTCAAGGAACTGGACCGGGCAGCGTCCTCGTCGCGGGTGATCCTCCTTACCGGACCGACAGGCTCCGGCAAGGAACTCTCCGCCCGGGCGATCCACGCTCTCATCCGGCCGAAGGGGCCCTTTGTCGCGCGAAACGTCTCGCGCTTCCGAGGCGACCGCCTCGAGAGCGAAGTGTTCGGGCACGTGAGGGGCGCGTTCACCGGCGCGGTCGCCAACACCAAAGGGCGTTTGAGCAGGCGCACCAGGGCGTTTTGTTCCTGGACGAACTCCAGTCGCTGGATCGGGCGGGGCAGGACGCGCTGATGCGGGTAGTCGAGGACTCCACCGTGCTTCCCGTGGGGGGCGACCGAGCCCGTATTGTGGATGTGACCATCGTCTGTGCCACGAACCGCGACCTGCGTGCGATGGTGGACGCGGGTGAATTCCGCGAGGATCTTTTCTACCGCCTCACGGCGAGGGTCGTGCGAGTGCCGTCGCTCGACGAGCGTCGCGAGGACATCCCGCTGTTGGTGCATTCGTGGCTGGGGGCAGGCCAGACGCCTTACGCCGTAGAAGAAGAGGCGATGGCATTCCTCGTCGCCGCCCGCTGGGGCGGCGGCATTCGCGAGCTGCGCCATTTCGTAACCGCTGCCTTTGACTCCCGCACCGGTCTTCTCTCGGCCGCGCGCGTTTCGCAGGAGTACGCCCGCGTTTCCGGACGCGAGGAGGTTCTCACCGATCTTGCCGACATCACGTGCCGCATCGAGGACCTGGAGCGCCTGCGGGTGCTGCGAGCCCTGCAGATTGCGAAAGGCCGAACGCGCGCCGCAGCGTCGCTGCTGGACATGACGCCCAATGGCCTTCGAAAGAAAATGGGCCGGCTCCGGGTCCGACCCCCGCGGAGAACTTGAGTTCGCAGGGCGGGGCAGTGAGTCCGGGGCAAGCGGGAGGACGGAGCGAACTGTGGTTTGTTGCGGCTTGACAAGTCCAGTTCGCGCGCAAGTCGCGGAGCTGCAGCCCTTTCCGAATCCCGAACACGTGGCGGGGCGAGCGCCCGCAGCCCCGCTTCCATGGGCGCACTCCGAAATAGCGAACTGAAGTTCGCCGCGAGGCTTCTTGCGGCGAGTCTTCCCTCTGCGGGATGCAATTTCGAATGCGGCACGAGGTTCGCATTCTCCCCCACTCGACCTCTTGGACCTGGCTCGGCCCCAACAGAGAGAATTCATGCAGCGCGACGACTTGGACTCACCCCACGCTGTCGATTTCACCGTGCTTCCGTGGGGGACGCGTCGCCACTTCGCCGGCCGCCTCGATCACGCAAGGCGAGGCGCACCGAGGCCGGCGGCCGGGAAACTGAAGGGAGGCCGGTTTGAGTTGCTGTAAGTCCTGTGACGCTGGTCACCCGTGCGAGGGAGGCGAGCCCCTATCCCCGCAAGGCGTTCTCATCCCCGGGCCAGACCCCGCGGAGCTGATCGTGCCGGGCGAGGAGCATCCGGGTGCCGACGACGAGATCGGTGGTGTCTCCTTCCTTCTCGAGCCGGGCATTCCGCGCAAAGTCGCCTGGCGCCTGGCCCTACTTCAGATAAATCTGGGGGGCTCCATTCAGGAGGTTTCGGAGGCTTTCGAACTCGGCGATTGCGACGCGGTGCGGGTGGGCGTCGCCATCCTGAATCTCAGCGGCGGGGGCAGAGTCGTATTCGAAGGAAGCCTCGACAAGGCCTGCTGGCATTCGATCCCCGGACCGTTCATCGCCCTGAACGCGATCGGCTACCGCGCGGTTTCCGTCACCGCCGTCACATTCAGGTTCATTCGGTTGCGCTACGGAAACGTCCTGACTCCATTTCGAAGCGTGCTCTCCGCGACGATCGTCGGAACGCGGCAAAGACGATGACAACTTGCGATGAAACCCCGTTTCCCCAAGGAGGAAACCTTGTACGTCAAACTCGCAGAACGCCTCGCCGTTACCCAGGGTACAAATCAGTTCAGTGCTGCCGTAAGTTTGTCGAATGCGAATGCAGCCCGGATCGGCGCGACGCTGATCAACTTGAATGGCGGCACAAACATGGCCCTTTCGCTTCAAGGATCCCAGGACCTCGCCAACTGGGAGGACATCACGGGCACCCTGACGCTTTCCGCCGCCGGCTCCGGGTCCGTCTCCGTCACCGCCATCACCTTCGCCTGGATCCGCATAAAGTACGTCGTGACGGGAGCTGGAATCACGATGATCGTCGCCAGCGATCTCTACACGAGTCAGCAGTAGCCGCACCCCTGCCGCTGCCAGCTCACCCCGGATCACCCCGCCGCACCTCTGCAGGCGGCGCGGGTGATCCGGGCCGGAAGTCCTCTCCAGGAATTCGGAGCCAAGACCTGCCATGTCCCCGCAAAACGAAGTCCAACCCGACGCATGCTGCGAGGCCTGCGCGCTTGAATCCCCCCCGGAGTCTGCCGCCGGCGCCGAGGAGCCGTCGAGCCCGTACGTCCTCTTCGACGACGCCTGCCTCGTCCAGAACCAGGTCACCGACTCCGAGATCTTCTCCGCCGAGGGCGCCAACACTGCCCACATCACCGGCGTCCACATCGCACGCACCGCCGTGGCGACGATCACGTTCACGATCCTCGTCTCCGACGACGCGAGCACCTGGACTTCGGTGGGAGGTTTCAACGTCACGAACCTCGGGTACTTCTCGGCGGCGCCGGTGTCGCTGAATGCGAGGTACGTGAAGTGCCGCGCGACGATCACGGCGGCGGCGACGGTTGTCTTCTCACGTCGCGTCGGTGTCTCACTCCGGTAGGGCCTCAAGAACCGATCTTCGGAATCCTCTCAGTATCACTCAAAACGAGGTAATAAATATGATCTTGGCGCGAGGCACGTACTCCCGGCACGTAAACGCGATGAACGGAGGAGCGGTAGGGATTTCGCAGCATCTTCAAAGAAGCATTGATTGCGCGATGAACACTAACTGCGGGACGAACCCGAATGAGGTTGCAACAACTGTAGGCATTCAGTCCACACCAGTGCTTCATGAACTCGCTTCGACCCAGCGTTCAGGTGACGCGTTCTACTCATCCGAAGCGGGCTGTTTCATGCCGGTACCAGCAATTCCGTCCGCGAAAGTGCCCGTTTCCACGACAGTCCTAAAGCGAATCATGGAGATCTGGAGTGGCGTACGCCGCTCAATGGCGATAGACGCAGTGATCGCGCTTCTCAAGCGCAGGGGTATGACGGAGCCGCTGGAGGGCCAAACCCCAATGGAATCAACCGTAACCTTGAATTGGGCAAGACTTTGCAAAGCATTGCTCGAGTTGGCAGAAACCGGTGGACCTGAAGGGGAGGCAGTCGCTACACTAGTCCGGTTGTTGGACTGTGCGCGGCCGCACCAAAGCTACCGAGACATGATACAAGGAAGCGGTAGAAGCGATGGGACAGGAGTCGATGATGTTCGTCAGGCCGCTGGGAAGCTGCTCGAAGCCCTTGAGAACTACCTGATCTGCGCGACCGAGGTCCCGCCGAAGGACTGCACGAAAACGCTCATGGACCTTAATGAGGCGACTGACAATGCGAACCAGGCACCGATGCCCCGAAGATAGCAGGCAGCGGGCAGTTCGCACGCGCGCTGCTCGATCTGTCTTGAAACTACTTTCAGCAGTCACCTCCGCACTGAAAAGCAGGTTGCACCGACACTTGCCTGGACTGATGCTCTGCACACTCATTATCTCACAGTCTACAGTTGCCAATGCACAGGAACACCCATCAACTGATCCTGAAGAAATTCAGGAGGAGGCGCTTCTGTTCCGAATTGGTGGATCCGCGCTAGCATTCGGCGTTGACCACGTTCGGGCTGTTACTACACAGAATTCTCCTGCCCGATTGAAGATTGCAGCCTCCGGATTGGGTATTCTATCCGTCGACACTGTAACTCTTGCCATTTCAGGCGCACGAGGTTCACCCGAACTCATTTCGCGATTGGGCGCAGCCCGTGTTGCGCAATGGTCCAGCGCCGGAGATCGCCTCTTCCTGTTAACAGACTCGCAAGAAATTGTCATCGTCGATTACGCCAAGACTGCGATAATCTCGCACGATAGCATTTCGCCGGATAGTCGGATAACCCCGCTGGCGTGTGGCGTCTCAGGCGCCCTATCGCTGTGGTTGAGCAGCGAAAATGAAGTTGTCTTATTTGATCGCCTCCAGCAGCGCGCGAAGGCGCGACCATTCAAGGGGACTGCCGGAATACTGTCGGCGTTCTTCAGCAACGACGAACGAACAGTGGTTGTTAGCACGGAGGCGGGGGCTACTTCGGTACTTCGTGTCGAAGACTTGTGCCCGCTGTCGCAAGAGCTGGGCGATTTCAAAGGAGGCCAGGCGGTCGGATTCAGCGAAGATTCGAATTCCGTTGCCGGCGTCGACTTCAGTGGAAACATTGTTGTTGCAAGTCTCGCCACGGGCAAAAAGACGCACGAATGGCAAGGGATCAAACCATCTGGAAAATCAGTTTGGCTCGGTGGGAATCCGCCTAGCCTTAAGTATTGCTCATACCGCGGGGAATTGATTTCATATGATCTTGAAAAGAGGTTGCTTTCTGAGCGAATCAAGTTTTCCAATTCAATTGCTCATTCATTTTGGATTTATGGGGATGGGACGCGCTGTATAGCTTATGATTGCGCAGGGAAGTTGAGTTCCTTTGCTCTGTCTCCGGCAAATGTTCCATCTCATAATCTAGATGCAATCAATGCCACTTCCGCCGAATTCATGGAGGAAGCTAATGCGCTGACCTTGGTGGGTGATGACGGCGCAGTTTGGATGGTCGCGCTCTCCGAGGGAGGAGGCAAACCTGTCTCTCTCGCAAGGGCCTCCGGGGATACGAGAAAGGCGTTCGGCTTCAAGGATGTTGTGATTCTCGTGGACGAAAAGGGGCATCTCGGCTATCTGAGAGTCGCGGATGGCAAACTTGCGGACGGGCCTACGGAATTGGGAGCCGGGCGATTTGTCAGTAATCCGGTCGTTTCGGGTGGCAATGCATACGCCGTCTCCCTTGAAGGAGATCTCACTTGCATTCCTCTCGACGGTCGTTCTAAGCCAACCATCGTTCTACCTCTCGGAAAGCACTCTGTCACCTTAGCAAAGCTACAGAATCAGCGTCTCTTGGCAATCAACGCCGACCGACTCGTCGTCGTCGCACTTGAAAGCGGTGCTATTGAGGAGTCTCTTCGCACTGATACTCAGATGAGCCTTGTTGCGACATCCGAAGGAAATGAGATGATTGGCTACTTCCTTGAAGGCTCTTCTCTGACGTCGAGGCGTATCGCAGACCTGTCTCGCGCCGAATCACTGCTCACATTCCCGATGGCGCCGGCACGTGTGGGATTTGATGCAGGCAGAGGCTTGGTCACCTGGAGTTGTTCGGAAAACGGTTCGATTGAGTGGACAAATCTCAGCTCAGGAAAGTGTTTGAAGCGAGCTGGGTATGGTTCCGCAGTCTCCCGCTTACGAGTTTCACCAAATTTCGGACGAATGCTGGTCGCTTGGGAGGACGGTAGGTGCGCTGTCTGGAGTTTGGATGCGCTGCAATTGCTACTGAAATGATCGCCTCTGTTCGCTTCCGAAAGGAACTTTAAGAAATCCTGAGAGTGGCGGATGGGTAACCGTCGATGTGGTTCCCGCCCTTGCCATCGACGCCGGAGCCTTTTGGAACCGACCCGAACGAGGAGCGGGGACGGTTTGTGCGGTTCCGTAGCAAATTCCGCGCGCGCTCCGCTGCCGCGAGAGATTGATCACGACCTGTACCCGAGTTCATGGGAAACCGCTCGCTGTGGAGAGCGACCTAGGTGAAACCCAATATCGGGGGCTAAGCGGTGGTGGCGAATTTCCTGATAGCCCCAACGTGCGAGATGACGCGCCCTACTTGCCGGAGGTCGGCGAGTCGCTACCAGGCACGTCGGAGGAGATAGAGGCTTCCGGCATGTTCCAGCGCAAAACGAGCCGGCTGCGGAGTGCCTCGCGTGGAGCGTCCTGAACCGGAATAGCTTGCGGTGGACCTGGAACCCCTTATAATTAGGTTCCCGCTTGATTCTCAGTGCCGGCCACAAGCTCTTCCCAGATAAGGACTTGCAATGCGCGCAAAGCTTGCGCTTGAGGACGGCACCGTCTTCAACGGCACCTCATTCGGCGCCGAGGGCGAACGCTACGGCGAAGTCGTCTTCAACACCTCGATGACCGGCTACCAGGAAATCCTCACCGATCCGTCCTACCGCGGGCAGATCGTGACGATGACGTACCCGCTTATCGGCAACTACGGCGTCAACGGCCAGGACATCGAGGCGCGCGGGCCGCAGGCGGAGGGATTCGTGGTGCGCGAAGCGTCGCGCGTCCGCTCGAACTTCCGGTCCACCGAGGATCTCGGGACGTATCTCAAGAAAGCCGGCGTCGTCGGCATCGAGGGCGTCGATACGCGCCTCGTCACGCTGCGCCTGCGCCAGCACGGCGCGCTGCGCGGCATCATCTCCACGACCGACCTCGACGACGCGAACCTCGTGAAGAAGGCCAAGGCGTCGCCCGCGATGGCGGGACGCGACCTCGTGAAGGAAGTCACTTCCAAGGAAGCCTACGCCTGGACGGAACGCAGCGAGGGCCCGCTGGCTCCCGCGGCGCTTCCCGCCGCCGCGCCCGACCTCTACCGCGTCGCCGCAATCGACTACGGCGTGAAGTACAGCTCGCTGCGGCACCTGGCGCGGCTGGGCTGCAAGCTGACCGTGCTGCCCGCTTCCGCGACCGGCAAGCAGGTGCTCGACCTGAAGCCCGACGGCGTGTTCCTCTCGAACGGCCCCGGCGACCCGGCGGCGCTCGAGTACGCCGCTTCGTGCGTCCGCGACCTTGCGGGGAAGGTGCCGATCTTCGGGATCTGCCTTGGCCACCAGATCGTCGGGCACGCGATGGGTGGGAAGACGTTCAAGCTCAAGTTCGGCCACCACGGGGGCAACCACCCCGTGAAGGACCTCAAGACCGGCAAGGTCGAGATCACCGCGCAGAACCACGGCTTCGCGGTGGACCCCGACTCGCTCGGCAAGACCGGCCTCGAGGTCACGCACATCAACCTGAACGACCAGACCGTCGAGGGCATGTCCCACAAGTCGCTTCCGATCTTCTGCGTGCAGTACCACCCCGAGGCCGGACCCGGGCCGCACGACTCGCTGTACCTCTTCCGGAAATTCATCCAGAACATGGCGGACGGTAAAAAATGAGCGTGCGTTGCGTGATCGGCGTGCAGTGGGGCGACGAGGGGAAGGGCAAGATCGTAGACCTCCTCGCGGAAGAATCGGACGTGGTGGTGCGCTACCAGGGCGGCGGCAACGCCGGCCACACGGTGGTGGTGGGCAAGGAGAAGTTCGTCCTGCACCTGATTCCCAGCGGGATCCTGCACGGCCGGGCCTGCGTCGTCGGCAACGGCGTCGTGCTCGATCCCGAGCAGCTCTTCGCGGAGATGGCGGAGCTGGAGAAGAAGGGCGTCCGGATCAAGGGGAACCTGACGATCTCCGAGCGGGCGAACGTGGTGTTCCCGTACCACAAGGCGGTGGACCGCGCGGGCGAGGTGAAGCGCGGGATCACGAAGATCGGGACGACGGGGCGCGGGATCGGGCCGTGCTACGCGGACAAGTACGCGCGCAACGGGATCCGGGTGATCGACCTGTACGACGCGAAGCTGTTCGCGGAGCGGCTGAGGGTGAACGTCGAGGAGAAGAATTACCTGCTCGCGGGGATGGGCGCCGAGACGCTCGACTACAAGCAGATCCTCAAGCAGTACACGGCGTACGCGAAGAAGCTGAAGCCGTTCGTGTCGGACACGATCACGTTCGTGAACGACGCGATCGACCACAAGAAGCGGGTGCTGTTCGAAGCGGCGCAGGGGGCGCTGCTCGACATCGACCACGGCACCTACCCGTACGTGACGAGCTCGAACAGCGACGCGACGGGGCTGTCGAGCGGCGCCGGCGTGCCGCCGGGCTGCGTCCGCGAAGTGATCGGCGTGGCGAAGGCCTACACGACGCGCGTCGGCAGCGGTCCGTTCCCGACGGAGCTGGAGGACGAGACGGGCGAGAAGATCCGCCAGATCGGCCACGAGTTCGGCTCTACGACCGGGCGCCCGCGGCGCACGGGATGGTTCGACCTGGTCGGCTGCCGCCATGCGATCCGCACGAGCGGTGTCACGGAGCTGGCGATCACGAAGCTCGACGTCCTCGACGGCTTCGAGACGATCCGCGTCTGCACCGGCTACAGGGTCGGCAAGAAGGTCCTCAAGACGTTCCCCGCCGACCTGTACTCGCTCGAGAACGCAAAGCCGATCTACAAGGACGTCCGCGGCTGGGGCGTCACGACCTCGGCCAGAAAACTCGTGGACCTGCCGCCGGAAGCGCGTGCCTACCTGCGCCTCCTGGAGCGCGAGCTCAACTGCGTCGTGTCGATGGTGAGCGTCGGCCCGGAGCGGAGGCAGACGGTGCTGACGGGCGGAAAGCTATAGCGGCCGATGACGCAGGTTCGGAAACCACCCAAGGCCCGGGATTACTTCGCGGAGTGGACGCCGGCGCTCGGGTGCATGCGCGGGCCGCGCGACCTGTCCACGAACAAGCGTAAGTACATTGACAAGGCGCTCGAAGCGAAGCGGGTTCGCAATGCTCGTCGATGTCGGCCGGCCCGTCGCGCTCCTGAACGCGGGTGACGATCGGCAGCGCAAATTGTCACGCGTGTTCAAACGGATCCAGCACTTTCACCTTCGCCTTCCGGAAGTCGCGAACGTTCCGGGTGACGACCGTGAGGCCGTGCTGAAGCGCCGTGGCCGCGATGAGGCTATCCTTCACCGGCATGGCCTCGCCGGCGCGGCGGAGTTCCGCAAGGAGTTCGGCCCAGCGGAGTCCCGTCGCTGCATCCCAGGGAAGGCAATCCGCACGCGAGACGCCCTCGCGGAACCACTCCTCGAGCCGGCGACGCCGCGCGCCTGCCGGCAGAAGCAGGATTCCGAAGCGGATCTCGCCAAGGACGACGGCGTTGACCACGAGGCGGTCCTCGTGCCGGGCGAGCCAGTCCACGACGCGCGGATCGGGGGCCGGCTTGGTGACTTCGCTGAGGACATTGGCGTCCGCAAGGTAAATCACAGGCTGTCCGTGGATTCGGACTCGACCGGGACGAACCATCCTTTTTCAGGGCACGACCGGAGCCATCCAACGAGGCCTTCGCCGGGGCCGCGCTTGCGCCGGACGATCCTGTAGTCCCCGCGGCCCAGCCGGACGACCTCAAAGACCTGGCCAGGGGCGACACCGTCGCGTTTCCGCAGTTCCGCGGGCAGCACGATCTGGCCTTTGGTGGAAATGACAGTGTTCATGCCAGGTAAGATAGCATCTTACTTGGCGGACCTCAAGGCCGGTCCTTGAGGATTGCCGGGGTGTGGTGCTTCACCCACGCTAAGCGAACCGAAGTACGTGTCTTCCCATTCCTCCTTTCCACTGCAACGCAATCCTCCGACTCGGCCTGCGGCCTCGCTCCGGATAAGCCGGGCCGCGAGGGGCTGGAACGTGAGAAGACTTTTACTCGGCCCGGCTTAGAATGTCCGCCCTTCCCCAACAGGAACCCCCCGATGAAGACGCTCTCCCTCGCCCTCCTGCCCTTCCTCGCTCTCGCCGCAATCGCCGACGACAAGGACGACCCGGCCTGCGACCCGGCCAACCCGGTTGCCGTCATCACGACGTCGAAGGGTGAGATCCACGTCGAGCTCTGGCCGAAGGCCGCGCCGAAGACGGTGCAGAACTTCCTAGAGCTGGCGGAGGGGAAGAAGGAGTGGAAGGACCCGAAGACGGGGGAGATGGTCAAGCGGCCGTTCTACGACGGCCTTCCGTTCCACCGCGTGCTGAAGGACTTCATGGTGCAGGGAGGCTGCCCGCTGGGCGACGGGACGGGCGGCGCGGGGTACACATTCGAGGACGAGATCAACGGCACGGGTCTCGGGCTGGACAAGGAGACGGCCGTGCAGCCGAAGGACCGCGTGCATCCCTGGCTCCTCGTCCAGACGCAGGAGGACTTCCAGCGCATCGTCGTGAGCGCGGTGTGCCAGAAGCTCGGGATCAAGTCGGAGGAAGACCTGAAGGCGAAGCAGGCCGAGGCGGACAAGCTTCTCAAGGAGATCACGCTCCAGCAGATCTACGAACTCCAGGGGTACGTGTACGACGCGAAGCTGCCCGCCGTGAAGCCGCTCAAGGGCGTGATCGCGATGGCAAACTCAGGCCCCAACACGAACAGCTCGCAGTTCTTCCTGAACCTCGTCGATACGCCGTGGCTGACCGGCCGGCACACGGTGTTCGGGAAGATCGTGAAGGGGCTGGACGTGCTGGAGGCGATCGGGAACCTCAAGGTGGACGGGAACGGGCGCCCTGCGGAAGAAGTGAAGATCGTGTCGATCCGGCGGCTGGCGAAGGCGGACGACGGCAAAGAAGCGCCGGTGAAGAAGTAGGATCAGCGGGCGTTTTCGAGCGCCTCCGCGAACCACTCCGAGTGCTTCGCGAGTTCCTCCACGTAGCCGCGCACATCCTCCCGCGCCTCCGCCGACAGTTCGCCGAAAGGGACGACGTGCTCGTCGGGGACGTACCGGAACGTGAAATTGACGCGCCGCGTCACGAACCCCTCGACCGGGAACTCGAACACCGCCCCCGCGCGCCGGTCAACCCGCTGCACGCGGTGGAAGACCTTCCGCTTCCAGTAGTTCCCCGCGAATACGCACAGCGAGCCGTCGTCGAGCCACTGCTGGAGGACGACGCCGTCGCGGCTGCCGGGCTTTCGGCTCTCGACGAACTGGAACATCGCGCGTTCGCCGACGGAGATCGACGCGACGGGGCCGGGCTCGAAGTCCTTGTGCTCGCCGACGCGGGCGAGGTCGGTGCGCTTGCCCTTCTCGATCCGGTCGCCGTAGAGATTGACCAGGCAGGTGTTCAGCCGCCAGCCGTCCGGCAGGTACGCCGCCGGGAAACGACGGTGGACGAGGTCCTCGACCCGGCGCACGAGCTTCGCCAGAACCGGCGGGAACGGCTCCGCGCTGACGCACCGGTTGTGCAGCCCTTCCGGCGGGCGGTAGTAGTCCAGGCACGCGAACTGCCAGTTGCCCAGCCAGTAGACGGGGCGCAGAAGCGGCCGCTGCGCCTGGCCCTCGGGAAGCGCCCGTTTCGTGGAGTAGCGCTGTTCCCAGATCGGGTGGATCGTCCCGAGCCACTCGAGGATGGCCGCGTAGTCCTTCGGCCCCACGAACCCCGCGTCGTAGTGGAGTCCCGGGGGGCGTTCGCTGCGGCGCTGGGGGGGCCTCATGGGGCCGACATGCTACGGGATCGGTCCGGCGCCGCCTACGAAGGCGGCAGGGACTTGTGCGACCCGTCGCAGAGGTGGCCGTTCTTCGAGTGTTTGCACATGCAGAGCGCGACCTTCGTCTTCGCCGTGAGCGTGAACGCTTTCGGTGCGTAACCGCGGCCCTTGTGGCTTCCGTCGCAGAAGGGCTGCTTGTTCGAGTGACCGCAGCTGCACCAGTGGTAGCTGCCGGCTTCGAGTTCCAGCACGGCAGGCCTGCAGTCCGCGATCTTCGGGGCGTCCATGGCGTTCTCCGTAATGGTAAAGGAGCGGCTATCCTAATCGAACCGGGAGCAGCGGCCGGGATTTCCGGTTTCCATGTCCGAAAACGGCGAGACGCACGGCTCGCCCGGCGGTAGAACGGACGCGTGAAGACCAGCCCCGCCCGCTGTTACAAGGCCCTCGTGGCGCACGACCCGCGCTTCGACGGCGTGTTCTACGTCGGCGTGCGCACGACGGGTATCTACTGCCGGCCGGTGTGCCCGGCGCGGACGCCGAAGCGCCCCCACTGCGAGTTCTTCCCGAGCGCGGCGGCGGCGGAGCGCGAGGGATACCGGCCGTGCCTGCGCTGCCGGCCGGAACTGGCGCCGGGAAACGCCAGCGTGGACGCGCCCCGGATGATTGCGGCGGCGGCCGCCGGGCGGATCGGCGCCGTCGAGGGCGGGCTCGCGGGACTGGCCCGCGAACTCGGCGTCTCCTCGAGGCACGTGCGCCGCGTCGTCCAGAGGCGCTTCGGCGTCACGCCCGTCCAGCTGCTGCAGACGCGGCGGCTGCTGGAGGCGAAGCGGCTGCTCACGGACACGGAAATGCCGGTGACGCAGGTGGCGTATGCGAGCGGCTTCGGCAGCCTGAGGCGCTTCAATGCGCTCTTCCGCTCGCGGTACCGGCTGAAACCCACGGACCTGAGGCGGAGAAAACGGGGAGGTGCGATGACGTTCACCACGACGGTGGCTTCGCCGATCGGCCCGCTGGTGCTGTGCTCGAACGGCCGCGCGCTGACCGGCCTGCACATGTCGCCGGCCACGATCGAGGACGGCTGGCAGCAGAAGGACGGCGCGGAGCCGTTCGCGGCCGCGCGCGCGCAGCTGGCGGAGTACTTCGCCGGCAAGCGCACGGCGTTCGACGTGCCGCTGGCGCCGGAAGGAACCGCGTTCCAGCGGCGGGTCTGGGAAGCGCTCCGCGCGATTCCGTACGGCGAGACGCGGAGTTACGCGGACATCGCAAGGCAGGTCGGTTCGCCCAAGGGCTTCCGCGCGGTCGGCCTCGCGAACGGCCGCAATCCGATCGCGGTGATCGTGCCGTGCCACCGCGTGATCGGCGCCGACGGGTCGCTCACGGGGTTCGGTGGAGGACTCGATCGCAAGCGGACGCTGCTCGACCTGGAGTCGAAAGGGCGGATGCTCTTCCGCTGAAGGGAACTACTTTCCAGACAACTGTTTGAGCGCCGTCTTCGCAAGCCCGGTGAGCGCGGAGTCCGGGTCCCCGCCGGCGAGCGATTCGAGAAGCCGCGTCGCCTTGGGGCCCCCGATGTCCTGCAGCGCCTTGATGGCCCGCACCCAGCGGCGCTCGTCGTCATTGGCAGGTTTCCACTCCGTGTTCGCCTCGAGAATCTCGCGGACGCGCATCTTGACCTCGGCGGACGGCGGCGATTCCAGGGCCTTGCGCAGCGCGGTCTCCGCGCGCGGGCCCGCCTTCGTCAGCGCTTCCTGTGCCCGGTCGCGCACGGCGGGATCGTCGTGATCGAGGTCGCGGATCTGCTGCGCGACCTTTTCGGAGTAGGCCGGGTCGGCCTTCGCGGGCTCGAGGTGCGCGCCGATGACCTCGATCGCCTTCTCGGGATTTGCGACGAGCGCGCGCATCCCGGCCCACGGCCCCGGACCCTTCACGCCCCCCAGCCTGATCCAGAGATCGTCGGCGCTCTCGCCGGCCGCCGCCTCGGCGGTCAGATCGAGCGCCTTGAGGTCCCAGACGAGGATGCTTCCGTCCCAGGACGCGGTGGCGAGGCGTTTGCCGTCGAGCGAGAAGCGGGTGCGGCAGACGGACATCTTGTGGCCGCCGAGCTCGAGGAGGGGCTCGCCGGTGGCGGTGTCCCAGATGCGGATGGAATTGTCCCAGCGCTGGTCGGGCTTCCCGATGCCGCCCTCGGGGTGCATCCCGGCGGTGGCGACGAGCGCGCCGTCGGGCGAGACGTCGAGCGCGCCCACGAACCCGCGGTGTGCCTGCCACGCCGGCTCGGGCTTCAGGCCGGGAACCGTCCAGGACCGGATGAGCCCGTCGCCGCCGCCCGCGAAGAGCCGGCGTCCGTCGGGCGAGAAGACCGGGTACCCGAGGTGCGGGCTCGTCGCCTCGATCGCCGGCGTGATCTCCAGCTCGCCGACGACTTCGCCCGTGACCGCGTTCCAGACCTTCGCGGTCCCGTCCTGGCTCGTCGTCGCCAGCAGCTTCCCGTCCGCCGACAGGTTCGCGACCACGCAGTCCCCGTGCCCCTCCAGCGGCATCAGTTCGTTGAGCGTGGACGTCTCCCAGATGTGCACCGTCGTGTCGTAGCCGGTCGAGTACAGCGACTTCCCGTCCGGGAAAAACCCGACCGTCGTCGTCCCCGTCCCGTGCGACCCGCGCCCGTGCACCGCTTCCTTCACGCCCGTCTGCTTTCCCGTCGTCGTGTCCCACGTCCGGATCGACCCGTCGTCGCTCCCCGTCACCAGCGCCTTCCCGTCCGCCGACCACGCCACGCACGTCACACGCCCCTCGTGCCCCAGCAGCATCATCGCCTGCTGACCCTTCAGCAGGTCGTACACCACCCCCGTCTTGTTGAACCCCGTCGCCGCCAGCAGCTTCCCGTCCGGCGAAAACCGCAGGTCCCCCACGCCGCCCTTGATCTCGAAGCGGAACAGCTGGCCTTTCTGCTCGGGTTCTTCGGCGAGGGAGGGAAGGGCGAGGAGCGCGAACAGGGGTAGCCAGCGGAGGGTGGGCATCGGGGGGCCTTTGAGGGGGGTGGAGGCGGAATGCTACGTCTTGCCGGAGGTTGAGCGGAAGGACCGTCGCGTTCACGGGTGCATGGCCGCGAAAAGGCAAACTCAAAATTGCGAAACGCAAAGCCAAACGCCAAAAGCAAAACAGAGAACACAATTCGCAGATGATGCCGCCCGGCAAGCCACTCGACGAACCGCCCGACTTGTCGTTTGTTTTGTCGTTTGCTTGAGGGTTCTCCTTTTTGTCTTTGTCGTTTCCCCTCCCGGCCCCGCTGCAATACCGGCCCTGCACCCTCGCATTCACCTTCGCTCGCCCCTTTCGCCGCGCGCCGCTACCCTTGGAGTCCATGCCCGCCGCCCCTCCTGCCCACGCGCACCTCCCGCGCCACATCGCCATCATCATGGATGGCAACGGGCGCTGGGCGGAGCAGAAGGGCCTGCCGCGCCACAAGGGACACGAGGCCGGTGCGCGGACCGTGCGGACGATCACCGAGGAGTGCGCGCGGATCGGCGTGCAGCGGCTGACGCTGTACGCGTTCTCGGCGGAGAACTGGAAGCGGCCGAAGCGCGAGATCGACTTCCTGATGAAGCTGCTGCGTCGGTACCTCGCGGGGGAGCGGCCGACCCTGATGAAGAACGGGATCCGCTTCACGGCGATCGGGCGGCTGCACGAGCTGTCGCCGGAAGTGCTGGCGGAGCTGGAGACGACGAAGGCGGAGACGCGGCAGAACCCGAAGATGACGATGGCGCTCGCGTTGAACTACGGCGGCCGAGGGGAGATCGTGGACGCGGCGCGCGCGTTCGCGGGGGACGCGCTTCGGCGCGGCAAGGTGCCGGAACTGACGGAGGAGGAGTTCGCGAAGTACCTCTACGACCCGGCGGGGCAGGAGGTGGATCTCCTGATCCGCACAGGCGGCGACCACCGCGTCTCGAACTTCCTGCTCTGGGAAATGTCGTACGCGGAGCTGTGGTTCACGAAGGCGTTCTGGCCGGACTTCGGTGTGCCGCAGCTTCACGAGGCCCTCGCCGACTTCTCGAAACGCGAACGTCGCTTCGGGGGGCTCGCGGACCGATGAAGGCGCGCCTGCTGACGGGCATCCCGATGGCGATCCTCACGGTCGCGCTGTTCCTGTTCGACCACAAGATGGAGTGGGCGCGCGGCGTGTGGGTGCTCTACATTTTCGGCCTCACGTGGGGGATGAAGGAATACGTGCGGCTGCAGCAGTCCGGCGGCGCGAAGCTGTCCCTGATCCCGATGTGCGGCGTGACGATGCTGCTCTGCGTCGCGCACGTGCTGGAGCTCTGGAAGGAGCGCCCGCTGGGGCCCGCGGGAACGTCGCTGCCGAACATGGTGCTCGTGCTCGCGATGGTCACGTCGCTCTGCATAGAGGTCGTCCGCGGCGAACCCGAGCGGTTCCGGAGCATCTCGCTCCAGTTTCTCGGCTTCTTCTACATCTGGGTCCTCGGCTCGTACTCGATGCAGATCCGCGCGCTTCCCGTCATCGGCGAGGGCGCGTTCATCTGGTACCTCGTCGTCGGCAAGTGGACGGACGCCTCGGCGTACTTCACGGGCAAGGCCATCGGCAAACACAAGCTCATCCCGAAAGTCTCCCCCGGCAAGACCATCGAGGGCTTCATCGGCGGCCTCGTCTTCGGCTGCGCCGGCGGCCTCATCGTCTGGTACGTCACACCGCTTCGAACCCATCTGCCCCTTCAGGTGTTCATACCCCTGTCGCTTCTCTCCCAGGTCGCCGGGCAGTTCGGGGATCTGGTGGAGAGCCTCATGAAGCGCTCCGTGCAGGCCAAGGACTCGTCCCACCTTCTTCCCGGCCTCGGCGGCGTGCTCGACGTCATCGACTGCCTGCTCCTGACCGCCCCCGTCACGTACTTCGGTTTCCTCGCCGCGCTGCACTTCACGAAACCTCACTGAGGCATCCCATGTCGCGAATCGACAAATCGATGGCCGTCGAGGACCGGGACCAGATCGTCGGGCTGATGGGAGCCGGCGAGCGGCACGCGCGCGTCGTGCGCGACGCGTTCGGCGTGAACATCATGGCGCGTGGAAGCGAGATCAAGATTTCCGGGCAGCCGCTGCGGGTGGAGAAGGCGAAGAAGGTGCTGGAGCGGATGCTTCAGCACGTGCGCGACGAGGGATGGATCAAGCCGGAGCGG
>CAVPNQ010000015.1:0-6351 GCA_963706735.1 uncultured Planctomycetia bacterium
GGAACTCAGGGAGAAGGCGGAAGCGGCTGCGGAACGCGTGGCCGCGCTGGAGGACGCGGGCAAGGGCTGGGACGACCTGGAGGCGAAGCAGCCGCTCTGGCGCCTGCAGGACGAACTGGAGCAGCTCGAGCGGCGGCGCGCGGAGGCGTTCGCGGAAGCGGATGCGGAGCTGACGTCGGCGCTGACGCTGATCCCGGCGCACGCCGCGGCGCGCGAGGAGCGGGCGGGGCTGTTCTGGCGGCGCTTTCTCGAGCTGGAGGAATCCGGCGACGTGGCGGGGCAGATCGCCGCGCGGCGCGTCGTCGAGCACATGAACGACGGCCGGCTCGATGCCGAGCTGCGCGGCGACGGGACTCTGTCGCTGGCGACGAGGGCGTGGGGATGCGCGTGCCTGCGCGAAGGGCGCCCGGTGGAGCCGAAGGAGCTCGTGGTCCGGGAGTACCACCCGTGGTCGGGGAGGACGCCGCTCTTCGCCGATCCGGAGATCGCGGCGGACCTCGAGCCGGCCGGCCCGGTGCGCCTGCGGGTGCACGGCGCCGGCTGCCGCCCGCAGGAACTCGCGGGCGCCGACGTGTGGGCCTTCCGCGCCGTGGAGCGCGGCCGGCTCCTGATCCCCGAGACCCCGCGCGCGTCCGACCGCCCCATCCCCGGGAGCCTCCTCGACGCGCTCTACGGCGATTCCCCCTTCCGCCCCCGCGGCGGCGGCGAATGGCTCGGCCGGATGCCGCTTCGGCGCCTCCCCTGGACCGGCGGCGCGGCACTCCTCATCGTCGCGGCCGAAGGGTTCGCGCCCGTTCCCGTCCCGGTCGCGCTTCGCCGATGCGAGGACCTCGAGCTCAAGATCACGCTCTACCGACCGGAAGAGATTCCCGCCGGCTGCCGGCCCGTCGCGGAGGGGCCGTGCGTTTACCAGGGGGATCGCGAAGTGCCCTTCGCGGCGCGAGCCGAGGTGCGCGACCTGCCGGCGTTCTTCCTGGCGCGCGACCCGGTGACGTGCGCGGAGTACCTCGAGTTCCTCAACGACGTCGCCGCCTCCGATCCGGCGCGGGCCCGGCGGCACGCGCCGCGCGAGTCGGAGGACTCGGGGTACTACTGGCCGGAGGCGGAAGGGAAGTTCGTGATCCCGACGGCGGAGTGGCTCGCGACCGCCCCGGCGGGGCTTCGCGCGCAGGCCCGCCGGCTCCGTCTCGCGCCGGCGGACTGGCGCGCCGACTGGCCGGTCGCAGGCGTCTCGTGGCTCGACGGGCTGGCCTACGCCCGCTGGCTGTCCGCGCGCACCGGCTCGCTCTTCACCCTCCCGATGGACGACGAGTGGGAGAAGGCCGCCCGTGGCCCGGACCAGCGCCCGTTCCCCTGGGGCCGGCACTTCGAGCCGCGCTTCGCCAACTCCAACGTCTCGCACGCTTCCGGGATGCAGCCCGTCCCGATCGACGCGTTCCCGACGGACGAGTCCCCGTACGGGCACCGGGGGCTGGGCGGCAACTCGACGGACCCGTGCCTGAACATTCCCGGGAAGAAGTACATGGGGTGGCGTTGCGTCCGGGGGGGAAGCTGGGTGCGCACGAAGTCGCTCATGCGCTCGACGTACCGCACCGTCCAGAAGCCCGCGAACGTCTTCGCCGCCTCGGGGATCCGGCTGGCGGCTGTCGTCCAGCTCAGCGCACAGGCGTTGAGCGGCCGCACGCCGTAACTCCCCCCGCGCGGACTACTTCGCCGGCTGCGGCAACGTGGTCTCCCAGGACGTCAGGTCGCCGCCCCGCTGGACACCCAGGTCGTACAGCGCCTGCATCGCGACCGGGTCGATCGCGTTGTGGTTCTCGGGCACGTCCGCGGAATCCGGAATGCGTGTGAAGCGCCAGTCAAGATGGTGCCAATCCGCGAGGCCCTTCATCCGGTAGAGGCCCCCGAGCGTCGCTTCGTCGATCGCGATTTCCACGCTGCGCGTCGCGATCGCCTTGATGTCGCCGGCCACGCATTCGAAGGAGACGCCGATTTTCGCGTTGATGATCGCGTGAAACACAGGCCGCCTCGCCCCGGGTGTGAGTTTTTCGATGTCCGCGTAGACCCTGAAGACGGGGCTGAGCACGTGCTCGAGGAAGATGAGTTCCCGCGCGCTGCCGTCGATGTGCATCGCCCCGTCGATCATCACGGGCGGAAACAGGACCGGCACCGCGGCCGACGCGAGCAGGATCGTCCGGTAGCGGTCGTAGAAGGCCGCGTCGCCCGTCCGCTTCGCCTTCATCGCCAGCGCAGTCATGTCCCACGCGACCATCGCGCCGCGATCGAGGTCGAGCGTCCCCATCCACAGCTGCCGGCCAGCAGTCCCTTCGACAGCCACGCGGTCGATGAGCGCATCGGGCACCATGCGCGCGAGCGTGCGCTTGAACGGCTCCGTCGAGTTGAGCGAGTCGCTGACCAGCGCCTCGAGGATGAACCGTTCTTCGAACACGTCCGCCTCGGAGATGTCCAGGAACGCGGACTTCACCTGGTCGTCGTCGGCAGGTTCGCCGAGGAACGCGAACGTCGCGATGATCGCCCCCGTGCTGACGCCCGCCACGATGTCGAACTTCGGGCGCGTCCCGCTCCGGCTCCAGCCGTTCAGGATCCCCGCCCCGAACGCCCCGACCTGCCCGCCGCCGGAAAGGCTCAGGATCTGGATCGCCTCACCCTGCCGCCGCTTCGCAATCGCAAGCGCCCCCTCCGTGCCCAGCGCCGGCTGCGTCAGCGGCGAGTACCACGCGTTCTCGGGAAGCGGTTCCGCGCATTCGCGCGTCGAACAGCCGCCGCACGCGGCGACGGCGAGAAGCAGCGCGGGCAGCCAGCCGCCCGTTGTTGACTCGGCGGAACGGCGTGGGGGCTGGCGCTTCACAATCAACGACTGTAGTCCCGCGGAAGGCACAAGAGGGGCAAAATCGGGGAAGTGCCGGTTCCCGTGAAGGCCGGCCGCAAAATGAACAAGGGGCCCGGAAGCGAACTTCCGGGCCCCTCGCGAAGGCAGGTTCAGTCGGGCAGGCAACCGCCTGCCCCGTCCACAAAGGCGCGTCCCTGGCGGTGGCGCCCGATGCTCCCTCTTGCTGAAACGGAGCCGGCTCGCGACCACAGTGTGCGCCCCGCGAGGGAATCCAGCGCCGGTATCCCCTCGCTTCCTTCTGGTCTGGCTCACCTCCCGTCTGAAACGAGTTCCGGCCATCCAAGGCTCAGTGCGTCACGTTTGACACACCTCGCTTGCGGCCGTGAGCGACTTCCTCACGCGCCACTCTTCCGCCAGGACGGCCATGCGGCGGACATCGACGTAACGACCCCGGATCCAGCGGCCCTGCCGTGCGACTCCTTCGGAACTGAAACCTGCGTGTTCGTAAACCCGGATGGCCCGGGGGTTCGTCTCGTACACCTCCAGTTCCACGCGGTTCAGGTTCAGGCGATCGAACGCAATCTCCAGCATCAACTCCGTGGCCTCGCGGCCCAGGCCCTGGTTCCAGAACTCCTTCTCCCCGATCTGGATCCCGAAGCCCGCCTTGCGGCTCTGGCCCGAAATCCCGTGGAGCCCCGCGCTTCCGATGGGGCGCCGCAGATCGCGATGCACCAGGACGAGCAGGACGTTGTCACGGTCGTTCGAGCGGGAAGCCAGGAGCGCCCGTTCCTCCTCCAGCGACAGAGGGAGAACGCGGGCGAGGTACTGCGTCACGTCCGGGTCGTTCAGCCAGCGGACGAAGAGCTCCGCGTCGGACGGCTGGACGGGGCGCAGGTCAAGGCGGGGTCCTCGGGCGAATACGGGGTCCACTGGCTGCCTCCTTTCTCTTAGGGGTGGGGCGGGGGGAACACCCTTCGACTCGCTCGCCAGCGCGACTTCGTCGCGCTGGCTCGCTCGCTCAGGGTTTTGTTTTGGGTCCGGGCTTCGCCCGGGCCCAAAACAAAACCGGCGATCCGTTGCGCCCGGGGGCGGCGGATCGCCGGTTTTGATATTTCGGCAGTCCTAACCGCTTCCGAGCCTCCACAGCACGACGCTCATCCGTTCGAAATGCCGGCAATTCGCCTGCGTCCCGGCGGGATAGCCCGGGGAGCCGGTCTTCGTCGTGCGGATGGAGTCTCGAAGCGATTTCATGGTTCTGGTTGATCGTGCGAGGGGGCGGGAAGGTTCGCGGGAAATGCGGAAATTATTCGGAGGAGGCCGTTGGGGTGACGGGGGAGCAGGGATAGACTCCTGAAATGTGTGCGGAACATGAGCGCCCGAATACACCCATCTCGATTCCAGATGGCGGACCGCAATCCCCGGTGCTGGGCCTTTCCGCAGAGTTGAAATTGCTCAGAATTGTGGCGTACGGCTGTGACTTGGTCTTGATCTTGACGAACAGTTCGAAATCAGACCTGCTCATTCCCGTTCACCACTACGAACAACTCAAAGTCGTAGACCGGGAAACCTCCACCCCGGGCACTTGGATGTACCCTGCGATTCTCGACGGTGGCGGAGAGATTTTCGAGGTGATCCCGCGCAAATCGCGTCGAGAATTCGCCTTTCCGGTAACTCTAAGAGAATCCCGAGCAAGCGCGCCAGAACCGGAGCTCCGAAGGCCCTTCCTGTCCGTGAAGGGCAGCCGGTTCTCAGCCTGGTACCAGATGCGCTTCGCGGCCGGGTACGGCCACCCCGAATCCCTGCGGGAATTCTCGGACTGGTTTGAGCGAGCGGCCGAACTTCGCGTGACCGCGTGGTTTGGAGAACTCCGGTCCAATTGCGTTGAGTTCTCAAGGTAGGACCGGAACGCCAGAGAACGCCCGGCCGGCGTACCAGCTCTCTACACCTGTTTGTTGAACTCTTCTACGCTCATCCCGATGTCGCCGACGATTTTCCTCAGCGTCCCGATCGGGATAGTCCTTCCACCGCCGTGGAAGGCGACGACAACGGTACGGCCATCCGGATGCCTGTAGAACCGGTGAGAGCCACTTCCCGCCCGCACATGGACGAATCCCAGATGCAGGAGGAGGCGCTCGACAGCCTTCGGCCTCGCCGGCCGCGGCTTCATCCTACTTCGGCGACCCGCTGGGCAACTTCGCGCGGCAGCTTGAGCTTGAGTTTCCTGGCGGCCTCGATCCATGTATCGATGGCATCCAGTGCTTGCCGGAAGGCCTCGGCCTGCGTCTTTCCCCACGTGTGGCAACCAGGAAGTGCCGGCACCGAGGCCGAGAAGGCCCGGCTTTCGGAATCCCGGCTGACGACGATGGTGTACTTCACGGATCGATCCTCCAGGGAAGCATTCGACTTTCCGGAGGTGAAGTTTACCACAGTGCCGCCAGGCCGGAGGCGCAGCAGGCGATCGGGTGCCGTCCACAGGGCCGCAACCCCTTCCCATTCGCGCGAAAAATTCCGGCGGGAAAAAACAGCACCGCACCACCTCGACTCGTAAACCCTTGTTATTGAATACCTTGCATTCTCAAACAATATGGAGAAGATTTGTTGAAGAGGTTCTTGACTCCGGCGCTTCCCGTGGTATATTTCGTACAACTGAGTTGACATAAGGGAGATGAACATGATTCACGACGTCGGCGCGATCGCCAAGAAGTGCGGGCTGGGGAACATCCTGTCCGGACGCCGGACTTCCCCGGGGGTGCGGGAGAAGATCGAGTCCGAGTTCGCCGACATCCGCAAGAGCGGCGTCGAGGTGCTCGACTTCAGCAAGATCGAGATCGCCGACTTCTCGGCCGCGGACGAAATCGTCGCCAAGCTCGCCGGGCGCATGGAGCAGGGCGAGTACGGGGAAGGCACCATTCTCCTCTCCGGCTGCAACGACGCCGTGAGGGAAGGGCTCGAGGTCGCGCTCAAGCAGAAGGACCTGTGCCTGATGCACGTGGACGGGAAGAAGAAGTGGTCGCTCGTGGGCGAGCTGAACCCTTACCTGCGCGAGACGCTGGAACTGTGCATGAAGGGGGGGACGCTGCTGGCGCGCGACCTGTCCGCCGAACTCAAGCTCAAGCTCAACACCGCGAGCACGCGGCTGATCAACCTTTTCGCCAAGCACCTCGTACTGAGGAAGGAGGACCAGGAGAACAAGATCGGGCGTGAGTACACGTACTGTTCGCCGTTGTCGGCCCTGCCGTAGCAGGGGGCCTTTTTTTTCGGTCCCATGCTTCAATTAACTTACTAGTGACCTCAAACACCACAGACTAAAAGGAGTAACAGAATGCATCTCAACCGCGTCGTCCTCATCGGCAACCTCTGCAAGGACCCCGAGATCCGCTTCGCCGGCCCCAGCCAGGTCCCCGTCACCGACCTCCGCGTCGCCGTCAACCGGGTCTGGAAAAACGCCAAGGGAGAGAAGAAGGAAGACCACCTCTTCATCGACGTCGTCGCATGGGCCC
>CAVPNQ010000016.1:0-22400 GCA_963706735.1 uncultured Planctomycetia bacterium
CAAGCGCTGCCTCGGCTACCGGAATCTCCTTCAGCGCGTTGTCAATGATGCGCAAATCAATGTTTCTGCGTACGCCGGCATTCACCAGTGACTGAGCGGCGTATCCAAGTTGCCCAAGAAGGCGATGGACGATGATTCGCTTTGAGTAGTGCAAGTCCGTGTCCGCGGCCATCGGGTACCCGCTTCGCTGGAGATCCTCCGGAGCAAGTGATTTGTGCAGAGATGACAGCGCTTTGGCAACATCGCTCGGGTCTGCGCGAACAATTTGGGTTTTCTTGCTCTTGAGCGCCAGCTTAAGAATCTCGAGAATTCTGCAATTGTCCTTGAAGAGTTGCGCCTTGTCTCTCTTGCTCGTGGCGGGCAATGCTGGCATGCCTCCGGGCCACAGGGCTGCGTCCGTCGCGGTCGCATCGGGAAATTCGGGTCGCGGTGGAAACGTGGCGGGGGCCATCTTGCCAAGTGCGCGAACATCGCTGATCGCCTTGACCAGCGCGTCATGACTTGCCAAAACTCCGCCCCGTAGTTCTGCGTAGAAATCATGATCGGCCATTATGGCTTCCTGCGCCATGCCGAGTGCAGACTTCATGTTTCTACCCTTGGATTTCATCTCGTCGTCATTTGGAAATGCTGCATCGAGGTATTCCAATTCGTCAACAATCCAGTCCTGAATGCCAAGCATAACCCCCTGGGCCGCCGCAAGTGCTGCAGCATTGACGTTATTGTTGACAAAATTGTGAAGCGCGCGCAGTCCAGCGTTCATCAGACTTAGGTTTGTAATGATTAGCGGATCAACGAGGACTTCGTCCGTCGGATCTTCGAAGGCAGGGTCCACCAGTGAATCGTCGGGCGGTTCAAATGGGGGGCGGGGTGGCAGGGGTGATCCTTTTCCACCACCAGGTTCGCTCGGTTCATTGCCGCCGCCTTGGGTAGGACCTCCCTCTTGGAAAATGGGGCCCAGGCCCGAATTCGCCACGTCAAATGCCACCTGGCGGAGGCCCCTTGATGGGCCAACGGATTGCGACGGATCGGCGTGACTCGCGATGCGTCGCGCGTGCAGTCGGCCTAACGCGGCGTTCATCCATTCCTGCGGATCCGAAGTGGGCATCACTGCTCTCCTCAATCTGGGTTGTTATGGAGTTGTTGCGGAGAAGGCTTGCAGTCCGTCAATAGGAACGAGGCTGTTACCAGTAGCCGAAACACCCTGAGGAGCGATACAGGTGACATGGGAGGTTCGCACTTTGCTCGGGACACCGTGGAGTATACCTGCCTCGCCGCCGTAATCAGGCGTGCACACTGCACGGTACCCTTGTGGCAATGCGAAGTGGAATCGCAGCGATTGTTGCGCTGGACGATGGCTTGTATCACCGATCGTGGCTGAGTTGCGGCCGATCTTCTTGAATCATTATGTGAGCGCATCCTGTGCCGCATTATATTGCTGGTTTGACATGGCCGCCTTCCGCGAATCGAGGAGTTCGGGTGTGCTGGCTCGAATGCAGGTCGTCCGATCTTTATGCAGTTTAGCGTGGTTATGGGATGTGTTTTCAAGTGCCGAAAGTGATTTCGTCCAGCCGGGCGGAGCACATCACTTCGCGTCGTCGAACACTCGCGTGCACGCTTAGTTATGGAAGAAGCGGACAGAGGCGGTGAAAAGACTTTTGCTGCCGGCTTGTTCCGCTGCGATCAATCGAAAGAGTGGGAGGCCGTTTCCGGCAATAGGGCCAATGCTGATGTATCCGACGGAAATGGACTGTCCCGGGGACCCGAGATTTGACCAATTGGCTCCGTCGCTGCCAATTTGGGCCTGGAAGGCGGTTTGGATGCTCCCCGATGCATTAATTGTCATGATTGCAATTTCAAGTGCGTTCGCGCCTTGCGTCGGGATCGGGAGCGAGATCGCCGTTGAATTTGCCTCGAGCACCAGTGTTTCCCAAATGACCTCCTCCGAGTGGCGCGCACCGAATCCCTGAGTTTCAGCATCGTCTGCATTTCTGGTCCGTATTGTCGAGCTTGAACACGAACATTCGTTTTCGTTCATTACTCGTTTTCCTTTTTTTCGCGGGACAGGTTTCTTGCGGGATCTGAGGCTCCGAGCAGATGCAGTTCGAGAACGGCTCCTCTGGTTTTCTCGAGGCCGAGGCGTGCGTGCAGCCACGGAAGCCGTGGCGTGACGAGGCCGAGGTGGGCCCAGCCTGGCTGGTGGCCGCGCCAGTCCGGTACGACCGACCAGTCGTCGCCCTCGGACGACTCGAGAAGCGCCACGTCGAGGCTTCCGTTCTGAAGGGTCCACACGCTGATCTCCAGGTCTACGGGCGCGGCGCCGGTTCGGCGGAGGGGCTTGGAGAAGGTGGTCCCGTTTTCGAAGACGAATCGCCGGCGATTCATCGGGAAACTGTCCTTGAGGCGTGGGGTGGAGGATCGGAGAGGAAGCGGGTCATGGTTCTTTCCTACAGTTTCATGAGGAAAGCCAGCTCGTAGTACGCCGGCCGGTTGTCGTGAGCCTGGTTGGTCGCGGTCACGGACTGGTCTTTGAGGACAGCGGATGAGCGGCTACCGCTTCCGCCGTTGAGGGAGTTCGTGAAGGACCTTGAGGTTCCGGTGCCGAAGACGGAGCTATGCCAGAGATCGGTTCCGTTGGGCGTGAACGGAAGTTCGTGCTGGTGGGCGTTCTGGGTGACGGTGACTGAGTCGGCGCCGCCGGTGGTCCCGGGGTTCGTCGTCGCGGTGTTGATCCCGCGCACGAAGCGCGCGAGAAGATTCGGCGTGCCAAGCGTGCCGTCGCACAGCGCCCACCCGGTCGGGATGTCGGAGAGGAGGCCGCTCCACATCACGATGACGCCCCTCGGGATGAACCCGTGGAGGGACGGGGAGTTCCCCGGGACGCTGAACGGGCCGACGGAGCCGGGGTTCTGCATTAGTAGTCGGCTCCGTGGGCGATGAAGTTCGTGGCCTCGGCTTTTTCCATGGTGGCGCCGAGAAGAGCGCTTCCGTCGGGGAGGAGGAGGTCGGGGGTCAGGTACGTGGACTCGAACGCCGCGGTGCTGGCGCTGACGGTGATCGCGCTCACGGAGATTTCGGTGTAGAGGCGCCAGGTCGTCCCGGCGTTGAGGGAAATCCAGAGGCGGGCGAGCCCGGCCGTGGTGGTTAAGGTGCTCTTCACGCGGACGCGGTCGATGCGCGTCCCGTTCGACCCGCCGGTCACGACAGTGACGATCGAGCCGGAGCCGTCGCGGTTCGTATTCGCAGCGGTGACCTGGCCCTGCCAGGTTTTCGGTGTCGCGGGATAAATCGGGGTGGTGCCTGCGGCCATGGGGGGGGGCTCCTTGGGAGAACGAATCAATACACGAGCTGGTACCGGACGATCTTGACTTCGAGTGGCGTCGTGCCGGGCGAACTCGCGCCGACGATGCCCGTGCCACTTCGCTGGAGGAATTCGCCGTCGGCGATCGCGCCGACGGTCAGGATGGTCGGGCCGGACGAGGTCTGGATCCGCTTCACGGCGGCTTCGAGGAGGTCCGTCGAGAGGAAGGGGTCTGATCCGCCGGTAACGTGCGTGCTCTCGTGGGGGAGAACGCCCTGGGAGAGATCGCGGAGCGTGGGCATTAGCCTTCCTCCAGAATGTCGAATCCGCCGAGGGTCCAGGTGGGCGCGGTCGAGGCCGCCCAGGTGTAGATCAGGATCGAGCCGGTCTGGCCGATGGCGAGGCCGTCGTGGAGGTCGGGATTGAAGACCGAGCCGGCGTAGACGGGCTGCTTCCAGTGGTAGAGGTAGCGGACGGTCGAGGGCGCGCTGGCGGTCGGGTTGAAGCGAAAAGAAAACCCCGGCGAGAAATCGCTGTCGGCCATCGTGGCCTGCGGCGTGATCGCGGTGCCGCCGGAGGCGTACCGGTCGGCGGGATCGATCGCGACGAGGATGTTGATCGCGCCGCCGGCCGGCGTGCCGTCCTGGCAGAGCGCGAAGTTCGAGAGGATTACGCGACGGCCGTTGGAGTTCGCCTGGCTGATCAGGAACGTCGGCGTCGTCGCGACGAAGGATGTCTGGCCGGTCACCGTGGTTCCTGGCGTCTGGTGCGTGATCGCGTAACGGCGCCCGCCGATGCAGGAAGAGTACGCTTTCGCGCGGTCCTCGTACCGAACCGGGTCGAATAGGTAAGTCAGGGGAATCTCGGCCATGAGCGCCTCGAGAAGTAGTGGGAATCGGCGGCTCTCTCCCTGAAGCCGAAATAAAAGTATCGGCCTCGGGGAGAGAGCCGCTTCTGACGGCCCTGCTCGCGTACTCCGGAGCCTCCCTCCGCGGCCTGCGCCGTGGAAATCAGATCCGGCTCGTGATTTGCTACTGGTGCGAAATGTTGATGCCGTACGCGATGATGATCGTTCCGCTACCAGCTGAGACCGAGATCCTCATGCGCACCATGGCGAAACCGATGCCGGTGGATTTGGTCGGGAAGCTGCTGCCGAGAACGAGGCCGGCGTTGGTGGTGATGACGCTATAGTTCGCGCCGTCGTTACTTCCTTGAAGTTCAAGGGTGTACGAAGTTGCACCTCCCAAATTGAAACAGATCGAGTCGATCTGGACGGCGTTGCCCCCGCCGACCTGGACCGGATTTGAGAAATTGTCCGTGCCGTTGGTACACGCCAGCCTGGCTGCTAGAAGGTGATAGGCCATCGCTTCGTTTCTCCGAAAACCGTTCTCTGTAGACCCGGCCAGCGGCTGGGTTCAATTGCGCCAGTGATGAAGCGAGGCTGCCAGGACACCCTGTCCGCTCGCGGTGTTGCTTGCCTCGTAATACAGCCGGACGAAACGGAAGCCAACGCCGCGCAGCTTCGCTGTGGCGTACCCCGCCACGGTTCGACGGAATTCGGCGGCGTCGGCCCAGCAGACGGCGTCGTTGGAAACCTGCACGCGGAACGAAACGGCGTCGAGGGTGAGCGTGAAGAGGAGAATGTCCACGCGCACGGCGTTGCTTCCTTCGATTCCCACGGCCGGGGACGCAGTGACTTCGCTGTCGCCGAGCCCGAGGCGATCGGCGATCTGAGTTGTTCCAGGCCGCGTGGGCGGCTCCGAGACTTCCATGCCCGGTGAGGACGCCCGAAGCTCGTCTCCGGCACAGGCCTCTCCTGCAGCACAGCTTGAACAGCACGCGTCCACGTGGAATCCTCGCAATGAGCCGAACGGTTTTGGACTGCGCGGGGTGTATGAGCAAATGCAAGGCCAAGGACGCCTGAGGCGTGACGCCCGCATGATCCCCACCGGATTGCCCGTTTTCGAGCGGGGCGCGCGCCCGGGATTCCCTCGTGCCGCATCGATCTCGGTGGTGGTGAAGCGGTTGCATCACGATTCGATCCCCCGCCCGAATTCGGGCGCCCTGCCCGGATTCCGGGCCTCCGCAGCGGTTGCTCGCGAAGCGAGTTTTCGATTCGGGAGAAACCCGTGCTTCAGGCAGAGCTGCCGATAGGTCTCTCGAGGGCACTGGGCTTCATCCGCCGCGCGACTGACAATTCCGCCGGCCTCATCGAAGTACTCCCGGACCAGCATGCGCTCTAACTGGTTCATCCGCTCCGTCAGCGAGCCTCGTTCAGTCCTGACCTGACCCAGTTTCTTGCTGTCCGACTCCGGCTTCACAAATTGTTGGAGGACTTTCCGGGTCAGGACGACGTCCCTGGCGGTTACTGCCGCGAGCTCCAGGACATTTTCCAGTTCCCTCACATTCCCCGGCCACGAGTGCTCCATGAGCAGGCCCATCGCGTCCTCGGTCACCTCGGGCTCCGGATCTCCTGGATCGAGCCACCGTTCGGGCGCCAGCTTCATGAAGTGCCGCACAAGCGCCGGGATGTCCTCCCTGCGATCCCGGAGTGGAGGGATCCGGATGAGCAAGACCTTCAGCCTGTAGTAGAAGTCCTCCCGCAGGAGCCCTTTGGCGATGAGTTCGTCCGGATCCCGGTTCAGGGCGGCGATGAACCGGACGTCGAGCTTGAGGAGCCTCGTTCCCCCGATACGACGGTACTCACGGTCGTTCAGGACTCGAAGCAGCTTGGCCTGAAATGCTGTCGAGGCGTCGCTGACTTCATCCAGAAGGAAAGAGCCACCGCGGGCCAGCTCGAAGAGTCCTTGTTTTGTCGTATGGGCGCCCGTGAACGAGCCCCTCTCGTGCCCGAACAATTCGTCGGCGACAAGCTCCTCGCTCACCCCCGAACAGTTGAGAGCTTCGAAACGGCACCTCGACCGTGCGGAATCGAAGTGAATTCTCCGCGCTGTGTTCTCCTTGCCGCTCCCGGTGGGCCCGACGATGACGACCGAGGATCTGCAGCGCGCCGCGGTGGCGACCCGCGCCCGAACTTTCCGCATGGGAACGCTGTCGCCAACGAGCACGAAGTCGGACGAGTCCTTGTTGCGTTGCCCTGCGACCGGCGGCGACGAGGTCGAGCCTGAAATGCCAACAGGGGGAGTCATTTCAAGTCCTCCCCACGCGTCCGACCGGAACGCTCAGGCGGGAGACGAGCGTCCGCTCCGCCCACAGCCCACAGCCCACAGCCCACAGCCCAAGCAGTTGAGCACCGTTTTTCCTCCAATATTCCCGGAAAACAAAAACCCCCCGTCGCGAGTCTATGACCCGCGCGGGGGGAGATTCCAGCCGTAACCTTCAGACCTACTTCTTCGCCGGCGTCACCGAAATCTCGTAGACCTTCCCGTCGAACACCACGATCACCGCTTCCCCGACCGCCAGGAACTTCGCGATCTCGGGCTTGTCCTGGGCGAGCTTGAAGTACTCGTCGGAGAGGTACTCGACCTTGAGCGTCTCCAGGCCTTCCTTCCAGTCGGCGTCGCGCCAGGCGCCGCCGCTGAAGTAGAACGTCTTGTCGCCGATGCGCTTGGCGGCCTTCGACTCGCCTCCGCGGCCTTCCTTCATCGCGTCGGCCTCGCGGCTGGCGCGGACGCCGCCGGAGCCGCCTCCGACGCCGAGGGCCTCGTTCTTGCCGACCAGGTTCCGGCGGCCGCGGACTTCCGGATCTGCGCCCTTCACGTACTCGCCGCTGTCGCCCTTCATGCCGCTCGCATCCGCGGACTCGTTGTGGTCGGACTCTTCAGCATCCGGGAAGACGAGGCCCGGGTCGTCCGCCGGGGCGCCGTTGGCGGCACCCGGCTGCGGGACGCCCTTGCGCTCGTTGGGGCGCCCTCCGCCGAACCTGCCGCCCCCTCCTGCCGGCGTGGCCGGAGCTCCGTTGCCCATGCCGGCCTGCACGCGCGCGCTGTCCTCCAGCACCAGGTAGCTCGTGTACGGCGTCACGATCCCGAACTCCTTCGCCAGCGCGATGACCTCCTTCTTCAGCTCTTCCTGCTCGCCGTTCAGCCGCATCGCGTCCATCAGGTGCCCGACCTTTGAGACCGCCCACAGGCGCGGCACCGAATCGTGCGTCTCGTTGGCGGCGGGGAAGTCCGCCGTCCACGCGTACTCCTTCGGCTCGCCGTCCACCATGCCGGTCAGCCGTACCTTGCGCTGGCCGGCCTCCTTGAAGCGCCCGTAAACCGCGATCTGCTGCCCCTTGAAGACGTCGGACAGCCTCTTCGGGTAGATGTCGTAGATCTCGACGCCCGCGCCGTCGATTTTCAGGTCCGCGTCCGTCAGCACCGGCGCGCTGAACTTCTCGTAGTACGCCGCCATCCGCGTCTCCAGGCTCTCCGTCGGCGTCACGTACTGCCGCAGCCCGTGGTTCTCGTCCGCCAGCTTGTCGAGCAGCCGCACGTCCAGGTCGAAGCCGACCCCCAGCGTGAACACGCGCGCGTTCCCCGTGTTCTTCGCCTTCGCCAGCGCCAGGATCTTGTCCGGCTCCGTCTCGCCGATCGTCGGCGCCCCGTCCGTCATGAACAACACCATGAACGGCCGCTTCGGATCCCCTGGCGCCATCCCCAGCGCCGCGTCCAGCGCCTCCGAAATGTTCGTCGCCCCGCGCGCCTTCATCATGTCCACGTACGCCGAAGCGTCCTTAAGCGCCGCCTCGGAAACCTCCACCAGCTCGGACTGCCACCGCGAAACTTCCGTCGAGAACCGGATGATGTTGAAGCGGTCTCCCGGGTTGAGCGTCTGAAGGCCGGCCTTGAGCGCCTTCTTCGCCTGCGCCATCCGGTCCTCATCCGCCATCGACATCGAGCAGTCCACCACGAAGCAGACGTCGCGGCGCATCGCCTCGGCCTTCGGCACGACGCGCGGCGCGAGGAGCATCATGAAGTACCCGTCTTCGCCGGTCGCGCGCTGCGCGACGAGATTCATGCCGAACTCGCCGTCTTGCGCGGCGATGTAGAGCTGGAAGTCGCGGTCCGGCGCCACGTTCGACGCTTCCCAGGCCACCGTCGCGTGGTGATCGTCCGGCCGCGCGATGTCCACCGGGTGCGACGGCGACAGGACCGACTTCAGCGCCACGTTCGACTTCACCTTCACCAGCACCCGCGCTTCCGACAGCGGCGTCCGCGAGTACTTCGCCGTGGCCAGCCCGTACTTGTACTCCACGACCCCCGAGTCGCCCTTCAGCGCCTCGCTGTACGTCAGCTTCACGCGCTTCTCTTCGCCGGGATTGATCGGGAACACGCGCAGGCGGAACGTCTTGGCGCCCGCGAACTCCAGGAGCGCCGGATCGCGCCGCGAGCGGACGATCGCTTCGTAGATCCCGCGCGCCTTGCCGGACTCGAGCATCTCGGCTTCCTGTTCCACGCCGTCGATCCACATGGAGAGTTTTTCCATGGAAGCGCCCGGGGGGACGGGGAAGAGGTAAGTGGCTTCGATCTGGCCGCCGTTGGGATTGAGGAAGACCTGGTCAACGGTGGTGGTGGCGACCTGGTTATCGAGGGTGACCTCGACGAGGTGGGTCTTGAGCGTCATCTGGGACGCGTTCGGGTCGGACACCTGCATGAATCCCTGGGCGCTGGAAATGGAAGCGGCGAGCGCGAGGGCGGCGAGGGAAAGCGTGAAAAGACGCATGGTTCGGCTCCGAAGCGTGTGGAGGATGCATACGGATGGAAGAGGTCGGTGGTTCAAGGAAAAGGCCGGACTGCGAGCAGAGAGTGCGGAACACGGAATGCGGAATTCAGGGTTAATCGGGCAGCTGTTCGAGTTTCAGTTCGCCGAAGGCGACCTTTCCGTTGCGAACCCCGATCTCGATTCCCCCGTGGTCGAGAGGGTCGAGGTGGCCGCACCAGGTGGCGCGCCCGACCTGCACGGTCGCCCGATTGCCGTGAACGATGATGTCGACCACGGAGTCCTGCCCCCGCGGAAGCGGCAGGCCGACGCCCGCGATCAGGAACTTTCCGTCGCCGGCGAAACCGCTCAGGGATTCGTCCATGAGCAGGACCTCGCGGCTGGCTTCGCCGGCCCGGAGGCCGATCGACATCTCCGACCCCTCTCCGGCCTGGACCCGGAACCTCATGCGGTAATTGTCCCCCGCGGGCCACTGCGCCGGGCGAATGCGCGTCCACTCGTCGCCGCCAACGATCTCCAGCTTTCCCTTCGGGGACGCCAGGTGGCTCCAGTCTTTCCACCCCGACTTCACGGTCTTCAAGGCGCGATTTCCGATCTTTTCCAGCGCGCCGAACTCCACGTCCAGGTCCGGCTCCCGGAATTCGGCGCGGCCGCGCGCTTCGAGGCGGCGGAACTCGAACGGCGCCTTGAACCAGAGCCCGATCTCTCCGCGCCACGACGCAGGGACTTCGCAGTCGGCCGAGCGCGACCCGACCGTGACCCGCAGGTGGCCGTCCTGGAGCGAGATGAAGACGCGCACCCAGCCGTCCTGCGGGGCCGGGATTTCCCACGCGTCCCCAAGCCCCGGCGGCCGAACGCGGATCGATCCCTGCCCGGTCGGATGAATCGCGACGCTGAAATGCTCGAACACGCTTCTCCAGCCCGCGAGCAGCGCGAACGCCCCGGACGTCCTGACCTCCGCTTCGAACTCCACCGCCGACCAGTCGAGCCCGCGCAGCACCAGGCAGGCGCTTCCCGCGACCGGCTCCAGCGCCGACACTTCCCCCGCCACGGCGCGCGCCCGGGAGATCGCCCCGAAATCCGCCAGCACCGACTCGACGTCGTTCCACCGCAGCGAAAGGTCCGCGTCCTTTCCGCCGACGTCGGCCGCGGCGTACAGTCGCACGTCTTCCGCCATCGCCGGGCACGCCGCCACCCTCACCGCTTCCCGCGCTTCCTCCGCCATCCGCGCGTTCAGAGGGATCGCGTCGAAGCGGGTGAGCCAGTCGCGGAGTTTCGGAAGGGCGGCGACGGGGTTATCCCGCAGCTTCTCGACCTTGATCATCAGCTCGCCGGCCTCTTCGCGGCGCTCCTGGGGGATCTGCTCCCGGAGCATCTTCTCCAGCTCGGGATCGAGCGTGAGGCCGCGGCGGCGGGCGCGAAGGGCAAACGGCCACGCTTCGCCGGGGGGATCGCAAAGGAGGGTGGCATCGACGGCGGCGAGGACGAGGTCGTCCGGCGCGCAGCCGGCGAGGGCGCGGGCTGCGAGTTCCGACATCAGGACATCCTGGAGCCCGACGGTGACCTGGATCTTGCCATCGGCGAGGAAGAGTTCGCGGTCGCCGACGCTCTGGAGGTTGCCGGAGACGAGGCTCCCGTCGGACTTCTTGAAGGTCACGACCGTTCCCTGGTGGCGGCGGCACCACGCCGCGGCGTGCTTCAGGAGGCTGCGGAGCCGGCCGAGGCTCCGGGCCGCCGCGCGGAGCGACGCGCGTTCGTCTTCGCGCGTCGGGGGTTCGAGGCGCGAGAGGGTCTGCTCGATGGCGTCGGGGACGCGGCTTGCAAAGAGGGCCCGGAGGGCGGGGTAGCCGTCGCGCGGCTGCCAGTCCTGGGCGGCGGCATCGGCGAGGGCATGGAAGGTCCGTGCGGCGGAGTCCGGGAACTTCTTCGCGAGTTCCCTGAGCCGCGTCGCGGCCTGCGCCCCGCGCTGGGGGGCGGATTTCTCCGTCTGGACGCGGACCTCGACGCGGTTGAGCAGGTCGTTCTTCTCGCGCGCCAGGGCGGCGGCGGCGCGGGTATCGGGAGGCGTCAGGGACGCCAGGACCTCGAGGGCGCGCCGGAAGTCATCGCGGGCCTCGAACGCCTTCGCCTCGGCGAGCGCGGACCGTAGGGATCCTTCCCACGCCTCATCCGGCGGTGCGGGAGGCGTCACTCCAACGGGCAACGCCGGGAGCGTCGGCTGAACCGGCGCCGGATCCGCAGGGGCGGGACGGCGGGCCGCGTAGATTCCGCCGGCGAGCAGAAGGAGCGCCAGCGCGCCCGACGCAGCCAGAACCGCCACCGCCGGGCCCTTCCGCCGCGCCGGAAACCCCGAACTGGGCGTGGCCTCCGTGGGCAAGAGGCCGCCAGGGACGGAAGCGGCGCCCGCCGGGGTGGAGCCGAGCGGCACCGAGGGGGCGTCTCCGGCGCGCTGAGGCGTTCCGGCGGAAAGGGGCCTCGACGTCGCGATCGGCGAGGAAAGCGTCCCGGGAATCCCCGCCGCCGGCTCCATCGCGATCGCTTCCCCGGGCGCCTCTTCCACCCGGGCCAGCGCCGCCGCAAATTCCGCCGCCGTCGCCCAGCGCTTTGCCGGGTTCTTCTCCAATGACTTCATCAACACCGCGAGGACGCCTTTCGGCGCCTCCGGGATCGGCGGCACCGGCTTCTGGATGTGCGCCATCAGGATGCCGATCGCGGTCTCGGCGTCGAAGGGCAGCCGCAGCGCGAGCATTGCGTACAACACCACCCCCAGCGCGTAGACGTCGGCCCGCACGTCCGCTTTCTTTCCCTCGCAGACCTCCGGCGCCATGTAGTGCGGCGTCCCCATCACCATCCCCGTCTGCGACAGGTTCACGTCCGACATCTCTTCGCGCGCCAGCCCGAAATCCACCAGCTTCGGCTCGCCGTCCTTCGTGAACAGCACGTTTGCCGGCTTCACGTCCCGATGCAGCACCCCCACCCGGTGCGCCGCCGCCAGCGCCTCCGCAATCTGCCGCACGATCCGCACCACCGTCGTCGCGGGAAGGTGAACGCGCTTCTCGAGGATTCTCTGAAGCGACCCTCCGTCCACGTATTCCATGACGAGGTACGGCAGGTCGCCCTCTTCGCCCGCCGACAGGATCCGGGCGACATTCGGGTGGTCGATGCGCGCCGCGGTGCGGCCTTCGCGAAGGAAGCGCTGCCGGAGGACATCGTCCTTGTTGTATTTCGCAGCGAGGACCTTGATGGCGACGGTGCGCCCGAGGCGGTCGTCGTGGGCGCGGAAAACGACGCCCATGCCGCCGGAGCCGATCTGGCTCTGCAGGACGTAGCCGCCGAGGATGCGGCCGATCAGGGTGTTGGGAGCGGGCATGGTGTGGAAGGGAATACAGCGGCTCGGGGCGGCGCGATTCGCCGGACTTGAAGTCGGCGTCCGCTAGAGGATTCCCACCTCCTCGAACTTGCCCCCGAGCGCCTTGACCGGGTCGATCCCCAGCCCCTTCGACAGCAGCTCCGCGTACACGCTGCGGAAATCGATCTTCATCGCGACGTCGCCCCCGTCCAGCTTCTCGAGGTCCGGCACGCCGCCGTAGATGCCGCCCTTCACGTGCTTGCCCACCACGAACATCGGACCGGCCGCGCCGTGGTCGGTGCCCTGCGACACGTTCTCCGCCACGCGCCGCCCGAACTCGCTGAACGTCGCCGTCACGACGCGCCCCGACAGCTCGCGCGCGTCGAGGTCCTTCTGGAACGTCGCGATCGCTTCCGAAACCGTCACCAGCAGCGCCGTGTGCGACCCGCGCTGGTTGGCGTGCGTGTCGAACCCGCCGAGGTTCACGACGTAGACGCGCGCCGGGAAGTCGTCCTCGATGGCGTCGGCGATGAAGCGCAGCTGCTGGGCGAGCGGGAAGTTCTGGTAGGGAACGGGGGAGGGCGGCCGCTGCGCGATCGTGCGGATGCGTTCCGCCTGCGCCATGACCTCGACGCCGCGCTGCCGGACGTACTCGGCCGGCCCCTTGCGCTCGATCCCGTACAGGTCCCGAAACGCCTTCTGGATGTTCCCGCGATCGGCGGGATGCCGGATGTCCGTCCCGATCTCGAACCCGCCCGGGTTCTCCATCGCCATCACCCCGCCGCCGTCCGCCCACAGCGCCAGCGGCATCTCGCTTCCGAACGACAGGCTGTGCGGCGCCGAATTGTCGTCGCACAGGCACCGCCCGAGCCAGCCGTCCCGCACCACCCCTTCGGTCTGCGCCGTCTGCCAGATTTCCATGGAGCGGAAGTGCGACCGGTCGTGGTTCGGGTAGCCGACGTTGTTGACGATCGCCATTTTCCCGCTGTCGAACAGGTCGCGCATCTTGCGCATCGCGACGTTCATCCCGAGCGAGTCGTTGATCTTCAACACCTGGTCCTTGGGCAGCGCGAGCGTCGGCCGCGCCTTCGCGTACCGCGGGTCCGAGTACGGCACGACCGTGTTGAGGCCGTCGTTCCCGCCGTTCATCACGACGAGCACCAGCGTCCGGGTGGCCCGCGACGCGCCCGGTTCGGCCAGCGCCCGCGTCAGCCACGCCGGCGCCAGCAGCGACGCCGCGCCGAGCCCGCCGGCTTTCAGGAAGTCTCGCCTGTTCATCGCCGTCCCCTCACGCGAGCTGGAATTCAGGAAGCGCCATCACCAGGTGCGCCACGCCGCGCACCTTGCCGTCCCACGTCTGCGGGGCGGGGAAGACCGGCCCCTTCGGCTGCTCCGGGGCCTTCACGTACTCCACCAGCTTCGCCTTCGCCTCGGCGGAGATTTCCAGCGGGCCGAAGCGCTGCAGCATGTGGTCCACGAGCTTCTCGGCCGAGTCGATCGCGAAATCCGCGATCAGCTGCTTCGGCGCCAGCGCGGCCGACGGCTGGTTGTTGTAGCCCGGTGCGAGATCGCGGGCGAAGTTGAAGCGGTTGATCACCGTCGTCGTGGTCAGCCACGCCTTGTCGCCGTCCCAGCCCTTCACCGTCGGCGGCGCGAGCAGGTCCTGCCCCATGCGGCGCAGGTTGAGCGGCAGGTACTTCACGGGGATGAGCGACGGCATCGCCCGAAGCGCGCCGATCACGAGCTCCGCGGGCGACTTGATCCGCGCCCACTGCGCCGAGTCCGCGAGGAACGCCTTCGACGTGAAAAGCACGCGCAGCATCGCGCGGACGTCGTAGCCGCTGCGGAAGTACTCCGCGCTGAGCGCCTCGACCGTCGCCGCGTCCGGTTCCGGGCCGATGAACTCCCGGTAGAGCTTCTCCGAGAGGCGCTTCGCGGTTGCCGGATGCGCCGCCAGGATGTCGATCACGTCGGTCCCGTCGAGCTTCCCGGTCTTCCCCAGCACGGTCTTTTCGCCGTCGTCGTGCTGCCTCGCGTCGAAGAAGAACACCCCTTCGCGCAGGTTCCACCCCGTGAAACTCCGCGCGACCTCCTTGACGTCCTTCTCCGTGTAGTTCCCGATCCCGATCGTGAACAGTTCCATCAGCTCGCGTCCGTAGTTCTCGTTCGGCAGGCCCTTCCGATTCGCGCGCCCGTCCAGCCAGATCAGCATCGCGGGATCCTTCGAGACCTCGAGCAGGAGCGACCGGAAGTTCCCCGCGGCGTACCGCCGGAACAGAGCGACCTGGTTGTGCATGTAAGGCGCCTGGTCCACCTTCCCCGCGCCCGTCGCGAAATGGTTGTGCCAGTAAAGCGTCATGCGCTCCTGCAGGGGCCGCTTCGTGCGCGCCATCCGGTAGATCCAAGCGATCCGGACGTCCTCGATGGCCTTCAGGTCCAGGAGCCCGTCCTCGACGTCCGCGAGGTCGCCCTCGACTTCGTCGGGGGTGCTCTCGAACGCGAGCAGCCGCTCGAGCGTCGCGGCGTATCCGTCCCGCCGCGCCTGCTCCAGCTCGCCGATCGTGGCCCCGAACCCCGCGCGCCTCAGAAGGTGCGCCACCTGCTGCGTCTCGTTCACCCGTCGCCCCTCCGTTGAGTCCGGCCCGCAATCGTACGCTGCCGCGCGCGTGGAATCCCGCGTGAAATGAGGACGGGCGGGGAGGCCCTGCGTTTCATCACGATAAGGACTCGGGGCGAGCGCCGCCTTACACTCTCCCCCCGGTGAACCGCCCCCTCCCGCTGCTGTCGTGGATCCTCTACGACTTCGCCAACACGATCTTCTCCATGAACATCGTGACCCTGTATTTCTCGCTCTGGGTCACGATGAACAACGGGAAGCCGGACCTGTGGGTCGGCGCCGCCAATGCCGCCTCCGCCGCGCTCATCGTCGTGGCGCTTCCGCTCCTGGGCGTGTGGAGCGACGCTTACAAGCGCAAGCGGGCGTACCTGGTCATCGCGACCGTCGGGTGCTGCGCGCTGACGGCGATGATGGGCATGGCGGCGATGTCGGGGATGGGGACCACGGGGCGCGTCGCGGTCGCAGTGGCGTGCTTCGTCCTCGCCAATTTCGGCTACCACGCAGGGCTCGTGTTCTACAACTCGCTCCTCACGAGCGTCAGCGAACCGTCCACCATCGGCCGCGTCTCCGGTTGGGGCGTCGGCGCGGGCTACGCCGGCGCCATCGTCGGCCTGCTCCTCGTCATGCCCTTCGCGACCGGGAAGATCTTCAATATCGAGTTCCCGGTGTTCGCGAAGCCCTGGGTGACCGTCGCGCCCGTCGTCGCCGCCGAGGGAAAACTTCGCGACGGACCCGTGGGGCTCGACGTGAACTGCGAATACAGGGTCCGCGCCGGGGACCGTGCCGTTCCCGCCGCGGCGCACGAGGAATTCGTCGTTGCCACCCAGAAGCGCTTCTATGACGTCACCTGGAAGGACGCGCCCGCCGGCGCCGAGCTCGTCCGCCGCGAAACCGGCTGGGGACGCGCCGGCACGTTTATCCCGACCGGGATTCTGTTCGCGCTGTTCGCGCTTCCGTGCATGCTCTGGGTCCGCGAGAAGTCGGACCTGCCGCCGGCGCGCGTCAGCATGAAGGCCGCGTACGTGCAGGTGTTCGAGAGCCTCAGGGCGACCCAGAAGTACCCCGGCGTGCTGCGGTTCCTGGTGGGGAAGTGGTTTTACGAGGACGCGATCTCGACGGTGTACATCTTCATGGCGATTTACGGCGCGAAGGTGCTGAAGTTCAGCGACGAGAAGCAGGGGCTGTTCCTGCTGACGGCGACGGCGTTCGCGCTGGTGGGGTCGGTGGTGTGCGGGTTCGTGACGGACAAGCTGGGGCCGAAGCGGACGCTGGTGGGCGTGCTGGCGGGGTGGACGGTGTTCCTGAGCCTGGCGGCGGCGACGAGCGAGGCGCGGCATTTCTGGGTGATCGGGCCGGGGCTGGGCGTGCTGCTGGGATCGATGTGGACGAGTTCGCGGCCGCTTCTGCTGACGCTGGTGCCGAAGGAGAAGCAGGGGGAGTTTTTCGCGCTGTCGGAGCTGACGGGGAAGACGTCGGCGGTGTTCGGGCCGGTGCTGTGGGGGATCATCGTGGGCGTGGCGGCGAACGCCGGGTGGCAGGAAGTGAACCAGTACCGGGCGGCGATCGGGTCGCTGGTGATCCAGCTGGTGATCGGCGGGGTAATCATCCTGAAGGTGCCGGACGTGAGGCCGGCGAAATGAATTCGCGGATGAAGGCGGATGGCGCGGAAACGGCCGCGGATGTGAACGCAGAGACGCTGGTGGGCGATAAGGGAAGGTGATGACTTCACGGGAAGCGGGCCTGACGGTCGTGAAAAAGCTGCGCGAAGCGGGCTTCGAGGCCTATTTCGCGGGGGGATGCGTGCGCGACCGGCTGCTGAAGCGCGAGCCGGGGGACCACGACGTGGCGACGAACGCGGTCCCCGACGCGGTGCAGAAGCTGTTCCGGAGGAACGTCGCGGTCGGGAAACAGTTCGGCGTCATCCTCGCGCTCGTCGATGACCGGGAAGTCGAGGTCGCGACGTTCCGCTCCGACGCGAAGTACAGCGACGGCCGACACCCGGACAGCGTCACGTTCAGCGACCTGAAGTCCGACGTCCTGCGCCGCGACTTCACCATCAATGGGATGATGGAGGACCCGCTCTCGGGCGAAATCGTGGACCTCGTCGGCGGCCGCGCCGACATCGACGCCCGACTCATTCGCGCCATCGGCGATCCCGAGAAGCGCTTCGACGAGGACCGCCTGCGCATGCTCCGCGCGGCGCGGTTCGCGGCGCAGCTCGACTTCGAGATCGACCCCGCGACGCTCACGGCGATGAAGCGCCGCAGCTCGGAGATCACCGCCGTTTCGAGAGAGCGCATCAAGGAGGAACTCGGGAAACTGCTCGCGGCGAAGCGCGCCGGGCGGGGGCTGCAGATCCTGCGCGAGACGGGGCTGCTCGCGGCGTGCGTCCCGGCGCTCAAGGGAATTGCCGACGACGCCTGGGAGACGACGGTCCGGACGGTCGAACGGCTGCAGCACCGTCCGTTCGCGATCGCGTTCGCGGCGCTCATCCTGGGCGCGACTCCCGACCCCGCGCGCCTCGCCGAGGCCGCCGCGCGCGACCTGAAATGCTCCAACGACGAGCGGGAACGCATCGTCTGGCTGATGGCCCATCGCGGAGACGTGGAGCGCGCCGCCGGCATGAAACCGTCCGAATGGAAGCCGCTGCTCGCCCACCCGGGCGCCCAGGAACTGCTCGCGCTTCACCGCGCCGCGCAGGAGGCGCGCGGCGCCTCGCTCGAGGCCCACGCGCTGATGTCGTCGCGCTTCGCCGCCGGTGATCTCGACCCGCCGCGCCTCCTCACGGGCGACGACCTGCTCGCCCTGGGCGCCCCGCGCGGGCCGAAGCTCGGCGCCATCCTCGCGACGGTGCGGGCGGCGCAGCTGAACGGGGAAGTGCGCACGGCGGAAGAGGCCGCGGCGCTGGCCAAGACCCTGCTCAAGTAGAACGGGCGGGAGGCCGGTCGCCCCCCGCCCGCGGGTGATTTACTTGTCGTCCTCGCCGTCTTCCTCGTCCGGCTCCATCGTCGGCGGCGGCGCTTCGCCGTCCGCGTCCGACATCTCGCGCTTCACGTCGAGCTTCCACTCCCCGTCTTCCTTGATGAAGAACGCCTTCTTCGCGTCCTCCTTGTTGCCGTCGCCCGACTCGTCGCGCATCGCGGAGGCCTTGTCCCCGTCGATCTTCACTTCGGTGACCTTCATCTTCTGGATGTCGTTCTGGTCCTTCTTCGCGGCGGAAAGAAGCATGGCGATCACAAGGTCCTTCGAGGTCATCTTCTCGAACTCTTCCACGGTGACGCCGATCTCCTCCGCGATCTCCTCCTTGTGCTCCCCTTCGGCGGCCTTCATGACTGCGCCGATCTCCTGCTCCAGGACCGTGCGCGACTCCTTGCCCAGCAGGGCCCAGATCCGCTCCTTGTCGGGCTTTGCAATGGCCTTCTGGAATTGCGTCCACGCCTCGTCCGGCGACTTCGCGGTTTCCTTCTCCTCGGGCGCCGGCTTGTCCGGTTCCGCGGAAAGCGTTCCCGGGACGGCGAACGCAAGGGCGGCCGCGGCGATCGCGGCGGTCAGGCGGTGAACGAACCTCATCAGGTGTCTCCTCGTCCCCCTGGACATCGCCGGTGCCCCGGCGAAAAAACAAGGGGGGCGCGGGATGCGCCCCCCTGTCGGTTACCGGCAGATCACGGCTTACTTGCTGTCCTTCTCGTCCCCGCAGTCGCTTCCTTCGCACTCGCCTTCGTCCTTCTTCGCCCCGTCGCCGGCAGCGCAGTCGGCCAGCAGCGTGATGAACCACGATTCGCCTTCCTTCACGAACGCGACTTCCCGCTTGTCGTCGCCGCTCTCCCGCACCGCGGTCGCCTTCTTGCCGTCCACCTTCAGGTTCTCGAGCTTTTCTCCCTCGACCCTCTTCTTCGCCGCGTCGTCGATCCCCGCCAGCAGCTTGGCGATCGCGATCGCTTCGCATTCCATCTTGCCGAACTCCGCTTCCGTCACGCCCAGCTTCGCGGCCGTGTCCTTCGCGACGTGGTCCTTGTCGTCCTGGGCGTCGGCGAGAAGCGCCTTCCTCGAATCGAGCGACAGCAGGCACCAGAAAGCCGTGCCGTCCTTCGCGACGACCGCTTTCACCATGAGCGCGTGGCACTCCTCAGGCGTCTTCGCCACGGGGCACTTCTTCGCCTCCTTCTCGCCCCCGCAGCAGTCATCGGCGGTCGGGCGGAGGGCGAACGCGGCCAGCAGGGCACAGGCGGTCAGTCCGGCGAGCGTCTTCAAGATTGTTTCTCCGTTGGTTTCAGTTTCAGCCACCCATTCTAACGGCTCTCGCCGCTTACTTCTTCCCGCCTTCCGTCTCTTCGGCGAGCTTCTCGGCCAGGATCGTCATCGCCCGCTGGACCTGCGTGTCGGTTTCCATGTCAACCAGCGCCGTCTTGCCGCCGATCCGCAGCCGCAGCTCGCGGCGGACCTCCTCGCGGACGCGGTCCTTGGACAGCTTCGTCTCGAGTCCTTTGAAGAACTTCGTGAACCCCGGGTACGCCGCGGGGTCGAAGCCGTCGTACACCGCCAGGTCCTTCGCCTTCGCTTCCTCGATTCCCGCCGCGAATTCCTTCGCCGCTCCCGACTTCCGCAGCTCGTAAACGCCGTCCCACGTCTCCCCGTCCATCTGCGGAATCAGCACCCTCACGTCCGGGTCGATCCCCTTGTGGTGGATCGACCGCCCGCTCGGCAGGAAATACCGCATCACCGTCAGGTACAGGAACCGGTTCGGCAGCATCGGCATCGCCGATTTCCCGAACTCCGCCCCCTGCGTCTTCCACAGCGGAATCGCCGTCTGCCCGATCCCCTTGCCGTACGTCGTCTCGCCCACCAGCACCGCGCGGCCGAGGTCCTGAAGCGCCCCCGACAGCATTTCGCTCGCGCTCGCGCTCGATCCGTTCACGAGCACCACCATCGGCATCTTCTCGAAGTTCGATTTCTTCGACGCCCGGTACTCCATCTCCGGTTTCTGGTCCGACATGCCGGGGACGGGGAAGGGCATCACCTTCGACATGTCGAGGTTCGACTCCGTGTACGTCATCAGCTTCTTCCCGGCGATGAACGTGTCCGCCACCGAGATCGCCGCCGGCAGCGCGCCTCCCGGGTTGTTCCGCAGGTCCAGGATCAGCGCCTTCATCCCCTGCTTCTCCAGCGCCTTCAACGCGTCCGTCGTCGCCGTTCCCAGCGCCATGTCGAAGATCGTCAGCCGCACGTACCCGATCCCGCCCGGCAGCATCGCGCTCCATACGTTCTTGATCTTGCGCGGCGTGTTCGTGATCGAAATGTCGTACGCCTTCTTCCAGCCCTCGCGCTTCACCGTCAGCACGATCGTCTCGCCTTCCTTCACCGCAAATCGCGGCTGCACTTCCTTCAGGTCCCGGCCCGCGAGCTTCTCGCCGTCCACCTCGAGAACCTGGTCGCCCACGCGCATCCCGGCGTCGTACCCCGCGTAGCCGTACATCACGAACGACACCTTGAACCCGTCCTTGCCCGGCTCCAGCCCGACGCCGATCGAGTCCTGCTTCCCCTCGCCCTGCATCTGCTTCATCAGCTTCTGCATGTCCTCGCCCTTCATGAGATTGCTGAAGGGGTCCGAGATCGACCTCACCATCGACGTCGCGCCGAGGTCGGCGAGCTTCACCACGTCGAGGTCGTCCGCGCCCGCCTTCTCGGCGGCCTTGCGCGTCCGGCTCAGCAGCGTCTCGATCGAGGCGACCTCCTCGTCCTGGCAGATCGCCAGCAGCTCCTTGCGGAACGAGCTCTTCACCTTCTTGAACGCCTCGTCGTCCACCGCCTTCAGGAACCCGGCCTTGCACGCCTCGACGAGATCCGCGGGTTTCACGCGTTCCCGCTCGATGAACGACTTCGCCAGGTGGTTTTCGACCTCGGACAGGTAATCCTTCGCCTTGTCGAAGCGCTTCGAGAGATCGCTCTTTTCCGCATACAGCGGCAGGGACAGGACGAGGGCGAGAAGGAGCGAGAGGAAACGGGTCATTCGGGTCTCCGGAGGAAAGGGAAGCGCCTGCTGGGTCGATCCGCCGTCCCCCGCGGGGGCGGATGCAGCGGCCGGGAAATGTACGGAGGCCGTGCTGCGATGTGAGGCTATTCCGGAGACGCAGGCGCGGGGAGCGGCGGCATTCCCGCCGGGGCCCCGGAGGCCTCTTCCGCCCGCTTGAACAGGGCGCGAACGTCCTCGACGATGCCATAGAAGGCCGGGACGACGAAGAGCGTGAAGACGGTGGAGACGGCGATGCCGCCGATGACGGAGAGGGCCATGGGGAGGCGGAGTTCGGCGCCGGGGCCGAGGCTGAGGGCGGCGGGGGCTGCGCCGGCGATGGTGGACATGCTCGTCATGAGGATCGGGCGGAGCCGGACGGGGCAGGCCGAGTGAATGGCGTCGCGCCAGGACATTCCTTTCTGGCGCATCTGGTTGGTGTAGTCCACGAGGATGATGGAGTTCTTCTTCGCGATTCCCATGAGCAGGATGATGCCGATCGCGGAGTAGAGGTTCAGCGAGACGTCGGCCCACCAGAGGGCGAAGAGGGCCCCGGAGACGGAGAAGGGGAGGGCCCAGAAGACGGTGATGGGGTGGACGAAGGAGTTGAACTGCGAAGCGAGGACGACGTAGGCGACGAAGAGCCCGAGGGCCATGACGAGGATGAGGGAACTGACGGTCTCCCTGGTGGTTTTGGCCGAGCCGGCGAAGTACATGCGGTAGTTCTCGGGCTGCATCTCCTTCCACAGGCGCTCGATTTCGGTGAACACGTCGGCCTGGGATTTCCCGGGGGCGACGTTGCCGAAGATGCCGATGGCGCGCTCGCGGCCGCGCCGGTTGATGGAGAGCAGCGTAGGCGACTCGCTCACGTTGACGACTTCGGAGAGCGGCACCAGGTCCCCGCTGTCCGAACGCACGCGGATCGAAGAGACGTCCTCCTTCCGCAGGCGCTGGTCGCGCAGCACTCGCAGCCGCACGTCGTAGCGCCGGCCCCCTTCCTTGTACTTCCCGATGCGTGCCCCGCCGATCAGCGCGCCGACGCTCGTCCCGACGGTGGCCATCGACACCCCCGCCATCGCCGCCTTGTCGCGGTTCGGGGACAGGCGCACTTCAGGCATCCCGACCTGGTAATCGGAATCGAGGTCAACGACGAGCCCGGTCGCCTTGAGCTTCTCCTGAAGCGCGGCCGACAGGTCCGAGAGTTTGTCCAGCTCCGGCCCGCGAAGGGAGACCTCCACGGGGAAGCTGCGCTGCCCGCTGAACCCCGAGGTGGACAGGTCCTGGATCGAGGCCTTGAGCCCGGGAATCGAGTTCAGCTTGCCCCGCGCCGTGCCCATGACTTCCTGCATCGTGCGCGTCCGGTCTGCGCGGGCTTTCAATGTGACGAAGAGCACCGCGGTATTGACTTCGCCCCCGCCGAACCCGCCGATCGCCATGAAGTACCGCTCCAGCTCCGGCAGGT
>CAVPNQ010000017.1:0-29934 GCA_963706735.1 uncultured Planctomycetia bacterium
CGCCACGTATTGCTCTTCATCATCTCCTCGCGCGCGGCCCACTTGTGCGGCTGGTCCACCGCGTTGCGGATGACTTCCTCGAAGACCGCGAACGCTTCCTGCTTGCGCCCGGTCGCGGCCATCTCGCGGGCTTCGGTGAGTTTCTTGTCGAGGTCCTCGGGGGAGAGGTCGGCGAAGACAGGGAGGGTGAGAACGGCGAGCAGGGAGACGGTCGCTATGAGGTGGCGCATGGGGGAAAGATTACCTCCGGGAGGCGTGGGGCTGGCGAACATTTGTGCCCGGGGTTGTACGGCGTCGGCCGAGCCCCGGCGCCCGCGGGCGCTGCCCCCCTTCCGCACGAGGCACGAGCTTTGCGCTTCCCACTGCACGCAGCCCACTCCAGGAGCCCCGCCATGCAGCAGGTCGCCTCAATCCTCGCCCTTTCGGTCGGCGCGACAATGCTGCTCTTCGGCGGGATCTGGTACATGCGCATCGCCCTTCACGACGATCCGGACCCGTGGCGCCTCGCCGGGTCGTGGGTCTGCATGCTGATCGACATCGAAAAGTGGCGCATCACGTGGAAGCCGATCGCGCTTCAGCTGATCGGGGGCGCGCTGCTGGCCTGGGGGTGGGCCGCTGTGCAGCTTTAATCGACCCCGTCCGCCCTTGTCACCAGCCCGTCCCCGTTCGCGTCGCACCGTCCGAACGCGCCGTCCGGCCCGTCGAATTCGTCGCGCGTCACTTTGCCGTCGCCGTTCAGGTCGTAGCGCGTCATGAAGGAGTTGGCCTTCTGGCGGAGGTCGCGGACGCGGGTGAAGTAGCGCTTGAGCTCTTCCTTGCTGACCGTCGGGTCTTCCTTGTCGGGGCGGTAGCCGTTGATCTCGTTCCAGAGGCGGTCCTTGCCGTCGAATTCCTTGCGGTCGAGGTCGCCGTCGCCGTTGGCGTCCATGCGGCGCAGGACGGACTCGGGGCTGGAGCCGGGGACGCCGCCCCACTTGCGGAGCTGGGCCTCGATCAGTTCTTCCTTCGAGATGGCGTTGTCGTTGTTGCGGTCCAGGGCGTCCACGTACTCCCGGGAGATCTCCATCTCCTGAAGCGGCAGCTTCTTGTCGCCGTTGCCGTCGAGCTTATCGAAGCTCTGCAGGTCCACGGCTTTCTCGTCGCCGCCCGGGTAGAGGTCCACGTACTTGTACTCTTCCTCGTTGACGAACCCGTCGCGGTTGCGGTCGCAGGCGTCGTGGATGTAGGACTCGAGCTCCTTCTTCGACAGGCGGCCGTCGGCGTTGAGGTCGTGTTCGCCGAAGTCGTCGAGGCCGCGGAAGGTCTCGCGGCGCTTGGGGGCGTCCATTTCGGCCTTGGCCTTGATCCCCTGCTCGGCCTGGCGGATTTCGACGGCGGTGACGCGGTTGTCGCCGTCCTGGTCGTAGCGCTTGAAGAACTCGGGGGAAGGGAGTTCGGACTTGGAAATGGCGCCGTCGTCGTTGGAGTCGTACTTCTTGAGGAAGTTGAGCGCGATTTTCGCGGGGGAGTCGCCCTCGGGTTTGGGGTCCTGGGAGAAGGCGGGGGTGGAGAGGGTGAGGACGACGAAGCACAGGGACCAGCGCATGTCTATCTCCTGCGTAGTGGAAGCCTTTATCCGCGGACGTTTCCGCGCCATCCGCCTTTATCCGCGAATGCTGTTGTCGTTCTCTGACGCACGACCTTTTCTGAAAGGAAAGGAATTCGCGAATAAAGGCGGATGACGCGGAAAAGGCCGCGGATAGGGCTATTTCAACGGCACTCTCAGCAGTTTCTCGAACTCGTCCTTCCTGAGATACCTCGCGCCTTCATGCGAGATGTCCTTCAGCTGCTTCCCGTCTTCATCAATCATCCGGTCCAGCGGGAACGCTTCCACCGCCACCGCTCCCCCGCCCCTCGCCCCGCCGTACGCCGCGACGATCGCGGGCGTCGTGGGCTTCGTGGCATCCACGATGAACACGCCGTCCCCCGTGGACATCACGATGAACCTCTGCAGGAACGGCGGGTTGTACGCGTGGATCACCGCAAGCGCGTCGTTGCGGTCCTGCGCCTGGATCGTGGACACGAACTGCCCCCGCTCCGGGTCCGTCACCTTCAGGCAGTACAGCCGCCCCATGCGATTCCCGTCCTCCTGCGTGTACTCGAACGTGAACCACAGGTAGTCGTTCTCCTCCGTCGGGATCTGGCCGCCTTCCGAGCCGATGTCGAAGTGCGACTCGAACGCCATCGCGCCAACGCGGGCGGTGCGGAACCCCTGGAGCATGTTCTCGAAACCGCGGATCAGCTTCATCGAGGACGGCTCCGTCGCGTCGAAGATCCGCAGCCCGTACACGTCGTCCGTCACGAACGCCAGCATCCGTGCCTTCGTGCGGTCGGGTTTCCCGGGATTCGGGCGGGAATACTGGAAATGGGCGATCACGCGCGTCGCCACCCCCGCCGCGCCCGTGCCGCCGCGCGACGCCGCCGCCCGCCCGAGGATCTTCGGCGACGCCGGGTCGCCGACGTCCGCCGCCAGCAGCCCGCCCTCGCCGTCCGCGACGTACACGATCGGGCCGTTCACCGAAATGTCCCGCGCGTCCGTCGTCGCCAGCCGCCCCAGCTCCTTCGGCTTCGCGAGATCCGACACGTCCCAGATCGCCACCCCCTTCTTCCCCTCGCAGACGTACAGCCGCTTCCCCGCCGCCGCCAGCATCTGCCCGTCCTCGCCGGGAAGGCGCGCGACGACCTTGGGGAACGACGGGACCTTGAGGTCGATGACGGAGATGCCCTGGGAAGCGCTGGACACGAAGGCGACCTCGGAGCGGCCGTTGACGGGGTCGGTGACGAGCGTGACGCCGCGCGCGTCGCGCACCGGCGCGGTCGCGACGGGCCGGGAGCCGTCGGGCGTCTTGCGGTCGAACGCGAACACTTCCAGTCCATTGGCGGTGGTGACGTAGAAAAAGTCGCGGAACAGCCTGAAGTTCGCCGAGCCGGTCCCCCACGTCGCCGCGCTGCGGTGGCACTCGACGCACGTCCGCGCCTCGGGGCGCGTCGTGTGCGTCTGGTGGTGCACCATCGTCATCCCGGAGAGGCCGTTCGCGGTCTCGGGCAGCCCCTGGTCCACGAGGAACTTCCCCTTCTCGTCGCGCACCGTGCACATCGTCGAGAAGCCCACCATGTACGGCGCGATCATCCCCTCGGGGTTGTACCCCAGCCGGAATTCGCGGAACGTCGCGAACACCTTCTCCAGCGTCGTCACGCGCCCCGCCGTGCGCGTCCCGGAAAGGACGTCGAGCTGGCTGAACCCCTCGTTCCGGTCAAAGTGAAACCCGAAGAAGTCCGTGTTCCACCCGTTGTGGCACGTGTAGCACTCGAGCTTCGCGTGCTGCGACGTCATCGCCTTCGCGGCCTTCTCGTTGTAGTGCGGCCGCCCCTTCGTCACGACATCCTTCGCCTGCACGACCTCGTGCTCCTTGCCGTCCACCTTCGACGTCAGGATGAACTTCTCCCCGTCCTGCCGCACGTGCTCCAGCACCACGCCCTTCTCCGTCTTCAGCGTCGCGTACGCTTCCGGCGTCCCGTGGCACGTCGTGCACTCGATCTCGACCGCGTGCTCCATCTGCCCGTAGATGTTCCCGTCGCCCATCGTGTCCGTCGCCGTGTGGCAGTCGATGCAGTGCATCCCTTTTTCGTGGTGGATGTCCGGCGGCGTCACCTTGTCGTCGCGCAGATACCACAGGCCGTTCAGCCGGTACGGCGTCGATCCCGGCACCTGCGGCCCCCCCGGCGCGCCCGGCGGCAGCATCGCCATCCCCCGGTAGTGCAGCCCGATGCTCGCGTCCCCGTAATGGCAGTGCGTGCACGTCGCCGTCGGGATCGCGCTCGTCAACTGGTGCCTCAGCGGATGCCCCGCCTCGTACCTCGGGATCGTCGGGTCCCCCGTCTCCGTCAGCCCGTCGTCCGCATACGTCACATGGCACGCCGCGCACCCCTCGCTCCGGTAGTCCCCGTCCATCCCCAGCCGCCCCCGCACCGCACGCCCCTTCCCCCACAGATGGCACTGCATGCACGACTTCCGCGGCACGTCCTTGTAGTGCGCCGCGATGCTCTTCGTCTCCCCGAAATCCGTGAACGCCGGGATCCTCGTCAGCTGCGCAATCCCGTGCTCCGGCACCACCCCGTCCTCGTCCTTCACGTCGAAAATCCCGTGCTTCGGCGTCTTCGACTTGTCCACCCCGTTCTCGTACAGCCCGTCGCACAGGTGCCCCGCCGTCGTCCCGTGAAGGCTCTTCGGCACCGAAGCGCACTCCGTCTTGTGGCACTCGCCGCAGGTCTTCGCGGTGACGCGGAGGTTCGTGGGATTGACGAAGCGCAGGTACTCGGGCTCGAAGTCCTGTGCGACGACGCGTTCGTCGTTGGGAAGCGCGCCTTTCGGTTTCACGTGCGCGACGGCCTTGGCGGTGGCCTTCCCGTCGCCGCCGTGGCAGCCGACGCACGAGATCGGGAACCAGGGGTGCATGTCCTCGGTGCCGCGGTGGCACGAGAGGCAGCCCTGCGAGTCCTCGTTGGTCGTGTCGGCGCCGGCGTCGGCGTTCTCCGGCAGGCGCTCGTCCGGGTCGGCGCGCACCATGAGAACGGCCGCGACGATGGCGGCGCCGGCGAGGGCGAAGAGGGTGCCGCGGGTCATGCGGACTCCCGCGCGCGAGGAGAGGGGGAGCCACAGAGAGCACAGAGCCCTTCGACTCGCTTCGCTCGCTCAGGGCAAGACCGGGTCGTGATTCTTCGCATGGCTGGAGAAATGGAACGGTTCCTGGTACGGGGAAAAACGGCAGGAGCCGCAGAGATCGCAGAGAAAAACAGAAAGTCGTTTCGGTTCGGACGGACTCGAGGCTGTGCGCGTGGCCGTTCTCTGCGCACTCTGTGACCTCTGCGGCTTCCTTCGCCGTTCTTTGTGCCCACTGTTGCCTCTGTGGCTGGAGCCGTTGCCGCGCTAACCGAACAGCTCCTTCAACCCCTTGGCCTTCGCGAATTCGGCCTTGGCGCCCATGAGCGAGCACAGCGTCGGCGCGACGTCGATCGTCTGGAACTCGCCGAGCGACTGGCTGCCCTTCTTGAAATCGGGCCCCGCCGCGAACATGCAGACCTTGCCGAGTTCGTCGGAACGGTCGCCGTGGTCGAGGCCGTTGCGCTGGTTGAGGTCCTTGTCGCGGCCGAACTCGGGCAGAACCATGACGCTCGTCGTTTCCTTGAGCTCCGGGTCCGCCTGGATCGCGTCCCACAGCTTCCCGATCTCCGCGTCATTGCGGCGGATGACCTCGATGTAGGCGTTCACGCTGTTGTGCGCGACGTCGGCTTCCTGCAGGCCGATGCCGATGACGCGGGGCTTGAAGATGCGGAAGAGGTTCATGGCGACGCGGATGGACTTGGCGTCGGCGGCGCCGGGGCCTGTGAGGTTGGCGGTGTTGGCGCTGATCTCGTCGAGGATGAACTGCTTCACCTTGCGCTGCGTCTCGGAGTCGTTCTTGAGGGAGCCGTCGGCGATCTTCTTGACCTCCTCGGGGTCCATCGCGTCTTCCATCTTCTTGACGAGCGCGGCCTCGGCGTCGTTTTCCTTCTTCGGGCGCCCGAACCTGTCGAGGATGTCGCGGAACTCGGCGTTGAAGATGCCGTCGCCGCTGATGAGGTTCGCGCCGTACTTCGAGCCGTAGTCCTTGTGGTCGCCGTAGGCGTAGTTGATCGTCTGCGCGCCGCCGGTCGTCGAGAGCCAGCAGTCCTTCGCGCCCAGGTCGAGCTGCTTCCTCAGGTACTCGAACACCGTCGGGTTCTTGCCGCGCTGGTTCTCGCGGATCCCCATCTCCTCGACGCATCCCGTGAACAGCCCGAGCGCCGCGCCGTAGTGGCCCACGTTGCGCGCCTTCATGTTCGGGCAGACCACGCCCGCCTTGGCGATCCTCATGAGATTCGGGATGTTCTCGGGCGTCCCGATCGTCTCGCGGCTCCGCACGCCGCCCGCAAAGGCCACGAGAATCACGCGCTTCGTCTTCAGCCCCGACCCGTTCTCCGCGAACACCCGCGCGCTCTTGCTGAGCAGGCTGGGAAGGAAGGACGTCGCGGCCGCGGCCGCCGTGCCCGTCTTGAGAAAATCACGTCGCGTCATGGACATGTGGCGTGTCCTTGGAAAAGAGAGGGTTGTGTTGGGGAGGGGTTGGAGGCGTCGTCGTAACGCCACCAGCCCCTCATCAACCGCTAGTAGTTCTGGTACTCCTCGCTATCGACAATCGCCTGGATCGCCAGCTTCGCCTTGCCGTCCTTCACCGCCGCCGCGAAGACGCCCAGCTCCTTCTCGTTCGGCAGCCGCCCCAGCATCTTCACATAAAGGTCGCGCACCCATTGCTGCGAATCCGCAACCTTCCCGACTTTCACCTGCTCGCTGTCCACCATCACCTTCGCCAGCACGCTCCGGATCGGCGTCGGGTCCGCGAGCGCCTGAAGCGCGTTCCGGAACAGCCGGAACTCGTCGTACGTCGCCCGCCGGTTGAGCAGGTCCGTGTACAGCGCACGGATGAACTGGTGGTCCGTCTTCTTGCGCAGCTTCGACGCCCGCCCGATGTACTCGTCGTCCAGCAGCCACTCCGTCATCACCCCGTGAAACGCCTTCCCGTCCGCCATCACCCGCTCCACGTTGTTCGCCAGCACCGGCGGCCGGATCGCCGCCCCCGTGATCCGCTTGTGCAGCCGCTCTAGGACCAGCTCATAGAAGCGCTTCTGCTTCATAACGATCGACACCAGGTCCGACTGGTTGCGGCCGGTCTCCCCGAACAGCTTCCCCTCGTACCCGTCGTACATCTGCTTCCCGACCTTCAGCAGCATCGGCTGGTCCTGCACCACCATCCCGAGCAGCTGCTCCAGGATCACCGTCACGTACGTGTCGTTCCCCGGGTTCCGGTGGTTGAAGTACTGGCAGATCACGATCTCGTGGATCGCGTCCGGGATCGTCATCGCGCCGGCGGAGAGCTTCTTCGGGATCGACAGCATCCGGTCCGTCGCCGGGCGGAAGTTGTCGAGCAGCAGGAAGTAGTACACCTCTTCCTCGTACCACGTTTCAAAGCACTCGACGGACGTCAGCAGCCGCCCGACCGTCTCGGCGCGGGCTTCCGACGCCGCGCGCTGCAGGTCCTCCTCCGTCGGCGACCGCCCCAGCAGGTCGAAGTGCACGTCGCGCACGTAGCGCAGCTCGTCGGCCCCGAGCACCAGCCGCCCGCGCGCGTCCATCTTCCCCTCGGCGCGCAGCTCCTGCGGGTCGCGGTCGCGCCCGCCGTACCGCACCGTCTTCGACTTCGCCGCCACCGCCGCATCCGGCATCGGCGCTTCCTTCCCCGCCGCCAGCAGCTCCATCACCACGTCGCGCCCATCCGCATACCCGTACTTCCGGCACCACCCCTCGAGCGCCCTCAGCGCCATCTCCGTCTTCGCCGCTTCCAGCCGGCGCGCGAAAATCGCCCCCCAGTCCGGCCGCACCGTCTCGTCCCCGATCTTCAGCACTTCCTCGATCCCGTATTCCTCCACCACCGTCCTGCCGCCGACGACGCACTCGATCTCCAGCTCGTACTTCGTGCGCCCCTTGACCTTCCCCACCCGCGCCGTCCCGTCGCGGAACCGCACGCGCAGCTCGCCCTCCCGCGGCGCCTCCGGATCGGCCCGTTCGCTCTTCGGCGGATCCACGGGCTTGACGGGCTCCGGTTCGGGAAGCGGCGCGGGCTTCGCGGGCTCCGGTTTCGCCGGCATTCCGGCGGCGACTTTCGGCGCAGGCTTCTTCTGCGATTCCCCGGCGAACAGCATCACCGCCGCAACGACGCCCGCCGCCGCGAGCCCGCCCAGGCCGCCGAGGGCGATGAAGAGCGTCTTTCGCGACGAGACGTCCGGGATTTCGGTGGTGATTTCGTCGTCGGCGGCGTGCTCGGCGCGCGGCCCCTGGCCGCTGCCGGGGGCGGGCGCGCCGGGGCGCGGGCCGAAGGCGGCGGGCCCGATCCGCGTCGGCGCCTCGTCGGGGAGCATGGCTTCGCCCGAGAATTCGAAGAGCACCTTGCCGCAGCGAAAAACGTCGCCGGGGCGAAGGGGGGCACGCATGACGGGGTTGCCGTCGATGCGGACGCCGTTCTTGGACCCGAGGTCCATCACGATCCAGGATCCTTCCACCAGCTCGATCGCGGCGTGGTGCCGCGACAGCGTGGGGTGGTCGATGGAGACCTGGCAGTCGGTCCCTCTGCCGATGACGGATCGCCCCGGGGCGAGCGTGTGGTCGCTGAAGGGTCCTTCGGGTGTTTTGACGCGGAGGCGAGCCATTTGGCGCTGGAGATGGTACCCCGCGGCAGACCTGCTGGGATCAGCTTTTCGTGGGCGGGAATACCTTGAAGATCAGCGCCTGCACGCCGATGAACGCCGCGATCGCCCCGACGAACAACAGCGCGGGAATCAGCAGCCCCGAAACCATCATCAAGCCCGCGAGACCCGCGATCACGACGCCCCCGATCGCGAACAGCGGGTTGAACGGAGTCGTCGCCGCCGGGTCGTCCTCCGGCGTCTCGCCGCGGTCCTCTTCCGTTGTGCGGTCTTCGAGCATCCGGGCTCCATGCTAACCCCCTTCCACTCGGAGGCCTCGACAGATTCCGAGTGCGGACTTTGCCAAAGGTGACGTGCGTCGTCCTCTGGTCCGACCGCCGACGGCACTCGCTTTCTTCGCGCGCTCTCGGTGCTACAATTGCCCCATGCCCCGCCCCGAGCGACGCCCTGACGACCCCGCCGCGTTCGTCTCCGACTACGTCCTCGCCGATCACGAGGCCACGAGCGCGACCCTCTCGTTCGACGAATACCTCCGCGCCGTCGCCACCGACCCGTACCGCGCCACCCGCAGCTCCTACCAGTACATCCGCGACGCCATCGCCTCCTTCGGCGCCGATACCGTCAAGGACATGGGCCGCACCTTCCCACGCTTCACCCTGTTCTCCGACCCGTTCTTCGGGGGCCAGAAGCGCGTCGTCGGCCAAGTCCGCTCCATCGCGGCGCTCTACAAGCACATCGACGCCTGCGCCAAGCAGGAGGAAGACGAGTCGATCTACATCCTCGTCGGCCCGCCGGGGACCGGGAAGAGCCGGATCTTCACGCTCATCGAGAAGGGCCTCGAGGAGTACTCGCGCACGGCGCAGGGCGCCGTCCACACGGTCAACTGGCTCTTCCGCGAGAAGTTCGAGATGGAAGGCGAAGCGCGCGGGATGGGGTTCACGAAGCTGGACGACCTGGCGGCGGAGACGGAGAGCTACGCGCACCTGCCGGAGGACGAGATTTTCTCGAAGGTGGAGTGCCAGGTCCGCGACCACCCGCTGGCTCTGATCCCGCGCAAGATCCGCAAGGAGGCGATCGCGCGGATCGTGGACCAGAGGATCGAGGCGCTGAAGCGGGACCTGACGGACGCGGCGAAGGCGGAGGTGAAGCGGCTGCGCGAGTACGTGGTGCCGCAGAAGCTGGTGGAGGCGGAGCTGTGCCGCAACTGCCAGAACATCCGCGACCGGCTGCTCGAGCTGTACGAGGGCGACTGGGAAAAGATGAACAAGCACGTGCAGGTCGTGCGGTGGCACTTCTCGCTCGAGATGGGCCGCGGGATGGCGGAGGTCGATCCGGGGGTGAACGTCGAGACGGAGCTGTCGCCGGCGTCGCACGACGAGAACAAATCGAACCTCTCGGGGCTGCTGCGCGGCATCCGGCTGTACACGTTCCACGGCAAGCCCGCGAGCGCGAACCGCGGCCTGATCAACTACCAGGACATCTTCAACAAGAGCCACCAGCAGCTGCAGCACCTGCTCAGCGCCGTCGAGGAGAAGACCGTCAGCTTCGGCGACGTGACGCAGAAGGTGGACTACGCCATCGTCGGCTCGACCAATCTCCCCGAGAACAAACTCCTCGAGGAGGATCTGCTCACCGAGGGCCTCCGCGACCGCATCGAGCAGATCCCCGTCCCGTACCTGCTCACGTTCAACGACGAGGAACAGATCTACGAGCCCAACGTCCGCGAGATCCGCAAGTCCCAGCACGTCGCCCCCCACTCGATCCGCACCGGCGCGCTCTTCGCCGTCCTCACCCGCCTCCGCACACCCGGCCTCTCCGATTACTTCACCGGCGAACGCCGCCGCATGCAGCAGTTCGAGCACGACAAGGCCAAGTTCGAGTCGCGCAAGTTCCTCCTGCTCCGCCAGGAGGAGGCGATCAAGCGGATGACGCTTCTCCAGAAAGCCAAGCTCTACGCCGGCGACCTCGGCTGGATCAACCACGAGCGCGCCGACATCCTGACCGACGCGTTCCTGTCGGCGATCCGCGAGGAGCACCGCGGCATCGAGGGCACGACCGGCCGCTCTCCGCGCTGGTTCAAGCGCATCCTCGGCCGCCTCTCCATGGACGAGAACAACCGCTGCATCAACCCGTTCCAGGTCTACGCCCAGATCCAGGCCACCTGCGACGACGAGTCCCAGCAGCTCCTCGACATGGTCCAGGAGGAGTACAACCGCAACGTCGTGAGCGAGGCGGAGGAAGCGCTCTTCGAGGTGACGGAGGCGGACCTGCTCAAGCGCGTCGAGGGGTACCTGGAGCACTCCCGGGCCTTCGTCCGCAAGGAGTCGGTCTTCGACGCATTCCAGAAGAAGAACATCGACCCGGACGAGTACCTCGCGCGCGAAGAGGAGTTCCTCGACATCGCGGGCGCCAGCCGCGGCGACTTCCGCGTCTCGATGGTCCAGAAGTTCGGCAAGGCCGCCGTCGCCGCCGGCACCCGCCCGAATCCCCGCGACGCCGTCCCCGAGCTGTTCGACCGATACCGCGACCGCCTCTACCGCACCGTCCGCGACAAGTTCAACTTCCAGGCGTTCCTCCTGGCCCTCGAGCGCTTCGACCCCGTCGAGCAGGACCCGTTCGCGGAGCTCAAGCCGACGCCGGGTTCAGGAAGCGTGGAGAAGGCGGCGTCGGAGGTCGCGCGCGTGCTGAACAACATGCGCCGCCGCAGCGCCGCGGCCTCCGTGAACGAGCGCGCCGGCTACTGCAACGACTGCGCGAAGAAGGTGATCAAGTACGTGCTGACCAACGAGAAGACCCGGACCCACTTCGTCGCAGGCAAGTAACCGCACAAAAAAAGGGCCCCCGGCATTTCCGGAGGCCCTTCGACTTTCGACCTTTGACGCCTTTGCCTTCCTACCGCCCTTCCATCGCCGCCTTCTCCTTCGCCTCGCGCTCCGCCATGACCTTCTCCTTCACCCAGGCGCGGCCGTCCTTGCGGTACCACTCGTTCCACGGCGTGAAGTCGTCGCCGAGTTCCTTGCCCGTCAGCTTCTGCAGCACCGCCCCGAACGCCCCCGTCGTCTCGTGGTAGCCCTCGGGATACGCGACCGTCGTCTTCACGCGCTGGATCCCCAGCTTCGGCGTCTCGATCCGCACCGGCACCGGGATCGCCCGCCGCGTCGGGTCCGGGAAGATGTCCACGAACGAATTCGTGATGTCCTGCACCTGCATCGCGTTGGTCGCGCGGACTTCCATGTAGATCGTGTAGAACGCCGCCATCATGTAAGGCACGCTCTCCGCGCTCCCCATCTCGCCCAGCACCTCGGCCGACCGGCGCCGCGTGTCCATCCCCTCTTCCTCGATCACGCGCTTCTGGTACCACATCCGCGCGTAGTCGTCCCCCATCCCGCGCGTCGCGTCCAGCGCGATCGCCCGGATCTCGTCGTCCTTCTCGCGAAGCGCCATCCCGGTCAGGTCGCCGAGCTTGTCGAAGCGCGCCTGGAGGTCGCGGACGGCGGGGAGGTTGTCGTGGGTGTGCTGGAAGAACCGCTTGAGGCCTTTCCAGGCGGCGATGCGCGTGCCGCGGTTGGTGCTGCCGACCGAGCGCGAGCAAGGGATGAGCAGCGAATCGGCGCGGACCTTGAGGAGCGCGGCGACGGCGGCGTCGTGCTTCGCCGGGTCCTTCTGCGCGGCCTCGATGAGCAGCTTCTTCGCGGACTCTTCCGAATCCAGCCGGTCCGCCTCGTTCTGGGTCATCCACTCGCCGTTGCGCTTCACCTCGCCGTTCTCGAGGTGCAGGTCATCCGGCGACTTCCACTCGCCGGCCACCAGCTTGTGGCCGAGCGCGAGGCGAGCTTCTTCGTGCTTCGGGTCTGCGGCGATCGCCTTCGCGGCCTCCGCGCGGTACTCCGCCCCGAGGCTGTTGTCCTTGCACCAGAGCGCGAGCGCCCAGTGCCCGGCCGCGTCGGTGTCCTTCAGCGCCGCGGACTTCTCGCCGTACAGCTCGAGCGAGGTCTTCCCGTATTCGATTTTGTCGACCTGGTTCTTCTTGAAGCGCGTCGAGCCGAATTTCCCTTCGAGGAGGATCTCATCCCCGAGGTCCTTGACCTTGCCTTCGAGGCGGCGGCCATCGGTCGTGGTAATGGTGTCGGCGGCCGCGATGGAAGCGGCGAGGGCGAGGAACAGGGCAGGCAGGGTGATTTTCATGGGCGACCTGAATGCAAGAAGCGAGCCGGGAACAGCGAAGTCACAACTTGTTTATGGGACAGGACTTAGCCACCGGAGCCTGCAAGGAAAAACGCCAACAGAGTTGACAGCGTGTAAACCCGGGCTCCACGACTTCGCGGGAACTCGTAAGCGACGTTGCATCCCGATTTGGAACCGGCCCTATCCGTTTTCGCCCGTTTTCATCCGCGACCCTGCCGTTCCTATCGATTTTTCATCCTCTTCCGATCCGGACACTTTTCGACTTTAGAAAAACGGCGGGGTCACGGATGAAAACGGATGGAAACGGATAGGACTCCATCGACGTGCCTTACACACCCTTCACCCCCAGCACCCCCAGCAACCACCCGTACTCCCGCGCCAGGCTCTCCACCAGCGTCTTCCCGCAGAGCTTCTCCCGCTCCGCCGCGGGGATCACATCCCACGTGTACGTCTCGATCTCGAAGTCCGAACACATCCCGCGCTTCAGTACTTCCTCGATCGCCGTCCGCAGGAACCCCTGCGTCGTCTTCAGCCCGCCGATCTCCTCCAGGAAAATCGGCACATGGAAATGCGCCCGCGCCGCGCTCTCCGTCCACCCCGCCGCTTCCTTGAGATCCGCCGCCCGTTTTCCGCCGACCGCGCAGACCTGGTGGAAATAGCGCGGCTCGTCGAACCGCGCCAGTTCGCGGGGGGCCCCTTCCAGCGCGCACGTCACCTGCATCTTGCCGATGACGATGCCGCTGCGGTCGATGCGGTCCACGATGTCGGCCGGGTCCTCCCACATCACCGCGTGGTGGCAGGCGTCGAAGCAGATCCCGAGATGCTCGTGCAGGATGTCCGTCGCCTGCTCGCGGTTGTACTTGTCCGTACCGTAAAGCGCGCGCTCGCCGCCGGGATAGACGTGCTTGCGGAAGAAGTCGATCGCGTCCGCGGCCGTCTCGCACGTCGTGAGCGGCTCGGGCTCGAGGCACACGCGCACGCTCACGCCGGTCTCGTTCTTCAGCGTGTGCAGCCCCGCCGCGACCTGCGCCATGTTCCGCGCCATGTCGTCGCGCGATTTCTTGTCGTCGCCGTCCGGCCGGTACCCGCCCGCCACCGTCGAGAGCGTCACCGTCTGCCCGCCCCCCAGCGCCGCCATCACGTGCGCCGCCGCCAGCGTGTACGCCGCCCGCGCCGGGTCCGCCCACGACGGCCGGTACACCGCTTCCTTCACCCGCCCCGCATTGAAGCTCCCCGCCGGGAACGCGTTCGCCGTGAATGCGAACAGGTCGAGGGATTCGAGAAGCGCCTTGAGTTTCGCCAGCCGCGCCGGGTCGCCCATGAGCTGGTCGCAGGCCTGCGCCGAGAGCCGCAGCCCGACGCCCGTCGGCACGCCCGGGAAGACCCGCTTGCGGATCTCCGCGGGGCCGTCCTGAAGCGCCTTCTCGAGTTCGTCCACGGTCTCGCACGGGTGGACGTTCATGGAGTAACCCAGTCGGACGACGTGACCGCGAGCGGAGAGTTCAGCCATGCGGGGCATTATAGGGAGGGAATCGGCGCGATCCGGTTCGAATCTCGTTGCGTGTCCCACCGGGGTTACGGCGATCGTCGCCCGTGTGCTCGTAGGAGAGCCATGGCCACGGAGGGCACAGAGTTCATAGAGGCCTTCGGATCAGCCGCTGTCTCAAATGCCGTTCTCTGCGAACCCTGTGACCTCTGTGGCCAAATCCGTTCCAGGCGCCGAGTCACTTCTTCTTCGCAAACGCAACCGTCTTCGGCAGCCCGCCCTTCACGGGAATCGGCCGCCCGCCGGTGTCCACCGAGACGTACGTCACGAGCGCCTCGGTCACTTTCACGGTGACGCTCGGGTCCGCGAAGCGCTGCGCCTCCACGCGGACCTGAACCGTCACCGACGTGTTTCCCACTTTGTGGACCTCGGCGTAGAAACTGACGACGTCGCCGACGTACACGGGCTCCGCGAACGCGATCTTGTCCATCCCCACCGTCACGAACTTGTGCGGCCCCAGCGTCCGCGCCGCCACGGCGCCCGCGAGGTCGATGTACGAGAGGATCACGCCGCCGAAAATCGTCCCGTGGCCGTTCGTGTCCTTCGGCAGCAGGATCGTGCGGATCGCCGGGTCGCGCTTCATTGGCCCTCCTCGAAAACGGGAACGACGTCCGCCGGCTCGATCAGCAGCAGGCTGCACGCCCAGCGGTCCCAGTACCCGGCCGAGCAGCGTTTGGCCTGGCGCCACGGCGCGGGGTCGTGGATCCGGAAGTTGCCGCTCTCGTGGCCGATCACGACGACCCAGTGCGATCCCGGGCGACGGTCGCCGAACGCCAGGTCCTTGTCGGGAATGCACACGACCGGCGCGCGCCCCGCCGCGAGGCACTTCTCGATATCCGCCTTCCGCGGCTCGCGCTCCACCCAGCGGCCGCCGGACTTGAGGAACATCTCGCCCACGTCGCGCCGGCTCCCGTCCACGAGCGTCGCGCGCGCGCCGCACGCCAGCGCCACGCGCCCGAGCCGCCCGGGGCCGATCCCCCAGCTCTGCAGCATCCGCGGCAGGATCAGCGGGTGCCGCTCCAGCTGCTCCAGTTCCGCCTCGATCCGCGACGCCTTCAGCGCCATCGTCACGCACGCCAGCCCGCAGCCGCAGTTCGGCCCCTGCCGCACGAGCGGGACGTCGAGGAGAAGCTCACCCGGCCGCGCGGTTTCCATGAAGCGCTACTTCGCGGCGATCGCCTTCTTGCCGGCGGTTTTCTTCTCGACCGCGGGCAGCCAGGAGAGCCACTTGTGGTACTTCGGGTTCTCTCCCTTCACGATCCGGAAGAACTCCGACTGCAGGCGCTCCGTCACGGGCCCGCGCTTTCCTTCGCCGATCACGCGGTCGTTGATTTCGCGCACCGGCGTGACCTCGGCGGCCGTGCCCGTGAAGAAGACCTCGTCCGCGTGGAACAGCTCCGACGGCGCGATGTCCTTGATCGTGACTGCAATGCCCAGGTCCTTCGCCAGGCGGATGATCGAGTCGCGCGTGATCCCGGGGAGGATCGAGCTGCTGAGATCGTTCGTGAACAGCTCCCCGTCCTTCACAAAGAACACGTTCTCGCCGCACCCCTCCGCGACGCACCCGCGGTGGTCCAGCAGGATCGCTTCGTCATACCCCCGCCGCCGCGCGTCGTTCCCCGACAGGATGCTCGACAGGTACTGCCCGCACGCCTTCGCCGCCGCCGGCAGCGCGTCCGGCGCGAACTTCCGCCACGCGCTGAACACGGCCCGGATGCCCTTCTCAAGCCCCCCCGATCCCAGGTACTGCTCCCACTCCCAGCTCGCGATGTACACCTCGGTCGGCAGGCCGGTCGCATGCAGCCCGAACCTCCCGTAGCCCCAGAATGCGACCGGGCGGAGGTAGGCCGACGGCAGGCCTGAAGCGGCGAGTGTTTCGATGCAGGCGTCGGAGATCTGCTTGCGGGTGAAGGGGATGGCGATCTCGTAGACCTTGGCGGAATTGAAGAGACGGTCGGTGTGTTCCTTGAGGCGGAAGATGGCGGGGCCGCGCGAAGTGGCGTAGGCGCGGATGCCCTCGAAGACGCCGGTGCCGTAGTGGAGAACGTGGCACATGATGTGGACTTTGGCGTCTTCCCAGGGGATGAGTTTGCCGTTGGCCCAGACCGTCGAGGAGTGTTTGTTCATGGGGGGATATCGTACGACGCCGGCAACGGAATGCAAATGCTCGCCCGCTCGCGGGCGCTTGGCCGGTATTGCAGGGGGGCCGGGAGGGGAAAAGGCAAAGGCAAAACGGAGAACTCTCAAGCAAACGACAAAGGGCAAATGCCACCGCAATTCCGGCCATGCACCCCCCGCCCTCCCTCACAGGTATGGCGAAAACAACTTCGCCACACCATCCAGGAACCGCACCCGCGTCGATCGGCCGTCCACTTGCGCCAGCGTCACCCTCTTCCCCTTCAGCGCCAGCGCATCAAAGTGCGCCGCCAGCGTCCCGCAGAGCGCGACGTCGTACGCCTCCACGTTGTATTCAAAATTCAGCCGCAGGCTCCTCGGGTCGATGTTGGCGCTTCCCAGAAGCGTCCACCGGCCGTCGATCAGGACGATCTTGGAGTGATCGAAAGGGGGAGGCGTGTAGGTGACGTGGACGCCGGCCTGGAGGAATTCCCAGAGGTAGGCGCGGGTGGCCCAGGCGATGACGCGGTGGTCGGATTCCTCGGGGAGGATCAGGCGGACATCCACGCCGCGGAGGGCGGCGGCGATGAGGGCGTGGCGAAGGCCCTGCTCGGGGATGAAGTACGGCGTGACGATGCGGATGGAGTGGCGCGCGGTGGAGACGGCGCCGGTGAGGGCCCAGTAGATGCGCTCGAGGTCCTGGTCGGGCCCCGAGGGAATCCCGCGCGCGACCGTCGGTCCTTCGCGCACCGGGGCGGGAAACCAGTCGGCGCCGGTGAGGGATTCGCCGGCCGCGAAGTGCCAGTCGTCGCTGAACGCGCGCATCGCCTGCGCCACGACGGGACCTTTCATGCGGAAATGGACGTCGCGGCAGCGGCCGCGGCGGGCGGGCTCCGCCATGAGGTGCTGCGAGGAAATGTTGATCCCGCCGCTGAAAGCGACGCGCCCGTCGGTGACCAGGATCTTGCGGTGGTTGCGCAGGTTGAAATTCAGGAGTCGGGAAGGAGCGAACCCGATCGGGTCGAACGAAGCGACCTTGAGCCGGCGGCGGCGCAGGATGCGGCCGAGGCGCGAGAAGATGCCGCCGGCGCCCACGGCGTCCACGAGCAGCTTCACCTGGACACCGCGCGAGGCCGCGGCGGCGAGGGCGTCGGCGAACTGCACGCCCGTTTCGTCGCCGTCGAAGATGTACGAGCAGAGCGCGATGGACCGCTTCGCCTCCCCGATCGCCCCCAGCATCGCCGGGAATGCCTCTTCCCCGTTCCACAGCGGCTCGATCAGGTTGCCTTCCACGAGCGGCTCGGGAGCGACGCGGTCCGTGAGGGCCGCGAGCGGATTGAGATCGCCGACGGCGGCCGTGCGCGTATCGGGATGGCACGCGGCGTTGGAATCCGCCGACCCGAGGCGGCCGCGGATCTTGCGGCGCGCGCGCCGCCGGCTGCGGTTGACCCCGAGCACGAAATACATCAGCGGCCCGACCAGCGGCGCCAGGATGGAAATCGCGATCCACAGCGCCGCCGCACGCGGTTCGCGGCGCCACATGACCGCGTGGCCTGAAGCGGCGACCAGGAGGAGGAGTTCGATCGCCGCGAGCAGCACGAGCGCGATGTGGAACTCGCGCATGGAAATGAGGTCGGCGCTGCTGAGGGCAAGGAGGGGTTGCATGCGTCCGCTCACTCTACCCGCCGCGCCCCGGCCTCGCTTCCCTTGCCTCGTCGCGCCGGGCGATGCAAAGTCCGGGGATGCGATCCCTCCTCGCCGTCGCCCTCCTCGCGCTTCCCGCGCTCGCGCAGGACATGGCCGTGGACCGCGCGGCCCTGAACACACTTCTCGCCAAAAAGGGCCTGAAGCCCGCGGACGTGGGCTTCGACTTCGAGCACCTCGACTCCATGCCGCCGAACTACGTGTGTTCGCACTCGAACACGACGTCGAAGGAAGGTCAGCTGGCGGCGTGGCGGCGGGTGCAGCAGTCGCCGCTGGAATTCCCGGCGGAGATGCAGAAGATCTCGAAGCGTGTGCTGATGGACGAGATCTGGGAAGCGATGGCGGAGGCGCTGGACCGGCCGCGGCCGCCGGCGGAGCTGCCGACGCCGGTGGAGATGGACGAGCTGCCGGAGGAGCTGAGGAAACCCGTCGGGACCATTCTCGCCGCAATGGAGGGCAAGGAGCCGTCGGTGATCTGGCGGGCGATCGTGGAAGGGCGCGCGGCGATGGAAGCCTTCAAGGGCGAGGTGGAGTACGCGAAGGCCGGCGTCGTGGTGACGAGCAAGGCGACGCCGGACGACGCTTCGGCAAAGCTCACGATCCGCTTCGGCGGGGACGACACGTACCGCGGGGCGTGGGGCGGCGCGAACGGCGCCGGCGTGGTGCGCGTGCTGATCGACGTCGCGGGCAATGACACCTACGAGGCCGGCGAAGAAGACGTCGCGCAGGGCGGCGCGCAGAACGGCGGGATCGCCTTCCTCGTGGACTTCGCCGGCAACGACACTTACCGCACGCCCAAGTACCTCGCCCAGGGCGCCGCGCTCGGCGGCACCGGCGTCCTCTGGGACGCCGCCGGCAACGACAAGTACGCCGCCGAGGGATACGCACAGGGCGCCGCCCAGGACGGCATCGGCCTCCTCGTGGACGACGCCGGCAACGACCTCTACACCCTCACCGTCAGCGGCCAGGCCTACGGCGGCCCTTCCGGCTTCGGCCTCCTCCTCGACCGCGCGGGCGACGACGTCTACCGCGCCCGCGACGCCGCCTTCGGCGACAAGGTCACTGTCCCCGCCCCCCAGGACGAAAAACACAACGCCAACATGGCCCAGGGCGCCGCCTTCGGCCACAACGGCCAGCCCTTCCGCGCCGGCGGCGTCGCCCTCCTCCTCGACGTCGCCGGCGACGACCGCTACGAGGCCGGCTGCTGGGCCCAGGGCGTCGGCTACTTCATGGGCCTCGGCGCCTGCATGGACCTCGCGGGCGAGGATTCGTACCAGGCCTGGGTGTACGTGATGGGAAGCGGCGCGCACGGGGGCTTCGGCATCCAGATGGATGCGCGCGGCAACGACGTCTACAAGGTCGGCGGCTGGAACGGCCCCGCGATGTCCGTCGATTACGGCATCGGGTTCTTCCTCGACGCCCGCGGCAACGATCAGTACATCGGGCCGTCGTCCGGCCTCGGCACTTCCATCGGCCTGGGCATCTCGATTTTCCAGGACGGAAGCGGCGACGACCTCTACCAGCCCAAGGACGACCGCATCGGGTTCGGCGTCTTCTACGAGAACGAGGACTACAACCAGGACGGGAAGGTCACGCCGGCGGAGAAGCGCCACTGGGGGCTGTTCCTCGACCTCGGCGGCTCCGACCGCTACCCGAAAGGCCGCGTGAACGGCGCGCGCTGGGACCCCGACGCCTTCAGCGGCGGCGCGGACACCGCCGACCCGAAGCCGGACTTCACCCCGGGCAAGGCCCGCACCTGGGACGGCATCGAGGTGGACGTCACCTGGGACAACTGGGAGGAAATCAAGCCCTCCGAGCTGCTCAAGCTCCTCAAGGGCGACGCGGCCGCGAAAGCCGACTACGCCCTCGCCCACGGCATGATCCACGAGGGAAGCGACTTCCTCGCGCAGGCCCAGGACCCCAAGGCGCTGCTAGCGAAGTACTTCGCGCCCGGCGACCGGACATACTCGAAGGATCTCCACCTCTGGGTGACGAAGGAAGAGGCCGCGTGGGCGCCGAAGATCGCCGCGCTCCGGCCCGGCGACCTGCCGGACCCGACGTGGCCGGGATGGGTGCAGCGCGCCGCGACGTGGCGCCGCAAGGCGGCCGCGGAGGGCCGGCGTGACGCCGCGCTCGCGAAAGTCCGCGCGTGGCTCGACCGCAAGGAGGTGCAGGCGCTTCTCGCGAAGAAGAAGGACCTCAACGCGCTCCGCTCCACCGCGCTCGGCGCGATCTCGGCCTCCGACCCGAAAGCCGCCGAGGCGCCCGCGAAGAAGCTGGCGGCCGCGTGGGCCGCGCGCAAGACGCCGCCGGTCCCGGTCGGCCTCAAGGACGCCGCCGCGGACCTCGACGCGGCCGATCCCGACTGGCGCAAGCGCTACCCGGAGGCAGCAGCGAACGCGGGGATGGACTCGGTGACGCTCGAGACGGTAGCGCTCACCCCGGAGGAGCGAGCGGCCATCGCGGTCGCCGCGCCCGACCTGTCCGCGCTCGGCTCCGGCCCCAAGGCGGTGCTCCAGTCCATCAACGACGAGCGCGTCATGCATGGCCGCGCGCCGCTTGCCGTCGATGAGGTCCTCCTGAAGATCGCCGCGGGCCAGGCCAAGGGTGGCAAGGCCGCCGAGAACCTGCCGAAATTCGAAGGCGAGTCGATGCCGCTCACGGCGAAGGGCGCTGGCCCCGCTCAGGCGCTCGACGACCTGCGCAAGTCGCAGGTGAGCCACGCGAACGTACTCGATCCGCAGTGGACGGTGGCGGGAGTCGGGGTCGGGACGGCGAGCAACTATGTCGTCATCGTCGGAAAGGCGAAGTGACTAGTTGGCTGTTGGCTGTTGGCTGTTGGCTGTGGGCTGTTGGCTGTGGGCTGTGGGCTGTGGGCTGGGGGCTGGGGGCTGTTTGCTGTTGGCTGTTTGCTGTTGGCTGTTTGCTGTTGGCTGTTTGCTGTTGGCTGTTTGCTGTTGGCTGTTTGCTGTTGGCTGTTTGCTGTTTGCTGTTGGCTGTTGGCTGTTGGCTGTTGGCTGGGGGCTGGGGGCTGGGGGCTGGGGGCTCTCTGGATCTCCTAATCGTCGGCGGAAAGATGGTGCCTTCGCTCGACGCTTGATTTCAGGCCGAAGAGAAGTCTCCGCTGATCGAAGAGCAATTTAAACGCAGGGGCGGCCGCCTGTTCTGAAACGAAGAGGCGCCGGGTGCAGACGCGCAGTTGAGTATCGAGCTCAGCAGTACTGCCAAGGGCGATCCCGAGGTGATTCACATTCGCGCGGGCGCTGCGGTAGTACCCTTCTGCAACATTGCTCGGTATCGAAACCGCGGCACGACGCATTTGTGAGCTGAGTTCGAAACGCTCGTCTGCCGGCAGGCCCTTCACGAGGTCATAAATCGCATCGATGACCTCAAATCCCTTCAGCCAGGCGAAGAGCCTTCGGTAGCCGGCAAAGTCAGCCCCAGTCTCCAGGTGATTCATGACTCGCTCCCTATTGGATCTATCACTATTGTACGCTATATCATATCGCAGTCAAGGACTCTTATTGAAATATGTAGCGCATTTCATCGCCTTCCTGCGAGTCGGCCCGAGCGTATCCCCCAGCCAACAGCCCACAGCCCACAGCCCACAGCCAACAGCCAACAGTTGATACCTAACCTCACCGAAGATTCTCGCGCAGCTCCGGCTTCAGCAACTCGCCCCACTTCGCGTCATACGGGTGCACCTTCTTCGCGGCGCCCTTGTCATCCACGACCGGTCGCCCTTCATTCGCCCACTGGAAAATCGATCCCTCGAGGTTCGCGACGTTCGTCCACCCCGCCTTCTGCAGCTTCTCCGCGAGCTGGCTCGACCGATAGCCGACCGAGCAGTACACGACCACGGGAGCATCCTTCGCCACGCCGGCGAGCGCTTCCTCCGGCTTCGTCCCCGGCGGCGTGTTCTTCGCCCCCGCGAGGTGGCTGACCTTCCATTCCTCGGGGGCGCGCACATCCAGCAACACCGGCTGCGCGCGCTTCGAATCCGCCAGCCACGCGGCGAGATCCGCCGTCGCGAGCTGCTTCACGCCCGGGAACTTGTCCCGGATCTCCTGCTCGGTCTTCGACAGGTCAGGAGGCACGGGAGAGCCGCATCCCGCGAGGACCAGCAGCGCAGCGCTCAACCATCTCATCAGCGCAATCTACCACGCCGGCTTTTTCCCCGGCTGCCGCGGCTCTTCCGGCCGGTTCTTCATCAGCGCCTGGATCGATGCCCTCTCCGCGTCCATCCGCTTCTCCTCGTCCGTCTTGTCGCGCATGCCCGGTGAAGGGCGCTTCGAGAGGTAGTCGAGGACCTTGAGGGCGGTGTCGGGGACATTGGTGACGACCTCGTCCACGCCGAGGGCGGCGAGGCGTTCGAACTCGGAGGCGTTGTCCACCGTCCACGTCGTGATCTTGAGGCCGCGGGCGCGGGCGTCGCGGACGAGTTCCTCTGTGACGTAGGAGTGGTGGGGGTGAAGGGCGTCTGCGCCGGCGTCGATGGCGAGCTGGGTGTTCTGGACGGGGGAAGCGGAGTAGAGGACGCCGGTCTCGAGTTCGCGGCAGATGGATTTGACCTGCTGGACGGCACGGTGCCAGAAGGAGGAGATGCGGGCGCGGCCGACGAAGTTCTTCTTCATGAGGAGCTCGACGGCGGGGCGGAGCGCGATGGAGGCTTTTATTTCGACGTGGATGAAGACGTTGGAGGGGGCGGCCCAGTCGAGGACTTCGTCGAGCGAGGGGATGCGGAGGCCGCCGTCGATCTTGAGGCGCTGGATGTCCTCGAGGGTGAGGTCGAGGACGCGGCCGGCGCCATTCGTGGTGCGGTCCACGGATTCGTCGTGGAGGACGGCGAGGCGGCCGTCGGAGGTGAGGTGGACGTCGAGCTCGATCGCGGTCGCGCCGAGTTCGAGGGCCTTCGCGAACGAGGCGATCGTGTTTTCGGGGGCGAGGTGGGGGACGCCGCGGTGGGCTACTATTCGCATGCGGAGGACAACGACAACAACAAAACGAAAAACTAAAAACAAAAAACGAAAAACGAAAAGGGGCCGGCCCGGAGTGCGCCGATGCACCTCATGCCCCGCTTTCCCGGCCTTTCACTTTTCGTTTTTCCTTTTTACTTTTTCGTTTTTCGTTTCCTGGCCGTTTCCCCCCCCCGTCATTCTCCCCCACACTCGCGCACGAACTTTTCATACAAAGCAACATCCGCCTTCGGCCCGATGCAAAGCGGCGTCCGGTCATGCAGCCCCTTCGGCTGTATATCCAGGATCCGGTGTTTCCCATCCGTCGCCGCCCCGCCCGCCTGCTCCGCGATGTACGCCAGCGGCGCCGCCTCGTACAGCATCCGCAGCTTCCCCTGCGGCTTCTTCGGGTCCTTCCGGTCCGACGGGTACAGGAACACGCCCCCCGCCAGCAGGTTCCGGTGGAAGTCGCTCACCAGCGTCCCGATGTACCGCGCCGAATACGGCCGCCCGGAATCCTTGTCCGGCGTCTTCAGGTGGTCGATGAACTTCCGGTCCGCTTCACCCCAGTACGCCCGGTTCCCTTCGTTCGCGCTGTAGTACTTGGAGCGGTCGGGGAAGCGGATGTCCTCGTGGGAGAGGCAGAATTCGCCGATGGAGGGGTCGAGGGTGAAGCCGGCCACGCCGCTCGCGGTGGAATAGATGAGGACGGTGGAGGGGCCGTAGAGCACGTAACCGGCGCAGACGAGGTTGTTGCCGACCTGGAGGGCGTCCTCGAGCGTGCCGGGGCCCTGCGCGGTCTTGCGGCGGTGGATCGCGAAGATCGTCCCGATCGAGACGTTGGCGTCGATGTTGGAACTGCCGTCCAGCGGGTCGAACATCAGCACGTACCTCCCCGTCGGGAACTCCGGCGGGATCGGGATCAGGTCCGCTTCTTCCTCGCTCGCCATGCAGCAGAGGTGCCCGCCGTGGTCCATCGCCTTGTAGATGCGGTCCTGCGCGAACTCATCGAGCTTCATCACCTGCTCGCCCTGCACGTTCTCGTGCCCCGCGTTGCCGAGGATCTCCGCGAGCCCCGCCTTGTTGACCTCGCGCGAGATGATCTTCACCGCCACCATGAGGTCCATGAGCATTGCGGTGAAATCGCCGGTGGCGAACGGGAAGCGCGCCTGCTGTTCGAGGATGTGGCGCTGCAGCGTGACCAGCTTTCTTGGCATCGGGGTCGGCATTCTGAAGTCTCCGGGTGGTAGCGCTCGGGGGGCAACGGCAACGGCAAAAGGAAACTAAAAACGAAAAACGAAAAACAAAAAACGAAAAGAGGGCGCGGCAGGCTGGCGATTCCTCACCTGCCTGCGATTCTGCCCTGCCTTTCGCCGTTTTCCTTTTTTGTTTTTCCTTTTTCGTTTTTTCTTTCCTGGCACTTTTCGTCCTTGATCCTCCCCCCCCGGCGATCTACGCTTCTGTCCAAGGGGGCCCGAGGAGGTCATTCATCCATGCGTATCCTTCTCTCCGCGGCGCTGGTTGCCGCAGCAGGATCATTCGCGGTTGCCGACACCGTCTGGCTCAAGAACGGCGGCAAGCTCGAAGGCGTCACGACCACGGTCGATGGCGATAAGCTCATCGTGAAGATGCCCAGCGGCATCATCAAGGTGGACCGCGACCAGGTGCAGAAGATCGTCCACAAGGCGACGGCGATGGAGGAGTACGAGATCGCCGCGGCCAAGGTGAAGGACAAGGATGCCAAGGGCCACCTCGCGCTCGCGGACTGGTGCGGAAAAAAAGGGCTGACGCACTATGAGCGCGTCGAGCTCGAGGCCGTAATCGCCGCCGACCCGGACCACGAAGAAGCGCGAAAGCGGCTCGCCTACGAAAAAGTCGGCGGCAAGTGGCTGCGCGGCGAGGAACTCCTGGTCGCCCGCGGGATGGTGAAGGTCGACGGCAAGTGGGTGACGAAGGAAGCGGCGGCGGCGATGGCGGCCGACAAGGAGAAGCGGCGCCTGGAGCGAGAGCTGGCCGCGGCGGAGCGGAAGGCGCTCAGCGAGAAGGAAGAGACCGAAGGCGACCGCCTGCGGTCGTTCTACGAGTCGCAGGAGAGGGTCCAGCGCCGGCTGCGCGACCGCGACCGGGGCTTTGATTCGCGCCGCGACTACAGCGGTTACTCGGGCGGCTACTACGGCGGCTATTACGGAAATGGCCTCTGGGTCGGCACCGTCGGCTACTACCCGTACGGCTACTACAGCTCCCCCGGCTACTACTACCCGCACTACCACGGCTCTTCAGCCGGAATCTACTACAAGCACGGCAAGTACTCGTTCGGCTTCGGCACGAGCCACTACGGCGGCGGCTACTACGGTGGGGGCTATTACGGCGGCTCCTACTACGGCGGCTCGGGTTACGGCGGAAGTTCGACGGGCAGCTCGTTCGGGCCGGTCGGGCCGAGTGGAAGCAGCGCCGGCGGTTTCGATCGTGGCGGCGCCCCGCACTACGGTGGCTCCAGGTAGAAGAACGACTGGCGGACGGTGGACTTAAAAGGGCTCGCGCGAAACCGCGGGCCCTTTTTCTTTCCCCGCCCGCCTGCCCGCTCGCCCACCAACTGGCTATTTATCCCCGCCCGTCCGCGGAAAATCAGCCAGCAATTCCGCGCTTTAAGCCCCGCATCCCGGTTTCCCGCTTCCCCGGCGCGGCACACACGTTGCAGGCCTGTAGATCGTCCGGAAGGCGACACTCAAGCGGGCGAAAAAGCCCCCCAAAGCGAGCCGATGCGGGTGGACCTGCGAAGGAATTCCCGCCAGGCCAATGAGCGACCCCCCGGACAGTCGGGACGTGCGGTGAAGGGCAGGCAGTGAAGGACCCGCGGAAGACTCGGAGAGCGCGACTGCTCTCCCGCGGCGACGGTGTCGGGGTGCGCGTCCTTCGCGCTGACTGGACCGGGGCTGGTGATGGTGATGTGCCTCGGCCGGCGACGCGCGCCCGGCGGGCGGGCTGGTGCGGACGTACGGGATGACGTGGAAAGTGACGGAGACGGGACCGCGAATTTCCCGCACGGACAGGACGTCGAAGGAGACCGTGAAAGTGCCGTTCCGCACCTCCTTCCCGTGTCGTGGCGCCCCCTTCAGGGGCGTTTTTTTTTACCTGAAGAGCCACGGCAGGGAGAACACGCCTGCCAGCATGGCGCACACGATGAGCGCCAGGACGATGGCGACCCGCATCCAGGCCGGCCACCGCTCGCGCGGCGTGTCCTCGACGGAGAGGTACATCCCGCACTTCGGGCAGCGCTCGGCGTCGTCGTAAATCTCCGCGCGGCAGTGCGGGCAGGGCGCGGTGGTACCGCTGTCGCAGCCTTCCTCGTCGTCAGGCTCTTCGTCGTCGTCCCAGCTCACGCGACCAGTCTACGAGAGCATCTGCAGGTCGCACAGCCGGCGGTACAGGCCCCCCTTCGCGAGAAGCTCCTCGTGCGTCCCAAACTCCGCGACCCGCCCCGCTTCCATCACCGCGACCGACGTCGCGCGCCTCACCGTGGAAAGCCGGTGCGCGATCACGATCGACGTCCGGCCCTGGAACAGCCGCTCGAACGCCTTCTGCACGAGCGACTCCGACTCCGCGTCGAGCGCGCTGGTCGCCTCGTCCAGCACCACGATCGCCGGGTCCTTCAGGAACACCCGCGCGATCGCGATGCGCTGCCGCTCCCCCGCCGACAGCCGCACCCCGCGCTCCCCCACCACCGTCTCGTACCCCTTCGGCAGCTTCCCCACGAACTCCGCCACGTGCGCCGCTTCCGCCGCCGCCTTCATTTCCGCCTCGGTCGCCTCCGGCCGGCCGTACCGGATGTTCTCCGCCACCGTGCCCCCGAACAGGAACACTTCCTGCGGCACGAACCCGATCGCACCCCGCAGGTCCGCGAGGCGCACCCCGCGGATGTCCTGGCCGTCCACGGTCACGCGGCCGGAGCGGGGGTCATGGAAGCGCAGCAGGAGGGACACGAGCGTGGACTTGCCCGCGCCCGAAGGGCCGACCAGCGCGAGCATCGAGCCGGCGGGCGCCGAGAGCGTGACGGCGTCCACCGCCGGCCGGTCCGTCGTCCCGTACTGGAAAGCGGCCGCCTCGAAGCCCACCTCGCCTTTCGGCCGCGGCAACGGCTTCGCGTCCGCCGCGTCCTCCACCGCCGGCCGCGTGTCGAGGATCTCCCGGATCCGCTTCGTCGCCCCGCCCGCGGCCGCAAGCCGCCCGTAGAGCGACGTCAGCGACCCGACCGACGTCGCGACCATGAACGTGTACATCATGAACGAGAAGAGCTGCCCGTGCGTGATCAGGTTCTGGGTCGCCAGGTACAGCGCGTACCAGAAGACGGCGCCGAGCGAGCACCCGCCGAAGAACCGCACTCCCGAGTGAAAAGCGCCCCACGCGAGGGCGCTCCGGATCTCGATTCCGAACAAACGCTCGAGCCTCTCGGCGTACCGCGCGCGCTCGAACGGCTCCCTCGCGAAGGCCTGAACCGTCCGGATGCCGGACAGCGCTTCCTCCGCCGCCACGTTCGTCTCCGCCAGGATGTCCTGTTCCTTCTCCGAGATTTTCTCGATCCGCCGCGCGAAGAGCACCGCGGCTGCGACGACCGGCGGCACGGTGGCGAGCATGATGAGAGTCAACCGGAAGTGGACGGAGAGGAGGATGACGAGCGCCCCGATCAGGACGAGCGACCGCTGGAGGCCGCTCACGAGATCGCGGGTGAGGACTCCGCCGAGGATGGAGGCGTCTCCCGTGAGGCGCGACAGGAGTTCGCCGGTCCGACGGGTGTCGTAAAACGACGGCGTGAGGGTGAGAAGATGGGTCTGCAGACGCCCCCGGATGTCGCGGAGCATTCCAGCGCTGGCAGACTGCAGGAGCCAGGTTTCGAGAAAGTCGAGCGTGCAGACCAGGGCCAGCAGGCCGATGCCGACCACGGCGATCCAGTTCGTGGCAGAAGCCGACTTGAGGAGGAAGGCGCTGTCGAACGCGCGCCCGCCCATGGCCGGCCATAGCACCGTGAGGCCGCTGGAGATGCAGAGAGAGATGGTGGCAACCCCGAGGCGGCCGTAGTAGGGACGGACGAGCCCTGCGAACCAGCGGTAGGCGGAGAGGGGGGCGGCCATGGAGGGGCACAGGGTAGCGACTCGCCATAACGGCGTCGAATGGGAGAAGAGGCCGTTGCCCGTACCCGTGCGCGTGCCCGTGCCCGTGCCCGGCCGTTCTCCGTCGCGCGCGCGTCGTGCGAACGACCGGGCACGGGCACGCGCACGGGCACGGGTACGGGAACAGAAATCCCGCAACGAGAGGAAACCGTTTCTCCTCCTCTCTCCCCTGCTACCCTTCCCCGCATGTGGGACGCCAACCTCTCCCTCGCGCGCGCGGCCGTCGCGCGCGGCCTCGTGAAGACGCGCGACCTCCGCGAACTCGCGCCGCTCTGGCTGGGCGATCCGCCGCACGACCTCGGCGCGCTGCTCGTGGATCGCGGGCTGCTCTCCCCCACCGCCGCTGACTCCCTCCGCTCCGAATGCACCGGTTCCTCGGCCACGCTCATCACGCCTGAGCCGGGCTCGGACCTCGGGAAAACCCGCCTTGTTCCCGGCGGCAGCCGCCCCGGCGACGCCCCGGCCGCGCCCGCCCCCGCCGATCCCCGGGACCGCTTCACACTCGGCCGCGAAATCGGATCGGGCGGGCTGGGGCGCGTGGTGGAAGCGGCGGACCGCGACCTGGCGCGCACGGTCGCGCTCAAGCTCGCGCATCCCGGCGCGCCGTCGCATGCGATGGAAAGGTTCCGGGCCGAAGCGCGCATCACGGGACGCCTCGAGCATCCCAACATCGTCCCCGTGCACGAGATGGGCGAGCTGGCCGCGACGCGCGAGGTGTATTTCTGCATGAAGCGCATCGTGGGGCGGAACATGCAGGAGGTGATCCGCGGGGGGAAGTGGCGGCTGCGGCGGCTCGTGGAGGCGTTCCGCGACGTGTGCCGGGCGGTGGCGTACGCGCATTCGCGCGGCGTGATCCATCGCGACCTGAAGCCGGCGAACATCATGCTCGGCGACTTCGGCGAGACGCTCGTGGTGGACTGGGGGCTGGCGAAGGAGCGCGGCGCGGCCGAACCGGCGGAGGCGGCGAAGAGCGGCTCGGGCTCGGACAACGTGCGGCAGAGCGGGTCCACGCTGACGGTCGCGGGGGACGTGATCGGCACGCCGTCGTACATGCCGCCGGAGCAGGCGCGGGGAAAGATCGAGGAAATCGACGAGCGCTCCGACGTCTACTCGCTCGGCGCGGTCCTCTACGAGATCCTCGCGGGCCATCCGCCGTTCGTGGGAAAGACTCAGATCGAGACGCTGCTGAAGGTCATCGAGGAAACCGCGCCGCACCCCGAGGGCGCCCCGGCCGAGCTCGCGGCGATCGCCCAGCGCGCCCTCGCGAAAAAAAAACAGGACCGCTTCCCCACGGCGGCCGAGCTCGAGGATGCCGTCGAGGCGTGGCTCGAAGGAACGCTCGAACGCGAGCGGCGGGAGCAGCTGGCGGAGGAGCAGTACTGGGAAGCGCGTGAGGCGTTCGAGTCGCTGAGGCGGCTGAAGGGGGAGGCGAAGGAAGCGGCGGCGCGGGCGAAGGAGATGAAGGAGGCGATGAACCAGGCGGCGCCGCCGGCGGAGAAGCGCGGGGTGTGGGAGGCGGAGGACCGCGCGCGGGCGCTGGAGGCGGAGTCGATCGGGGCGTTCAGCGCGGCGAACGCGGCGCTGTCGAGCGCGCTGGGAAACGCGCCGGACCATGCGGGGGCGAGGCGGCTGCGGGCGGAGATGTTCTGGGAGAGGTTCCTGGAAGCGGAGGAGTCGGGGGACGCGAAGGGGGCGCTGCTGAACCGGCGGCTGGCGGAGCGGTTCAACGACGGGAGCCTGGACGCAGCGCTGCGCGGGGACGGCGTGCTGTCGGTGACGGCGAGGGCGTACGGGTGCCGGTGCCTCACGGACGGGCGCGACGTGGCGCCCGGCGAGTTCTCGGTGCTGCACGTCCACCCGTGGAGCGGCCGGCGACTCGACGATCCGGGGGACGACCGCCCGCGCGGCCTCGAACCGACCGCGCCGGTCCGCCTGCGCGTCCACGGCC
>CAVPNQ010000018.1:0-39812 GCA_963706735.1 uncultured Planctomycetia bacterium
TGACGCGATGATCGACAAGCTGGCGTCGCTTGCGGGGGACGAGGAGGGGGCGAAGGCGTGCCTGCGGCGGGCGCACAGCGGGTCGGAGTGGGACCGCGCGGAGTGGTACGCGTGGGCCGGGCGGTCGGGGCTGAAGGCGATGAAGGAGAAGATGGAGAAGGAGTTCGGCGAGGAGACGAACGAGGACGTGCGCATGGGGATCCTGGTCGGCATCGGGGAGTGCGGCGACGCGGGGTCGGTGGACCTGATCGCGAAGTACCTGACGCACCCGGAGAAGGGAAACCAGGCGATGAAGGCGATGGGGGCGCTGGTGAAGAAGAACCCGGCGGCGGCGGACGCGGCGCTCGACAAGCTGGTGGAGACGACGGGGCTGGGGATGTGCGGCGTGGATTCGTTCCCGTACACGTGCCTCGAGCGGGCGACGCCGGCGCAGCGCGGGCAGCTCATCGACGCCTACCTGCGGCTGCTGGACCGCGTGAACGACCGGCCGCGGATCAGGCAGGCGGCGCTCAGCGCGCTCTCGGAAATGGCGCGGCCGGACTTCGAGACGGCGGAGGACGCGGTGGAGAAGTGGAAGGCGTGGTGGAAGGCGAACCGGGAGGTCTGGGAGAAGAGCCCGCCGAAGGCGCGATAAGCCGGGCCGGTTCCGGGTCCACCCCCGCCTTGACCCTTCTCGGCCCGGCTTACCCTGAGCGAGCCCGGAGGGCGAGTCGAAGGGTGGGAGGTGTCAGCGCAGGGCCGAGCTCTGCGCCTGTGCCCGAACCGGCTATTCGGTGTGCCGCGCTTCCACCGTCGTCTGTATCCCGCCGCGGATGTTGAACCGGCCGACGACCAGCATGCGCTTCGGCTTCACCGCGCGCACGAGGTCGTCGAGGATGCGGTTCACGACGGCCTCGTGGAACGCGCCCTCGTTGCGGAAGCCCCAGAGGTAGCTCTTCAGCGATTTCAGCTCGAAGCAGGTCTTCGCCGGCGTGTACTCGATGGTGAGCGTGGCGAAGTCGGGCTGGCCGGTCATCGGGCAGACGCAGGTGAACTCGTGCGTCTCGCAGCGGATGACGTAGTCGCGGCCGGGCTTCGGGTTGGCGAACGTCTCGACGTCCTTGCGGGGCTTGAGCGCCATGGCTAGATGCCCATGATGTTGTAGCCGCTGTCCACGAAGAGCACGTGGCCGGTGACGCCGCGGGCGAGCTCGCTGGCGAGGAAGGCCGAGGCGTCGCCGACCTGCGCCTGGTCGATGTTGCGGCGAAGCGGCGCGCGCTCCTGGACGAAGTCGAGCGACTTGGAGAAGTTCGAGATGCCTGCGGCCGACAGGGTGCGCACCGGGCCCGCGCTGACCGCGTTGACGCGGATGTTCTTCGGCCCGAGGTCGGTCGCGAGGTACCGCACGCTGGCCTCGAGCGCCGCCTTGGCGACCCCCATCACGTTGTAGTTCTGCACGACGCGCGTGGCGCCGAGGAACGACAGCGTGAGGATGCTCCCCGCGCGGCCTTCCATGAGCGGCGCGACGGCCCGCGAAAGCGACACGAGCGAGTACGCCGAAACGTCCAGCGCCGTGTGCCACCCCTCGAGCGGGACCTTCATGAAGTCCCCCTCGAGATCCTCCGTCCGCGCGAACGCCACCGCGTGCACCAGGATGTCCAGCCCGCCCCACGCCTTCAGCTGCTCCACCAGCCCCGCCACCTGCCCGTCGTTCATCACGTCGCACATCAGCGTCTTCGTGCCGGGAAGCGTATCCGCGAGTTCCTTCACGCCCTTCTCGAGCCGCTCCGTCTGGTACGTCAGGCAGATCTCCGCTCCTTCCCGCGCAAACGACTGCGCGACGCCCCAGGCGATGCTGCGCTTGTTGGCGACGCCGACGATGAGGGCTTTCTTGCCTTTCAGGATCACGGGGAGTTCTCCGCTGGATAGTTGGGAAGGGCCCGCCTGCCGGGGCGGAAGGGGGGGAAGTATAAGAGTGGTTCGGCGGGGAAGGGAGGTGAGCTGCGGATTATTTTCAGATTTCCCTTGATTTAGCCCTGCCGATAGTCGATAGTACTAACCAGAGCAAGCCTTCTGGATGTCGAGAGCCGGTGCAAGCCGGACGCCCGCAGTTCTTACGGATCGTGGCAGCCGATATACAGGCAATCCCGAAGGTTGTTCTTCTTGATCAACTCGAACCGGCCCTTGCAGGCCGGTTTTGGTGTTTCTAGGGGACGCGTTCAGGGTTTGAGGAAGGGCTTGCGGGGGCACGGCGGCGGCACCCCGGCTTCTTCTTCAAACCAGAGTTTCTGAGCGCCGCCGCCGGCCCCCGCAAGCCCTTCCTCAAACCCTGAACGCGTCCCCTGTTTAAAAACTGCCCGGGGAGACGCCTCGGCGATCAAACCGGGCTCCGAATTCAGGCGTAGACTCATTTATGCGCGTCTCCGAGACATTCAGGTCGCTTCAGGGTGAGGGGCCCTCGGCGGGAGCCCCTGCGACCTTCGTGCGGCTGCAGGGGTGCAACGTCGGATGTCGTTGGTGCGACACACGTTACACTTGGGATGCGGCGCATGGACGCGAGGTGCCGCTCCCCTCGCTCCTCGACGAACTCGAGTCCCTCGGCCCGCGCGACCTCCTCGTCATCACCGGCGGGGAACCGCTTCAGGTGCGCGGATTCGAAGAGTTGCTCGACTCCGCCTGCGGCTCCTGGCCGCGCGTCGAGGTCGAAACCTCCGGCGTCGAGGCCCCCCCGTTCTCGCGCCCGAACCTCTTCTGGAACTGGTCCCCCAAACTCCCGACCGTGACGACGCTCTGGGAGGACACCTGGGCCCGCGCCCCGGCGTGGATGGCCGAGCCGCGCGCGATCGCCAAGATCGTCGTCGGTGAATTCGACGAGGCCGAGGCCGTCCGGCTTGCCCGGACCTTGCCGAAGGATCGCGTCTGGCTCATGCCCGAGGGAGTGACCGAGGAGGCGGTGAAGCGTCGCTCGCTGGTGCTCGCGGAGGTGTGCAAGCGCGAGGGGTGGAGGCTGTCGCCGCGCCTGCACGTCTGGCTGTGGGGCGCCCGGCGAGGGGTCTAGGCCGGGCCGAACGCGTGCCGGTGATTTCGTCGCGGACCGGAATTCGGCCCGGCCTACCCGCCGAAGCCCCTGACACGAGTGCCGGGGCGAAGGCGGGTGCGCTCCTACTTCTTCAGCGCCTCGCGGACCAGCGCTTCCCATTTCGCCGGATCCGTTCCGGCGGCGTCCAGGCGTTCGACGCCGAGGCTGCGGAAGCGGATGCGGAGGAGCAGGGGGGCGGCCGAGTCGGGGATGCCCTGGTAGTCCATTTTGGTTTCGGTGTCGCCGGCAAAGCGGGCGAGGGCGAGGAGAGCGGCCTCGGAGTCGATCTGCCAGAGGGTGAGGTAGGCGGCGCGGCGCAATCCGGGGTTGGGTTTTGTGTCGAGGAGAGCGGCGACTGCGGTCGCGCCTTGATCGCCGCCGGAGGTGAGCCGGCGGATGGCCGCGGCCTTTGCGGCGTCCGAAGTGGCGGGGTCGAGAAGCGTCGCGTGCGCGGCTTTGATGGCGTCAGGCTGGATGGGCGGCGTCTTCGTGGTATCGGGGTCCTGAAGCGGGTCGCCGCCGTGAGCAGCGGTGATCGCGCGGCGGAGGAGTCGCTCGGCGCGCTCGTCGCACGTGTCGGTGCCGCCCGCAATCCCGTTCGCGAAAAGGAGCCAGGTGTCGCGGTTCAGCCTCCACGCGAGGGCGAGATCGACGTCGGCGCACGAACGGCCCCAGCACTCGGCCTCGAAGACGGCCCATGCGGGCTCTTCGCGCGAGATCATGTTGCGCGAAATCGGTCCGATCCCCAGCTGCCAGCGCCAGCCCGACTCCATATGGTCCAGGAACACTCCGCCTTCGTTGCACCGGAACGAGATTTCCCAGCGCTTTTCCGACCCGGGAATCCACGAGGCCCAGCGCGCGGCGGCGTCCGCCTCATTCGCGGCGTCCCCGAACCAGAGGCCGGTGCCGTACTCGAGCGCGAGGGCCGCGGCCCAGCGGTCGCGGGATCCGGCCGTGGTGTTCTTCAGAAGTTCCTGGAGGTTTTTCGCGCCCGAGGGCAGGCCGGCGTTCCCCAGCGCGATCGCGAGGTCGTCGTCCGGCTTGGCCCCGTAGGCCCGCTGAAGCTCGGACCGGACCTGCCGCCCCAGGCCGTACGAGATCGCCGCGAGGCGCCGAAGCGTCCCGGGGCGTTCGTAGAGGAGGATGCTTGCGAGAAGCGGCTCGGTCCCGGGGCCGGCCCTGCGGAAGAACGCGCGGATGTCCCACCACGGAAGCGGTTCGCCGAAGGCCTCGAGGCGATCGACGAAGCGCCGCAGCTTTTCGCGGACTTCGAGGAGTTCGCCTTCGTTGAACCCGGCGGCGGCGAGCGAGGCGAGGACGGGCTCCCATTCCTTGAACGCGCCGGGGGCGCGCAGGGCGTCCTCGAGAGCGGAATCGAGGATCTCGGCAAGCTTCCGCACCTCGTGGCCCAGCCGCACGTAGAGGATCGCGGCGTAGCGCCGGACGTCGGCGTTCGGGTCGGCGAAGTACGGCGAAGGGTCCGCGACGATGCGGCGCGAATCCTCGATGCGCGAGCCCAGGGCGGTCCACCACCACGCCCAGACGCGGGCCGGATGTCCCGGCTTGAGCGCTTCGCGCAGGGTCGCCGCGAACGCGTCGTCCACCGGCGGGGCGGTTTCCCAATCGTGGCGGCGGAATTCGTCGAGCAGCTCGCGGCTCGCGGCCGCGCGTTCCGCGTCCTCGCTGACGGCGCCTTCGAACAGCATCGGGCCCGCCGCGAGGCCGTACTTCCGGATTTCCTCCGCGGCCGCCTCGCGCGCTTCCGGCGTGTTGTCCCCGAGCGTGATGATCCATTTCGCCAGCGGCTCGATTTCCCCGGCGGCGAGCGGCGGCGCCTCGTCGGGCTCGGGCGGCGCGCTGTAGCTCCCGCTCGAACATCCCGACAGTGCGGCAATCGCGGCCAGGGCGAAGAGGCGCTTCATTTTTTCTCACCAATCAGGCGGTCGAGGTTTTCGCGGAGACGGTCGAGGACGGCGTCGTAGCCGAAGGTGCCGATGACCTCGGCCTTGCGCTTGAGGTTCACGGTCGAGGGGCCGCACCAGAGCCCGAGGTCGGCGTCGTCCGTCTCGCCCGGGCCGTTCACGCGGCAGCCCATCACCGCGATCGTGATCTTGTGCGCCTTCGCGTACTCGGTCATCGACTTGACCTGGATCGCGAGGTTCACGAACGCCTCGTTCTCGACGCGGCTGCACGACGGGCACGAGATGATGTTCAGCCCCTTGCCGAAATCCGGCACGGACCGGAAGCGCCCGTGCTCGATGTCGTCGAGAATCTGCTTTCCGGCGGCGATTTCCGCGGACTTGGCTTCGTTCGGGACGGTCAGCGAGACGCGGATCGTGTCGCCGATTCCCTTCGTGATGAGCTGCTCGAACGCGATGCGCGTCTTGATCACGCCGTCGGGCGGAAGTCCGGCCTCGGTGACGCCGAGGTGAAGCGGCACGTCGGGGCGCTTCGCCGCGAAGCGCGTGTTGACCTCGACGACCTTCGCGGGATCGCTGTCCTTGAGGGAGACGCAGTATTCGGTGAAGCCGAGTTTGTCGAGGATGTCGCAATGGAAGAGCGCGCTTTCGACGATTGCGTCGCGCTGGTCGGCGTATTTCTCGAGGAACTCCGGCGCGACCGAGCCGCAGTTCACGCCGACGCGGATCGCGCAGCCGTGTTCCTTCGCGATCCGCGCGATCCACCCGACCTTTTCGGCCATCGGCTTCGACTTCTGGAGATGGTGCAGGTGCCCCGGGTTGTAGCGGATCTTGTCCACGTGCGGGGCGACCTTCTCGACGAGCGGGTAGTTCTCCTGGATGTCCACGACGAGGTTCGCGGTCGTCAGCTTGCGCAGCGCGGCAAGCCCTTCGACGTCCTTCATGTTGTCCACTGCGACGCGGACGACGTCGGCGCCGGCCTTGCGCAGGTCCTCGCACTGGAGGAGCGTCTCTTCGACGTTCGACGTGTGCGTGGCGCACATGGACTGGACGGCGATCGGGTGGCCGCCGCCGATGTGCGTGCGGCCGATGCGGATGGCGCGGGTGGGGTTGCGTGGGAGGGGCATGGCGGAGGTAAGGATAGTAGAACGTTGAGGAAGTGGCGAGGGGGGAGCGGCCAGCGGCGAGTGGCCAGCGGCGAGTGGCCAGCGGCGAGCGGCGAGCGGCCAGTGGCCAGTGGCCAGTGAACTTCCATCGTCCTTATCGTTGTGTGATCCAGCCGCTGGTATCGTCGCTCATCATGCCTGAACGCACCATCGTCCTCCGTTTCGTCGACGCCGGCTCCGGAAAGCTCCTTGGGGAACACCCGGCCCCCGAATCCCAGGTCCCGGAGTCGTTCGAGGTCGCCACGACGCTCGACATCGGCGAAGTCCGGTTCGAGGTCGTCCACGCTGAGCCCTCGACCCGCTCCGCGGCGGTGGCACAGGGATTCCTCACGCTGCGGCTCCGGCGACTCGATATCCGGATGGTCGACCCGAAGGAACTCCTCTGCTCGCTCCCCTCGATCGCCGACCAGTTGCCCCCGATGACCGCCGCCCGGCCCGGACCGATCCTCCGCCTCCACGAGGACGACTGGCGCCAGGTCGAACTCCTCTCTCCCGCCGCCGCCGAACTCGCCGCCGGCGACCTCGCCGCCATCGCCGACATTCACCGTGCGGAGCGTGTGGGAAGCGGGTTCCGGAGAGTTCACGTGCGCGCCGCCGTCCGGGAACCGCTCGCCGGCGTGCAGGTCCGCATCGAGGACCTGCGGAAGGCGATGCACGCCGGCGCCGTCGATTTCCTCGCACTCGAGGGCGCCGTCGACCACGGATTCTCGATTCGCAGTCCCGGCGGAATCGTTGCGTACGGCCGCGCCGAGAACGGGATCGCCCTCGAAGTCGGGTTCATAAGGACCGCGGAGCCGCCGTTGGCCGCAGGGAAGTGGTTCGAGCTCGCTTCCTGGATCTCCGCGCACCGCCTGCTGCTGGTGGACTGGTGCCGCGTCCGCACGGCGGGGCAGGTCGCGGACCTGCAGAGGTCCCTGGGCGAACTCTGGCCGAGGGAGGGCCAGGCGCCGGGCAGGGTGTTCCTCGGGCTGCCGCGGTCCTGAACCCGCCGCGGTTCACTCCTCCGGTTCGTTCAACCGATAACTCGTGCTCCGCCCTCCGCCCGCGTTCAGCGCCAGCACCCCGCGCTCCAGCAGCTCCCGGATGTCCCGAAGCGCCGTGTCGGTGGAACACTTCGCGAGCCGCGCGTACTTCGACGTCGTGAGCGCGCCCTTGAACCCGTCGAGCAGCCGGTTGATCACGAGGCGCTGGCGGTCGTTGACCGGGTGGCGGTGGATGCGCCGCCACAGCTCGGCCTTGCGGAGGACCGAAGCGAGCGCTGCGTCCGCGGCGCCGACGGCGCGATCCAGGCAGCCGAGGAACCAGTTCAGCCACTCGGTGACGTCGAGCCCGCCGCGCTGCGCGGACTCGAGCCGCCTGTAGTACGCCGTCCGCTCCGCTTCGATCCCCGAGGACATGCTGTAGAAGCGCTGGCCGGCGCCGTCGGCGCGCGCGAGGGCCATGTCGGCGATGGCGCGGGCGATGCGTCCGTTGCCGTCCTCGAACGGGTGCAGCGTGAGGAACCACAGGTGGGCGAGCCCCGCCTTGAGGACGGGGTCCGCTGCCGGCGGCGCGTTGAACCACTCGAGGAAGGCCGCCGTTTCCGACGGCAGGCGGGCGGCTTCGGGGGCTTCGAAATGGACGCGTTCCCGCCCCGGCAGGCCGGAAACGACCTGCATCGGGTCCGCCTCGGCCGTGCGCCACGCGCCGACCGTGATGCGCCGGAGGCCGGTGCGGCCGGTGGGGAAGAGCGCGGCGTGCCACCCGAAGAGCCGCTCGGCGGTGAGGGGGCGCTCGAAGCCGCGGGTGGCGTCGAGGAGGAGTTCGACGATGCCCTCGACATCGCGTCCCGGGCGGGGGAGTCCCGCGGTGGGGAGGCCGAGCCGGCGGGCGATGGAAGAGCGGACCTCCTGCGGCGGCAGGTTTTCGCCCTCGATGGCGGACGACTTGACGACGTCGCCGATCAGCGCCGTGAGGCTCGTCTCCGCGCGGACGTCGAACCCGAGGGCGTCCATCCGGCCGAGCAACCGGCCCTGGCGGTGGCGCACCGCGGCCAGCGGCGCCGCGAGGGCAGCGCCGTCCCAGGAGAGGTCAGGCCAGCGGGGTTTTTCGTGGATGAAGGGCATGATTCACCGCATAGAGTGCGGTGATTATACTGCAAAATCGCCGCAAAGATTCAACAATCACCGCAACAATTGCGGCTAATTGTGAGTCGTGCGTGCGTGGAAGCGCCCCACGCCGCTTTCAGGAGCCCGTGCTTCTTGCGGTAGCCGCGCGAGACTCTTCCTGCACAGCGAGCAACCCAATGTGCCGGAGAATCCTGTAGATCGCGTCACCGCCGCATCCGTCTGCGGCCGGCCCGTCAAGGAGTCCGGACAAACCGGACGACGCAGCTCAGCCGGATCCCGCCGTAGTAATAGACGCCCTGCGTGGAATGCCCCGAACGGTGAACCGCGCGGCAAACGATGCCCATGTCGGACCAGGCGCCGCCGCGGAAGAGCCTCCAACCGGGGTGCTCCGGACCCGGGTCGTTCAGGCAGGTGTCGCGGCTGTTGCCGCCCAGTCCCCGGACGCCGTAGGGCGACTCGTCGTCGGGAAACGCTGAGATGGGCACCGGGCTCGGGTCCCCGGGCTTCGACTTGTTGCCGTTCGCCCACCGGTCGTCCCAGTCGCGTCCCCAGGGGAACGCGCGGCGATCCGTACCACGGGCGGCTTTCTCCCACTCCACTTCGTGCGTCAGGATCGTCGCACGCCCCTCCCGCGCGCGCTTCCACGCCGCATACGCCATCCCGTCCTCCCACGAAATGCCGAACACGGGCCAGTCCTCCTCCCAATCCACCGGGCAGTGCTGGAGCCGCTTCGCGTTCGCCTGGAGCCCGGGCGGCGCGGCAGCGAGCCAGGCGGCGGTGGGAACGACGTAAGGAGGGCCGGGCCAGTAGTAGCCCGACTCCTCCGCCTGCCGCGGGACGCGGTGCGCGGCCTGCTTCGGGTCGTGCTTCGCGAGGTCTTTCAGGAACTCACAGTACTCCCGGCACGTGACGGGATGGCTCGCGATGAAGACGTCCTCCACAACTTTCGTCTCTGCAGGTCCGGCGAAGGGATTCTCCGGATCGCCCTGGTACCCGAACGGCCCCGCCGGGATCGGGACGAATCCAGCCGGGATCTCTGCCGGGGCGAAGAGCGTCACCTCCTGCTCCCAGTGCCCGCAGCGCGGGATGCTGACCGGCACCTTCATCGGCGCGTGCCCCTCGTGCTCCACGACCAGCAGCCAGGAGCCCATCGGAAGCGACCGTTTTTCGATCGGTGTCCGGCCGAGCCACAGGCCGGGCTTCTTCGGCTCGCTGCGATCGCCCGGGGCGGAGCCGGGCAGGTCGGGCGTGACCGGCATCAGCCGCCGGCCGATTTCTTCATAGCGGAACAGCCAGACGCCGGCTCCCTCGAGGTGCTGCAGCGCGCAGTCCGGCCCATGCACCCTCAACCGCACCGGCTCCTTCGGCTCCAGCTCCGCCAACCCCTCCGCTCCCTTGTGGCCGTCCAACGCCCGGCCCGAGAACGGGTGATACCCGAGCCACGCCGGCTCGTCGGGCTTCACCATCCGGCCGTCCGACAGGCACCGGCAGCCGTAGGTCCGCGTCCGCACCGTCAGCGTGCCGTCGCCCTTCAGAAGCGCGTCCAGCGGCCCGTCGTTGTGCTGCTCCACCACTCTGCGATGAAGCAACATCGCCGACTCGTCGCCACGTTCTTCCGCTTCCAGGTACTTTCCCCAGAACAGCTCCGCCATCAACCGCCGCGCTTCCTTGTGATGGCGCTCGTACCCGAGCGCCAGCGTCAGCGCCGCGTTTGCTTCCGCAAGCGCTTCCACCGTCTCGCGGTGAAGGGCCTTCGCGCGGTCCTGCGCTTTCCACAGGGCGCTTTTGTCCGCGTCCCAGGGCTGGACTCCCTTCTCCGCCTGCTTCGCTTCCGCCGCCGCGACCTTCGCCTCCTGCTTCAGCCGCGTCTGCCGCTCCATCGAGGCTTTTGCCTTCTCCACCGCAGCCTCGGCCAGGCGGAGACTGCGTTCGCGCTCCTTGACGCCTTCCAGGAAGAGCTGGATGTCGTCGTGAAGGTCGCGGGCGGACGCGTAGCGCTGTTCGCGCCGCGGGGCGAGCGCCTTCAGGCAGATCGCTTCAAGCTCCGGCGGCACGAGATCGGGAAGCCGGACGGGCGCACGAACTTCCGTGGAGTGTGCCTCCGCGACGACGCGCGACGGCGAAGGGACGTTCCCGGAAAGGACGCTCCGGAGGACTTCGTCGGTCGACTTGCCCGCGTGCGGCGGTCGATGCGCGAGGATCGCGAACAGGATCCCGCCGAGCGCGTAGATGTCGCTGCGCGGGTCGACTTCGGAAATTCTTCCCGCGGCCTGTTCCGGGGACATGTAGGCGGGAGTTCCGACGACGTCCCCGGCCAGCGTCAGCCCGGCGTCGGGAACGGGCGGGAGAGCGATCTTCGCTTTGCGTTTCGGGTCGTCCTCGATTTCCTCCTGCTCCTTGGCGAGACCCCAGTCCACGATCAGGACCTCCCCGAAGTCGCCGATAATCACGTTCGAAGGCTTGAGGTCGCGATGAATCACTCCCTTCGAATGGGCATACGCCATCCCCAGGCAGATTCCCTGGAAGAGCGACAGCAGCCGCGCGCGGGTCCATGGCGCCGCGTCTTCCTGGCCGGCCTCGAGGGCCGCGAGAAGGGTCCCGAGATCCCTCCCGCGGATCCGTTTCATGCACAGGACGAGCTTTCTCCCGGCGTCGGCGGTCGGAAGCTCATCGAAGTCGTAGACGGGGACGATGTTCGGGTGGTCCAGCCGCGCGGTGATTTGCGCTTCTCGGATGAATCGCTCCGTGATCTCCGGCGACATCCCGTCCAGCACCAGCTTCACCGCCACTTCCCGGCGCAACTGGCTGTCCGTCGCTTCCAGCACGCGCCCCAGCCCGCCGCGCCCGATTTCGCCGCGCAGTTCGAAGCGTTCGTCGCGCGGAATCAGGCGGAAGGCGCAGGGGCGTGAAGCGAGGCCGAGGAGCCAGTCACATTCCGCGGGCGCCGGGCGGAGTGCCAGCAAGGCTTGCCTGAGTTCCGGATCAATGCTCGCCGGCCCGTTCCGGTCCGCTTCCAGCGCTTCTTCGACAGTGTCCGCCTGTTCCGCCGTCACGTGCCCGAGCTCCACGTGGATCGCCGCCACCCGGCGCGCCGCTTTGCCCGTTTCGATCGCCAGCTCCTGCTCCTTGAGGAGCGCCCTGGCCCCGTCCAGGAGTTGCTTCCCGGAGATGAAATTCATCTGGAAGGCCACCAGGGGGAAGCGCAAGGCGGAATCACCGGGCATCGGTTGCTCCCGATCGATGAACTGCGCCCATGCTATCCGGTGAGGCGCCCGCTCAAGGCTTGGAAGAGGAGCGCGGCTTCTTCTGTCTGCAAGGTGTCTCCGCGTCCAGACAGGCGGCGATGTGCTCGTAGAGGGCCTGGGCCGCGTCGAGTGCGAAGTCGAACTGGCCTACGCGATGTCCTCTGCTTCGGCTTCGGGGTCGGGGCCGTCGTCGCGGTGGTCTGTGAAATCCCCGTGGTCGGGGTCGGGCAGGGAAGCGTGATCGGGACCGGGGGGATTAGGGAGGTCCCAGGCGTGGATCTCGGAGAAGGGAGCGGGAACATTGAGCGCGGTGGAAAAATCACGCTGGTCGACGGCAGGCGCGCACCACCGGCCTAGCGGGACGCTGCCGGCGTCGAAACCAGCCGGCTACCAGCCGCCCTCCAGCCTGGTTACGACCCACTGGGAAATTCTCTCAAACGCTTCAGCCCTGGCCGACCCCTCGTCCTCCGCCCTCCCAGGAACGAAGTGACCGACCTTTGTTTCCTTGCCATCAAAGACGACGCTCCCATCTCGACGCAGGATTCTCAAACGTACTTCGATGGAGACGGCGCTGAGGAGCGGTCGGTCAGCGGAGTCATCGACAATGAACGGAGTATCGTACGAGAGAATCTCGACTCTGACAGTCAGGTCCGCATCCCGCTGAGCCACTACATCGTAGTCAGTCGTGACCTGAACCGCGTCGCAGATCCGCTGTGCGAGATCGATCTCATGGCTACCAAGGCCAAATTCGTTCCCGCGTCGCAACGTGAGGTTCTCGAGAATCGGAATCGAGACGGAATGTGCAGACTCGATCGTCGGCGAGCCGAGGTGGTAGCCGCCGCATCCCAAAAGTGCGACGAGACCAGGAAGCGCTAGCGTGAAGCGAGTCGTCGGCGCACCCAATTCCGCTTCTCCTTCGTTTGACCTCGTTAGCGGGTCACTTCTGACATCGACTTGATGTAATTTGGATAAGCTTGCACAGCCGGGCTACTTTGAGAGCCTGAATACGTCCACCTGCCGCCAATCCTTCAGGCGCTCAATCTGCGGCATGTCGAGGCCGAGCGTCGCAGGCATTCTCCTCTGAATGGCGATCATGCAGTCGCGTTCCGCGATCCTGTCCGGCTCGCCTTGTGGGGCCACTCCCGCTTTAGCGGACTTTGCCTGCTCGACATCTCGAACGTATTCGTCCACTAAGCCACCTACCTTTTCCGTCTGATCCGGACGAAGCACCAAGACCAACGACCAGTCGGCGATCAATTTTGTGCGCAATGCATCCCGCGTACAGATTGGCCAGTGCTGCTCGTGTACGCCGGTCCCGAAGGACACCATATTCCAGAAGCTGTCGTAGCTGTCGTACAGGTCCTGTTGAGATCGATTGAGGATCTTGTCGAAGCGCTCCGCAAATGAGGCCTGCAGCTCGTCCAACCTCGAGATCCGCTCCACACCCATTATTAAGTCACGTTCGGTCAGGTAATTCGACCATTCCGAATCGTAACTTTCGAGTAGTTCGCTAAGGTTCACCCGCTGCTCTGCGCTCAGCGGCGGATTCCAGAGACTCGTTGTCACAGCCAGAAACCTCGGAAATCCGAGCGGAGAAATTGCGGTCTCCTCATTCGAAAGTCGAGTGTCAGACTCAACGTCCTTCAGCAAGATATAGACTTCCGAAGCGAGTTTCCTAGTCTCTGGGCTGTTGAGCTCGAAGTCCTTCAATACTGCCACCAGCCGAGGGGCGAGTTCTTCCCAAGTCTTCTTGCCGCCCTGCGGCGCTTGGTTTGTGCCCGCGGCCGACTTCAGTTGCTCGATTTCGCGACAAAGATCCTCAATCCGCTTGTTTGCCGCCTCGAGGTCTGTGCTGGTTGGCCCACCGGGTTGGGGTGACGCGACAACTGGCTGATGTGGGGGGGGCGGCACACGTCCCCCCCGACTCCGGGCGCGCCATAAGTAACCACTCACGCCCGCTGAAATGGCCAGCCCCACGAAGAACCCCAGCGCGAACTTCTTCATCGAGGCGGTCTCTAAGAAAGTGAACCGAAAGTAGTATACGGTCGTCGCGAATACCGCGCATCTGCTCCCCTATCCCCCCTGTCACCGATGGCCTGTCAGCTTTCGTTTCCCTCGCCGCCAGGCATAAGGAACTTCGAAACGGCCGTCAGCACCGCCAACCAATAGGAACTTCGAAACCGCCCTCCGCGCCGCCGTCTGCCCGGTTTTCGCTCTGGACCTGCCCGGATCGCCCCCGGGGGGCGATCCGGGCAGGTCGGCGGGGCTTGCGGGGTGGAAGCGCTTCACGAACGGCCACTCTACGCCTCGGGACGGCCGCGAATCCAGCGCGAACAACCCTCTTCATCGCGCGAATTTCGTTGAGCGGAAACACGGGGAGCGGCGGCCGTGTCGAGCGCGAACTCGAATCGGCCTACGCGATGTCCTCTGCTTCGGCTTCGGGGTCGGGGCCGTCGGCGAGGAGCGCGGTGGATGATCCTTCGACTCGCTGCGCTCGCTCAGGATTCAAAAAGAGGTCGTGGGGAGGAGAGTAGCCTGGGGTGGCAGAGGCCTGCCCGCCGTAGCCTCGCAGAGGCGAAGGCGAGTAGCGCGCGACGTTTTCGCGCCCTCGTCGTGGAGCATGCGCAGGATCTTGTGGCGGAAGAGCTTCTCGATCGTCTCCTTCGCGGGGACGTCCGTCACCGGCATGAACGTCCCGTCGGATCTGAAAACGCCCCACGAGACAAGCAGGTGGACGTGCGGACTTCGAACGCCGGGATGACCCAACTTGGGCCAGAACAATATGTTTTCACTCCGTATCACAAAACGATATGATGTGAAAACCAACATGACATCTATGCGCCGCCATTTCTACCGCCGAGGCGTGGCAGAACGCTTCGTCGATTCGCTCCTCGAACGGGGCCGCGTCGCCTTCGCGCTCGAGGAGCTGCTCCGCGAGTCCGGGCTTTCCCGCGCCGCGGCGATTCAGCAGATCGCCCGCCTCGGACCGCGCGTTCGCCGCGTCGCCCCGCGCCAGGCGTTCTTTCTTGCCATCGCCCCCGAACACCGGGGCCTCGGCGCTCCCCCCCCCGCCGCCTGGCTCGACGAGTACTTCCGATGGCTCGGCCGCCCTTGCTATCTCGCCCTTCAATCCGCCGCCGCCGAATTCGGCGCGCCTCCCCAGGCCGTCCAGGAAACGCAGGTGATGACAGACCGACCCCGGCGTCCCCTGCGGCTGGGGAGAATCCGGGTGCGATTTTTCGTGAAGAGATCCCTGGGATCGACACCCACGCAGCCCGTCATCGGGGCGCCCGCGCCGCTCCAGGTGAGCACCCCCGAGGCGACCGCGGTCGACCTGGTCCGCTATGCCCGCCGCATCGGCGGGATTTCGGCCGTGATCGACACGATGGAGCCCTTCGTCGGACACCTGCGCTCAGGACCTCTCGCCCGAGCGCTGGCGACCAGACCCCACGAACCCGCGACACAACGGCTTGGGTTTGTCCTGCAGGCCCTGGGCAACCGCACGCTCGCAGACTGCGTGCGACGCCGGCTCCCTCTCCGCCTCAAGCCGCTGAAGCTCGATCGAATGCTTCCCGTCCTCTCGCGCTGGCCAGCCGCAATCGCAAGGCGCTGGGGCATCGTTGAAGCCCAGGACGGCGCGTCACGATGACTCCCCTGACGCGACAGGACGTTCTCGCCCACCAGGCCCATGTCCCCTGGCCCCCGCCAGCCGCTACTCCGAAGACATCGACCTCGTCGTCGTCGGCGACAGGCCCGAGGTGCACGTACGTGCCGCCATCAAGCGAGTCCTCTCGGACGTTCTAGGCGCGCCGTCCGGCGGAGCTTGGGAGGCGCTTCGCCTCGCCGTACGTAACGCCGCTCGTCCCTCCAGGATTCTGCGCCTGACCTGGCAAGTCCCTTCCGCAGCGGAACCGGGACGGCCGCTCCAGGTCGTTGTCGAAGCGAACGTGTCCGAGCGGAATCCGCACCGTCCGGTCGTCGACCTGCCGTTCCGCGTCGACTTCCGAAGCGCTACGCTCTCCACTGTCGTCCGCTCGTTCGACATCCACGAAATGCTCGGGACCAAGATGCGGGCGCTCTTCCAGCGTTACCGCGGACGCGACCTGTTCGATCTCTACTGGGCGCTCCGGAATCCGGGAGGCGCGCTCATCGAGCCCCGGGAGGTCGTCGAGTCGTTCCTGTACTACATGCGCCTGGAAAAGACCCCCGTGCGACGCCGGTCGTTCCTCAAGGAACTCAAACTCCGCCTCGCCGACCCTGGATTCAGATCCGACATGAGTTCGCTGCTTGGCGCCGGTCTCTCCTACGACCCTGAGGAAGCCGGTGGGCATGTTCGCGAAGCGCTGATCATGCGATTGCCTGAGTAGGTCGCGCGACAATAGGAAGTTGGAAACGACCGTCAGCGCCGGCAGCCGTCCGGATTTCGCCCTGGACCTGGCCGGATCGCCCCCCGGGGGGCGATCCGGGCAGGTCGGCGGGGCTTGCGGGGTGGAAGCGCCTCACGAACGGCCACTCTACGCCCCGCTCCTCCCACCCTTCCCCAACACCACAAGCCGCTGCGCGTCGTCGAGCAGCGCATAGACGACCGGCACGACGACGAGCGTGAGCAGCGTGGACGCCGTGAGCCCGCCGATCACCGCGATCGCCATCGGCGCGCGCGTTTCCGAGCCCTCGTCCGTGCCGAGCGCGATCGGCAGCATGCCGAAGACGAGTGCGAAGGTCGTCATGAGCACCGGGCGGAGGCGCGCAGGGCCGGCGCGCAGCAGCGCCGCCATGCGGGCGAGGCCGTCACGCTCGCGGAGCGTGATGGCACAGTCGAGTAGCAGGATGCTGTTCATCGTCATGAGGCCCATTTGATTGAGCATCCCGATCGTCGGGAAGATGTTCGTCGTGGAGATGGGCTCCTGGTAGGCGCCGGGCGCGCGAAGGGTGGGAAGGTGTGGAAGAAGATGATCTTGAACGGATGGATTGGGTTGGACTCGGGATGCTGGCGTTTTGTAGACTCGACTCCGAGTCCTGCGGGTCCATCCGGGAAAACCCAATTTTCACCTGGAGCGTTAGATGAATCGATTTCTCGTTCTCATCGTCGTCGGCTTCCTCGTGCTCCGCATCTTCCCTCGATGCGCATTTGCTCAAGGTGGACCGCAGTGGGTGCTGGGTGAACTGACGCTTCATGACGATGGAGGCAAATCAATTGGCGAATTCAAACCCATTGAACTCGTGGAAACGCGGGGCCCAATCCCGCCCGGCCTTGCAGCGAGTGTTGAAGTCAAGAATCACCAGCTCGTCATGCGCGTAGGGGCGGTCAAACGCCCTTCTCAGCCCGGCACCCCGCCATTCGACTGTACTGATAAACCGAGTCGAGTCCGCTTCAGGGTCTACTATCCTCAAGAGAACAGTTCGCTTCACGAGTACTACTCCCGTCCTGAGAATGCCCTTTCCGAGGACTTTGTAGTATTCGATGAGACAGTCTTGCTGGGCGCAAACGATGTCGCCGAAGCCACGTGGGACGGGCAGATCAGTGCAGCAGTGAATCTCTCCGGACACCGGCTCTTGGTGCGGGGCGACGGTGCGGCCTACTACATGGTTGAGGCCAGCGCCTCAGTCTGCGGACGGTTTTCCCTCATAGCATTCAGCTCTTTCACCGTCGCAAGACCCGAGGCTTGGCTCGTCGGTGACGCCTACCCCGCAGCTTACCTCGACAACGTCGAGGTAGGGAACGCTCCGGTTCCGCAGGGTGAGGGGATTCTCGATGGCTTCAACGCACCCTCTGGAATGTCAGGCACGTTCGGATTGACCGCCCGTCGCGGCACCCTTGTCAACCTCCTTCCTGAGGAGAATGGGTATGCCGCCAGCGCTGAGAGAAACTCGATCCACCATGCGGTGCTGGGTCGGTGGCGAGGGAGTTCGGTATTCGTCTGGGTGGGGCACTCCTACCACGGGGATTGGCTTGTGAATTACTGGGGTGCGGGACAAGCTGAGGACCCGATCGAGCAACAGAAAGACAAAGGAGCGGCTTTCAGCCCTCTAAGGGCGGTACGGCCTTTCGAGCCCAAATTGGAGAAAGCCTTCGACCGCAGGTTCTACGACTTTCCGGCGAGCATGGAGAACAATCAGTTGGTCGTCCTCGGGGCTTGCTGGTCGGCAAAGCCCCTCAATCCCTGGCCGGGTGGACCAAACGGAGACCGGTCCATGATCGACGTCTGCGCAAGCCGAGGAGCAGATGTTGCAATCGGATGGAGTGGCCTTGCCCACGTGAAAATAGTGCAAGAGTTCCTGAAGGTAGCACTCGACCACCAAGCCACGAAAGACCCTATTACAGGGAAACTCCCGTCTTTGAGCGACAGCATCGACGAGGCGAGAAGGCGCGTCGGCTCACCGCTCGACGGTACAGACATTCGGGTTGTTCTTGGCTACCTTGCTGATCCCAAGAAGATCCACTTGGGAGACCTACCGAGTTACGGACTTCCCCTCAACGTCAGGTAGCGGAGCGTGTGACGTGGTTTCTCGAAGGTGGCTGCAACGTGGCTTCGCGATTTCTAGCGTCGGGATCCTAATCCTCGCGCTAGCCATCTGGCATCGTCCCCGCGGTTGGCTGGCGATCAGTCCGGGAGTGGGAGGGCGTGGAGAGCCGGACAATTCCGGCGCCCTCGGTCAGGACGATCGCCTTCGCCAGGATCCCTCCTTGACTTCGAAACCGCCCGGGCAGGACAGGACTGAAACCGCGCCCGATGCCGGAACGCCCGCTCCAGCTGGGCAGCAAGTTCCCGGCGAGATCGTGGAAACCGTACAGGAGGTCTTCGCTCGGGCCCTGCGCGCTGCCGCAACGCGAAAGGGCGCTGCGCAGAATTGGCGGCAGATCATCGTAGAAGGACTCCATTGGGAGAGGGAGAATCGCTGCTGGGTTTCCGGCGGAATCGCCCTTCAGGCGCCAGAGATGTGCCTGAAGAGGTTTGGGGGACCCAGGGACACTGCAATGCCGGAGAGTGTTCCGCCCGCCCAATTGGGGACCTGGATTGAAGAACAAGTGAGCTCCGGAAAAGCAATCGCCGTCGAACGTGCCACGGAAATTGCCTCAGAGTTTGCCCAGACCTTCGTTGCTGACTGGAAGGCTCGAAATTACCAGCTTGAGAGCGCGCGCTTGGAAACTTCCGACGCCAAGGTCGATTTCGAGGGGAAGGTGGTGGACTCTTGGTACGCCATCCGGTTCATACAAGTCCCGTTCTGGGAGCGTGGGGAAGTCGTCGTCACGGAGGCCCCAATCCTTCTCTGGGTTGATCCGTGGACTTCGGAAGTCTTGTGGTTTGCTCGTAACGTAGTTCACGATGCGCGCATCGAGCCTAGAATTGCATTCTGCGGCCCGCTAATGGACGTGGCCAGGGCGAGACAATTGTGGGAGGAGCGCACTCAGCTTGAAACGCAGGGGCCTGACCGGCGCTTCAGGGTGCTCGGCAACCCAACCTTCAAGCTCCAAGTCGACGTTGCGTGGGACGAACATGACATCCCTTCAGGTCGGCCGGTCTGGCATATCGGATTTGGTGTCCTGACAATTGATCCGGGGGACCCCCAGGACGCCGGAGGTTTCGGCCTGGGTGCTGAAATGATAGTCGACGCTATTTCCGGCCAGATCATCCGTTTCAAGATCGGCCTGTAGCCGCAGGATCTCGTCACGCTACGGATTGCGCGGAGTACACCGCGGCCTTTTGGCAGAAGCCTTGCGCCATAGATGCCGTGCAGAGCGGGTGGAACGGCCAGTATCGGGCGCCATTGCGGCGGTGGCGTCAGATCAGCACTTCCCGGCTTGATCCATCGCAGCCGGACTTACACTCCTGAATGTACGTCGCCCGAGCGACCGCTCCTCCCACCCTTCCCCAACCCCACAAGCCTCTGCGCGTCATCGAGCAGCGCGTACACGACCGGCACGACGACCAGCGTGAGCAGCGTGGACGCCGTGAGCCCGCCGATCACTGCGATGGCCATCGGCGCGCGCGTTTCGGAGCCTTCGCCGGTGCCGAGGGCAATCGGGAGCATGCCGAACACGAGCGCGAAGGTCGTCATCAGCACGGGGCGCAGCCTCGCGGGGCCGGCGCGGAGCAGCGCGGCCATGCGGTCGAGGCCGTCGCGCTCGCGAAGCGTGATGGTGTAGTCCACGAGAAGGATGCCGTTCTTCGTGACGAGGCCCATGAGCATGATGATGCCGATCATGGTGAAGATGCTCATCGTGGTGCCGCTGAGGAGAAGCGCGCCGAGGGCGCCGACGATCGAGAGCGGTAGAGACAGCATGATGGTGAAAGGGTGGATGAAGCTCTCGAACTGCGCCGCGAGGACGAGGTAGACGAGGATCACCGCGAGCATGAGCGTGAACGAGAAGTTCACGGCGGTCTCCTGCATCATCTCGGCGTTCCCGACGAACCCCGTCGAGTAGCCGGCCGGCAGCACCGTCTGGCCGATGAACCCCTGCACCTCGGTCACGGCGTCGCCGAGGACCTTGTGGCCCTTCATCAAATTCGCATACACCGTGATGACGCGCGTGCGGTTGTAGCGGTTGATCTGCACGGGGCCGGTCGAAGGCTCGACGTGGCCGACGTTGCCGACGCGGATGAGCGCGCCCTGGCGGTTGCGGACGGCGAGGCGCTCGATGTCGGCGGCGCCGGCGCGGAACGGGGCGTCGAGGCGGACGCTGACGTCGAAGCGTTCGCCGCCGGCGCGGAAACGGGCGACGTCCACGCCGCCGATGAGGGAGCGGACGGCGGAGGCGACGGCGAGCGGGTCGAGGCCGACGGCGGCGGCGCGGTCGCGGTTGACGAGCAGACCCAACTCCGGCTTCCCCTTCTCGTACGAGGTATCGAGGTCGGCGTAGCCGCCCGCGGCGCGCATCCGGCCGACGAGCTTCTGCGCCTCGGCGTCGAGGCGGTCGAGTTCCGGGCCGCGCATCTCGATCTGCAGCTCGGCGGCCTTGAACCCGCCGCCGCTGACGCGCGGGACGATCTCGACGCTGACCGCGGCGTCGTGCACGTCGGCCACCGCGGCGCGCACCCACTCCATCGCCTCCTGCTGCCCCGCCGCGCGCGAGCCCTTCGGCGTCATGTGGACGTACAGCGTCCCCTCGTTGACGCGCTTCAGGTCGTCCGCGCCGATCGTCTGGAACGTGTAGTCCAGCCACGCCTGCCCTTCGAGGCGCTTGCGGATCCCGGCCATGATGGCGTCGGTGCGGGCGAGTGAAGAACCCAGCGGCGCGCGGACGCGGACGTTGAATTCGCTCTGGTCCTCCTTGGGGACGAACTCCGACCGGATGCCGCGCGCGGTCCACGCCGCGCCGGCGAAGGCCGCGAACGCGACGAGGATCACGATCCAGCGGTGGCGGAGGGAGACGCTCAGCAGGCGCCCGTAGAGGGATTCCATGAGGAGGAAGGGCTTCTCGGAGAGGCGGTAGAGCGGCCCGTGGCGGGGTTTCTTGAGGAAGCGTGAGGACAGCATCGGGTCGAGCGTGAACGACACGAACATGGAGATGGAGACGGCGAAGGCGACGGTCATGCCGAACTGGTAGAAGAAGCGGCCAACGAGGCCGCGCATGAAGGCGACGGGGATGAAGACGGCGACGACGGAGAGGGTGGTGGCGAAGACGGCGAGGGCGATTTCGTTGGTGGCGAACCCGGCGGCCTCGCGCGGCGGCATGCCTTCCTCGACGTGGCGCATGGTGTTTTCCTGCACGACGATGGAATCGTCGATGAGGAGGCCGATCGCGAGCGAGAGCGCGAGGAGCGTCATCATGTTCTGCGTGAAGCCGAGCGCGTTCATGAGGATGAACGTGCCGATGACGGCGGTGGGGATGACGAGCGCGCTGATGACGGTCGAGCGGAGGTTGCGGAGAAAGACGAAGACGATGACGGTGGCGAGGCCGCCGCCGAAGAGCATGTGGAACTGGACTTCGTGGACGGACTGCTCGATGAAGACGGAGAGGTCCTGGCCGATCTCGATGCGGACGCCGCGGGGGGCGAGCTCGGCGCGGAGCTTCTCGACCTCCGCCTTCACGGCGCTGGCGACCTGGACGGTGTTCTTGCCGGACTGGCGGCGGACGAGGAGCGCGAGCGCCTGGCGGTCGTCGAGCCGCGCCATGCTGCGCTCTTCCTCGAGATCGTCGTCCACGCGCCCGACGTCGAGGAGGCGGATCGCGCCGGTGCCGCGCCAGACGACGACGAGCTGCTCGAATTCCTTCGCGGAAGCGAACTCGGCCTTGGTCTTGACCACGAATTCGGACCGGCCGGCCTCGATGCGGCCGCCGGGCTGCTCGACGTGGCCTCCGCGGATCGCCGCCTGCACGTCCTCGACGGAGAGCCCGTGGCCCTCGAGGCGGTTCGGGTCGAGCCAGACCCAGATCTGGCGGCGCCGGCCGCCGACGAGCTTCACCTGCCCGACGTCCTTCACGCGCTGCAGGCGCTCCTTGATCACGTTGTCGGCGAGGTCCGTGAGCTCGCGCACGTCGAGGTCGCCGGACACCGCGATCGACATGACCGGCGTCGAGTCGATGTCGAACTTCTCGACGACCGGGTCCTCCATGTCCGCCGGCAGCGTCGAGCGGATGCCCGCCAGGCGCGCCTGCACTTCCTGGAACGCCACGTCGATCGATTTCTCCAGCTCGAACTCGATCACCACCTGCGACACGCCGTCCGTGCTCGTGGACCGCAGGTGTTTGATACCCGCCACCGTAGAAACCGCTTCCTCGATCGGCTCCGACACGCTCGACTCGACCGACGCGGGGTCCGCGCCGGGAAGCACCGACACGATGGTCACGACGGGCATCTCGACGCGGGGGAACAGGTCGATGCCGATGTTCCGGAACGAGATCGCGCCGAACACGATGATGGAGACGATCACCATCGTGGTGAGCACGGGACGCCGGATCGCGGTGTCGGAGAGGATCATCGCGCTTTGGGCACCAGGACGCGGTCCCCGGGGGCGAGCCCCTCGAGAATCTCCACGAAGTCGCCGAACGCCTCGCCGGCCTTGACCGGGCGCATCACGGGTTTCCCGGCGTCGAGCACCCGCACCGTCGGCCCCGCGGAGGACGGCGCGAGCGCGACCGCGGGGAGATAGAGCGCCGCTCGCGGGCTCTCCTCGATCACGCGGACCCGCGCGAGGAGGCCCGGGCGCAGGCGGCCGGCGGAATTGTCGATGGAAGTGCGGCAGCGGAACGTGCGAGTCGCCTCGTCCACGTCGGGCAGGATCAGCGACACCGTGCCGGTCCCGCTTCCCTCCGCCACCCCGTCGATCTCCCAGGCGATCGGCGTCGCGGTCCCGACGCGCGCGAGCATCGCCTGCGGCAGGCGGTACTCCAGGTCGAGATTCGCCACGTCGCGGATCTCGAGCAGCTCCGTCACCGGCGCCGACGTCACTGGCTGCCCCGGGTCCACGAACCGCCGCGTCACCACGCCGTCAAACGGCGCGCAGATCACCGCGTCCGCCATCTTCTGCCGCTCCAGCTTCAGCGCCGCATCCGCCTGCTTCACCTGCACGATCGCCGCGTCCAGCCGCGCCTTCGCGTCGTCGTACTGCTTGCGCGGAATCGACGGCTCCTGCCCCGCCGGCTTCTCCCACATCGCCTTCACCCGCGCAAACTGCACCTCCGCGTCCGACCGCGTCACGATCGCCGCTTCGCTCGCCGCCGACTTCACCGCGATCTCCAGCTCGAACGTCGCCGTGTCCAGCCGCACCAGCTCCTGCTTCGCCTTCACCCACGCCCCTTCCTCCACCAGCACCTCCGCCACGCGCCCCGACACCTGCGCGCCCAGCCGCGTCGTCCGCCGCGCCCTCAGTTCCCCCACGCACGCCGTCTCCCGCTTCACGCGCGACGGCTTCAGCTCGAGGGTTTCCTCGTCTGCGGAAGGGCCCGCCTGGGCGGCCGGCGGGGGAGGGAGGGGAGCGCTTCCGCGCTCGCCGCAGCCGGCGAGCAGCGTCAGCAGGATTGTGAACCGCTTCATTTCTGATTCTCCGTGATCGAGCTCCCGGTTTCGTAGCGAAGCCGGGCCTGGGCCGCGTGGACGGCGTAGCGGGCCTGAAGCGCTCCCGAGCGCGCGCGCGCCAGCCGGTCTTCCTCGAGCAGGACGTCCGTGCTCGTCGAGATCCCCTGGGCGTACATGTCGCGCGTGACCCGCATGTTCTCCTGCGCCAGCTCGACGGACTTGCGCGCCACGGGCACCCGGGCCTGCGCTTCGTCCACGTCGAGCCATGCCTTCATGACCGACAGCGCCGCGTCGTCCGCGCCCTCGGCGTTCCGGTCCACGGCCTGCTCGATTTCGCGGCCCGCGCGCCGCACGCCGGCGATCGTGCCGCCGCCGTCGAAGAGAGGGACCTCGATCCCGACGCCGCCGGACAGCCACGACTTGTGCAGGACGAAATCGTCCGTGGTCCCGTTCCACGCGCCGAACGCGTAGATCCGCGGGAAGAAACTGTCGCGCGTCGCCCGCCAGCGCACCTGGGAGATCTCGATGTCGGTGCGAAGGGCCGCGAGGTCGGGCCGGCGGTCGAGCGCCCCGGCGAGGTCGCTTTCGTACGCGGCCGCGTGCGCCGGCGCGTCCTCCACGTCCTCGATCTCGACGGCCGCCCGGAGGTCGCGTCCCAGGAAGCGGTTGAGCACCGCCTCCGCGATCCGCACGTTGTTCCGCGCCGAAAGGAGCTGCTGCCGGCGCTCGGCCTCCTGCGCTTCCGCCGCGATCACGTCGTTCGCCGCCGCCAGACCGTTGGTCCGGGCCTCCTTCGCGGCCGCGACCTGCTGTTCCACCGCCTTCAGCGACTCCTCGACCACGCGCAGCACGCCGCGCGCTTCCAGCACCCGGAAATACGCAAGGCTCGTCTCCATCTCCGTCCGGAGCCGCGCTTCGCCGGCCTCGTGACCGGCCCTGTCTTCCTCGAGGCGGGCGGCGCGGAGGCGGTTATAAGAAGCGCCGAAGTCGTAGATCGGGACGAGCACGTTCACGGACCCCGTAGCCGCGCGCCGTTCGCCGGCGACTACGCCGACGCCGTTGAAGATCGCGCCCGGGTCGTTGTTGCGGGCCTCGAAGCGCCCCTGGGCGGAGACGCGGGGGAGGAGCATCGCGAGCATTTCGTCGCCGCGGTCGCTCGCGATCAGCACGCGGCGGTCCGCGCTCCGTATCGCGCGCGACTGGGAAAGCGCTTCCCGGACGCAGGCCTCGAGGCTGAGCGGGCCGCCCGGGTTCTCTTCCCGTGCGCCCGACACCGCCGTCACCGCCGCCGGCCGGTACACCGGGTCGTCCGCGTGGGGCGTCGCGCAACCCGCTGCCGCCGCCAGCGCCACCGCCGCAAGCCTCTTCATTTCGCCCTCCCCGCCACGATGCCGTGAAACGCGACGTCCAGCAGGTCCTCGGTCCGCTGGCGCAGGCTCCGCCGGCGCTTCGCGAAGTAGTTCGTGAAGATCGCGCCGTAGAGGAGTTCGCTCAGGACGTCCACGATGCGGGAGACGGGGATCGGGCGGATGCGGCGGGCCGCGATGAGCCCGCGGAGAAGGGCCGTCCAGGGCTGGATGTTGGCGTCGCGGTGGGCGAAGTAGGTCGGCTTGGGACGGTCGCGGAACTGTGCGCGCTCCTGGATCAGGAGTTCCACGGCCCAGGGGTTCGCGTCGAACCAGGCCAGGTGGTGGCGGATCGCCTGCTCGATCGCGCGGAGCGGGTCGCTTTCGCCGCCGACGCCCCCGTTCACCGCCGCCAGCAGGAGGCGCATCGCGCGGTCGGCGGCGGCGAAGAACAGCTTCTCCTTGGAAGGGAAGTACCGGTAGACGGTTCCCTTGCCGACGCCGAGCCGCCCGGCCAGGTCGTCGAGGTCCGCGTCCGCGTAGCCGCGCTCGGCGAAGAGGCGGGCGGCGGCGTCGAGGATCTCCTCGTGCCGGCGCACGGCCCGCTCCGGGTCCGGTTTCCTGCCCCGCCGCCCTGCCGTCATGGTCTCTCCCGAATAAAGTGACGGACGCGTCCGTCCGCAAATATGAGACGGTCTCGGGAGGTCTGTCAAGACTGTCTTTCCGGCGGAAATGCCGCATTCCGACCCGCGCGCAATCCGGGGCCTCCTGCTATCCTCCCGCCGATGCGCGCTTCCATCGCCTTCCTCGCCCTCGTCCTTTCCGCCTGCACGCCCTTCCCCGACAGGTTCGCGCCCGGCCCCGCGGCCCGGCTCGAGTTCCGGCTGACCAACGGGTTCTGGGAGGACACGTTCGCCTCCGCGACGCCCATCGCGCGCGGGGGGTTCGTCATCCTCGAGGCGCGCGCCGATGGGCCCGAACGCTCGCTCCTCGCGCGGGCCGCGGATCCCGCAATCCTGGAAATCAGCGCCGACCCGGTCACCCCCGCGAAAAACGACGATGGATTCGTGTGGCGCTTCATGGTCCGCGCCGCCGCCGTCGGCCGCACCACCGTCACCCTCCTTGACGTCGAGACGCCGCTCGACACCGTCGAGCTCACCGTCGCGGATCCCGCCGGATTCATCTGGGAGCCCTTCGACGACCGCCTCGAGGAACGCCGCTACCTCGACGCCATGCTGGTCCACCCCGACGAGACGATCGAGATCGAGATCTGGGCTTTCGACGGCGCGGGAGGGCGGATGGCGGGGGTGGAAGCGTGGACGCTGGAAGCGGGGGCGACGACGCTGAAATTCGAGCCGGCGCCGGACACGCCTCAGGCGTGCACGTGGCGGGCGTTTCGCGCCGGGGGCCGCGCGCCCGTGCTGGTGACGGGGAAGGCTTTCGGCTGGACGGAGATGGTGTTCCGGGCGCCGGGGGGCGCGGAGATGCGGATCAAGGCGACCTGCTCGTGGGGCGGGAAGTGACTTCCCGCGAGAGGCCGGTAAAGCCATTCATGGCATGAAGGCGGCCGGAATGCTTAAAATGCGTAAACGCCTGCGTTGCCGGGCGACTCCATGACCGACCTCATGCCCCTTGCGATCGAGTTCGCGCGCGCCTTCACGAAGGCCGTCCGCTCGTTCCGCATGTACTCGCCGACCCACCCGCAGGTCGCCCACGACCTGTCGGACGCGTTCGCGTGGATCGAGAAGATGACGGCCGCCGAGTCCCCCGTCGCCCTCGGAACGCGCGACGGCAACATGATCGTCCAGGGGCGCCCCGTCCGGGAAATGACCGCCACCCTCAAGTCGTTCTGCGACCTCATCTCCGCCCGCGGCATCTCCTCGTTCGCCGTCCAGACCGGCGCGACCCTCCAGGAGTTCTCCGCGTTCGTCGACATCCTCGTCAAGAAGCCCGAGCAGGTGCTCGACGGCGACACGATCAAGCCGGAACTCCTGAAGCCTCTCCGCCGCCTCCGCATCAACGAGCTGCGCTTCGTCGCCCTCGAGGACGGCGCGCCGGCCGACGCGATCGCGGCGCTCTCCGCCGGCGGCGCGCAGCAGGCGGACATGATGCAGCTCCTGTCCGCGTACGTGACCGCGGGTCCCTCCGAAAGCGGCCCGCTCTCCGAGCGGCTCAGCAGCCTCATCCGCAAGGGCGATGCCACCGAGCTGGTGACGATGCTCGACAACTTCGTCGACCAGGTCGATGCCTCCGGCATCCCCGCGAGCCAGCGCCTCGAACGCATGTCCGCCATCTTCCACAACCTCCCCATCACGCCCGAGGAACAGAAGCCGAGACGCGTCCTCGTCATGCAGGAAGACCCCGCGCTCCGCGAGGAGTGGTGCGCCGGCCTCAGGCAGGGTGGATTCGAGCCCCAGGGCACCGATTCCCCTCCCGCCGCCATCCAGATGCTCGGAGACGGTTCCCAGTGGTCTTCCCTCGTCGCGGACGCCGGCTTCCGCGGCGCCGACGGCGTGCGCTTCCTGGACGAAGTCGCCCGCCAGGGAAGAAAGCCCGTCCCCGTCGTCCTCCTAGGCTGGGACGAGGCCCTCCGCGACGCCCCCGCCGTCACCAAGTACCCGAATCTCCGTTTCATCACCCAGCCGACCGACGCTCCCCTCATCACCGGCGTCGTCGGGGAGGTCGCGCTCCCTCCCGAACTCGAGCGCCCCACCGTCGAGATGGTCGAGAAAGACCCCACGCTTGCCTCGGAACTTGAGCGCGCGCGCACGATCCAGGCGCGGCTCATGCCGACCGAGATGCCCGTCATCCCGGGATTCGAGATCTCCGCCAGGTATATGCCCGCACAGACCGTCGGCGGCGACTACTTCGACATCATCCCGCTTCCCGACGGCCGCGTCGGGTTCATCATCGCGGACGTGTCGGGGAAGGGCATTTCAGGCGCGATGATCATGGTGATGGCGCGGACGGTGTTCCACGCGGTGGCGCCGGGTGCGGCGAGCGTGAAGGACGCGGTGCTGCAGGCGAACGAGCGGCTGGCGCCGGACCTGCCGGCGGGAGTGTTCCTGACGCTGGCGTACGCGGTGCTGGACCCGAGGGACTCGGTCGTGCGGGTGGTGAGCTGCGGGCACAACCCGCCGCTGCTCCTCGCGAAGTTCGACAACAGCTCGATCGTCCAGACTGTCGATGTGGCGGGCGGCGCGCTTGGGCTGGTCCGGGGTGTTGCGCTGGAGAGGACCCTGAAGGAATGCGTCGTCAACCTGCAGGACGGGGAGCAGTTGCTGTTCCACACGGACGGGGTGAACGAAGCGATGGACATTGCGGAAACGGAGTTCGGGGACAAGAAGCTGTTCAAGGCGATGAAGAGAGCGTTCGGGAAGAGCGCCGAGGGGATGGTGGACGAGATCGTGAATGCGGTGCTGCACCATCGCGGGGAAGCGCCGGCGAGCGACGACCTGACGGTGCTGGTGGTGCGGAAGAAGGAGCCGGGGGAGTAGTCGCCGTTATGTGAAGATTTGTAAGTTGCATAAAAATAGTAAAATGTTATAGGATTTAAGCGTCGGGCCGCGCCCCCCTCCGCGGCCTTCCCCCTTCAGGTGTCCCGCGCGCTCCGCCAGGCCGATCCCGCCGTTCCAGCCCCGGCGCGCCCATTTGGACTCCCCCCCGTGAAGAAAGACCCGAGGGACCGCATCGACCGCCCCACCGATCACTCTTCCTCCGTCGGCGACCTCACGCCGCCGCCGGGCCCGGCCGTTCCCGAATCCGTCGAATCCGACCCCATGCTCGCCTCCGAGCTCGACCGCGCCCGCGCCGTCCAGTCCCGCCTCCTTCCGTCCCAGATCCCCGCCGTCCCCGGATTCGACATCGCCGCCCGCTACCTGCCCGCCACGCACGTCGGCGGCGATTACTACGACGTCTTCCCGCTTCCCGGCGGACGCCTCGGCTTCATCGTGGCCGACGTTTCCGGGAAGAGCATCTCCGCGGCCATGATCATGGTCATGGCGCGGACGGTCTTCCACGCCGTCGCGCCGTCCGCTTCCAGCGCCAAGGCCGCGGTCGTGGAGGCCTCGCGGCTCATCTCGCCCGACCTGCCGGCCGGCACGTTCCTCACGGTGATCTACGCCATCCTCGACCCGGCGCGCGCCACGGTGACGATCGTGAACTGCGGCCACAACCCGCCGCTTCTACGCACCACGATGGGCAGCCTCCCGGTCGTCGAAACCGTCCTCGTCGGAGGCGCCGCCATCGGCTTCCTCCGGGGAGCGGCGTTCGAACGCACGCTTTCCGAACGCACCATCCCGCTCAAGCCCTGCGACCACCTCCTCATCCACACGGACGGCGTCAACGAGGCCATGAACGTCAATTCCGTCGAGTTCGGCGACCGCCAGCTCTTCAAGGCCATCATGCGCGGCGGCGGCAAGGACGCCGACGGCATGGCGCAGGAGATCGTGAACGCCGTGCTCCATCATCGCGGAATAGCTCCGGCGAGCGACGACCTCACCGTGCTCGATGTGTGGAGGTTGCCGTGACGGGGCGCCGGTGAAACAGGCCTGTATCGCCTGAAAGTTCACCGTGCTTTTCCGTGCTTCGCAGTGCGCTCCGTGAATTGCCGTTCGTCAGGCCGCGGCGTACGAACAAAAACGGCTGTTCACGGAGAGCACGGAAAAGCACGGACAGGCACGGAGCACAACGTCCTGGATCCGCGGCTCCTCGACGCCGCGAGTTTTTCCGCGCTGTCGGTTAAAGTGAACGGCCATGCAACCCGCCCTCCGACCCGCTTCCGCCGAAGGACTTGAACTCCGCCTCCACGTCACCGACGCGGACGTGCTCAACGAACTCCAGCGCCTCCAGGACCCCGCCGACCGAGAGGCTTTCGCACTCGCCGCCCTCCGCATCGGCGTCCTCGCCATCCGTCAGGCCGGCGGCGCGCTGGACGAACGGACGCTGCGCGACGCCGGCAAGACAATGGTCACCGACGTCGAACGCGTCATGAACGAGCACCGCCTCCAGCTCGTCGCGCGCATCGAGAAGGAAATGCAGGGGTATTTCGACCGCGCCAGCGGCAAGGTCCCGCTGTTCCTCGACGAGGTCACGAAGCCCGGCGGCAGCCTCGACCGCATGCTGCGCCAGCACCTGGGCAGCGACCAGTCCACGCTCGCGTCCACCCTGACCCAGCACGTCGGCACCCAGTCGCCCCTTCTCCAGATGCTCTCCCCCGAGCAGAAAACCGGCCTTCTGTCGCGCGTCGAGGACCTCGTCAAAAAAAACCTCGAGGAACAGCGCTCCACGCTCCTCGGCGAGTTCGACCTCAACCGCGACCAGTCCGCCCTGTCGCGCCTCGTGAAGCAGATGAAGGACGGCCAGGGTACCCTCGAGACCAATTTCAAGGAAACCATCGGCAAGCTCGCCTCCGAGTGGTCCCTCGATAACGAAAACTCCTCCGTCGCACGCTTCAAGAAGGACGTCGCCGCCTCCATCGACAAGCTCGTCCTCAGCCAGACCGAGTTCCAGAAAGAAGTCGTCCGCGAGCTCGGGGCCCTTCAACAGAAGCGCGCCGTCGAGTCGCAGACGACGCGCAAGGGGACGACGTTCGAGGAAGCGCTGGGCGGCGTGGTGCGCGCGGAGGCCGAGAAGGCGCGGGAGCGGTTCGATTCGGTCGGCCTGACGGTGGGCGACCTCAAGAACTGCAAGAAGGGCGACTTCGTGATCGAGCTCGGCCCCGACTCCGCGGCCGCCGGCGGCCGGATCGTCATCGAGGCGAAGGAAGACGCCGGCTTCACGCTCAAGCTCGCGCAGGACGAACTCGACCAGGCGCGCCCGAACCGCAAGGCGCAGGTCGGCATCTTCGTCCTCTCCAGCAGAGTCGCCCCCGACGGAATGGCGCGCTTCCAGAGATTCGGCAACGACATCTTCATAGTCTGGGACGCCGAGGACCCCGCGACGGACCTGTGGCTGGTCGCGGCGCTCGAGGTCTCGCGGGCGCTCATGGTCCGGCGCGCGCGCGAGGGCGCGGCGACGTCCACGAGCCTGTCCGAGATCGACTCCGCGATCGCGCAGCTGGAGAAGGACGTCGCGGGCCTGCAGCAGATCGCGACGTACGCCAACAGCGTCACGATCGCCACCGACAAGATCCGCGACGAGGTGGACAAGCTGATGAAGAAGGTGGGGAAGCGGATCGCGGAGATGAAGGAAGGGGTGGAGGCGCTGAAGGGGGCGGGGGGCGGGACGGAGACTTAGCGTTCAGGTTTTCTTTGAGGCCCGTGATGGCTTCAACGGGGAATCATGGCCTGGCGGCCCGGTAGAACTTACGCGGTCGCGACGTGATTCCTCTTCAATCCTCTCCGCACCCTGTTCTCCTGTGGCCGTGGCGCGGCACGGGCTTTGCGATTTCATTCCCTCGGCGCTGCATTCAGCGGGCGCCCGGTTTCTCAACCGCTCACAAGCCAAAGCAAGGAAACATCCATGAAGATCCTCGGAATCGTTCTCCTGACCGCCGGACTCCTCGGCCTCGTCTACAAGGGTTTCACCTACTCGAAGCCCCACACGAAGGACCTCGGCCTGTTCAACATCCACTACAACACCAACGAGACCGTCGATATCCCGATGTGGGGCGGAGTGATCCTGACGGTCGCCGGAGCGTCCCTGCTCGTGCTCGGCATGCGCAAACCGTAAGCCGGGCGGACGAACTCCTTTCGGACATCCTGCGCCTGCTCCGCCCGGCTTATCCTGAGCGAGCCCGAAGGGCGAGTCGAAGGATGCCTGGCCGGCGCGAAGAGCCGGTTCGAAAGCAATTCATCGGTTTCGCTTGGCCTTGATCGAGGTGACACCTCCGTGAACAGCCGCTTTCCCGTCCGGATCGTCATCGCGGTCGTCATCGCGCTGGGCGGGATCGTCGCGTACTACGCACGCAGTTCCGTCAACCCGGTGACGGGCGAGAAGCAGCACATCTCCCTCACCGCCGAGCAGGAAACGGCACTCGGGCTGAACGCGGCGCCGCAGATGGCCGCGCAGATGGGCGGAATCGTCCCGCCGGGCGACCCCGACGCCGCCTTCGTCCGGGCCGTCGGCGAACGCCTCGTCCGCACCGGCGACGCCTCCCGCAGCCCCTACCATTTCGATTTCCACCTGCTCAAGGACACCCAGACCGTCAACGCCTTCGCCCTTCCCGGCGGCCAGGTCTTCATCACGCGCGGGCTGCTGGCGCTCCTGAAGACCGAAGCGCAGCTCGCGGGGGTGCTGGGGCACGAGATCGGGCACGTGATCCACCGGCACGGGGCAGAGCATCTCTCGAAGGCGGACCTGGCGGGAAGCCTGTCGATCGCCGTCGGCGTCGGCGCGAGCGACGGCCGCCGTGGTGGGGAGGCGGCGTACGCGATCTCGCAGGTGGTCGGCCAGATGGTGCAGCTCAAGTACGGCCGCTCCGATGAACTCGAGTCCGACCAGTACGGGCTCAACGCAATGCCGCAGGCGGGGTACGACCCCTCGGCCATGCTCGGCGTGATGGAAATCCTCGCGAAGGCGTCGGCCGGCGGCGGACAGCCGGAAATCCTGTCGTCGCATCCGCACGCCGAGAGCCGGATCGAGGCGATCCACGCGTGGCTCCGCAAGAATTACCCGGGCGGCGTGCCGGGATCGCTGACGCAGGGGAAGCGGCTCGCCTCGCGCGACTGACGGGCTTACACTGTTCCTCGCAACGTGCCCTTTCCGAGGAGCCCCATGCGCCTGACCTGCATCGTCTTCGTCTTTTCCATGGCCACCGCCGCGCTCGCGCAGGACGCCGCGCCGCCCGCAATCACCGACGACCCCGCGACCTGGCCTGCGGAAGTCAAGACTGCCTACGACGAGATCGTGGCCCTCCCGGCGACGGCGAAAGACAAGGTGAAAGCCGCGACCTTTGCGCTGGCAGGGAAGGGGCGCCTGGCACGCCCCGCGCTGGCGGCGATCTCGAGGCAGGCGGACCTGCCCGAGCCCCACCGAGCGTTTGCCGGGATCCTGTCGGCACACTTCGTGCGCTTCGACATGCCTGCGCTGCGGAAGCTGGCCGGCGACGCCAATCCGTTCGCGCTCCGTGAAGCGATCGTTCTCATCGGCAAGATCGGCGGCAAGGAAAACGCGGACTTCCTCGCGGACCTCGCGGGCAAGGCCGATTCTGAAAGTCTCAAGAAACATATCACCCAGTCGGCGGCGGGGATGCCCGAGGAAGCGCTTCCGGCCCGCGCCCTCAAGCTGCTCGACGAGGTCATCAACGCCGATGCAGAAACAAAGAAGCTCTCCGCCGTGGCCGTGTCGGAGGACTTTGGCAAGGCAGTTGACCCCTCGCTCCGGGCGATCGTGCAGGATCTGACTTCCGACGACGACGCGCGGACCTACGCGGCGGCGGGGCTCGTCCACGTGCACAGCGGTAGCGTGCCGGAGCTCGAGGCGCTCTGCGACCGCAAGAACCACAAGAATCTCCGCTACATCGCGGTGCGCGAGCTTGCGAAGAACGGTGAAGCGGGCGCGGCGGCGCTTCGGAAGCTGCTGGAGGATGCAACGGAACCGCTGAAACCGCAGATCGAGAAGCTGCTCGCGGAGCCGAAGAAGTAGCCGCTTCCGGATTCATGTCGTTGCCGGGACCCCGTCGATCGTCATAGAGGGCAGAGAGGAGAACCCCATGAAACGACGGATGCTGCCGGTCCTGCTGCTGCCGCTGGCCCTGCTTGTCGCAGGATGCCTTGAGCGCGACGAGGAGATCGTGATCCACGCGGACGGTTCTGCGGAGGTCACGCTGACGTACAAGGGTGACCCGGGGGATTTCGACGAGCTCCTGACGTTTCCCGGGGACGGCTGGGCGGTGGAGAAGCGCACGGAGGCGGTCAAGACGGACAAGGGGACGTCCGAGCAGCGCGTCTGGACGGCGAAGCGGACGTTCAAGGACCTGAACGACCTCCCCGACTGCTTCGCCCCGGCCGGCGCGGCGAACCGCGACCGCCTGCTGCACGCGACGACGAAGCTGACCGTCCGGCAGGCCGCCGGCCGGCGCGTCTACGAATTCGAGCGCACCTGGCCGCAGACCGTCTCGGGCGACACCCAGCGCGTGGACGAGGCCCTGATCAACGGGCCGGAAATGAAGCCTCTCCTCGAGAAACTCAACAAGGGCGGTCTCGCGTCGCTCAGCGAGGCCGAAACGAAACGGTTCTTCCAGCTCGCCGCGGCGTCGGAAATCGAGAAGCAGATGGTGCTGGCGGAGCGGGTCGTGGAAGCGTGGGGGCGGCGGCACGGGGCGGGGTTCGAGGAGCGGGCGCTCCTGCTGTCGAAAATCAACGGCGTGTACCGCGAAGCGCTGAACGACGCCAACGTCACGGAGGCGGTCCGCGCAGGACTGAAACTCCCCGAGGAGCAGCGGCTCAACTTCGCCGTGGAGTTCCTCACGAAACCGCGGCGCGCGGCGATCGCCGCCTGCGAGGCGCTCGACGCGGTCAAGCAGCACGGCGGATTCGCCGACGCATACCAGTCCGAGGACCTCGCCGTCCGGGTCGGCGCTTCCCTCAACGACGACCATTTCAAGTTGCGCATCCGGTTTACCGGCCCCGTCGTGGCGGGAAACGCGACGGCGGACCCGGGCGACGCAAACGTCGCCACCTGGGAATTCGACGGGAAGGAACTGCAGGACCACGCGGTCACGCTTCGCGCCGTCGCGATGGAGAACGGGCGCTGATGCAGCCGGACGTGGAAGCGCTGTACCGCGAGAACGAGCGGCTCCTGGTGTCGGTTTCGTGGCGGATCCTCCGGTCGGCGGAGGATGCGCGCGAGGTGTGCCAAGAGGCGTTCGCGCGGCTGTTGTCGTGCCTGCGGGAAGGGACGGAGATCCGGAATCCGCCGGCGTGGCTGTGCCGGACGGCGGTGAACCTGTCGATCGAGCGGGTGCGGCGGAGGCCGCCGCCGGTTCCGCCGGCGAAGGCCGCGGCGGTGGACGGCGCGGACAACCGGGAACTGCTGGACGCCGCGGTCCAGGAACTGCCCGAGCGCCAGCGCGTGGTGTTCCTGTTGCGGCACGAGCAGGGAATGCCGCTGGTCGAGATCGCGGAAACGCTCGGCGTCGCGCCGAGCACCGCCGGCGTTCACCTGACGCGCGCTCTCCGGGCCCTCCGCGGCCGGCTGGCGCCGCACTTCAAGGAGCTGACATGATCCCGCGCTGCGAGAACCGCGACGAATGGCTCGGCCCTCTCTTGTACCGCGACCTTCCGTTCACGGAGGAAGCGGCCGCGGAGGAGCATGTGGAAACATGCGCGTCCTGCGGCGCCGAGGCGGCGGATCTGCGGCGGCTCGTCGAGGCTCTCCCGGCCCCCGCTCCGGTCCCGGCAGCCCGCCCGCGGCGCTTCCGTCCCTGGCTTTCGGCCGCTGCGGTGCTCGCCGCCGCGTGCCTCGGGTTTGTCGCTGGTCACGGGACGACTCCCGCACCGCCGAAATCTCAACCGCTCGCCCCCGCCCCGGTGCTGGCCACTCGGGCCGAACCGGCGCCGATGTCCCTCTTTTCACCCGCGGCGCTTGCGTTCCTCAGCAAGGGCAGCGGCGGCCTGCCCCCGGCGGCGCAGGAGGAACTGGACGGACGGGCTCGGGGAGACCGGTAAGCCGACGCCGACGAGGCATGGGGCACGCCGCCTCCGAGGGGCTGCGAACGCGCGCGGGAATTACGAGGTTGTCGCGGTCCGTCTTCCGCGCCTATTTCGGAATCTCCTGCGGCCTCGTGAGGATCAGGAGAGTCCATTTGCCTTCCTCGTAGGGAGCGACCACGGAGCGCACTTTGCTCAGGCCGTACTGGCAGTCTCCCCCGGAGTCAAGCGCAGCGAGGACCTCGGCCAGCGACAGATCGGCTTCTACCGCCGCCCATCGCGCGGCGGAGAGACAGAGGAACGGGTCGACCTGGAAGGCAATGCCCGCCTGCTGCGCAGCGCAAGCCGCGATCTGCTCCGCGGTCAGCGGTGAACCGTCAAGCTTGATCCGGAAAGCGAGAAGCTCCGTCTGCCTGGCCTTCTCGACCCGGAGTGCCTCGCGACGCTTCTGTTCGATTCTGCGCCAACGGTCGACCTCGTCCTTACGGTCAATGTCGATGCGCTCCCCCCAGGCCTGCCAGCCCAGCCCCAGCGGCACGAGTACTTCGTCAAGGGCCTCCGCGAGCGTCATCGAGTCGCCGAGGACCGACACCGGTTCTCCCGGCCCCGGCGGGTCGAATTCCGGGATTTCGATCCGAACGTCGTACAGGGCGGCGAGCTCCTTGACCGCCTCCTTCAGCGGCCGTCGCACGACCTGCACCCGCTGCTTCACCTGCAGGGCCCCTTGCAACTCGGCGCTGGGTCCGTCCACCCGCTTGCCGTAGATCCCCCGGGCCAGGCCGGCCTCCGTTTCCCATTGCGCCAACTCGGCCGCGAATTCCGGCTCGCTCACGGCGCGCCCGTACGGGGGCACGACCCAGAGATACCCGTCCGTGCCGACGACGAAGCGAAAATCGGTGCAGTTCAGGGACCAACGAAGGGCGTCCCAGGCGATGGCGTCCGCCCAGCGGAACGGGAGCACCGTATCGGATGCGGCGACGGCCGGGTCGAGCTTGAGCACGAGCCCCGTGCACGTGGAGATGGCGGCGGGGAGGTCGGTGATCGCGACGGTATCCAGGTCCTTCGTGACCCGCGTCGATCTCCAGGCGGCGAGCGTGGCGTCCCGCTTGCGGATGTAATCGAGCCAGGGGTGTTCGGGGGAAGCGGAGGGCGTGACGTCGCCGGGAGGGAGAAGCCAGAGGCCGCGTCGGGCCCGCGCGGAGGCGGCGTCGCCGGGGGATGGAGGAACTTCCGGGATCGGCGCAGTCGTGCCGGAAGGGTTTCCTGTCGCCGGGGATTCTGGAGGGGGCGGCGGTACGGGATTGACGTAGCTGAGGCCGCAGGATTTCGCCAGCACGAGAGCCACTGCGGCGGCGGCGGCGAGGATCAGGTAGTGTCGTCGGGCCACGGAGTCAGCTCTTCCTGGTTTCGGTGCGGAATCTCATGTCCGGCAGTATCGCAAAGACGCGGCCCTGCGCCCGCCACGATGTGGGCTCAAGCCCGCGGCGACCCCGTCGACGCTGCGCCATCCTTCCGTTCCCCCGCATACCGGATCCTCACGGTCTCCCGTGGGAAGAACAAGTCAAGCGTCCAGTCGAGCATCACGCGGAGCTTGTTTCGCAGCCCCGGAAGCTTGAACAGGTACGTCGTGCGCCAGAGCCACCAGGCGGGGAAGCCCCAGAAGCGCATGCCGAAGAACTCGACGACGGCGTAGCGGCGGCCGAGGGAGACGAGGCGGCCGAGGCGTTTGAAGCGGAATTTTCGCAGCGGGCGGCCGCGCAGGGAGGCGGCGAGGTTGGAGGCGACCACCTTGGCCTCCTGCCAGGCGACCTGGCCTTCGGGGCCGAGGGTTTTGCCGTCCTGCTGGAAGGAAGAGCAGTCGCCGAGGGCGAAGACGTCGGGGCGGCCCTTGAGGTTGAGGTGCTCGTCGAGTTCGAGCCGGCCGCCCTTGTCCTTCGGCGCGTCGAGCGTGGCGACGACGGGGTTGGGGGCGAGGCCCGCGGTCCAGGCGAGCGTGTGGCAGGGGATTGTGGTGCCGTCGTTGAGCGAAATCGTCGCGCCGTCGTACGCCGAGATGCGCGTCTTCAGGCGGAGGTCGATTTTCTTCCGCTTCATGCGCTTCTCGGCATACGCCGAGAGCGACTCGTCGAGCGAACCCAGCACGCGCTCGCTTCCCTCCACCATGATGATCCGGACTTCCTCGCGGCCGACGTCGGGGTACTGGTGGCGGAGAATGCCGTCGAGGAAGTCGCTGACGTCGCAGGCGAGCTCGACGCCGCTCGGGCCGGCGCCGGCGACGGCGAAGGTGAGGTGGGCGGTGCGGTCGGCGCCCGGGGGCATCCGGGACGCTTCCTCGAGGCAGTCGATGACGCGGTTGCGGTAGGAAATCGCCTCGGGAAGGGTGCGCATGAACCAGGCGTTCCGCGCGACGCCGGGGAGGTTGAAGGTCCCGGTGACGCTGCCGAGCGCGATGACGAGCGCGTCGAACGCAACCGGCCCCACGCTCGTCTCGACCGATTTCCCGGCGAGGTCAATCTTCGTCACCGCCGCTTCCAGGAACTTCGCGCGCCCGGCCAGCATTTCGCGAAGCGGCGCGGTCGCGTGGCGGACTTCCATGGCGCCGCCGACGATTTCGGTGCAGAACGGGGTGAAGAAGAGGTAATTCTCGCGGGCGACGAGCGTGATTTCGGCTTCGTCCCTGCGGAGGATCGAGGCGAGCCGGCGCGCCACGAACGCGCCCCCGAAGCCGCCCCCGAGGACGACGACCCGCTTCATTTTTTCTTCGACCGCGGCGCCGTCTTGCGTTCGCCGACGAGGAACTGGCTCGTCAGGTGCGGCGGGGCGTGGAGAACGGGCGCCACGAAGCCCGTGCGCGTGAACATCCGCTGGTATTCGCTGAAGGGGTACGTGCGGCCCTCGCGCGTCCAGGCCAGCATCACCGCCGCAAACATCGCCGCGTGCGCGTTCGACACGCCGTCCTCGGCGGACACGAATTCATTCACCAGCAGCCTTCCGCCGGGAACGAGCGCCTTTGCGAACCGCCGCAGCAGCGAGAGACAGACCGACGGCGAGAAGTGGTGCAGCACGTGCGACGCGACGATCGCGTCGTACGGCCCGCCGAGATCCGTCCGGAACATGTCTCCCGTGATGCAGTCCACTCGCTTCCCCAGCCCGCGGTCCTTGATGCGCTTCTTGACCGACGGGATGACTTGTCCCCCGTCGAGCATGGTGACGTGGGCGGCGGGGCAGCGGGTGGCGAGGGAGAGCCCGTAGAGGCCGGAGCCGCAGGCGACGTCGAGGACTCTGGGGGCGGCGCGATGTTCGAGGAACGACTGGAGGAGGGAAGCGGCGTATTCGGCGGAGGGGGCGGCGAAGGCGTCGGAATTGTCCGCGAATGTTTCCCAGAACTTTTGTCCCGGAGTTTCGGCGTGGAGGGGGAGGACCGTGCCGCCGTGGCGGACGGCCTGGGCGAAGCGGCCGAAGGCGTCCCAGAGGGCGGGGTCGCAGTTGATGCGGGCGACGCCGCCGACGTAGGCGGGGCGGCCTGGGACGAGGAACTCCGCCGAGTCGGGGCTGAGGCGGTACTTGCGGCTTTCCTTGATGAGGAGGCCGAGAGAAGCGAGGGCGTCGCAGAGGATGGCGGCGGCGCGCTCGGGGCAGCGGATGGCGGTCGCGACCTGGGAGGCGGTCAGGTTTCCCTTCGCGATGGCGCCGAAGACGCCGAGCTGGATGGCCGCGTTGAGGACGCCGCTGGCGTTGAAGCCCTGGAGAATGCCGAGGATGGCCGCGGGGGAGGGCGCTGTGGGGGGCATACGACTCAAGTGAACGGGAAAACCAGGAAAGGAAAAACAAAAAACGAAAAACGAAAAACGAAAACCCCAAAACAGGCCGTGGACCCCACAATGTCGCCCTTCTTTTCCTTTTTAGTTTTTCGTTTTTAGTTTTTCGTTTGCCGTCCGCCTTTTTTCTCCCCGCCGTTCTTCCTCACCCCGCCCCATGGAGATCCAAAGTGCCTCTCACCCCGCAGCAGAAGAATTACGCGTTCGCCCATCTCATCGCCGCCGCGACGGGCTATCACCTCGAACACCCCGGCAAGTCCGTGCTGGCCGTCAACAAGGACGGCAAGCGGGCTCTCCTCCGCTGGGCGAAGGACGCCAAGGAAACTCTCAAGATGCCCCGCGCCCAGGCCCGGTCGGCGCCGGAACTCCTCGTCGCCATCGGCGACCCGACGGGAGTGCTGTTCGAGGTCTTCCGCGTGAAGCGCGAGGACCTCGCGCGGGTCAAGAAGGACGGCAGCCGGCCTGCGCTGATGACGTTGAGCCTTCGCGACCTGTCGGAATCGCTCGAAGATGGTGACTCCGCTCCAGGTAACCGGGCGGCAGCTCGAAGCGGCGTGGGACCGGCTGAAGGGGTAAGTCCGGCCTATTTCCGCTGGATCG
>CAVPNQ010000019.1:0-34871 GCA_963706735.1 uncultured Planctomycetia bacterium
CCATCCACTGGTCCTGTGCGATGAGCACACGGCCCATGCCGCCGCGTGCGGCTTCGGTCACGATGCGGTAGCGGTCGGGCGGGAGGTTCACGCCGGCGGCGGCCGGGGTGTCGATCGACGGCGGCCGCATCGTCTCGTCGCCGGGCGCGTTCTGCTTGTAGGCGGCCGGCACGGCGCGGCGGATCCCGCGCCAGAGGACGCGCCACAGAAGCGGGTCGAGGGGGCTCTTGCGCAGCAGCAGGCGCAGCGCGCCGTCGTTCGCCTCGAGCGCCGCGACCTCGCGATCCACCAGCTCGGCATCGGCCGGCGCCAGCGCTGCGCGCAGGGCCCCGGGGAGCCTCCCCGAGTGCGTCCCCGCCGGCAGCCCTCCCGGCAGACGCCCTTCCATTCCCACCGTCGTCGCGGACGCTCCCCGGTACATTCCCGGCTCGCCGTCGGACTCGCCCCAGAGCGTCCCCATGAGCTCATTCGCCCGCGAGACCGTGAGCAGTCCGCGCTTCAGCGCAACCGCGATCGCCGCCAGACGTCGTTGCGAGGGCGTCACGCGCTCTCTCCTCCGCCCGGGCTAGCTTTCCTTCTTCGGCGGTGCGATGGCGGCCTTGAAGCGCTGGTTGGCGGCGACGGAGGCGAAGTCGGGGTCCTCGGCGGCGATTTCGCGGAATTCCGCGTTCGCTTCGACCGCGGTGCCGAGGTCACGGATGCCTTCTTCGGCCTTTCCGGCTTTCACGCACGCGATCGCGCGGTTGTAGCGGATGTACTTGGCGTTCGCGTCGTTCTTCAGGGCTTTGTCGCACGTGGCGAGGGCGTCGTCGTTGCGGCCGGCGATGAGATGGAAGGCGGCGAGCATGTCGAAGGCCTTGGAGTCCTTGGGGTTCTGGTTCGTGTGCTTTTCGAGCAGCTGGATCGCCTGGTTGACGTTGCCCTGCATCCCGATCGCCTGCGCGAGGCGGCGGACGGCGTTCGCGTCGTCGGCCTTCTTCGCCAGCGCCGCGTTGGCCTGCTTCTCGATCACTTTCCAGTCCCAGACGCTCATCGAAGACTCCTCGTGCTGATTGCAGGGTTCAACCTTCGACCGCTGTCACACCCAGCTCACGAACTCCTTCACCATTTTCCCGAATACCTTCGCCGTCTTCAGGCTCGTCAGGCGCCCCAGATGATTCCCGATCATCGACGGACGCAGGTAGAACTTTCGATACGCCTTCGAGCGCGCCGCTTCGATCTCCTGCCAGTCCAGCCCCGGGATGTTCATCGCGGACTGGTTCTGCTCGTACTTGCGGTAATCGTCGGAAGCGATCCAGCCCTCTTCCTTGGCCCAGTCGTAGAGGTCGCAGCCGGGGAAGGGGACGGCGCAGTAGAACTGGGCGAAATCGAGGCGGAGGGAGCGCACGAAGGTGACGGTCTTCCCGATCGTTTCCTTCGTCTCGCCGGGGAAGCCAAGCATGCAGTGCGCCGCGGTATCGAGGCCGGCGTCCTTCGCCCAGCTGATCGCCTGGCGGATCTGCTCGACCGTCGTGCCTTTCTTCATCGCGTCGAGCATGTCCTGCACGCCGCTTTCGACGCCGAAGCCGATGATCTTGCAGCCGGCCTGCTTGAACAGCCCGAGCAGCTCGGGATCGACGTCGTCCACGCGCGAGTTGCAGACCCACTCGATGTCGAGCTTGCGCGCGATGATCTCGCGGGCGACGGCCTTGGCGCGCGGCGGCGACAGCGTGAACCCTTCGCTCCAGAACAGGAACTCGCGGATCCCGAACGCCTTGCCGTAGTGCTCCAGTTCGTCCACGAGCGACTTCGGCGAGCGCAGCCGCAGCTTCTTCCCGTAATACGTGTGGTCCGCGCAGAACACGCACGGATGCGGGCAGCCGCGCCCCGTCGCCACCAGCAGGAACGGGTTCCCCGTGTACGGCATCCGGTACAGCCGGTGCTGGATCAGGTCGTACGCCGGCCACGGCAGGTCGTCGATGTTCTCGGACGGCACCCGCTCCGGCGTCAGCAGAATCTCGCCATTGCGGTTCAGCGCCAGCCCCGGGATCCCCTCCAGCGGCTCCCCCTTCGACAGCGCCGCCAGCAGCTCCTTCACCGTCAGCTCCGGCTCCCCGCGGATCACCGCGTCCAGCCGCTTCGCACGGTCGAACGCGTCCTTCGGAAGCGCCGACGAATGGATCCCGATCACCGCCACGAACGCCCCCGGCCAGCCGTTCTTCACCGCCTCGACCGTCGTCATGTCGCTGTCGAAGCTCGGCGTCACCGCGTTCATCACCACCAGGTCGGGCTTCAGCTCCGCAGCGCGCCTCGTCACATCCAGGAAGTCGATGTCCTCGACGATGCAGTCGTTCAGGAACGCTTCGTGCCCCTCGCTGCGGGCCATGGAAGCGCAGTACGCCATGGACAGCGGCGTCCAGATCGTCGTCCACGCGCCGCCGCGCTGCATGCAGCGGCCCTCGCGGACCTGCTTCACGCCATCGTCAGCCGGCGGATTAAGTGCCCAGACGCGCATCGATACCTCCTCCGGGGCCCCCCCACGGGGTCGGAACGCGCATCCTAGCAGGCGGCAGGGGGCGGGTCCACGACCAATGCCCGCCTTGGTCAAGCCTTCCCTTTCCTATGCCTTGCCGCCCGTCCCGAGCCACTTCCCGAACCAGTCCCGCGCCAGAAGCGACGCCTTCTCGAGCGCGCCTTCTTCTTCGAATTCGTTCGTGGCCTTCTCGACGACTTCCATGCGGGCGGCCGAGTGCATGCGGTTGGAAGCGGCCTCGTTGAGGTCGATGATGGCCCAGTCGAAGCCACCGACGACGAAGAGGGCGGGAGCGGTGATGTTCCCGACGGAATCGCCGGCGAATTCCGGGCGGCCGCCGCAGGAAACGAGGGCGCGGACGGGGTTCCCCGGCTGGGCGGCGGCGACGAGGGCGGCGGAAGTGCCGGTGCCCCAGCCGAGCAGGGCGACGGGGAGCGTGCGGAGGGCGGGCTGTTCGGCGGCCCAGCGGATGATCTCCGCGAGGCGTGCGGCGGGCGCGGCGGCGCTGAACTTGTAATCCGGTTCGGCGAGTTCGGCGGGGGTCAGGAGATCGAAGTCCAGCGTGGCCAGCCCGGCCTTCTGCAATTCGGCGGCGACGAGCCAGCTGCGCCCGTCGCCGCGCACGCCGCCTCTTCCGTGGGCGAAAACGATGAGCCCGGCGGGGTGCTCGGGAACAACGAGGCTGGCTTCCAGCGTGCGGCCTTCGAGGGAGATTTGGACGGCGGATTCGGCGCTTGTGGCGGGCATCTGGGTCGGCTCCGGTAGTGGTCTCGCCGGGCACGCTGCAACGGGAATGCCCGAAAGCTGAGGCGAGAATCGGCGCAGCGGAGCGCAGATTCCCGCACCGGCGGCGAAAAATCACACACTGAACCTACTTTCCGCCAGCGTACGTCACCGTCAGATTCGCGCCCCGCAGCCACGCCTGGCCGGAAATCGCGCACCTCAGCCGCCCTGTCATCAGTTTGGCGTACAGCGCCCGATCCGTTTCCTTCAGCAGCGCGGCCGGATTCGCGCCCGCTGGAAACGAAACCGCGACCTTGCCCTCCTCCTTCACGAACGCCGCGAAGTCCTTGCAGACCACCGTCGGCTCTTCGGCCGCCCAGAGACAGATCGTGTCCGCGGCGGGATCGCTCCCGAACGCTTTCACCGCAAACTCCAGCTCGACCTTCACAATCTCCCCGCGCGGCTTGAATTCGAAACAGAACGGCCGCACGCCCGCAACCGCCTTGTCGTCGTGCTCGTCCCACCGCACCGCCACGCTGTCCGAGGCCAGGCGGCTCGAGTCGATGTCGTCCTCGTGCGCAAACACCACGTCCCGCGCCCCGTCCGCTGTCACCGTGCCCGGCCTCCCGTACGTCACCGCCTGCAGCTTCAGCTTGTTGAACGTCAGTGCCGGCTGCCCGTACAGCTTCCCCGTCCGGATCGTCAGCACCTTCATCACACCGAACGCCCCCTTGTCCGCCGAAAGATCCAGGTCCCACCCCTTCAGGTCCCCCCGCATCTTCGTCATTACGTTCGTGAGGTCCGCCTGCGCTTCCTCCGTCGCAATGTTCCGCTTCCCGCTCACCAGCGCCTGCGCCGACAGCACGCACCTCAGCTGCTCCAGGTCCCAGTCCTCCGCTTCGCCCTTCACGCCGTTCGCGTCCGCCTTCCCCACGCACCCGTTCAGGCAGACCAGCGCCAGCCGAGGCGGATGCGCCACGCCGAAGTACTCCCAGAACTCCCCCCACCGGATCAGCTTAGTCCCGCCCTCCGCCGTCGGCACCCCGACCTGCGCGATCGATGAATGGCAGTTCAGGACGAGAAGCGCACCGTTGTTGAGCGACTGAAGCGCCGCGCGCGCGTCGTTGAAATTCGCGGTCAGTTCCTCGGCGGACAGCTTCCCGATCTGCCCCTTGAACGCGTTCACCGTGTGGCCTTTGGCCGTCGGGAACGCGTCGTGTATCGACTTCACCGTCGCCGCTTCCAGCCGGCTCGTCCCCGCGGCGAACAGGGCGGTCTTGGACTCGTACTGGAGCGTGACGACCGCGTCGGCGGCGAACGCACTCGAAGCGATCAGCAGGACGGCGAGCACTCTCATCGGCAGCCTCCGCTTTCGGACTACACGATGTCCCGCGCCAGCCTCAACAGGAACCGCCAGCTACTCGACGTCGCCAGCTTCGATTTCCCCCACGCGCGCTCGTACTCGTGGCTCGGAACCTCGACCACGCGCAGCCCCTTCTTCAGGGACTTCATCACCATCTCGGTCTCGATGTCGAAATGCGTCGAGTTCAGGTTGAGCGAGAGGAGCTTGTCGCGGAATCCCGCGCGGAAGCCGTTGAGAATGTCGGTGAGGCGGGCGCGCCAGCGGACGTTGACCATCCACGTCGCGAACTGGCTTCCCATCTGGCGGAACGAGTGCTCCAGGTCCATGCGGAACTCGTCGGAGCCGCCGGTGGCGCGGCTGGCGATGACGAGGTCGGCCGTGCCGAGGGAGAGCGGGGCGAGGACGTTGGGGATGTCGCGCGGCTCGTGGGAGCCGTCGGCGTCGAAGAAGCAGACCACCGGGTGCGACGCCTCGCGAAGCGCCGTGCGGACGCCGTCGCCCTTGCCGCGGCCGCCGTCCAGCACGACGCGGGCGCCCGCAGCGGCAGCGATGTCGCGCGTGTCGTCGGTCGAGTGGCCGTCCACGACGAGGACCTCGTCGGCCCACGGGCGGACCTGCTCGATGATGCGGGCGACACCGGCCCCCTCATTGCGGGTCGGCAGGATGATCGTGACTTTGTGGCCGGGTGCAATCACGCGGGTCTCCCTCGCAGGAATCCCCCCCGCGAGGGGGGCATTGAAGCGGCTTCCGCCCGGCGGATCAAGCGGGGTTTCGCGTCGCGATAATGGAGATCTTCGCCCACGTCTCCGGGTTGGACGTCCGCTCGAGCGCCGAGATCACGCGGTCCATCGTCCGCGCGAACAGCTTCGACTTCCCGAGCGACGGCAGCCCGAACTTGTGGTGGAGAATCGCGCGGTAGACCAACGTCGGCTCGCGCACCGAAAGCGCCACGGGGCCGACCGGGAGCCCTTCAAAGAGCGCCGCCAGTCCACGCGGTGTCTGCTTCGCGATGTTGCGTTCGGTGGGGTCGATGGCGGAGAACAGCCTGAGGATGGCGTTGCGGCCGTTGTCGTCGAGGATGCAGACCTTTCCGCCCGGCGCGCAGACGCGGACCATTTCGGCGACGGAGCCGCGCGGGTCCTCGACGTGGTGCAGGATGTCGCGCGCGAAGACGCGGTCGAAGGCGCCTTCGCGGAACGGCAGCCGCGCCGCGTCCGACTGCGCGAACTTCCCGTCGGTGCGCTTCGCCGCGGTGAGCAGCGACGCGCGGCTGATGTCGATCCCGAACGCGCCGCGGATTCCGCGCACGATCAGGTTGTTCCCCTCCCCGCACCCGACCTCCAGCACCCGCGCGCCGTCCACGTCGAGCGCTTCCAGGATCGCGGCTTCGCGCGACCTCATGTACGGGTTTCCGGTGAGCCAGTCGACGCGCATGCGGGCGGGCATTGTAGCCGCCACGACGTCACTTCACCTTCGGCGCCTTCGACTCCCGGATCATCGTCGTCACGCGCTCCTCGGTCCGCGCCAGGTCCCCGCGGATCGTGAAGACGCCCAGGATGCAGGCGGCGGCGCTGACGAGGAGGGCGACGGGCATGAAGAGAAACGCGCGTGCGAGGCCGTGGTCGGTGATGAGTTTGCCGAAGAGGAGGGGCGAGAGGGTGTCGCCGAACGCGTGCATGCAGAAGATGACGGTGGCGTAGGCCATGGCGCGGGCGTTGGGGGCGCTGATGTTGGCGATCGTCGTGTTGAGCGTCGGCGTGCAGGACATGAAGAAGAGGACGCCGAAGAAGAGCGCGGGGAAGAAGATCCACGGGTGCGTGGCGAGGATCGCGGCCCAGAGGCAGACGAGGCCGCCGACGAGGCCGATGGAGGCGACGAACAGGTAGCCGCCGGGAATGCCGCGCTTCGAGATCCGGTCGCCCGCCCAACCGCCGAGGAGCGTGCCCATGATCCCGGGCAGGATCAGGGTCAGCCCGATCATGACGTTCGCCTTCTGGGGATCGAGCTTCTTCACTTCGCCGAAGAACTGGGGCAGCCAGTGGAGAAGCGGGATGGTGGCGAAGGCGATGCCCGTGAGGGCGACGGTCACGAGGAGGAACGTGCGGTTGCGGAAGAGCGCGAGTTGCTCCCGGATGGTGCCCTTTTTCGGCAGGGTGGAGTGCATGTCCAGGCCCATGTCCTGCGCGCCGCGCGGCGGGTCCGCCACGAACCACGCGACGGCGGCGATGAGGACGCCGGGGATCGCCACGGCGAAGAACGTCCCGCGCCAGCCGATCGAGAGCGTTTCGGACAGCCGGAGCGCGGGGAGCAGCCCCCCGAGGACGAAGCCGCAGGCGCTTCCCATAGGCACGCCCGTGTAGAACACGCTCAGGGCCTTGCCGCGGGACTCCTTGGAGAAGGCGTCGGCGATGAGCGGGGGACCGACGGTGAGGAAGCCGGCCTCGCCGATGCCGATGAGGACGCGGGCGACGAGGAGGGACTTGAAGCCGACAGCGAGGCCGCTGGCAGCGGTCGCGAGGGACCAGAGGAGGCAGCAGATCGCGACGATGCGCGGCCGGGTCTGGCGGTCGGCGAAGTTCGCGACGATCGGCGAGCTGAACATGTAGCCGAGCGTGAAGGCGGTCGCCAGCCAGCCCTCGTGCTTCGGCTTCATCCCGAGGTCGTCCGAGACCATCCCGAGAACGGCGGAGAGGACGTAGCGGTCGGCGTAATTGAGGAAGTTGATAAAGAAGAGAATGGCGAGGACAGCGGAGGCTTTGCGAATCATGAGGGGGCGGGAATGTAACAGGGGATAGAAGGCCTGTTGAGAGCGGAGATGAAACTGCTTCCTGGTTCATGGCGTCAGAGCCCGTGAGAAAACCTGCGGGTCGGGCGGAGTCGGCCCGCAAAAGAACAGGCCCTCAAACCACCGTCACCAGGCCGACGCAGCCTGACGCGCTGGTTTTCTCTCGGGATCTGAGCCGATACAATCCCTGAATGCGCTTCTCGCCCTCCCTGCTGGCCGCCCTCGCCCTCGCGCTTGTCCTCGGCGCCGTGGCGGCCCTGGTGGCGCGCGCCGGGCTGCGCCAGGATCCGCGGCAGGACGACGTCGTCACCATCGCGCTGGACCGCGTCGAGCACACCATCACGCTTCCCCCTGACCACAACGCCCGCGCCACCTACGGGGTGGACCCGATCCTGCACGCCCGCAGGCGCAACGAGATCGAACTGCGACGCCGGCTGGATTTCAACCGGCCCCGCGTGCAGGACGCCCTCCAGGGCACCCTGTCGCGATACCACTACTCCAGCCTCCAGAAAAACGAGGCCAAGGACGAGCTCGCCGAGGAACTCCGCGACACCGTGAACGGCATCCTCGGGGGGGATCTGGTGGAAGCGGTGACCGTGCGCAAAAACGCTTCACGGTAGGCCGCGAACCCCCCTCATCGAATTCGCTGCCATTTTTGTTCATCAAAGGCGCAAATCTTCGCCGCGCCTTACGTTATGTCATTGACTCGCGGGCCGCGAAGGGGTAAGAGGAGGGTATGCGTCTTGAGAAGCTCCCCACGGGAATCCGCATCACGGCGGAGGACGAGGTATTCCTCGACCTCACGACCGCCCAGTACGAGGACATCTACTACGCCATTCCCCTGGACTCCTCGAGCCTCTACCTCCTCCTGAACGGCACCGTTCTCGCCAACGCGGACGACCGGGCCATCCTCCAGTTCATCGTCGAGGCCAACGGCGGCGTTGACGAGGCCATGAAGTCCCTTCAGGAACTCGTCCAGCAGACGCCGCCGCCCACCGCCACGATGGAGGTGGAGACCAAGGCGAAGGAGCCTGAAAAGGTAGCTCCTCCTGCGCCGAAACCGGCGGCGCCCTCCACCGAGCCGGACGAGCCCTTCGAAATCTCCGTCACGCCGATCAAGCCCGCGGTCGATCCTTTCGCCGAAATCGTCAAGCCGGTCAAGACGGAGGAGAAGCCGTTCGAGGTCACGTTCGACATCAAGGAGCAGCACAAGCCGGAGAAGCTGCCCGAGGCGAAGCCCGCGGTCACGACAGGCAAGCGTCCCGGAACGCAGGTCTTCGAGCGGAAGCCGGTCTCGGAGATCGTCATCGCCGTGCAGCCGGACGGGAAGCGCGTCCGGATCACCGTCGGCTCGAAGATCCTCGACCTCGGCGTGGTGCGTTACGAGGACCTCTACTACGCGGTCCCCGGCGACAACGCGAGCCTGTTCCGGTTGATCAACGACACGATCCTGAACCGTCCCGAGGAAAGAGACGCGCTCAAGGACATCCTCGGGCTTCTGGGCGGCGTCGATGCCGGCATGACGGCGCTGCAGGCCGCAGTGCAGAAGACCGAGCCGCCGCCGAAGAAGGCGAAATCGACTCCGCCCTCGGTTGCCGGCGCGCCCAAGACGGGGACCTTCGGGAAACCGCCTTCCACCGTGCAGCCGGCGGGCATGAAGACGCAGTCCTTCGGCGGCACGACGCCGGCACCTGCGGCAACCCCCGCCGGGGCCAAGTCCAGCGCACCTTCGCTCGCGAAGCCGGCCGGACCGGCGCTTCCCACGGCGCCCGCCGCGGGCATCAAGCCGCCGACTCTTCCGGCCGCCGGTGGCGGCGCCAAGGCGCCGACGCTCGCGCCCGGCGGCATCAAACCCCCGGACGCGCTGGGCAAGCCCGGATCAAAGCCGCCGCTTCCCGGCTCTAAGGCGCCGACCATCCCGGGCAAGCCCGTCGGTCCGCCCAAGGTCGAAGGCCCGCGGCCTTTCACCGTGGACGTACCGGACGAGGTGGACGAAGTCGAAATGGTGGACGACGTCGAGGAAATCCCGGTCGCGCCCGTCGCCGGGGGCCGTCCCGGCCAGCCGCCCGTCGCGGCCAAGGCAACCGCCGCCCCGCCGTCGCTCGGCGGAGCGAAGCCCCCGGCCTCGCTCGCCAAGCCCGGCCCCACTCCCCCTCCGGCCTCCAAGGTCACGCCTGCCTCCCCCGCCGCCGCTTCCCTCGCCAGGAAGAAAGGCAAGGAAATCGACCGCCCCGTGGGCCAGTCGCAGATCAAGATGTCGAAGGAGGAAATCGACCGCACGGGCGTGCGGGTCAAGGCGGTTCCCAACGTCGGCTACCAGATCATCTGCCGCGAATACTTCATCCAGCTCTCCAAGGCGCAGTACCAGGAACTGCACTACGCCCTGCCGATGCCCGTCATGAACATGTTCAAGCTCGTCCACAACGACCTCCTCAAGGACCCCCAGTCGCGCGGCGTCCTCATGAAGATGATCCACCTCGCGGGCGGCCCGAAGGACTTCATGTCAGCCCTCTCCATCCAGGTGCAGGCCATCAAGCCCACCGAGGACTGGCAGTAACATGGACGCCCCCATCGCCCCCTCCGCCGTGCGCACCGCCGAGGAAGGCCCGGCCTACGACCTCATCTCCCTCGGGCTCGTCGTCTTCACCATCCTCCTCGTCGGCGTCTGGACGACTCACTACTTCCGGGAAGCGCCGTTCGACAACCGCGACTTCGAGGCCGTCAAGGCGGGCGTCGACGAAAGGACCTCCGCCGGCCGCCTTCAGGCCGCCCGCTGGGCCGACTTCAATCTCCGGTCCGGCTCCAACGACATCAGCAAGCACTTCTGCGAAGAGCTCAAGGAAGCCCTCGTCCTCGAGAAAAGCGAGCGCACCCTGCTTCTCTGGAAGGTCTCCCAGCTCGATCCCGTCGAACACCAGCGCGAGCGCGTCGAGGCCCAGGCAGCGCTGGGGGAGAATTCGAAGAGCCTGAAGGGCCCCGCTGCGGAGTTCGCACAGCGCTGGTACCAGGCACGCGCCGAGTGGATCGACGCGCGCGATGCGAGGGGCTTCAACATCGCCGCCCACCGCGATTTCGCGATCATGCTCGACGACATGGGCATGTCCGAGGAGGCCCGGCGTGAGCTCGACAAGGTCCGGCGCGCGCGCCCCGACTGGCCCGTCCCGCCGCTCAAGGACGACCACCTCCCCGTCATCCGCGAGCAGCACCCGAAGTAAGTTTGCCCGGGAGCAGCGCAGGCGCCGCTTCAGGCATCGAACGAGCGGATCAATGTCTGGATCGCCTCGTCCGCCAGCCGCAGCCGCGCCGCCGTCTTCTTCAGCAGGCCCTTGAGGATTTTCACCGCCAGCGCCGGGTCGCCCGCGAGGAGCAGGTCGAGGTCCTTCTTCTCGATGAAGCGCAGGCGGCCGTCGCGCGAGGCGACCGCGGATGAGGACCGGGCGCGTTCCTCGAAGATCGCCAGCTCGCCGAAGATCTCGCCGTGCTCGAGGATGGCGATCCGCGTCGCCGCCGGGCCGCCGTTCGACTTGGCGATTTCGACCGCGCCGGACTCGATGATGAAAAGTTTGTCGCCCGGGTCGCGCTCGTTGAACACGACGTCGCCCCGACGGAGCGCGCGGTCGCGGCAGAGTGCGGCGATGCGCTCGAGCTCGGCGTCCGTGAGGGCGCTGAACGTGTCGACTTCGCGCAGGAATTTTTTCAGTTCCATCGGCGCGGCATTGTAGAAGCGGGAAGCAGGAAGCAGGAAGAAAGGAAGCGGGAAGAAAGGAATGTGGCGAACCGCGCGCCGGGGAGCAGAATTAACAGGCACACGAATGAGCTACACCTTCTTCGACCATACCGGCGACATCGCCGTGGACATCGCGTCCCCGACGCTGCAGGGGCTCTTCGCGACGGCGGCCCTCGCTTTCGCGGAGGCCGTCTCCGACACGAAGAACGTCGAACCGCGCGTGACGCGGGAAATCCGCGCGAGCGGCGACGATTACCCGGAGGTCCTGAACCGCTTCCTCACGGAATTGCTCGTGATCTTCGACGAGGACCGGCTGCTGCTGCCGTACGTGGCCGTCCACGAGCTGGACGAGCGCGGCATCGTGGCGACGGCGGGGGGCGAGAAGTACGATCCGGAGCGCCACGAGGGCCGGACGGAACTGAAGGCGGTGACGTGGCACGCGCTGGAGGTCAAGCAAACACCGGCGGGCTGGACCGCCAGGGTCGTCTTCGACGTCTAGCCAGACCTTCGACCTTCGACTTTCGACGTCTTTCTCAAATTCTCCGCGAACCGACCTCCTCGCCCAACCGATCATCCACCCCATGGAACTGAAACGTGTCAGCGACTGCGTGTGGGAAATCCCGAAGACGGGCGCGATGCGCGTCCCGGGACGGATCTACGCGGATAAGCGGCTCCTCGACCTCGCCAAGGGCGACAAGGCCCTCGACCAGGTCGTCAACGTCGCGACGCTTCCCGGAATCGTGAAGTGGTCGCTCGCGATGCCGGACATCCACTGGGGGTACGGGTTCCCGATCGGGGGCGTGGCGGCGTTCGATCTCGAGGAGGGGGTGATTTCGCCGGGCGGTGTGGGGTATGACATTAACTGTCTTTCGGGAGATACGCGGGTCCTGTGCGCTGGCGGGTACTCGCGTCCGATTGCGGAACTTGTGGAATCTCGTGTCCGCGATTCTGTTGCCGGCCTGGCTGGCCTCCTCCGGGAAGAAACCCGGGTCACTGCGGGTCTGGCCCGCACGCCGCGGAGGCCCGTCTGCGAACTCGCGACGGGATGCGGCACGCGACTGGTCGCAACCGTAGATCACCGCATCCTGACGCCGACCGGTTGGAAGACCACGGGTTCGCTCACACCAGGTGACCGCGTTGCCGGAGTCGGATTCCTGGGCACCCCCTGGAAGGCCCCTTCAAGCCGAGTGATCCTGACGGAGCGGGATCTTCGTCGAACGGCGAACACGATCGGAAAGCACGGCCGTGGGAACGCCATCTCCCAGTCCATTGCCGGCGTCGCGGGATTGCTGCCGCTCACCTTCGACCACGCCGCGCTCCCCGTGCTGTTGAAGGTCGCTGGCCTGGTGCTTGGCGACGGGTCGATTCACTTCGAGGGAGGCGACGGCAAGGGACGGGTGTCCATCTCCGGCCGGCGCGAGGACCTGGAAGCCGTAGCAAAGGACCTGCGTCCCTGGATTTCAGTGTCCCCGGTCCATGAGCGCACGCGCCGCCACCACATCCGGACCACGTATGGAGAGAAGGAGTTCGACAGCACGGAGTGCTTCATCCGGATCTCCAACACAGGATTCGCCCTGCTTCTCGCGGCCCTCGGTATCCCCACGGGTCCGAAGTCGTCCCAGGACTGGGATCTGCCCCGGTTCCTCTTCGACGCTCCCCCATGGCAGCGCAGGCTCTTCCTCGCCGGCTACTTCGGGGCAGAGTTGACGTCGCCGGGGGCGTACGTGAAGCGCAACCGCAATTTCCCGTGTCCCGTCCTCACGCTCGTCAAGCGCGGCCCATGGATCGAAAGCGGTCGCCGCGTGCTCGAGGACGTCGCCCTGCTCCTCGGTTCGCTGGGTGTCCGATCACTGACGATTTCCGGACGCGAGGAGCAGGACAATCCCGACGGAACAAGGTCGCACCGGCTGCGGCTGGTGATCGCCTCGGACATCGACAACCTGATGGCGCTCTGGGGACACGTGGGGTTCGAGTACAACCGGAAGCGCTCGCGTCTCGCGGCGCAGGCCGTGGCGTACCTGCGCGCCAAGAAAGTCGCGCTGGCACGGCGGGAAAGCACGCGCGCCCGGATTCTGGACATCCGGGCCGCTTCGGGTTGGGGCGCGAAGAAGATCCTGGCCGCGATGGGGGAAGTCTGCGTGAACCTGCGATTCGTCGAACGGACGATCTATGGGGCGCCCCAGCGGCTCGTCCGCTCAGGAGACGCGTTCCCGTCGTTCGATGCCTGGATTTCAGGACGCGCGGACGGCGACGTCGTCTGGGAGGACGTGGTCGCGGTCACTCCGCGACCTGACGTCACCCGCGTATACGACATCGGCGTTGCGTCGAAGGAGCACAACTTCATCGCCGCCGGGCTCGTGGTTCACAACTGCGGCGTCCGCGTCTGCAAGACCGGGCTGCGCTTCCAGGAACTCGAAGGCAAGCACAAGAAGCTCGTCAACGCGCTCTTCAATGCGGTGCCCACGGGCGTGGGCGGGGACTCCGCGATCGGGCGGCTGTCGCGGGAGGACGGCGCGCGGATCGTGACGGGCGGGGCGAAGTGGGCGGTGGAGAATGGCTACGGGACGCCGGAAGATCTCGAGCACACGGAGGACGGCGGGACGATGGCGGGGGCGGACCCTGCGGCGGCGAGCGACACGGCGTTCAAGCGCGGGCTGGGGCAGGTCGGCACGCTCGGCAGCGGGAACCACTTCCTCGAGCTCGACCGGGTCTCGGAGGTCTACGGCCCGGAAGCGGAAACGGTGTTCGGGCTGCGGGAGGGGGACGTGGTGCTGCTGATCCACTGCGGCTCGCGCGGGTTCGGGTACCAGATCTGCGACGAGAACGTGCACGACTTCGTGAAGATCGCGGGGCGCTACCACATCGACCTGGCGGACCGGCAGCTGGCGTGCGCGCCGGCGTCGAGCCACGAGGGGAAGCAGTACCTGGCGGCGATGGCGTGCGCGGCGAACTACGCGTGGGTGAACCGGCAGGTGATCCAGTCGCTGGCGGGGAAGGCGATCTCGGACTGCCTCGGGAAGACGGTGACGCCGGAGCTGATCTACGACGTCTGCCACAACATCGCGAAGATCGAGGAACACGAGGTGGACGGGAAGATGAAGAAAGTGATCGTGCACCGGAAGGGCGCGACGCGCGCGTTCCCGGCGGGGCACCCGTTGACGCCGGCGAAGTACAAGGACGTCGGCCAGCCGGTGCTGGTCCCGGGCGACATGGGGCGGTCGTCGTTCCTGCTCACGGGGCTGCCCGGCGCGATGAACGAGACGTTCGGGTCCACGTGCCATGGCGCGGGCCGGCTCGCGAGCCGCGGCGAGATGAACCGCCGCATGGCGGGCGTGGACCTCGACGCGGAACTCCGCGCCATGGGCGTCACCGTGCGCGGCAAGACGCGCAGCAGCCTCGCGGAAGAGATGCCGTCGGCCTACAAGGACGCGGGCGTGGTGACGGAAGTGATGGAACGCGCAGGGATCTCGAAGCGGATCGCGAAGTTCGTGCCGTTTGCGGTCATCAAGGGGTGAACGCGCGCGGCTTCGACGCCGCCACGCACCCTGTCGAATTGCGTGGCAAGGCCCGCCGGACGTTCGGGTGCTGAAGGGCCACCAGGAGGCCCCCCCTCCGCCCGACTTCCCTACCTTGGTCTGTCGGGCGAACGGGGAGGCTCCGGTTTCTTCGGAGGCTCGGGCTTCTTCGGAGGCTCCGGCTTCCTGGGTGGATCCGGCCTGCGTGGCTCCTGCGGACGCGGCTCCGGTTGCGTCGGCGGCTGCGGCCGTCGGTTGTCCGGCGTTTCCACCTGGGGCCTACGCCGCCGTGGCTCGATGCGAGTCCCCCAGTGCCCCCGGTCCCGCTCCTCGTAGACGTGGCTCTCGGGGTAAACGTGCCAGCGGCTGTGGTGGAAGTAGTGCCCGCAGCGCGGTCCGTGCGAGTGTCCGCGGATCACGATCCAGGTGCCTCCGTCCCACACGTACGGATCGGAGTCGGTGTACTCCACATAAACCCCAAAGGGCCCCCACCCCGCTTCGTAGTAGACGTGATCCTCCGGGTACAGATGCCAGCAGCCGTGGTGCCAGTAGTGCCCGCATCCCGCCCCGTGTTGGTGACCTCTCACCGTAATCCAGACATGCCCGTCCCAGACCGAGTCCCGGTCGCGAACGACCACGACACGCTCGGGTCCCGTGACCTCGACCTGCCGGCGGCAACCCGTCACGGCAAGGGCTGTCAACAGGAGGACGAAGAGCGATCGGGTTCTCATGGGTTTCTCCTTTCCTCTTTGCGAGCTGCTGCCCCACAGGGACGTGGGCGAATGGACACAAGACAGGCAGGCAAAAGCCGTACCCGCTGGAATCGCTCCGGAGTTCCGGCGCCGGCGCCGCTTCCACGAATCGGCGGTCAGAATTACCACCGCGGGAAAGTCCTACCAGCGCGCGGGCAGGCCCCCGTAAGGAGGGCCGCGGCACATCGCTTGCTTCCGCTTCGCTCACGAACCTCATTTCAAGCCAAGGAGGAAGCATGCGAAACGCCCTATTCCCCGCGGCCCTCGCCGCCCTCATTGCTGTCGGTTGCGCGGAGAACGACCGGTCGAACGACCTCGGGACGGGCCTTAACACGGTTGCGCGCGACTACATGCGGTCGGCGCCCGTGACCTACGAAGCGGCGCAGGAGGCACTGGAGCGCAGCGGCCTGACCATCGTGAGCAGCCGGGCTGACACGCTCGGCGGCGAGATCGTGGCGCGGCGGGCCGTAGACTCCGAAATCCGCGTCGAGACGCGGAGCCTGGGTGAAACAAATTGCCGCGTGACGATCCGGGTCGAGCCGGGAGACGCCGCGCTCGCAAATCTGCTTCACGAACGTACCGCCAACGAGCTCGGGATGGGGGAAGCGACCGGCGGAGTTTTCGGAGGAAATTCGCTTTGCGACTGTTATCCGGTGACGCTCTCCGAAGCGTTGAAGAAGGCGCAAGAGGCATTGAATGCGTGCGATCTCCAGATCACGAACGAGGAAGTGCATGCCATCTGGGCGGACCTAGACGCCCGCGAGAAGAACTCGAATCCCGTGCGGATCCACATCGAACTTGAAGACGACGGCTGCACGACGGTGTATTTCTATGCGGGCAGCTCGAAGTCCGACGACAACAGCGCACTCGCCGGGCGCATGAAGGAGGCGTTCGAGAAAACTCTGAAATGACCTGGGATTGAAGGCGAGGCCCTGGCAGGGCACGGTCCTTGCGACAGGTTCCTCACCCATTCATGACGCCAAGGAGGAATCATGAGAAAGCTCCTGCTGCTGGTCATGCTCGTGGTGCCGCTGGCCATGTCGGGATGCGTTGTCCACCCGGGGCGTCACCACCATCGCGGAACCATTGAGATCAGTCCCGTCCGGACCCACCACCACCACTCGCCCGCCCCGCACCACCGCCCGCCTGCCCCGCGCCATCGTCCCCCGCGGCCGCCTCACTGGCGGCCGTAGAAGGGACGGCGGAGCCGTCCCGCACGCTTCAGCCACCATTCCAAGTCCATCCCCTCACGCCAGTCCGGCTCTTCGGTCCGATTCAGCTCGACCGCTGGTAATCCAGGACGTCGCGGGAGAAGGCCGCGGCCACCCCTGGAACCGGCGGTGTCTGTTTCGTCGCTGATCGAGGACCCGGCGCAGTTCGCGAAGACGGGCGTCTCCTGCCTCCTCTTCGACATTCAAGGTTCGACACCGCTACAATCCACCCTTCATGCCCACCCCCTGGTACCTCACCGGCGTCGCCTTCCGCTGCAAGGGCCCCGAATGCGGCGACTGCTGCTCCGGCAAGCACGGCCCGGGCGCGGTCTGGGTCAATGACGCGGAAATCGAAGCGCTTGCCGCGCACGTCGGGCTGTCGGTGGCGGAATTCACCCTGAAACACGTCCGCGCCCTCAACGGCCACCTCTCCCTGCGCGAGCGCCCGAATAACGACTGCGAGTTCTACGAGGCCGGGAAGGGCTGCACCGTCTACGCGTCGCGCCCGGCGCAGTGCCGGACGTACCCGTTCTGGGGGAAGACGATGGCGGCGAAGTGGCGCTGGGACTCCGAGGCGGAGGCGTGCCCGGGGATCGGGGTTGAGGATGCGACCGTGACGGCAGGGGAGATCGAAGCGCAGCTGGCCGCGGACCGGGCGAGGTTCCCGGAAGGGCGGCCCCCGGTGCTGTGAAGACGGAGCGCTTCGCCTCGCCGGAAGAACTCCTACTCAAGAATCTGCCCGCGGTCGATGGCCGCTGCCATTTCACCGAGGAAGTGAGCGCGCCGTCCCGGCGCAATGAGTCTCAAGAAGGGGAGACAGGGCTTTCCTACTCTCGTGATCGCCCAGGCCAGATGCTCGGCCGTCTCTCCGTCCCAGTGAAGTTCAGGATCCGCTGCCTGGAGCACGAGCAGTTCCGCGCAACGATCTCCGCCGCGGTCCGACAGCATGGTGATGGCGGCCATCATCGCCGCGACGCATGGCATACCCTCGTGCCAACGCTTTGTGTTCTCGAGTCGGATGAAAGCATCGATCTCCGCGGGGGTGCTCAGGCACCGCCTGACCTCGGATATCGCCTGGGATTCGTCGGCCCTGCTCTCGCGAAGGCGAAATGCGAGAGCATTGGCCTTCAGGTGCGGTAGCGCGTACAAGACGAATGAACTCCCCAGCGCGGCGAGCGCGCCGCCGAGTGCCAGGCGACGGGCGCGGATCGACAAGGTCTCACGAACTCCCATGACGACTCGTTCATCGTCGGAACCGTGTTCTGGGCAGACGGACTCCCTACGCTGCCGCATCACCACCCGAATTCGCCCTCGTCCCCACGAAGAACCACTTCCTGAACGCCTCCCAGCACTTCGCGCAGACGTACTGGACGCGCTCGTCGAACTTCACGAACTGGTGGGTCGGGATGTATTCCTGGCAACGGCAGCGCTGGCACGTGTGCTTTTCCACGGCGCGGCTCCCCTCTCACGAGACGGCCCGCAGCCGGACGGCCCTGTGGCGGAATCCAGCGGGTTCCTTCCCGGGCGAACGCGGCGGACCAGGGGTCCTCCCGCCGGGTCTCCGAGGCCACGGCGGGCGGGTTGCCCCCACTCGGTTGAATGAATCGGCGGCGCGGCCGCGCGGACTTGAGCGGAAATGCCGGATTTCCGCGAGAAGCGCGGCGGCGAGTCACGCCATTTCCTTTCTCCTGATGTCGAGTCTCGGACACGCAACCCTTCGACTCGCCCTGCGGGCTCGCTCAGGGTAAGCCGGGCCGAGCGCAGGCAGGGCCTGGGAGAACGTTTTCTCGGCCCGGCTTAGATCGTGCCCCCGCCTTCGGACCGGGATAGAATGCGTGGTCCAGGGAAACAGGCGAGGAAGAGAATGCTTTCGCAGGCCATCAAGGCGGGATTCAAACGGTCATTCATGACCGGCGTCGCTTCCCTGCTCCCTACCACCCTCACGCTCCTCATCCTCATCGCCGCCTTCGGCATCCTCAACGACTACGTCGGCAAGCCCATGGGCGGACTCGTCCTCTGGGGCCTCGACCGCTACGCCGGCCGCCCATTCGGCGATTTCATCATCGCCTACACCGGGCACGCGCTTCCCGACCTCCTCGCCACCGATCACTGGCTGAAGTCAGCGATCGGCTTCCCCGTCGCCGCCGTCTTCATCTTCTTCCTCGGGTTCCTCTTCGCGTCCTTCCTCGGCCGGCGCCTCATGGGGGCGTTCGACGGGCTGGTGGCGCGGTTTCCGATCATCGGGAGCATCTACGGGTACGGGAAGCAGGTGTCGGACTTCCTGCTGAAGAGCAACAAGCAGGTGGAGTTCAAGAGCGTGGTGCTGGTGAAGTATCCGTACGAGGGGATCTGGTCGATCGGGTTCGTGACGAACGACGGGATCAACGTGCTGAACGAACGGATCGGCAAGGAGATGGTGACGGTGTGCGTGCCGAACGCGCCGACCCTGATCACGGGGTGGGTGCTGATCCTGCCGAAGGCGGACGTGATTCCGCTGTCGATGAGCGTGGACGAGGCGATCCCGTTCATCGTGAGCGCGGGGGTCCTGCTGCCGGAGCGGCTCCGTCCGGGACAGCCGGTCCCCGTGGGGGACAAGACATGAGGCGCGTGAAAGTTGACGAAGCGGTGCCGGGCCAGCGCGTGGCGCGGGCGATGTACTACCCCAACGGCGCGGCGATGCTCGCGGCGGGCGCGGCGCTGACGCCGGCGGCAATCCAGCGGCTGGCGCAGGCCGGCTACCGCGACCTCTACGTCTTCGACGAGGGCGGGGACGCCTTCGACGGGCGGGACCTGGTGATCGAAGCGGCGCGGGCGCCGATGGCGCGCAAGCTCGCCGCGTTCTTCAAGTCGGTGCGCGACACGGTCGGGCGCGCCGCGGGGATCGAGACGGCCGACGACGCGAACACCGTGAGCGAGAAGCTGGCGAAGCCGGAGGTCCGTAAGGCCGTCAAGGCGCTGAGGTTCGTGGAAGCGATGTCCGGGCCGGAGCTGGACGCGTTCTTCGACGGGATCGCCCTGGAGAAAGACGCGCCGAACGTCACCGGGATGCCCCGCACCGAGGCGAACCACCACGTGGACCACGCGATGAACGTCGCCGCGCGCGCCGTCATGGTCGCCCGGCGGCTCGGATGGGCGCCGCGCGAATGCCGCGAACTCATGGTCGGCGGACTGCTCCACGACATCGGGTATCACGTTCTTCCGGAAGAAGCGATCAAGGCCGCCACGGGGCAGCAGCTTCACGCCGGCGCCGGCTACCACCTCCTGCGCTCCGACACCGGCCTGTCGCTTCTCTGCGCCCACTGCGCCTACCAGCACCACGAACGCTTCGACGGCCGCGGCTTCCCGCGCCACCTCGTGGGCATGCAGACCCTCTCCGCCCGCGATTCCACCGGACCCGGGTCCATGCACCGCTACGCCTCCGTCCTCGCCCTCGCCGATATCTTCGACCTCCTGACCTCCGGTTTCCCGGACGGCTGGGCGATGCGCGACGATGAAGCCCTGCAGCTCATGCGCAACGAATCGGGAAAGGCCCTTCATCCCGACGGCCTCAAGGCCTTCCTCGCGCTGACGCCGCCGTACCCCGTCGGGCTGGAAGTGGAAGTACTGGACGGCGAGTGGGCGGGGTGCACGGGGGTGGTCGTGAACGTGGTCGCGACCGCGATGGACCGGCCGGCGATCACGGTGCTGCGCAGCGGCGGGGCGCCGCTTCCGAAGGGCGTGGACATCGACCTCGCGAAGACGGAGATCGGTTTCCGTCCGCGCGGATCCGGCGAGCGGTAGGAGCGCGAGGTGTAAGCCTGCGAGTCAGGCTCCTTCGGGCGGGTGACGTTCAGAACAACCGCGTTTCTCCACCGCCCGACTCGCAGGCTTACACCTCGCGCTCCGGTCACTTCAGGCCTCATGGTGCCGCGAGAGGGTGGTGCGGCATGGATAAAACGGCTGCACCCCCCGTCGCCTGAGATGGCGAATCCGCATTGCGCAAATCTTGCGATTGCGGCTAACTGATTCCACCGTGCTCCGCTTCGCCCTCCTCAACATCCTCACGCGCCCGCTGCGCTCGTTCCTGGCGCTGGTCGGGGTCGCGATCGCGATTGCCGGGGTGGTCGGGCTGGTGAGCGTGTCGTCGGGGCTGAAGAACACGATGGTGGACACGCTCGACAAGGTCGAAGGGCTGGTGATGATCGAGACGAACTCGGTGGACCCGATCTTCTCGACGCTGCCGCTCTCGTACGCCGCGCGGGTCGAGAAGATCCCCGGCGTCGCGGCGTGCGTCCCGGAGCTGTGGCGCGTGGCCCCGAACGTCGAGGGGCAGAAGACGCTGATGGGGCTGTTCAACGCGATCGTGGTGCTCGGGCTCGACCCGGATCGGCACACGAGGCTCTCCGCGGGGCACGTCTATTCGCGCTCGATGCGACGCGGGCGGAACATCGAATCGCGCGACGCGGGCGAACGGCGCATCGTGGTCTCGGAGCGCATCTCCCAGAAATACAAAAAGGACGTCGGCGGAATCCTGCGGATCGGCGAGCTCGACTACGAAATCGTCGGCGTCTACCAGACCGGGTCGCTCTTCCTCGACGGCACGATCGTCCTCCACCTCGAGCAGGCGTGGGCGTTTGCGGGGAACAAGTCGAGGGACGTCGTGACGAGCTTCTACGTCGAGCCCTCGACGCAGTCGAAGGAGGAAATGGCGCGGATCGAGAAGGCCATCGAGGCCGAGTTCGCGAACGACACGCGCAAGGTGGACTGCCTCTCGACGGCGGAGTGGCAGTCGGAGTTCGGGAAGCTCATCTCCAACCTCGACGTGTTCCTGATCGTCGTGAGCTCGATCGCGGTGATCGTCGGCGCGATCGGCATCCTCAACACCATGCTGATGAGCGTGACCGAACGCGTCCCCGAGTTCGGCATCCTCAAGGCGAACGGCTGGTCGCGCGGCGACGTCACCCGCCTCATCCTCGCGGAGAGTACGTACCTCGGAATAGCCGGAGGCCTCCTCGGCTGCGGCGTCGGCGTCCTCGGCGTCCAGATCGCCGCACGCTTCATGCCCTTCCAGCCCGCCACTCCCCTCCCCATGGTCGCAACCGCCTTCGCCGTCGGCGCCCTTCTCGGAATCCTCGGCGGCGTCTACCCCGCCCGCCAGGCCGCGAAACTCTCCCCCGTCGACGCCATCCGGGCCAGCTGATGATCCTCCGCGCGACCGACCTCCGGAAAACCTACACCATCGGCGGCCGGCCCGTCGAAGCGCTTCGAGGTGTCTCCCTCGAGCTCGCCGACAGGAGCTTCACCTTCGTGGTCGGGCCCTCGGGAAGCGGCAAGAGCACGCTCATGCATCTCGCGGGCGCGCTCGACCGGCCGACGGGCGGGACGATCGAAGTCGCGGGGCGCGAGCTCACCGCGCTGAACGACGACCAGCTCTCGGAATTCCGCCGCGAAAAGCTCGGCTTCGTCTTCCAGGCTTTCAACCTCATCGGCAACCTCAATGCCGTCGAGAACGTTCTGGTGCCGTTCTACGCGAAGGGGCTCGCGCCGGGGATGCGCCAGAAGGCGAAGGAACTCCTTGGCCGCGTCGGCCTCGCCGAACGCCTCGACCACCGCCCCAAGCAACTCTCCGGCGGCGAACAGCAGCGCGTCGCCCTCGCCCGCGCCCTCCTCAAGGACCCGGCTCTCCTGCTCGCCGACGAGCCCACCGGCGAACTCGACTCGAAAACCGGCGCCGAGATCTTCGCCCTCGTCCGCGCCCTTCACCGCGAACGCGGAGCCTCCGTCGTCGTCGTCACTCACGACACACGCTTCATCGAGCCCGCCGACCGCGTCATCCGCATCGAGGACGGGCGCATCGTGGAGGAGAAATGAAGAACGCCGCGAAGGTGAAGCGCCTTCTCGCGAACCCCGCGTTTCCGCGCTGCGCGAAATACGACCCGGCGTGGGTCCTGGCCAACGAGATGGGCCCCAACGCTCTCTGGCTCACGGAGGCGCTGACCAGCGCGATGCCGCTTCAGCCCGGCCTGCGCGTCCTCGACATGGGCTGCGGCCGCGCGATGACGTCGGTCTTCCTCGCGCGCGAGTTCGGCGTCACGGTCTGGGCCAACGACCTCTGGGTCACCGCGACGCAGAACCTCGAGACGGTCCGCGCGGCCGGTCTCGACGACCGCATTTTCCCGCTCCGCGCGGAGGCCCACGCGCTGCCCTACGCCGAGGGATTTTTCGACGCCATCGTCAGCATCGACTCCTACCACTACTACGGCACCAGCGACACTTACCTCGCGTACTTCTCGAAGTTCCTCCGCCCCGGCGGCCGCATCGGCATCGTCGTCCCCGGCCTCGTGCGCGACTTCGGCACGAATGTCCCCTCGGCGCTCTCGCGCCCGCACGGCAAATCGCCCGCCTTCTGGGACCCGAAGGAATGCGGATCGTTCCACACGGCACCCTGGTGGAAGCGCCACTGGGCAGCGACGGGTCTCGTCGAGGTCGAGTCGTGCGCCCTCCTCAAGGACGGCTGGAAGCACTGGATCCGCTGGGAGGACGCCCGCGAAGCCGGCGGTGGCGGTCACTCGGGATTCCCGAGCGAAGCGCCGGCACTGCGCGCGGACCGTGGGCGGACGATGGGGTTCGTGGTGATGGTTGCGCGGAAGCCGGCTGTACGGTGACGCCGACCTCACGGCTTCTCAACGACATCCACGTCGGGTCGCGTCTTCCGGAACTTCTTCCACATTTCGCGATCGAGCAGCATCCCGGACGAGGCAACAACCCTCCGCAGCGATTTGAGGTCCGCGAGGGGCCGGACGAGTCGCTCACAGACCCGCATGCCGGAAACGTCAACTTGCACAAGGCATGGTGCGTTCTCAATGCCGTCAAAGAGCTCGAGGTCCGCTCCCATCCACCCCGAAACATTCAGGTGCGTCAGCGAGCTCATCCCTGAGAGCACGCCGAGGTGACGTACGCGCCTGAGGCGTCTCGCGGTCAACGAGACGATCGTGAGAGAGCCGGCGAGCGCCTGGATCCCGTCATCGTCAATGAACTCGTTATCCCCAATGTCGAGAACGCGGAGATCCGGAAGCTTCGCGATTTCAGTCATGGCGTCGTTGTTCATCCCGGAATCGGCCGCGATCAGGGTCTGCAGCGTTTTGCATCGCGCCAGAACCCGCGCGCCGGCCACGCGCAGGTGGCAGCCGCTGATGTTCAGTTCCCGCAAGGCAGGAAGTCCGGTCAATGCCCTGAGCCCCTTGACTTTCAGTTGCGTCCCTGGCACATCGACCTCTATCAGGCCCTTCGCATCGGCGAGTGCAGAAATCTCCGCATCGCCCAATTCGGCGACGGCCAGCACGACCACCTGAAGCGCCGGAAGTGAGGCAAGGGCGCGCATTCCGTCCACCGACAGCGACTCGCAGACGCGCAGGGCAACGTGGCGAAGATGTTTGAGTTGTGAAAGCGAACCGAACCCGGTGCCCGTCAGCGGTGTGCCGTCGGCCTCGAGCCGCTGGAGGTCAGTCAACGCGGCGAGCGCCTCCAGCGAGGTGTCATCGAAGAGCGGCAACAGACTCACGTCGAGCGACTGCAGCGACCGGACGCTGGCAGCGCCGGTCCCGTTCATCGACTTGCAGCCGCTCAAGGAAAGAGACCGGAGAGTGTTGGTTTCCCCGAGTGGCCGGAGCCCCGAATCGGTCAACCCCGTGCATCCGTCAAGATCGAGAGCTTCCAGATGCTGGAGCGACGGCAGCACGACGAGCGCCTCGTCAGTCAGTGCGGTGCACTCGCGCAGGACGAGGCGCTTGAGCCCGGCGCACCCGGAGATCAGCGCAACCTCGGCGTCCTCAATCGTCGGCCCCGAGGTCTCCAGCGATTCGAGCTTCTCGAGCCGCCGCAGCGCCTCGAATGTCCCGGGCTCGGGATGGATAACGACAACACGCTTCGTGTCATCCGGGAGCGCGTTCGCCATTTTCGCCGACCAGATGACCGGCGGGTCACCGTTCACCGCCTCCGCAGAGGCGACGGTGCAGAGCATTACCAACACCGCCATGACGCGCAGCATGGACATTCTCCGGATCGGGACGGCGACGGCGCCCGCGGATAGCATTCCCGGCTCGCAGTCTACCTCCCGTCACGCTTCCGGAGTCATCGCATGCTTTTCAGTGCCCAGAAGGCCTTCGACCATATCCGCGTCATGGCGAAAGAGATCGGCATCCGCCCGGGCGGGTCGCCCGAAGAGCGGAAGGCCGCCGAATACGTCGCTCGCCACTTCAAGGCCTGCGGGCTCAAGACCTCCATCGAGCCGTTCCGGGTCGAGATTCCCGGCAAGGTCGAGGCCTCTATCCACGTCGAGGGGCTGGGCGCGCTGCAGACGCGTCCGGTCGCCGCGACCGCGAGCACTCCGCCGCGCGGCGTCCAGGGCGAGCTGGTGTTCGTCGAGAGCGGCGAGGCAGTCTTCCTCCCGAAGACAAGACCGGGGCAGATTTTCGTCCTCTACGGCGAACTCGGCGCCCCCGACAAGTACGAGCCGCTCATGCGCGCGCAACCTGCCGCGATCGTCCTCGTCGAGAACGCCCGCTTCATCGAGCCACGCCTGACGAAGCTCTCGAATGAGAAGCGCGACGCGTTCGGCGCAGTTCCGACCGTGCGAATCAGGTTTGAAGACGGCGACAAGATCCTGCGGAAGGGACTCAAGCGCGCGAAGGTCGTCGTGAAGATCAGCCATGAATGGAAGCGCTCCCAGAACGTCTGGGGCGTCCTCCGCGGCACCGAGAAGCCGTGGGAAGAGATCGTGGTAGGCGGCCACATCGACTCCGTCTGGGGGGGCTACGGCGCGCAGGACAACGCCGCCGGCGCCGCATGCGCCATGGAACTCGCCCGCGTCTTCGCCCAGCGCGGTTCGAAGCGCACGATCCGCTTCGCCGCCTTCGGCTGCGAGGAGCTCGGCCTGCGCGGCAGCACGGCCCATGTCGAGAATCTGCGGAAGGCGCACGCGAAGCACGTCGCGAAGAAGAAGGGGAAGGCGTGGAAGCTCGACTGGAGCCCGCTCGAGCGCACCCGGCTCATGCTCAACGTGGACCTGCAGGGGTTGCTCTTCGGCGACAACTACTGCCCCGTCGGCGGCCCGCCGGAGCTGATGAGCGCCTGCAAGCTCCTCGCCAGCGAGATGGGCCCGGCGATGAAGTTCGACGACGAGTGCTATTCCAGTGACAACGCTCCCTTCGCCCACGCCGGCGTCCCGACCGCCGCCTTCGGCCGGCTGGGCGTCGAGCTCATGTGGGCCCACACGCCGGCCGACACACTCGACCGCTGCTGGAAGGACTCGCTCGCGCCGATCGGTCACTACCTCGAGACGTTCATCGCGCGGTGGGTCGCAGACGCGAAGGCGTTCCCGTTCAAGCGCGAGATCCCGGAAGTGCACGCGAAGAAGGTGCGGGAGTACTTCAAGGGACGGGTGTTCGGGTACGTGGAGTAGGCCGATGCCGCGGGCCGCTCGTCGCCCTGTGCGATCAGCAGGATTCCCGGCACGAGGAGTCGGTGGCAGAGCTGCAAACCCTGTCGCGGGGGACGTTCGCGCTTTGCGAGCCGGTCATGACGGAAGCCTGGTTTCTCCTGCGCGCCGCGCCGCTTCGGCGCCGACTGGACGCGCTCGTGACGGATCTCCCGTTTCTGACGTGGGTTCCGGGAAAGCCCGATGCGTTCCGCCGGGAGGTGCTGTACTGGCTCGAGCGGTACGCGGACCAGGAGCCCGACTGGGCCGACGGATACCTCGTCGTTGCCTCCGCGCACGCCAGGACCGGGAAGATATGGACGTTCGACTCGGAGTTCATCCGGAAATGGCGCCGGTCGGACGGAAGTCGAGTGCCGCTGGCGACATGAACCGCCCCTGCAGTGTGGACACGGGTCGGAGATTCGAACGAGTGTGCGGCTGATCCGGTAGGATTGCCCGAGAGGGGGACCAGTGGTTCGACACGCTTGATTCCATGGGTTGCATCCTCTGGACGCAACCCACGGAATCAGAACTGACTTACCACCAGCCGGAGAAATCTCATGCGCCTTGCCATGGCCACGGCACTGATATGGAGCGCCTCTTTCCCGGGACTCGCTTCCGCGGAAGACGATCCACTGCCGCAGAGCATCGCCGTCTACCGGGACATGCTGAAGAAGTTCCGGGAAGGCGGCGAGGACGCGCGCTGGACACTGGGAAGGGAGTGCTACGCATTCCTGATGGAGCTTGAGAAGGAGAAGGATCCCCGGGTGGTGGGTTGCCTGCTCGACACGATGGAAGCGGAGCGATTCGGGGGCGGCCACCATGGCGAGATGGACTCCCGCTGGCTGGCGCTGAAGATCGCCCGGACGCGCAGGAACGACCTGTCGCGATTCATCGAGGAGTGCGGGGGGCGCGGAAGGCAGGCGCGCGGCACGGTTGCAAACCTGATCGGAGATTGGAAGGCGGTCGAAGGCATCGGCTTTCTGAAGCAGTGTCTGCGCCCCGGAGACAAGGAGCCGCTGTTCACCGCGATCGAGGCGCTCGGCGCCCTTCCCGGAAAGGAAAGTGCGGCGCTTCTCCGCGAGGAACTGCTCGACGCGCGGGAAAGCGTCTTCAGCGAATACCCGCTCGCTTTCCAGCGGTGGGATCGACTTCCCAAGGCGGTGCCCTACAAATATTCCGTTCTTCACCCGCTCTGGATCGTGCTCAGGCCCGACTGCATCCAGATCATGAACATCACCGACATCGGCGCCTCAAACCCCTTGATGCGCAATCAGGCGGGAGCTTACGCCCTCAGGCAGATCGAAGCGCGCGGAGAGGAAGTCTCCCCCGAGCTGCTGAAATCCATGGTGGAGAGCGGCGTCCTGCGGCTCCAGCTCGCCGCGGCCAGGCACATCGGGGGGTACCTGCCGCGCCAGGCGCGCGACATTCTCGGCAAGGAATGGAAGAGCCCGTATTTCAGGGGCCAGTGCGCGGAGATTCTGGCGTTGGCCGGAGATGAACGCGCGCTTCAGACCCTGGCCGTGCTGAGCCGTTCCGAAGATCTCCTCCTTCGTGTCTGGGCCGTGCAGGCGCTGGCGGAAACCCGAACCGAACTGGCGCGCGGGCTCCTCGACGCGGCATCGAGGGAAGACCAGACTTTCGTCGCGCAGGCGGCCGTCGGCGCCATGCGGGCACGCGGCATTCCGATTTCAGCCGAGGCCCTGGCAAAGGGTTACCTGTCCTGGGACCACTACCTGTGCCGGGAGGTCGAGTGGGTTTGCGACGAGCTCCCGGCGGAGAGCCGGGCCCGGGTCGCGTTGCTTGTGCTTGCGGGCGAGCCGGCGGCGGCGCCGGACGGGCCGAATCCCGTGGACCCTGTGACCGCGGGCGGTGAAGCGGAGCCTCGCTGGGACGGAGAGGGCCTGCGGGGGACCTCTGCGACCGTGAGCTCGCCGGGATCGCACGAGGGCGCAGAAGACCGCATCCTTCGTTTCTGGCGGCTCACCGAGGGCCTGGACCCGTCGCAGTTCCGGGCCGCCTCGCGCAAGCTCCTCGAGGCGATTCCCCTCGGTCCGGAAGCACCGCTTGCGGAGGGCGAGACCTGGAACGACCCGCGGCAGGCCCTCGCCTTCGCGGCTCTGGCCGTCGCGCCGGAGGAGAAAGACCTCGCCCGCATCCTCTCTCTGCTGGATTCGCCTCATCCGCCTCTGTGCATGGCCGCGATCCGGGGACTGGGAACGCTGGGAGGGCCGCGAGCGGAAGAAGCGATACTACGGACCTTTGACAAGTGGAACGAGTCGCACGATGGGTGGGATCGGGACGGACTTTACTGGGCCTGCATCGTCGCACTGGCCGAATGCGGTGGTGAGGCAGGAAAAGAGCGCTGGCTGAGTTTCGCTCCCTGGAAGAAGAAGCCCGAGGACTTGCAGCTGAACCGCATCGACGGCCTGGCCGACCTCAACTCCTTTGTGGACGGCGCGATCCGCTCGCGCTCCGGCGATCGGCGGGAAACGATGATTCTGACGCGCGACTGGCTGTTGTCCCAGGCCGGCTACCACGTCGACTACGACACGGCACCGCGATTCTGGCGAAGCGCGTGGCGCCGCGACCCGGCGATGGCGACAGGATGGGCGATCGAACTGCTCGAAGGAGACAGCGAGGGCGTGCTGAGGCACGCCATGAGACTTCCCGTCACGGCAGATTCACCCCTCGTGCGGGCCGCGGCCGCATTCATCGTTCGCAACGGCCGTCCACATCTTCTCAGGGATCTCCACAAAAGGAATCCGGCGGAAGCAGTGCGCCTGGCCCGAGCCTGGCTTGGAGAGGGACAGGCGTTCGACCGCGACCCCGGCCGGGGAGCTCTCTACTTCATCCTCGAGTTTGGCGATGAATCGGACCTGCCGCTGCTGGAGCGAATCCAGGGAACGGCCCCGGAGTTGTCCGAAGATCTGCGGGGCGCACTCCGGCGATTCCTCGCATCAAAGCGTCCCTAGCCAATTGCCGGGACGCGCAGTTCCGCCAGGAGCGTCGCTTCCCGCTCCAAATCTGCGAAAGCAGGTGCCCCGACGGCGGCTCGCCCGACCGGGCTCCCAAGGGTGAATTCTGGTGCGCGGGAGACCCCTCCATCGTCAAGGACGGCCCCCTCCACCGCATGTACTTCACCGGCGTCAATCCGTCGCGCGGCGGCGCCTGTGCCATCGTGCAGGCGACCTCGAAAGACGCGCTCAAATGGGAGTTCCCCGCGGCGGGGTGGCCAGCGCAACCGGAAAGGCCGTCCCGGCGGGCGGCTGGTGCCACCCGCCGGGGCCTTACCGGATCCGCTTCCCCACCATCCGCTTGACCCACCCGATCGAGACCTTCTTCTCCACGACCTCCACCATGATCGAGCCGGCCAGCCGAATCGTCCTCCCTTGGCCCACCGTCACGACTTCGGGGTCGAGGTACTCGAACGTGACCGACTCGTCGCGGCTCGCCATCGCGGAGCCCAGCCCGCCCAGCAGCCCCGTGAGTTCCAGGAGGTCGTCCTCCGTCTCGGTGGACCCCGCCAGCGGCACGAGCTTCTCGAACTGGTCGAAGTGCTTGAGCACGAGGATCGACGGCGGTTCGGCGATGGCGACGACGAGCGTTGCCAGCACGCTTCGTGTCTCAAGCCCGACCGGATGAGCGACGTAGAAACGACACCTCGTGAAGCGGTCCTCCAGGAGCGGGTGCCGGAGCTCGGAGAGGTCCCAGGTCGCAGGTTCGCCGCCGAGCGCCTCGCGAACCTTTCCGATCGGGTCTTCGGGAAAGAGGGTCTTCCGGCGATGTTCGCGGCCCAGCTCTCTTACCAGGCGCTGCGCCCGTCCCGTGCCTTCTGCGTCCAGCTTGCCCCCGGAGGCAAGCGCTTCCTTCAGCGCCTTGAGAGCCGGTTCTCCCTTCGTGGCAAGCGCGGACTTCGCCGCTTCCCTCACCATCGGGTCGTCGTGATCGAGTTGCGCGACCAGCGTCTCGATGGGCGGGTCCTCGGCCCGGAGGAGCGTCGTGGCCACGGCGAGCAGGAACAACGGCAGGGCGAAGCGGTTCTTCACGGTGAATTCTCCAGGGTCCGGCGTGTGGGAGTTGGACGCGAGGCGCGGATGCCGGTTCCGGGAATTGCCGGGAGGGCCAGGTGACAGGGGCAGGCGCTTGAACCGCTCCCCGGGAAGTCGGACAATGCGGGCGCTGTCGCGCACGAACCGGAGAACGGCCATGAAGACTCGGATGCTGATTGCGGTGTTGGCGCTCGTTGTGACGGGAGTGGTATTCGGCCTGGCGCACGCGGAAGAGCAGGGCAAGCCGATGACGGAAGGACGTTACCGGCTCTTCAATGGAACCAATCGCCAGGAGAACCTGATCTTCCGGATCGACACGGCGACGGGCGACACGGTGGTGCTGAATTCGACCAGCCGCTCATGGGAAGCCGTCCGCTGAAACAGGGCGCCCGGGCGCGCACTCCGCGCCCGGGCCGGCTTCCCTCGCGGGATCAGGACTTCGTCGGGTTCGTGAACCTGAATTCCGCGTAATCCGACCACGGGCCCCATCCGGCGGAAGTCTTCGCCCGGACTTTCCACCGATACCAGATCTTGCTCATCGTCGGCCAGACGGTCTTGCTCGTCGCGCCCCCGGTCGTCCACGCGTAGTAGTACTTCCAGGTGCCCGCTTCAGAGAACTCGAGCCAGACCTGGTAGTCCGTCGCGCCTGACTTCGGCGCCCAGGACAGTTTCACGGAAGTGCCGACGACGTCCCAACCCGGGTCCGGGTATTTCGGGAACATTCCGGTCGGCGCGGGGGACGGCGTGGGAAGTGACACGACGAGGGTGGCGGAAGCGCTGGCGGCGGAGAATCCGGCGGAGTTATGGGACCAGACGTGCCAGACGTAGCTGCCGGCGCCGAGGGAGACGGAAGCGCTGGAGGAGGTGGGCCAGGAGGTGTGGACGAGGGCGCCCGCGGCGGTGAAGACCTTGAGCTGGTAGTAGTCGGCAGCGGAGACGGTGGTCCAGTCGAGGGCGACGGTGCTGGTCGTCACGGTGGTGCCGGTCTTCGGCGACACGATGGCGGGCGCCGCGGGGGGCAGGATGCCCATCTTGGCGGACACCGAATCCACGAACGTCGCCCAGGGGAAGTACGCGCCCGGGTCGGAACGGCTCCACGGCTGGACCTGGGCGTGCGCCACGAGGCCGGGGGCCTTGTAAGTGTCGTCCGGTTCGTCGTAGGCGTTCCCGCCCGGATGAACGACGGGGACGGCGTACTTGTCGCACAGGTAGGCAACGAGGGTGGACAGCGATTCGAGAAGCGCCGGCGTCCAGGTCGCGGCCTTGCCCGAGAACCCGGCGCACTCGATCCCGATCGACCTGGAGTTGTAGTACGTCGCGTGCCAGGCGATGTCGTCGTCCGCGACCATCTGGGTGATCGCACCCGACGGCGAAATCACGTAGTGTGCGCTGACGCCCGCCTTCGGGTTGTTGAACCAGCTGATCGCCTGTGTGTAGAGCTCCGAGTAGTACCCGTCGCCGTTCGTGTCCTTCCCTTCCGTCGTGTGAATCACGATCGAGTCGATGTTGTAGGAGGTTTCACGGCTGGAAGCGGAGTAATTGGGGGAAGCGTCCCAGGTGACGGCGGGCTTCGGGGGCGCGGCGTGGGCGGCCAGTGCTGCGGCGGCCAGGATCAGAAGCGTCGTGACTCTCATCATTTTCCCCCCATCGAGTGTTCCCGCCGCGCCGACGGAGGCGCCTCCAGCGGCATGAGTTTCAGTTTTTCGATCTGGGCGACGGTCAGCAGTTTCCCGAGCGATTCCTCTGCCTGCTCCCACAGCCGTTCGGTGACGGAAGCGTCCACGCCGTCGCCGAGTTCGCGCTCCACCTGGGCCGTGGCGGACAGGTGGTCCGAAAGGACGCGGCCGACCTTGGTGGCGCACTCGCGGCTGACGGCGAGTTCGCTTGCGATGCGATCGAGGGTGCGCGCCGGATATTCGAAGGGATCCTCGGGCGGTCCTGCAACAGGCGTGGCCACCGGATCCTCGGCCCCCTCATGGTCGTGCGTACAACCTCGGGAATTGAAATCCTCCTCCGCCGTTGCCGCGACCGGCGCTTTCATCTCGACGGGCGGAGGCGCGACGGACGCGGCTGCCGGAGCAGCGGCGGGGCGAGGAGACACGGCGGGTGAGGACGACGGGCGTGCCAGTGCAGCCAGGAAGACAACCGCACCGAAGGCGCCGACGCACATCAGGATCTGCTTCACTCGTACCTCCCCGTAAATTCACCCCGGAGGCGACCCGGGGGAAGGAGGGGTTATAGCGGTGGCCTGTGCACGATGCCAGACAATAGACGCATTAAAATCGTTAAATCCGGCGTGCACTTTTGGCCGCCCGTCGTGGCCAGACGGAACCCCCGCGTGCGGGTTTCGGGGTTGCCCACGACCTGGGGCGACGCAAGGCGGTTCGGGGCCGGTTAGTTTCCGTCCCCGAACCGGACACGGACGTGAAGTCGATCGATCGGCCCTCCGGGTTCCTCGTAGCTCCGCGTCCAGAAGACCATCGCGTTCCCCAGCGATTCGCACGTGTCCGATGGCCGGCGGAACAGGATGAAGTCCTCCACCAGTTCCCCCGAGTCGTCGTCGATGAGGAACGGGTCCGACACGTTTCCGTCCACGTTCCAGCCGATGGCGTCGTCGTCGGGCCCGTCCACGTTCGATTCCTGGTAGTACAGGTGATTCGCTTCGAAGAACCAGAGCCCGACCGTGAATTCGGAGACTGAAATGGCGATCGGTTCCGCCTGCTCGGCCGTGTCCGGAATCAGGAAGGGCAGATCCAGGTCGAACGGCGGAACAAAGGCTGTGCCCGCGTTCGGGACGAACAGGTCGCCGAGCGAAGTGCCGTCGTCGATGACGCGGAACCTGCGGGTCCGAAGCGCGTAGCCCACACCGGGCGTCCGCGTCTCCTCGGTTTCCTGGAAGAACACGTGGACGACCTGCGCCGGATGGGTCCGCGCCGGATCGTCCTCCATGGAGACGAAGTCGAAGCTGCCGATCTCGGTGCCCTTCGGAAGAATGGAGACGCGGATCCTGCCCCCGAAGAGCATCTGGCGGGAGGGAATGCCGCTTCCGATTTCGACGACCCCTGCGCCCGCGCCGGTCCGACGGGCGAAGATACGAAGGTCGGTGTCGACGGGGTCGATATCGCGCACGTAAAAGGCAATGAAGTTCCCGCCTTCGCCGCTGTCGCAGGCGCGGAAGGAGATCCCCTCGTCGTTGATGACCCCGCCGATGAACGACTGGCCGAAGTCCTCGAAGACTTCGACGGAAGAAGTGAGGGTCGAGGGGATGACGGGGGTCACGGCCCTGTCCGCGGTCAGGCGGACCGAGAAGACCTCGTCGTTCGTGAAATCGCTTCGCTCGAAGAACAGGTTCATGACGTCGGGATCGGACTGGCTGCCGCAGACGTAGGTGAGGCCCGCCTGGAAGGCAAACCAGGAAATGCTTTCGAAATCGACGTCGATGCTGACCTGGACGGCGCCGCTGGTGGCGTCATCGATGGCGGGGAGGACGAAGACGCCGTCCTCATCCGGGCGGGTCGTCACGTACTGGGCGGCCCACAATGCGACGTCGTCGGCGGCCCCTGCCTCGGAGACTTCACGCCATGCGTACCAGATGTAGTCGCCATTGCGGCTCAACCGCGCGTCCACATCTCCTTCATCCACGGTGTCGGAGGCCGTGACCTGCTCGGTGTCGAGGAAGCGCTGGGCGATCAGCGTTCCGGTCTCCTCGTCGATCTCCGCGATCGTCAGCCGCCCGTCGTTCCCGATGTCGCCGAAATCATTGTTGCCGTCCGGGTCCTGCACGAGCTGGACGTACGGGAACACGAGGCAGGCGAGCCCTTCGTCGGACCCGAAGAGGTGGCGCCCGCGGAAGAACCCGCCGTCCTCCCTGATGAACTCCGCCGAGTTCTCGGTGGCGTCGGTCGCGTCCGGGCTGGTCTGGTGAAGGCTGACGGTCGGCGAGCGCGTGCCCGAGGCAATGTCAAAGGACGTCGTCTGAAGCGTGATGTCGTCGTCACGATTGACGGTCTGGCCGCCGAAGTTCCGGTCGAGACGGATGTTGCCGAGCGAGAAGTCGCTTCCCGAGGAAGACTCGTCTGCGCCGACGCGCATGAAGAGCACGTTGTTATAGGTCACATAACGGTCATCGACGAGCGTCTCCTGGCTGTCGGTCCCGGCGTCGGACGCGCCCCAGTCCACGGTGCCGATTCGGGCGTCCGTGGAAGGGACCAGCGGCAATTCCGGGTCGCCCGGCGCCGCGAGGTCGAACCAGGCGAACCAGGTCGCCTCGTCCTCGGTGCCGGGAAAGCCGTCGTTGTTCTCGAGCTGGTGCCAGAACACGGCGATCGAGGTCGTCTCGTCGCCCCACTTGACGTCATTGCGATTGGGCCCCCACGCCGCTTCGCCGGCCGCGCCGTCCGATGCGACGCCGAAGGTCGTGACGTCCTCGGAGTCTTCATCCTGCGAATTCACCCGGACCGCTTCGAGCTGGAATCCGAACCGGCGTTCCGGGTCCGTGTGAAGGGTCTCGTCGAAGTAGGTGGCCCAGAGGCAGCGGTTCTCGCCGTCGGCCACGCCGCCCGCGTCCCCGTCCGTATCGGGAGCCGACCAGAGGATGAGGCAGTCTCCGCTTCTTTCCCGGGCTGCTTCGCTCGCGTGAGTATCCGTGTTCAGGAAGGCGTGAACGATCTGCCGGCCGTTGACGCCGAAGTCGTACTGGCAGTCCAGCGCGCCCAGGGAGACGGGGGGCGTCCAGGTCTCGCCGTCGAAGTAGTGCGCGTAGATCACGCCCTCAGCC
>CAVPNQ010000020.1:0-37541 GCA_963706735.1 uncultured Planctomycetia bacterium
GGCGAAGTAGAAGGTGGCGAACTTTTCGGGCGAGGTGTTGGCGTAGAGCTGCCGGTTCAGCACGGACACCAGGTGGGCTGTGGAGAAGACCGGGACGGCGCGGCCGTTGCCCGCAGCCGCCGCGGCGGGGATGCCCGTGGTGAGCTGCGTGCGCGTGGCGGACTGGATGGCGGCCATCAGCAGGGCCGCCGGAATCCCCTTGCCCGCCACGTCGCCGATGGCCAGGGCCAGGCTGGTTTCGAGCACCGGCATGAAGTCGTAGTAATCGCCCGAAACGGTGCGCGCGGGGTGGCACACCCCGGTGAGGCGCAGCGATTTCAGGTCCGGCGCCGCGCGGGGAAAAAGCTGGTCCTGCACCTCGCGCGCGATGTCCAGTTCCGACTGCAAACGCTCCTTTTCCTTGGCCACCACGATCAGGCGCTCCAGGTTCGACGTCATGGTGTTGAAGGAGGCGCCGAGATCGGCGAGCTGGTCCTTCCCGCGCACCGGGATGCGGTGGGAAAAGTCGCCTTCCTTGACGCGCTCGGTGCCCTCGTACAGCTCGTTGACCGCCGTGGTGATGGCGCGCGTGATGGAGACGCCGATGACCAGCGAGACGATTTCGACGATCAGAAACATCCCGCTGGTGGCCAGGAAGAGCCACCAGGCGAACTGCCACAGCTCGAACTTCTCCATGATCACGTTGTGGCCGAGCACGAGGCCGAACACCGCGGAAAACCGCGTCTGCACCAGGATGGCGACGTTTTCACTCTCGCCCGGCTGGTCCCACAGCATGACCGGGAACGGATAGTAGCCGCGCACTTCCATGTCGGCCCAGTTGGAACGGTTGACTCGATCCAAGTCGTCGAAAGGACAAACTCAAAACAGCGAAACGCAAAGCTAAACGCCAAAGGCAAAAGGGAGAAAAAAGAACCACCGACGACGCCACGCGGCAAACCACTCGCCCCCCTCGACTCGACGACGCTGACCGGCTTGTCGTTTGCGGTTTGTCGTTTCCTTGAGGGTTTTCCTTTTTGCCTTTGCCGTTTCCCCTCCGGGCCACCCTTAAATACCAGCCGTGCCCCCCCCACCTTGTCCAACCCTTGACTCCCGCCGCAACCCCCGTAGTCTTCCCCTTCTAACCATTCCCGCCCACCCGTCAAGGAGACCCACCATGGCCGTCGCCCGCGTCACCGAACTCGTCGCCTCGTCCGACAAGAGCTTTGAAGACGCCATCAAGGCCGGCGTCGATCGCGCCGCCAAGACCCTTCGCGGCATCACCGGCATCGAAATCGTCCGCCAGAAGATCAAGGTCGAGAAGAACAAGATCAAGGAGTACCGCGTCCACATGAACGTCACCTTCATTCTCGAAGGGTAGCACGCCCGCCGAAACCGCGCCCGACGCCCCTCCCCGGGCGCCGGGCGCGTTATTTTGCGCAGGGCTTCAGGCACCGCGCCGCGGGGGCCGATGATAGGGATGAACCCTCTCCCCCCACTGAAGGGCCCCGCAATGCAAGACCTCACCTCTCGCACATTCGCCCGCGAGCAGCTGATCCCGCTTCTGTTCCGGCTCAGCGACCGCCTCGACAAGCGCCGCCACGACCTGGCCAGCGCCGTCCGCGAGTTCACCGTCCGGCTGCAGGACGCCGCCGGCGACGCCAACCCCATCCGCGCCAGGACCGCGCTTCTGTGGCTCCGCCCGCTCTGCGTCGCCGTCCGCGCGCTGGCGCTCGGCAAACCCGAGGACCGCGAGCTCTGGGAAGAGGTCAAGGAGATGGCGCTGGAAGCGACGCGCCTCGCCGAACTTCCCTTCTGCGCGGCGGGCTAACGCCACTCCCGCTTCGGCCGCCCGCCCAGTCTCCGGATCTCCGTGCGGTCTTCGTCGTCGGTGAGGCCGTAGCGATCGAGGATGTCGAACACCCGGGAGAAGCGGTCGTCGCTCCAGTCGGTCTGCTCGAGCGGCCCGCGCATCCGGCGGGACCACAGCTTGGCCGCGGCCACCGTTTCCGCGACGCATTCCTCGACGTTCATCGCGGCGTACGGCGACACGAACCCGTTCCGGGGCCCGTCCGCGCCATCGGCCCACGCCGCCACGGAGCGGTACGAGCCGAACGGCAGCGCGGCGTGCAGCTCGGCGTCCATCCGCTCGCGCGCCGGGCAGCGCGAGTGCACCGCGTGCCCCAGCTCGTGCAGCACGACGTCCAGCGTCGGCTCCCGCACGGTCACCCGCCCAAGGTCGTATCGCCCCCCGCGTTCCGCCCCGCGCTGCATCCGGTAGAACTCCAGCCCCGACATGTCCTTATTCGGGAACATCTCCAGCGCCCCCGCCACCACCGAGAGCTCCGCGTCTTCCCATGAGCCGTACAGGGCCACGTGGAAGCGCTCCCGGATCCCGTCGGCGACCGCGCCGCGGGGCACCATTTGACGCGCTGCGTCAAAGTCGGGTTCGGTCGAAGGCGCGGCGCATGCCGACAGGAACAGCCCCATGATCGGAACCAGGCGCTTCAAGCGGCCTTCTCCCCCGAAATCACGTAGATCATCCGCAAATGCAGGAAGCGCAGCTCGACGCCGAGCAGGCGCCTCTCCATCTCCGCTTTCACTTCCCGGTGCAGGTCTACCCACCCTTCGCGCCGCAGGAGGCCGAACATCGGCCCGGGACCGAGAAACCAGCCGGGGGGCAGGCGGTCGTCGGAAACGACCAGCCGCCCGCCGGGGCGCAGCACGCGGACGAGTTCGTCGAGCGCGCCCCTCCAGCCGTCCACCGAGGTCAGCACGTACGTGCAGAGCACGCGGTCGAACGCGCCATCGCGGTACGGCAAGCGCGCGGCGTCGGCCTGGGCCACCGAGGCGCCGCGCCGGACGGCTTTTGCGAGGGACCGGGAAGAGATGTCGCAGCCCGACAGGCGCGACACTCCGGATTTCGCGAGGAGCGGGAAGTTGCGGCCGGTTCCGCAGCCGACGTCCAACAACCGGTCGCCGGCGCTTGCCCTGAGGGCCAGGAGCGCCGCTCTTCGATAGGAGGAGTCCCTGCCCATCGCCAGCGCCTGGACGACAGCGTCGTAGTAGGGAGCGCGGCGGTCGTAGATCCGGCGAACGAGGGGGAGCGGGAAACTCATGGGTGTAGGCTATCACTGAGTGCGGTTACACGAGTGGCTGGAAAAGGCGAACGACTTTTGCCACAGAGGGCACAGAGTTCACAGAGCCGTTGGACTCGCGTATTCGGCGAGGGCAATTTCAGGTCGAATTCGGCGCCAATTCGACAATTTGAATGACTTAAATACCAGGAAGACCAGGCAAAACAATTCAAACAACTCTGCGAACTCTGCGAGCTCTGCGGCTGAAGTCCTTTTTCTCTGTGCCCTCTGTGGCTCCCCAACTTCGCGCGCTATCCCTCGTTCGTCTCAACCCAGTAGTTCGGTGCTTCCTTCGTGATCACGATGTCGTGAGGATGGCTTTCGCGCACTCCGGCCGCGGTAATACGGATAAACCGTGCCTTCGTGCGCAGCTCATCCACCGTCTTCGCCCCCGCGTACCCCATGCCGGCCCTGAGCCCGCCCACGAGCTGGTACACGTACTCCGACAGCGGCCCGCGGAACGGTACCCGCCCTTCCACGCCCTCCGGCACCAGCTTCTCCGCGCTTGTCACGTCCTTCTGCCCGTACCGCTCCTTGCCGCCCTTCACCATCGCCCCCAGCGACCCCATCCCGCGGTACGTCTTGTACTGGCGCCCCTTGAAAATCACCATCTCGCCCGGCGCCTCGGTCGTCGCCGCAAACAGGCTCCCGATCATGACCGCGCTCGCGCCGGCCGCGATCGCCTTCGTGATGTCCCCGGAGTGCTTGATGCCGCCGTCGCTGATGAGCGGAATCCCCGCGGGCGTCGCGATTCGCGCGACCTCCATGATCGCCGTGATCTGTGGCACGCCCGCCCCCGCCACGATCCGCGTCGTGCAGATCGCCCCCGGCCCGATGCCGACCTTCAGCGCGTCCGCCCCCGCCTCGATCAGGTCCTTCGCCGCCTCCGCCGTCGCGATGTTCCCCGCGATGACGGGCACCCTGAAGCGCTTCCGGATCTCCCGCACCGTGTCGATCACGTTCTTCGAGTGCCCGTGCGCCGTGTCCACCACGATCACGTCCACGTCGGACTTCACCAGCCGCTCCACGCGCTCGTAGTCGTGCACGCCGACCGCCGCGCCCACCCGGAGCCGCCCGCGCTCGTCCCGGCACGACTGCGGGAACTGCTCCATCTTGTTGATGTCCCGCATCGTGATCAGCCCGCGCAGCATCCCGTCCTTGTCCACAATCAGCAGCTTCTCGACCTTCGCCTTGAAGAGGATGTCGCGCGCCTGCACGAGCGTCGTCCCCGGCGCCGCCGTCACCAGCTTCCCCTTCGTCATCACGTCCGCAATCGGCGTCTTCTCGCTGCGCTGGAACCTCAGGTCGCGCCGCGTGAGGATCCCCACCAGCTTCCCGTCCCCCTCCACAATCGGGATCCCGTTCACGTTGTGCTCGGACATGATCCGGTTCGCGTCGCCGACGTTCGCGGTGGGCGGAAGCGTCACGGGGTCGTTGATGACGCCGTTCTCGCTGCGCTTCACCTTGAACACCTCGCGCGCCTGCTCTTCCGGCCCCATGTTTTTGTGGATGATCCCGATCCCGCCCTCGCTCGCGAGCGCGATCGCCAGCCGCGCCTCGGTCACGGTGTCCATCGCGCTCGACAGCAGCGGGACATTCAGCGAAATCCCGCGGCACAGCGTCGTCCGCAGATCCGCCTCCCGCGGGACAATGTCGCTCCGCCCCGGCACGATCAGCACGTCGTCGAACGTGATCCCCTCGCCCATGAACTTGTCCACGGCCGTGCCTCCCTGCAGCAGCGATTTCAATTCTCGAAGCGCCTTCCCGCGATGGGAGAGCGCATGTTTTTCATCGGAAGCGGCCTCGGCGAACGTCTTGCCGATCTGCGGCACGAAAAAGATCGGGTCGTACCCGAACCCGGCGGCGCCGCGCGGCGCGTCGAGGATGACGCCCTCGCAGGCGCCCGAGGCCCGGTGTTTCACGCCGTCCGGCCCGGCCAGCACGACGGCGCACTTGAAGCGCGCGCTGCGCATCGTTGGCGGGACGTTCATCAGCTCCGCCAGCACCTTTTCCATGTTCTTCTTCGCGTCCTGCTCCGGCCCGGCGTAGCGCGCGCTCACCACGCCCGGCCGGCCGCCCAGGGCGTCCACCTCGAGCCCGGAGTCGTCCGCGAGCACGAGCGTGTTGAACTTCCGCGCCCAGGTCAGCGCCTTGAGCGCGGCGTTGGCTTCGAACGTGACCCCGGTTTCCGCGACGTCAGGGGCATCCTTGGGAAGCGGCGCAAGGGTCAGGCCAGCGCCAGCGAGGATCTCGGCGATTTCTGCGAGCTTGTGCGGGTTTTTCGTGCCGACGAGGACTTCCATCGGGGGAGATTAGGCGGCAGTCGGGGCCGCGTCAAGGCTTGCGGGAGTGTGCAATTTCCCGTACCCGTGCGCGTGCCCGTGCCCGTGCCCGGTCGTTGCCCTGTGCGAACGACCGGGCACGGGCACGGGCACGCGCACGGGTACGGGTGGGACACCCGGCTTCGACGATTACTTCTTCTTTGCCGGCACATCCACCCGTACTGGCGCCAGTTCCGCCTTCCCGTTCCTCACCCACAGCCAGATCACGTGCGGCACCGAGTCGTCCTCGAACAGCACGCTGAATCGCGTCCCTTTCACTGTCCCCACCTTGTCCTTCGAGTCCGGAGCCGCCCAGGTCACGACCGGCTCGCCCTTGTCCGCGGTCAGCCTCAGCGCCGCACTCCCCTTCGTGTACCCGTCCAGTTTCGCCGTCACCTTCGTCGGGCCCGGCTTCAGCGCTTCGCCGCGGACGCTTCCCTGCGTCCGGAATTTCGTATCGTCCGTTGCGACGACCTTCCACTGGTTGACCGCCGGGTCGAACGCCTTGTCGAGCGCGAACTCCTCGCCGTCCTTCGCGTCGCCGGCCTTCACGCCGTCCACGTACACCTCGATCGCGCCGATCTTCGCCTCGGGGCGCGTCGCGGCCGCCGTGACCTTGAGCTTCCACGCTTCCTTCGCTCCCGTGAGCTCGGCCGTCACGGTGGGGCGAAGCGCGAACGGCTGCGTCAGCGGGTCGCCCGCGACGAGGTTCATCCACGGGAACCACGGGTGCGTCATCAGGAACGACTCGGCGACGTTGTACCCGCTGAGATAACGCTGCAGGTGCGCGTACTCCCGGTCCCACGCCGCCGTCATCGGCTCGCGCACGCAACCGTGAACCACCGTCGCGCCGGCGGCGAGGAAGTGCGTCATCGGCGTCTGGCCGCCGCCGGGGGGAGTCTTGAAGGCTGCCCACGTCAGCGCCACCGAGGTGAGGTTGTCCACCAGGCAGCCGGGCTGGTAGGTGTTCATCGCCGGGAACTTCGCGTCCCATCCCGCCTGGCCGAACGCGTAGAGCGCGACGTCCTTCTTTCCCTTGAGCAGGATGTTGTCCGCGCTGTGTTCGACGATCTCCGACTTCAGGCTGAGCGGCTTGAGGAAGTCCGCGAGCTTCGGGAACGCCGGGTTGTACATCCCGCGCGGGTCCTTCTCCGCCGACTTCCCGAGGTACACCGTCCCGTCCGGCCGCTTGCCGTCCGAAACGATCGACAGGTCGATCGCCCGCTTGATGTCCGCCACCGTGAACGCGTCCAGGTACCCGATCGTGAGCAGCTTGTAGCCGCCCTTCAGCGGCCTCAGCGGGTCGATGCTCTCGTCCGCCGGATAGAACGGGTTGTCCTTCCCGTACGTCCCTTCCGGCCCTTCCTTCATCTCCGCCTGCTCGCAGTACATCGCTGCCAGCATGTGCGTCGTGCACCGCACGATCTCGTCCGCCTTCGCGTTCCGCGTCGGCGTGCACACCGGCACCCCGCGCGTCAGCACCACGATCGTGATCCGCGCCGCCGGATGCGCGTCGATCCAACGGCGCACCGGCGTCTCCAGCTGCTGCTGGTATTCGGCGTACGATCCGAAGCGCTCCTTCGGGTCCCACCCGTCGTCAGGCTCCACCGGCTGCGGCGGCGCCTTGGGGTCCTTTTTCGGGTCCTTCTTCGGCGGATCCTTCTTCGCCCGCGGCGTCCCCGGGATCTCCACGTGCACCACATGGTGCCGCGGCACGTCCCGCTTCTCGATGTAATGCCGCGTGATCTCCCCCGACTCCGGGCACAGGTCGTTCTGCACGACCAGCACGTTCTCGGGCCCGCCGCCGGCCTGCGCCGCGGACGCACCCGCCACGAGAGCCACCACCGTCAGGATCCAAGCGCGCATCGCACCTCCTTGAGGGAAAGCGGATGCTACCGCGGGGCCGGCGGAGTGTCAGCGATCGGGGGGGAAGAGAGCACGTCGGCCGCCTTCTTGCTCATCAATATGACGCCCGATACGACCATCTGCGTTGTCCCCTGGGGGTGTGAAGGGCACAAAATCCATGTGAAGCGCCATCCCCGCGCACCTCAATGGTCTCTGGCTCGCGGATCGCTGAAGGACAATCCTAGATCGCCCTCGCAATCCTCTCGCAAGCCTCCCGAATCCTCTCCTCTGTCTGCGTCAGCGCCACGCGGAAATACCCTTCCCCGCTCGGCCCGAAGCCGTTCCCCGGCGTGGTCACGACGTTCGCCTTTTCGAGCAGCAGCGTGATGAACTCCACGCTCGTCCGCTTCCCCGGAACCGGCGTCCACTGGTAGAACGTCGCGGGCATTTTCTCGGCCTGGAGCCCCGCCTTCTGCATCGCGGCGACGAACGTGTCGCGGCGCTTCTTGTACATCTCGCGGATCTTCTTCGACTCCTCGTCGCCCTGGTCGAGCGCGACGGCCGACGCTTTCTGCAACGCCATGAACTGGCCGCTGTCGGCGTTCGACTTGATCGCGGCGAGCGCGGCGATGAGGTCCTTGTTGCCGGCGGCCCAGCCGATGCGCCAGCCGGTCATGTTGAAGGTCTTCGAGAGCGAGTGGAACTCGATGCCGCACTCCTTGCCGCCGTCGAGCTGGAAGATGCAGGTCGGGGGTTCTTCGTAGTAGGTCTCGCAGTACGCGGAGTCGCTCGCGAGGATCAGGCCGTGCTTTTGCGCGAAGTTGACGGTGTCCTGCATCCACTTCCTCGACGCCACGGCGCCGGTCGGGTTGTTCGGGTAGTTGATCCAGAGCAGCTTCGCCTTCTTCGTGTGCGCGGCGGCGATGTCGGGAAGGAAGCCGTTCTCCTTGCGAAGCGGCATGAGGATGGGCGTGCCGTCGGCGAAGACGGTGCCGCTGCGGTACGGCGGGTAGCCGGGCTCGGGGATGAGCACGGCGTCGCCCGGATTGATGACGCTGAGCGGGAAATGGAAGACCGCTTCCTTCGAGCCGATCACCGGGTAGATCTCGGTCGCGGGGTCGAGCGTCACGTTCCAGCGGCGCTTGTAGTAGCGAGCTACGGCCTCGCGGAACTCGGGGAGCCCCTCGTCGAGCGGGTAGCGGTGGAAATTCGGGTTGTCGATCGCTTCCCGCATCGCGTCGCGGATGAACTTCGGAGTGGGCTGGTCGGGATCGCCGACGCCGAGGTTGATGACGTCCTTGCCCGCGGCGAAAAGGGCTTTCTTCTTCTTGTCGATTTCGGAGAAGAGGTACGGGGGGAGGGACTTCAGGCGGTTGGATTTTTCCCAGGGCATGCGTGGTCTCCTCGCGTCTTTTCCCGTTCCCGTGCGCGTGCCCGTGCCCGTGCCCGGCCTTTCCTCGGTCGGCAGGAACGGCCGGGCACGGGCACGGGCACGGTCACGGGCACGGGAAGTACCAATAAAAAACCCCTCTCATCGTTCCGAGAGGGGTTGGTTTCTTCGTCTTCTCTATCGCTTGCTGAACTGGAACCCTCTCCTCGCGCCGCGACGCCCGTACTTCTTGCGTTCCTTCATGCGGCCGTCACGCGTGAGCAGCCCCGCGTCTCTCATCGCAATTTCCTGGCTCGGATCCGCCTTCAGGATCGCGCGCGCAATCCCCAGCACCATCGCGCCCGCCTGCCCCGTCTTCCCGCCGCCGCAGCAGTTCGAGAACACGTCGAAGCGGTTCACCGCCTTGGCCGTCTGAAGCGGGTTGAGGATCAGGAGCCGGTCCTGCACGGCGTCGAAGTACTTTTCGTACTCCAGCCCGTTGACCACGATCCGCCCCGTCCCCTTCTTCAGCCGCACCCGCGCGATCGCCGTCTTGCGCCGGCCGGTTCCCCACCACGTCTGCTTGTCCGCCACGGTCGAGGTCGCGGCGGGAGTCGTCGTCGTCGGAGTGCTCATCGGGCTTCGTCCTCTTCTCTAAAAAGTAAGGGCTTCGGGCTGCTGCGACGCGTGCGGGTGCTTGTCCCCCGCGTAAACCTTCAGCTTCGTGAACGCCACGCGGTTGCGCTTGGTGTTCCGCAGCATGCGCTTAACGGCCAGGCGCACGACACGGTCCGGGTGCAGCCGGATCATTTTCTCGAACGGGATGTGGCGAAGGCCGTGCGGCCAGGCGGTGCCGCCGTGCTTTCCGCCGCGGCTGATCGCGTCGTATTCCTTCTGGACGGCCTTCTTGCCCGTCAGCTTCACCTTCTCGGCGTTGACGACGACGACAAAGTCGCCGTGGTTGCGCTCCGGGGAGTAGCTCGGCTTGTGCTTGCCCATGATGATCGTGGCGATGCGCGTCGCCATACGTCCGAGTGTTTTCCCGTTCGCGTCGACAATGAACCACTTCGACTTGATTTCTTCGACGCCCGGAACGCGCGTAAAGTCCTTACCCATGTAGGATTTCCTTCGAGTTCGGTTCTTAGTTAAGGGGCGGAGATTCTAGCGGGCGCGGAAGGCGAGTCAACAGGAATCGGAATTACGCTTCCGGATCTCCCCTTTCGGAAGCGCGGCGCCAGGCCTTTTCGGCCTCCTTTTTCATGCGGCGGAAGGCCCAGAGGGCCTGTCCGATGACGAAGAACCAGAAGGCGACGGTGATGCCCGTGAGGATCCAGATGAACATGGCCGCCTTGTAGCACCAGTCGGGAAGGCCTCCGGGCCAGACGGTGCCGGCGAACGCGGCGCCGGAAAGGAGGCAGAGCCAGGCGAGGCGCCCGACGGCGTTGAGCGGATTCATGCAGCCGGCGCGCATCGGGCGGCGGATCCGGCGAAGCTCTCCCTCGGGAATGCTCATCCTCGGCGCGACCAGCCGAGCGCGGTGAAGAGTGCGATCGGGGCGAGGAACGCGAGCCCGATGACGACGAACGAGACGCGTCCGGCGGCGAACCCGATGGAGATCCACGCCGCCGCGACGCCCGCGATGCCCAGCGTCAGCCACGGCGCGGCCGGCTCGGCGACCGCCGCCGCCGCAATCGGCGCCAGCGACTGCCGCACCCGCTTCGCCGTGTCCTTCATCCGGCGCGTCGTCGAACGGTCCACCGCCGCCTCCGACAGCGGCGGCGCATCGGTCCACGGGATCGGGGCCACGAGGTTCTCCCCCCCGACGCGGGGCGGGCCCGACGGTTTCTTCTTCTGCGCCGACGGATCGGGAAGCGGCGCGGTCATCGACGGGTTTTCGAACGGCGCCATCGGCGGCCGCGACGGCTTTCTCCGGATCGCGCCGCCGTGCGGCGTCGGGGGATCTTCCCACTGGCGTTCCACCGGCTCGAACAGCCCGAGCCGCCCGCCCGTCTCGTCCCGGAAACTGGCCGCCTCGTCGAACGCCAGCGGCGCCGGCGTCATCGCCGACCACGCTCCCGGTGGCGTGTCGAAATCGAGCGACTGCTTCCCGCCCCCGGGCGGCGGCGAAACGCCTTCCGGCTCGGACACCTCGGGCCGCTTCACGTAGCGCGCCGTCCGCTCCAGCAGTTGCCGGATCTCCCCGTCCAGGCTCCCGTCGAAATCCTCTTTCCGGGGCCCCTCGAACGCCGTGGTCGGCGCCATCGGGTCCCGCGCCGCCGCGGGTTTCTCCGGCTCCTTCGCCGCGGGCAGCAGAAGGTCGGGCGTAGCCCCCCAGATCTGCTCCGGCGTCAGCACGTGCGTGTCCGCCTCGGGCGCCCCCGCCGGCGGCTCCTGCCGCTCCTGGTCGCGCGCTTCCTCCTCCGCCCACACCGCCATCCAGTCCGTCATGGGCGTCGGGGGCTTCGGGTCGGGGTCTTCAGAGGGCGGGTTTGGTTCGGACATGGGTGTGCCACTCCATGTTATCGTCCCGGACCCCGATTCCGATGAAGCGCACCTTTCTCTGCCCAGAACTTCCCGAGCGCGGCCCGGCGGCACTCCCGCCCGGGGAGTCGCGCCATCTGGCCACCGTCCTGAGGGCGTCGCCCGGGGACGAAATCCGCCTGGTGGACGGCCGCGGGCGGCGGGGGGTGGCGCGATTCGTGGGGCTGGAAGGGGCGATCGCGCGGGTTGAGGTCATTTCGACGGAGCGCGGGGCGGCGGGGTCGGGGCCGGGCGGCCGGCGGGTCGGCGTGGCCGCGGCGATCCCGAAAGGCGCGCGGGCGGACTGGATGGTCGAAAAAGCGGTCGAGGCCGGCCTCGATGTCTTCTTCCCCGTCCTCACCCGGCGCGGCGTCGCAACCGCCGAGGGCGCTTCCAAACGCGCCCGATGGGACCGGATCGCGGCGGAAGCGGCGAAGCAGTGCGGCCGAGCGACCGTTCCCGAGCTTCTGGAGCCCCGGCCGCTGGCGGAAGTGCTGGCGCTCACGGCGGCGTGGCCGATCCGCATCGTGGCGGATGCGACGGGCGGTGCGGTTCCCGACGGTGCCGGGGACGCGCTGATCTTCGTCGGGCCGGAGGGCGGGTGGGCTCCGGAGGAGCTCGACTTGTTCGCGGGGCTGCCTTCTGTTCGCCTCGGGCCGCACATCCTTCGAGTCGAGACTGCGGCCGTGCTCGGGGCGGCGGTGCTGGCGAGAGGCTAACGGCCCTTCGCGCCCTCGCTCGACCCGAAAACTTTCGGATTCACGGAGCCGTCGAACTCCGCGGAAAGAATCGCCTCGGAGTCGTCCTTGTAGCTCTTCATCAGCCGATACCGCAGCTTCGTCTTGAAGCTTCCCGTGTACACCGGCACCGCGACCGTCCACATCCGCGCCTCCGGCAGGAACGCACGGTGGTAACTGTTCCCGCAAAACGAGTCCGGCTCCCCCTCGATCGCTTTCCACTTCCCTGCTTCGTCCTTCGCTTCCAGCACCAGGCGGATCACCGAGTCGCACGCCGCAAACGCGACCTCGTCCTTCGTCGTGTTGACGATCCTTACCAGCATCCCGAGCGTCCCCGGACCGCATGCCGCGACGCTCTCCCGGTCCACCAGCACGCTCACGGCATTCTCAGGCACCTTGAGCGAAGCGGGAATCGCCACCGGCTTGTTCGGGGAGTGGTACCACCCTCCGGCGGCCTCCGTGTCCTCCTTCTCGCTTCCGACCATGGCCTGCGCGTTCCGGGGCGCCTCCGCATCCAGGGGGCGGAGCGATTTCCGCGCGTCGAGCAGTTCCAGGACCTGGCCGGCAAGGCTCCGGACTTCGGCATCGCCAGACTCCAGCGCGCTTTCCAGCCCCGCGCGCGCCGCTTCGCCGATCCAGAACAGCCGGTCCGCAGCAACCGTCCGGACGTCGGGATCGTCGTCCCCCAGCGCGCGGATTTCACGCGCCACCCCGTCAGCCGATGCGTCGATCTCGCCCGGCGGCCTCGGCGGGAACGCCTCCGGAAGCGCAGGCGCGGCGTCAGGCGCGCGCTTGGCGTCGGCAGGGTCGTCGTCGGCCCGGAGCGCCGGGGCGAAGACCAGGCAGGACAGGGCCAGGCAGCCGGCGGAAAGGACGGAACGCATCGGGGGCCTCAGAAGATCGGGTGCCCCATTAGACGCGATCGGCGGGCGCACGTTCCATCAGGTTTATGCCGTCCATCCTTCGACTCGCCCTGCGGGCTCGCTCAGGATGAGCCGAGCCGCGAAGGGTTGATGCAGGGGAGGACTTGTCCACGGCTCGGCTCAATGATCCAGGCCCATCCCCAGCTCGCGGCGCTTCTTCCACCAGAAATCCCACTTCTCCGGCTCCTTCCCGAACTTCTGCCCCGTCAGGATCTCCAGCGCCCTCTGCGCCGTGTCGGAAACGCGCGGGTCCGGGTCGGTGAGGGCCCCGATGAGCGGGTCGATGCTTTCTTCTTCGGAGATCACCTGAAGCGCCCCGACCGCGTGGAGCCGGACGATCGGATTCTCGTCCTTCAGCGGCCGCTCGATGATCGGCTTGATCGTGTCCTTGCGGCCCACGGTCGCCAGCACCAGCGCCGCCTGGCCGCGCACTTTCCAGTCCGGATCAGCCAGCAGTTCCAGCACGCGGGGAAGCGCCCCGCGGTCGTTGTTACGGCGCAGGCACTTGGACAGCGCGCCCATTGCCATCAGCCTCAGCTCGGCGTCCGGGTCGCTCAGCACTGCGATGATCGGGTCCACGGGCGTCTGCTCGCTCCCGTGCACGCCGAGCCCCCACAGCGCTCCCTTCCGCGCTTCCACGTCCGGGTCGTTCTTCACCACGTCGATCAGCACCCCGAGGACGTCGTCGCGCTCCCCGAAGCCCAGCGCCCCCGCGGCCACCTTGCGGGCGCGCCAGTCGTTGCAGTGCACGGCCTTCATCAGCAGCTCGCGCTGGTCCTCGGCGATCCGGATGAGCCGGTGCTTCGCGTCGTTCTGGTCGGCCTCGAGCCCCGCGGTCCGCGCGTCCTCGTAGGTGATCAGCTCGTCGCTCACCTTCCAGATCCAGTCGCCTTCTTCGGTCGAAAGCTGGTCGGGAGCGAGGTCGGCAGCCTTGCAGCCTGCGAAGGCGGCAAGGGCGAGAAGTGCGGGAAGGACTCGGCGCATGAGGGTCTCCAGGAACCGGTTCACCGTTTAACGACGGAGCCGGCAAGAGGTTGGGCCGGAAGGATAACCGGACTTTGCCCCTGCGGCACTTTCCGGCATCCGGCTAGTGGTGAGTCAGCTTTGATTTCGTGGGTTGCGCCCGGAGGGAGCAACCCATGAAATCAAGCGTGTCGAACCACTACCTGAGAAGCGCCCGGCGGAGGAGGGCCCGAAGGACCTCCGAGTCCTGGACGACGCGGGCGACGGGGGGAGCTGCGGCGCGGTAGAGGCCGGTGAAGCGGCGGCCGGCCTCGCAGGCCTCGACGCGCTGGTCGCGCACGCGGCGGAGTTCCGCGACGCGCGGGGCGGCGGGCGAGCCGTACGCCGCGGTGGCGACGAAACAGCGGGCCCGCCAACGGAGCCCGTCGTCGTCGTCGCCGTTGACGGTCACGCTGCCGCCCGAAGGGATGCCGGTCTCATAGAGGTCGCCACCCGAGGGATTGGACGTTCCGCACCAGAGCTTGTTCCCGTACTGGGCGAAGTCGTTCGCGCGGAAGTTTCCCGGATTGTCGAACCCGTCGTCGTCTTCCTGGTCGAAGTTGCCGCCGTCGTGCGTGCGCAGCACCTCGAAGGCCTCGCCGACGGATTCGACGCCGACATACAGGTATTCGCCGAAGCGCTCCAGGTCCGTGACGAGGACGTTGTTGTCGTCACCGCCGCCGTCTTTCAGGCGACGGAAGAATCCGAGGTCGTCCGGCGTCGACCAGATTTCGTAGCCGTTGGTGGTGTTGTGAGTCCCGATGAACAGTTCGCCGCGATACACCTCCAGCGCCGTGAATCCCTTGTTCTGTGCCGTCCCGAAGCCATCGTCGATCAGGTTCGTGAATGCGTCCCCGGACGCGATGCGGAAGAGATTCCCGCCGTCCGATGCATTCGACGTCACCGCGTACAGGAACGAACCGGACACCTCGAGGTCGTTGATCGCCGTGTTGTCCACGTCCCCGAAGCCGTCCGTCGTGATCGACGTCGTCCACGTCGTCCCGTCCGTAGACTTCCACAATTCCGCACCGCTTCCTCCGGTGTTTCTCGTTGCCGCGTACAGCGCGCCCGCAAAATTCGCCAGAGCCAGGACCTCCACATTGGAGGCGCTTCCCATCCCGACCGGGCTCGCGAGCGTCCAGACAAGTCCGTCAACCGAGCGATACACGGAGCCGCCGGCGGGGGACGCGGTGCCGCAGTAGAGAACGCCGCCGAACTCCTCGAACTCGGTGATTTTCGTCACGCCGTCGCCGAAGCCGCCGCTCATGACGGCAGTGAAGGCCGAACCGTCATCGGTGCGGTAGATGCGTGCGCCGACGGAAGGATTCTCGGTGCCGATGTAGAAGAATGCGCTGAATTCGCGGAGGGCCGTGAGGCCGATGTTGGAGGACGCATTGATGCCGGGTCCCGCAACCGGGTCCCAATCGCCGTCCGCGAACGACAGGGACGACGCCGCGAGCAGCATCGCGATCGATTTCAGAATGCGCACCGTTCGACCTCCGAAGGCCCCCCCTCCGTCGCGGCGGGCATTATAGCCTCGCCTTCAGGCCCCGACCGCATGCCGGAGTTTTTTCCCCTCGTCCCTCATCCCGCGCAGGACTTCCAGGAACTCCCCGTCCGGCGGGACGCCCGCCGGCGCCGCGGCGGCCGCGGCATGGCGATCATCCGGGTCCCCCAGGCCCGAAGCCCGGTACACACGCAGCAGGTTCTGGATCCGGTCGCGCACTTCCTGCGCATTCTCGATCCCGCGCAGCACCCCATGGTGCGCCAGCATCCCCTCAGCGCCGTGCCCGCCCCCCGTGCCGCCCCCCGCCGTCTCGACAATCAGGTCGCTGATGCCGAAGTAGCGCTGAAGCGGCCCCTGGATGATGTTCAGGTTCTGCACGTTCGCGAACGTGAGCGTGACTTCGCGCACCAGCCACACGCCTTCGCGGATCCTCAGCGACCGGTCGGTCACGATGTACCAGCGCATCTCGTAATTCAGCCGCGTCACCACGTAGAACAGCACCGCCTTGCCCGCGAGCACCACCGCGCCGATCGCCCAGATCAGCAGCCCCACCCATGCGAGCCCCTTCTGCCAGAACGCGATCGCCGCGACCGTCTCGAGCACGACCAGCCCCAGGGAGGCCCCGGCGAGCGTGATCCACATCGGGATCATCAGGTAGGTGAGGTATTTCGGCGAAGCGCGGAACACGACGACGCTCTCGTGGGTCCCGCCGGGTTCCGCGGGTGGTTCCTGGGGGATCTTGAGGAAGTGAAGCGCGACCCGCTTCAGGGTTTCATACATCGCCCTTCCGCCTTTCGACGGCCTCGCGGACGGCGCGCAGGTCCTCGCGGATTTCCTTGAGGAGCGCGACGGCTTCCCCGCCGCCCGGCGTGGACGAGGCTGCGGGCGCGGGAGCGGCGGGCTTCGCCTTCTCGTGTCCGCGCATGCGTGAGTAGAGGAAGTCGCGGATCAGCTCGAATTTCTCAGTTCCCTCGATCGAGAGCTCGGCGGAAGAGCTTCCGGCGGCGGTCTGGATCTGGACGGTGCCGATGCCGAGCCAGCGCTCGAAGATGTTGCGGGAGAGGTGGATGTCCTGGATGCGTGCGTAGGTGAGGACGACTTCGCGGCGGAAGAGGATGCCCCAGGAGGCGGAGACGCCTTCCTCGTCGAACTTGTACTTGAGGGTGTGGTACCGGAAGTAGAGGGGGAGGAAGATGATCGGGTGGAGGACGGTGCCGAAGCAGGACTGGATGAAGTAGAGCCAGAAGAGGTTCTTGTGAGGGCGGGTGAGGGCGTAGATTTCGGCGGGGTCGACGGACTTCATGGCCGGGATTCTACGAATTTGCGCTGGAAAATCCGCATTCGACTTGACAATCAGAAGTTTCGGCTCAATACTTATGGTTGATATAAACACACTCCGACGCGTTCACGGGTCTCCGTGAATCGGGGCGGCACGCCTCCGCCCCCACTCTCTTTCGTAAACCTGTTCGCAGGAAAGGCGCCCCCATGCCCCGCTCTTCCCCGTCGTTCTGCTGCGTGCACTGCGGCCACTCCGCCCCGAAACGTCTCGGCCGCTGCCCGACGTGCGGCGAATGGAACTGCTTCGAGCCCGACGTGACTCCCGCACAGGCCGACCCCGCCAGCTGGGCGGTCCCGCGCGACCGGGCCAGGCCGCTCCCCGAGATTTCCGAATCGGCCGAGGAGAGATTCCCGTCGGGATCGGCTGAACTCGACCGCGTCCTGGGGGGCGGTTTCGTCCGCGGATCGGCCGTCCTCGTCGGCGGTGACCCGGGCGTCGGGAAATCGACGCTGCTCCTCCAGACCGCCGAACGCGTCGCCGCTTCCGGCCGGACCGTCCTCTATCTCACCGGCGAGGAATCCGCCGCCCAGGTTGCCATGCGCGGCCGGCGCGTGGGCGCGTCCTCGCCACGGCTGCTTGTGGGAAGCGGCACGAGCCTCCCGGAGTTCGCGGCCGAAATCGCGGCCCGCTCCCCCGACCTCGTCATCGTCGATTCCATCCAGACCGTCGCGCTTCCGGAGGTCCCCTCCATCCCCGGGTCCCTGACGCAGGTCCGGGAGTGCGCCGCGAGGCTGACGGCCGGCGCCAAGGCCGGGACGCACGCGCTCGTGATGATCGGGCACGTCACGAAGGAAGGCTCGGTCGCCGGGCCGCGCACGCTGGAACACCTGGTGGACGCGGTCCTGTACCTGGAGGGCGACCGCGTGCAGGACTACCGGCTGCTGCGCGGCGTAAAGAACCGCTTCGGGTCCACCGGCGAGGTCGGCATCCTCGAAATGTCCGCCGCGGGCCTCACGGACGTGCGAAACCCTTCGCGTTACTTCCTGAGCCGGACCACCCACACGCTGCCGGGAGTCGTCGTGACCCCGGCGCTCGTCGGGACGCGCACGATCCTCGTGGACGTGCAGGCGCTCACCGCCCGCTCGGGCTACGGCACGCCCGCCCGCCGCGCGAACGGCGTCGATGCCACCCGGCTCGCGGTGCTGCTGGCCGTGCTGGAGAAGCGCGCCGGTCTGCAACTCGCCGCGGAGGACGTCTTCGTCGCCACGGCGGGCGGCGTCCGCCTCGACGAGCCGTCGTGCGACCTCGCCGTCGCGCTGGCGGTCGCCTCGGCGTTCCTCGACCGCCCCTTCCCGCGCGACACGGCCGTCGTCGGCGAGATCGGCCTGGGCGGGGAGATCCGGCCGTGCGGGCCGATGGAAGGGCGCGTGGAGGAAGCCGCGAGGCTGGGTTTCAAGCGGATTCTCGTGCCGGCGCCGGGGGTCAAGACGGGACGGGAGGTGAGCGTGGAGACGGTGGAAAGCGTTGAAGATGCGCTCGAGCGATTGGAGCCACAGAAGTCACAGAGGAGGGCTTAGCGTGAGCGACGACCTCACCGAGAAAAACATCGCCGCGGCGATTGAGGTCCATCGAATCCTGGGACCCGGGCTCCTGGAGTCTGTGAACTCTGTGCCCTCTGTGGCAAAATCGTCGGAGTGTCTCCGACCACCCAGGACCGCCTAGTAAACCTCACCCTCATCGCCCTCGCCGCGGGCCTCTTCGCCCTCTCCGCGGCCGTCACTCCCTCCCCCACCGGCATGGGGACGCACGAGAAGCTCGGCCTCCCGCCCTGCATGTTCCTCAAGCTCACCCATGTCCCCTGTTTTTCCTGCGGCATGACGACCTCATGGGCCTGGATGGCCCACGGCCACCCGTGGACCGCCCTCAAGACCCAGCCCATGGGCGTCCTTCTCTTCGTCGCCACCATCGCCGCAGGAATCGCCTCCCTCGTCTTTCTTTTCCGCGGCGGGACCGTCGAACGCCGCTTCAATGGGTACGGTAAGCACGCGACCATCGCCTTCTGGGTCGGCCTTCTCGGCGCGTGGGCCTACAAGATCGTGGAGACGTTCGCGAAATGAGCGACATCGAGAAAGACCTCCTGGCGAAGATCGAGTCCCGCAGGGCCCGCGTCGGCGTCATCGGGCTCGGCTACGTCGGCCTCCCCCTCGCCCGTGTCTTCACGCAGGCCGGGTTTCACGTCCTCGGCTTCGACATCGACCCGGAGAAAATCCGCTCGCTCGCCGACGGGAAGAGCTACATCAAGAGCGTCTCGGGCGAGACCGTGAAGTCGATGCGCGACCGCGGCTTCGAGGCGACCGCGGACTTCGCCCGGCTCGACGAACCCGACGCGATCATGATCTGCGTCCCCACGCCCCTGACGGAAACGCGCGACCCGGACATGACCTACATCGAGCGGACGAGCGAGGCGATCTCGAAGCGGCTGCGCAAGGGACAACTCGTGGTGCTGGAGAGCACGACGTACCCCGGCACGACGGAGGAAGTCTGCAAGCCGATCCTGGAGCGCAGCGGCCTGAAGTGCGGCAGGGACTTCCTGCTCGCGTTCAGTCCGGAGCGCGAGGACCCGGGAAACCCGAACTGGTCAACGGAGCGCATCCCGAAGGTGGTCGGAGGACTCGACGCGGCGGCGGGGCGCGTCGCGGCGGCGCTCTACGGAAGCGCCGTCGTGAAGGTCGTCCCGGTGTCGAGCGCGGCGGCGGCGGAAGCGACGAAGCTGCTCGAGAACATCTACCGCAGCGTGAACATTGCGCTCGTGAACGAACTCAAGGTCGTGTTCGAGCGCATGGGGATCGACATCTGGGAGGTCATCGAGGCCGCGTCCACCAAACCGTTCGGCTTCCAGCCCTTCACACCCGGCCCGGGACTCGGCGGCCACTGCATCCCGATCGACCCGTATTACCTCGCGTGGAAGGCGCGGCAGTTCGACGTGACCACGCGCTTCATCGAACTCGCCGGGGAAATCAACACGGGGATGCCGTACTACGTCGTTTCGCGGCTCGCTGAGGCCCTCGACCGCCGCGGGAAGACCCTTCACGATTCGAAGCTCCTCCTCCTCGGCGTCGCCTACAAGAAGAACAGCGACGACGTGCGCGAATCGCCGGCGCTGAAGCTGATCGAACTGCTGGAGGCGCGCGGGGCGAAGGTGGATTACCACGACCCGCACATTCCGCGGATCAAGAAAGGGCGGAAGCACGATGTGAAACAGACGTCCATCGCGCTGACGGCGAAGTCGTTGAAGGAGCATGACGCGGTGGTGATCGTGACGGACCATTCGGACGTGGATTACGGGATGGTGGTGGAGCATGCGGGGCTGGTCGTGGACACGCGGAACGCGACGAAGTCGGTCACGAAGCATCGGGAGAAGATCGTGAAGGCGTAGGGCCCTTCGACTCGCTTCGCTCGCTCAGGGCGAATTCGCGCGGGAACGAAAGTGTGCCGTTCGGAATCCACGGTTCACGCAAAGAACCGGACGGTTGCCAGAGCAGGGGGGTCGTGGGGGGCAGCGAGGGAGAGTGGAATGCGGAACTGGAGCGTTGTGGCCGTGGTGTGCGTGGCGGGTTGCGCTTCGGGCCCCGGGCCGGACGGGGGCCTGAGGTCGGTGGAGGGGCCGACGCCGGCGTTCGCCGAGGTGGCGGATCCCGAGCCGGGAGCGATCGCGACGGAGCGGATCGTCGTTGAGACGGAGATCGGGGACGCGGGGCTGGACGCGCTCGTCCGTGCGATCGGGCGGTTCGTGGCGCCGGGAAGCTGGGGCCCGGCCTACGGAACGGCGATGTACGCGGACGGCAATGCGATCGTCGTTCGCCACTCCGCTGCGGCGCGCGAAGCGGTCCGGGCGGCGTTGCGGGCGATGGCGGGCGCCGAGGGCCGGGTCGCCACCGTGACGGCCCGCGTGTTCGAACTGGAGCCGGAAGACGTCGCGGCGCTCGAGGCCGCTTCCGCAGCCGATGGCGGGTTGGTGGACGTTTACGACGCCGTGGCCCTTCGCCGCGTGGCGGATGGGTGGATGAAGCGCGAAGGGGCGCACCTGGTCAGCGCGCCGAAGCTGACGATCCTGGCCGGCCAGGCGGGAACCATCACGATCGCCGACCAGGTCGCCTACATCCGGGGCTTCGAACGCCAGACGGAAGGGACGACGACGGTCTGGGATGCGGTCGTCGGGACGATCAACGCCGGCCTCACGCTGGACGTCGCCGTCATCCCGAACGGCACCGGCTCCGAGGACATGCTCCTGCGCTTCGCCGTCGAAACCCGGCGGATTTTCGATGCGAAGGACTCCATGCCGGTTCTCCGGCAGGGCACGCGGACGACCGAGCTTCCGCGCGTCGCCGGCAGCCGGATCGCCGCCACGGTCTCGCTTCGCGCCGGCCAGGCGATCGTCGCCATCGCCGCGCAACCGCCTTCAACGGAAGGGGACTCGAGGCTGATGGCCGTGGTGATCGAGGCCGTGTGGGAGAAATGAGTCCGCGCGGACGGCGCCGGCGGGCGATCCGCCTCCCGGCGCCGTCTGATATTCTCGCCCGGGAGAATTTCTCGAGGACAGGGGCGTGAGCGAAATCCCGGAGCCGGAGGACCTCGCGGCCACGCGAAAGGCTCCGCCGTCGCCGGACAGCACGGCCGCCGGCGTCCCTCCCCCGTCCGCCGCTCTCGAAAAAACCGTGATCGCCCCTTCCAGCCCGCACGGCGCACACGACTCCTCCCTCGCCGCAACCGTGCCCGGCCTCCCGGGCCGCCGCGCCGGCGTCCCGCCAACGCGCACCTTCGGCCGCTACCACCTCGTCGATGAGATCGCACGCGGCGGCATGGGCGTCGTGTTCCGCGCGCGCCAGATCGACGCCCAGCGCGATGTCGCCCTCAAGGTCCTCCTCGCCGGTGATTTCGCTTCGGACGAGGACGAGAAGCGCTTCATTCGGGAAGCCGAGCTCGCCGCGCAATTGAACCACCCGAACATCGTCGCGGTGCACGACATCGGGAGCGAGGAAGGGCGCCGGTTTTTCACGATGGAGATCGTGGACGGGCGGCCGCTGGACAAGTGGGCGAAGGGGCTTCCGCTGGAGAAGCGGCTGCGGGTGATGATCAAGGTGTGCCGTGCGGCGCACCACGCGCACATGCGCGGGGTGATTCACCGGGACCTGAAGCCCGGGAACATCCTGGTTACGGGGCAGGACGAGCCGAAGATTCTCGATTTCGGGCTGGCGAAGGCTTCGTTTGGGGGGGACTCTTCGGTCAAGACGGTGACGGGGCAGACGCTGGGGACGCCGTTCTACATGGCGCCGGAGCAGGCGGCGGGGCGGGTCCATGAGATCGACATTCGCACGGACGTGTGGGCGCTGGGGGTGATCCTGCAGGAGGTCATCTCGGGCGAGCGGCCGTTCCAGGGGAAGGAGCTTCTCGAGGTTCTGCCCAAGATCGAGATGGAGGAGCCCGTCCCGCTCAAGGGACCGGACGAGCTGCGGCACATCGTCGGGAAGACCCTCGAGAAGGATCGCGCCCGGCGCTACCCGACGGCGGAAGCGCTGGCGGAGGATCTTGAGCGGTACCTCGCCGGGGATCCGGTTTCGGTGCGACCTCCGGGCGTCGTGCGCCGCTTCCGGAGATGGGCTCGCAAGCACCCCGCGGCGACGGGGGCCCTGCTCGCGGTCGCCGCGGCCGCGGCGGCTGCGCTGGGATGGGAGTTCACGCGTCCCGGGACCCTCGTGATCGAGCCGGCGATGGCGGGCGTGGCGGTCGAGATTGACGGCCGTCCGGCGGAAGGCGTGGCGCGTGTCAGCGCCGGGCGGCACCGGATCGCGGCGCGCGCGCCGGGACACGAGGACTTCACGGCCGAGATTTCCGTCGAGCGCGGCGAGCGCCGGACGATCCCGGTCCGGCTTGTGCCTTCCACCGGCTTGCTGGATCTCGAGGCGGACGAGCCGGGCACGACCGTTGAAATCGAGGGCGAAGTTCACGGACTCCCGCTCCGACATCACCCGGTCCGGACCGGCGATTGCCGCCTGATCTTCCGCCGCCGCGGATGCGATTCCCGGGAACGCGTCGTCGCCGTGAGAAGAAACGAGGTCACCTCCGCCTGGGTGTCGCTTCCCTCCGCGCATTACGCTTCGGCCCGCGTCGGGAACGTGTTCCGCGGCCCCATTTCCGTCCGAGACGCGAACCTGGACGGCGTCCCGGACGTGGCCGGGCAATTCAGCCAGTTCCTGATGACGTTCGACGGCCGTGCGGGAGGAATCGTGCGATCGACGATGCCGTTCCGCGAGGCCGTGTTCATCTGGTGGCGGGAGATCGACTGGGACTCGGACGGCGTGCCGGACGACGCCGTGGTCGGATTCTTCGGGGAAGAGCTGCGGGTTTCGGTGTGGTCGGGCAAGGAAGCGGGCGAGGCGGGAACGTGGAGAGGGCGGATGGCGCAGAAACTGCTCTGGTCGGCGAGTTTCCCGGGGGAAATCCCGGAGAGCGCCTGGCTACGGCCCCTGGCGCAAGGGCGCAACCTGTGGATCCCCTTGCCGGGAGGTGTCTGCATCGCCCGCGCGGGGGAGGCGAGCGCCGGACCGCGCATCGATTTGCCGGGAGTCACGGTCCCCGCGCTCGGCCGCCTCGGCGACGACGCCGTCCTCGCTTCCGGAGAATCGTCCGTCACCTGCCTGGATGGCGCGGGGCGCGTGAAGTGGAAGCACGCGTCCGAAGGAAGGGTCCTGCTTCCCGGAACTTCCGAGGGGGTCATCGATCTCCCGGGGGACCGCCCCATCCCATGCGTCGAAGGGGACGACCTCATCGGGCTTGACCCGGCCGACGGGCACGTCGTGTGGCGGGATGCGAATGTCAAACCGCGGCAGCTTCACGCCGGCGCGACGCCGACCGGCCGCCCGGAGACGGTGTACTCGTACCTGCCGGCGGGCGTGGCGGCCTGGGAGGTGCAGACGGGTCGCCGCAAGTTCTCCCCGGCGGCGTCCGTCGCGGACACCAGCGGCGCACTCACCTCGTGGGCTTCGAACTCCTGGTGCTGCGTGGAGGGCAACGACATCGTGTGCCGGTCGGCGGGGACGGGGAAGCGACTCTGGCGACTCGACACCCGCGTCGGTACCGCCGCCGAACCGGCCGTCGCGTTCGGCACTTCCGGCCCCGAATTCGCCTTCGTGACGCGGGACCACCGGCTGCTCGTCGTCGGCGAGGACGGGAAAGTGCGACGCGAAGTTCTCGTGGACTTCACTCCCCAGGAAATCCACGCCGCGGCGCTCGATGCGGACGGCCGGCCCGACTGGGTCCTCGTGGGCTACGGCCTCCAGGTGGTCCGCTCCTCGCGCGTCCTCTGGCGCCGCCCGGCCGACAACTCCGTCCGCAGCCGCCCCGTTACGTTCCGGCGCTTCGGTGAGGTCGCCGTGGCCCAGGTTCTCCGAAGCGGCGACGACCGGAACGAGATGCACGCGATCCGGGGCTCGACAGGGGAAGTCCTGTGGCGATACGGATCGGAATTCGACGTCATGAATCCCCCGGCGCTGTACGACTGGAACGGCGACGGGACGCTCGATGTCTTCTCCCAGACCGGGAACCTCAATCCGCGTTTCGTCGGCATCAGCGGCGTGGACGGCGTCGAACTCGCCTCGACCCCGATCCCGCGAACCCCCTACCCCACCGCGACACTCCGCGACCTGGACGGCGATGCGCGCCCGGAAGCGATTCTCTTCCAGTATCCGGCGGTCCTGTCCGCGCGCCGGTTCGGCGACGCCAAACCTCTCTGGACGATCGAAAACGAACAACCCGTTTTCACCGATCCCCTGCTGGCCGACCTGGACGGCGACGGAAAACCCGAACTGGTCGCGGCCCTCGCTTCCGCGGACGCCGCGACGGGCGCCGTTGCGGCCTGGACGATGGAGGGCCGACCGGTCTGGCACGCCAAAACGGGCGACCGAACCTGGGGATCTCCCTTCGCTCACGACCTGGACGGGGACGGCGGTGCGGAGATCGCCGTCCCGTGCGCCAACGCCCTCCTCGTGATGGGCCGCGACGGCACCATCCTCGCCCGCCTCGCCGACCTCGGCGGCTCCGCCATCGCCGGCATCCCCCTGCCGGACGGCGGATTCGTGATCGGCACCAAGTCCGGCGTCGCCCGCGTCCGGCGCGACGGGTCCACAGCCTGGACCTGGTCCGGAGGCTGGGTATCCGGAAAACTCGGCCTCGCCGAACTCCCCGGCGCCCCCGCCGCCGCCGTCGTCGGCGCAGATTCAACCGGCCGCGTCTTCCGCCTCGACCTCGACTCCGGAAGCGAACGCTGGCACTTCGACCTCGGCGCCCGCTGCGAGTTCGGAGTCACCGTCGAGGACCTCGACGGCGACGGATTTCCGGAAGCGCTTCTCGGCTGCGACGATTTCGCGCTTTATGCGATTGACCTGAGGTAAAGGCTGAGAAAGGCTGGCGAAGGTGCGAAAGGCTGGCGAAGGCTCTGCACGGTAAGGAGTGCGAACATGCCCCCCCCATATTCCCGCGTTCGTCAGCCTTCAGCCAGCCTTCAGCCAGCCTTCAGCCAGCCTTCGCCAGCCTTCAGCCAGCCTTCAGCCAGCCTTCGCCAGCCTTCGCCAGCCTTCGCCAGCCTTCCCCAGCCTTCCCCAGCCTTCGCCAGCCTTGCCTTCCCCTTAGTGTCCGCCCTACACTAAGCCCATGCGCATCGCCCTCGCCCAGATCAACTTCACCGTCGGCGACATCGACGGCAACTCCGAGAAGATCATCGGCGCCCTCGCCCATGGCCGCGAACGCGGCGCACGGCTCGTCGTGTTCAGCGAGCTCGCCCTCACCGGCTACCCTCCTCGCGACCTCCTCCTCAAGGCCGACTTCGTCAAAGCCCAGCTCAAGGCCCTCGACCGCGTCCGCCGCGCCTGCACCCACATCGCCGCTGTCGTCGGCTTCGCAGAGCCCAACCCCGGCGAGGGCCGCCCGCTCTTCAACGCGGCCGCCCTCATCGACAACACGCGCCTCGTCCGCATCGCGCGCAAGTCCCTCCTCCCCTTCTACGACGTCTTCGACGAGGAACGCTACTTCGAACGCGGCCACCCCAACGCCGTCGCCAGCGTCAACGGCGATCGCCTCGGCATCTCCATCTGCGAGGACGCGTGGAACGACAAGGAATACTGGTCGAAGCGCAAGTACGCGCTCGACCCGATGGCCGAGCTTTCGAAAAAGGGCGCGAAGATCCTCGTCAACATCAGCGCTTCCCCGTACTGGATGAGCAAGGGCGCGATCCGGCAGGACATGCTGGGGTCGATTGCGAAGCGGCGGCGCGCGCCGCTGGTGTTTGTGAACCAGGTGGGAGGGAACGACGACCTGATTTTCGACGGGCGGTCGTGCGCGTTCGACGCGAAGGGCCGGCTGCTGGCGCGTGCGGCGGCGTTCGCGGAGGATTTTGTGGTGGTGGACCTGGAGGAGGGCCCGGGGGACATCCGGCCGCAGCCGGCGAACGAGACGGCGGCGGTGTGGGACGCGCTCGTGCTGGGACTGCGCGATTACGTGAGGAAGTGCGGCTTTACGGATGTGGTGCTGGGGCTGTCGGGCGGCGTGGATTCGTCGCTGGTCGCCGCGATCGCGGTGGAGGCGCTGGGCGCCGACCGGGTGCATGGGGTGCTGATGCCGAGCCGCTACACGAGCGGCGCGAGCAACGAGGATGCCGCCGTGATGGCCGACGCGATGCGGATCGACGCACGGACGATCCCGATCGAGGGGCCCTTCAAGGCCTACCTCGAAGCGCTGACGCCGGCGTTCGACGGGCGGCCGCCGGACGTGACGGAGGAGAATCTCCAGGCGAGGATCCGCGGTGCGACGCTGATGGCGCTTTCGAACAAGTTCGGCTGGCTCGTGCTGACGACGGGCAACAAGAGCGAGCTCGCGACCGGCTACTGCACGCTCTACGGCGACATGTGCGGCGGCCTCGCGGTCATCAGCGACATTCCGAAGATGCTCGTCTACGCGCTGACGCGCCACGCGAACCGCGAGAAGCCGCTCGTCCCCGAACGCGTCTTCACCAAGGCCCCCACGGCGGAACTCCGCCCGAACCAGACCGACCAGGACAGCCTCCCGCCCTACGACGTCCTCGACGCGATCCTCGCCCGCTATGTCGAGCGCGACGAGGACCCGGCGCGGATCGTGAAGCGCGGGTTCGACGCGGAGACGGTGGCGAAGGTCGTGAAGATGGTGGACCGGAACGAGTACAAGCGGCGCCAGATGCCGCCGGGGCTCAAGGTCACGCCGCGCGCGTTCGGCGCGGGCCGCCGGCTGCCGATCGCGCAGAAATACCATCCGGAGGCGCGAGTCGATTCGAAGACGGCGCGCACACCGCGACGCCGTAAGAAGGATTGAAGCGCATGCCCCGTTCCGCCACGGCACGCCCGACTCTGCCCCGCCAGGACATCCGGCTTTCGGTGGACACGATCGTGTTCGCGCTGGATGCGCCGAGCCTGCGGGTGCTCCTCGTGAACCGCCCGGTGCCGCCCTTCGCGGGCCGCGAAGCGATCCCGGGGGGATTCGCCGAAGAAGGAGAGTCGCTGGACGCCGCCGCCGCCAGGATCCTCGAGACGGAAACCGGCTTCCGCGACGTCTACCTCGAGCAGCTCTACACGTTCGGCGATCCAGGACGGGACCCCCGCGGCCGCGTCGTCACCGTCACCTACATCGCGCTCGTCCGCCCTCCCGCCCCCACGCCGCGCAACGGCCGCTGGGCCGACCTTGGAAACCTCCCCGCCCTGGCGTTCGACCACGCGACCATCCTCGAGTACGCCCTTCAGCGCCTCCGCTACAAGCTCGAATACTCCCCCGTCGGCTTCCGCCTCCTCCCCGAGGAATTCACGCTGAAGGGCGTCCAGGACGCCTACGAGACCATCCTCGGCCGCCCGCTCGACAAGCGGAACTTCCGCCGGAAGCTGCTCTCGCTCCAGGTGCTCAAGCCGCTCGCGCGCTCGGCGCGCATCGGCGCCCACCGCCCCGCGAAGCTCTATCGCTTCGACGAGGACAAGTGGGAAGGGCTGAAGGAGAAGGGGAACGTCTTCGTGTTTTGAGCCTGGCCGTGGGGATGTTCACCCCGACCGAGATTGCACTCGGCCAGGCTCATCCTGAGCGAGCCCGTAGGGCGAGTCGAAGGATGTACGACTCCCAGGCTACTCGCCGGACGCCTACTTCTTCGTCCCCACCACCTCGACGTTCGTCGAGAGCGCGTAGTCCTGCCCGACCGGCCCCTTGAACGTCAGCCGCAGGTGGAACGCCGCGAATCCCGCCGCCGGTTGCTTCACGCGAGCCTCCCACGCCCCATCCTTCCCTGAAATCTCCGCGCCCGCCCACTTCGAGTCGCGGAAATCGCGCGTCGCGCTCTCCGCCGTCCACAGTTCGACCTTCAGCGGCGCGTCCTTCGCCGTGAGCGTCATCACGGATTCCCCTTCACCCGCCGCGGTCTTCCAGTCGAACGCCGGCAGGGCGCCTCCATCCACGACATCGACGTAGAACGCCGTCACGGCCTCCACGACGCCAAGCCCCAGCCCGTGCCCCGCGTTCGGGACTTCGTGGATGTGCTTCTCACCCTTCAACTCGCCGAAGTACAGCTTCGCCGCGTCCACGGGCCAGTAGCGGTCGTTCGTCCCCAGGACGATCAGCTTCGGCATCGTCAGCCGGTCGCGGTAAACGAACGGGTCGATCAGCTCCACCAGGCGCCCGCCCTCCTTCGTCTGCATCTGCTTCGGCAGGTCCAGCTCGGTGTAATCCTTGATCTGCTCGGAGAACTTGCCGAAAGACTCGACCTGAAGGGCCATCTGGGCGGGGAAATTCAGGGTGTCGATGACCATGGGGGCGATCGCGGCGACACGGTTGTCGAAGGCGGCGGTCAGCCAGGTGGTCCAGCCGCGCTTGGAAGCGCCTGTCACGACGAACTTCTCGGGGTGGAGGTCGTACTTCTCCTTGAGGAACGCCTGGGTTGCGTCCATGGCGCGCATGGCGGCCTTGGTCATCGGGAGCGGCGCCGGCCAGGATTCGTCACCGGTCTCGAGGAACTGCTGAAAGGTGTAAGCGACGATTTCGTCCTCGGACTTCCCGTCGAAGAGGGGCTGGTTGGGGATCTGCTCGACGATGGCGATGACGGAGCCGGTCCGGATGGCGACGTCCCGGAGGAGCGCGACCTCGCGAATGGAGGGACCGGGTTCGTCCTTCCGGTTGTCGCCGCCGGCGATGACGAGGAGTGCGTGGCCGGGTCGCGTGACCTCGGCAGGCTTGATGACGTGCATCCAGTGGCGCCACTTCATGCCCTGCCAGGTCTGGGAAGTCAGGCGCAGGACGGTGACTTCGGCCCCCTCGAGCTGGGTCGTGGTTTTGGCGGACCATTTGAAGGTCTCGTCAGGCGCCAGGACGTAGGGCGGAGGGTCGAGCGCGAGCGCTCTGGAGGCCGCGACGAGCACGAGGGCTTGACAGGCGATGCGGCGCAGAAGCGCGATCACGAAAGACTCCTTTGAAATGTGAGGCGACCCGCGGGATCCCGCGTCAAGAGGCCTCCTGTGGCGTTCCGCGGACCACTGTAGTACGGAGCAGCGACGCCCGTCATTTGATTCCCGGGCAATCGCTTCCCCGAAAACAAAAAAAGCGGCCCGCCGTTGCCGGCGGGCCGCCCTGGATTCCGGTCTCGCGGACGTCCTACACCATCTTCTTCCCGCGCTTCCCGAGAACGCCCGGCGTCTTCTTCGTCCCGAGTCCGTTCAACTCCATGATCACGTCCAGCGTCGGCCGCAGGTCCAGGGACACCGGCATCTGCCCGAAGACGCTCAGCACCGCCCGCGCCGCCGCCGCCGACCGGGCCTGCTGCTCGGCACGAACCCACGCCTTCGTCATCAACTCGATCCGCTTCAGCCTCGCCCGGATCCTCGCCCGCTCGCGCTCCGTCATGCTGTCCAGAGCCTTCCCGAGCTTCCGCTCCTCCACGCGCGACATTCTCCCGTCGCACCGCTTCAGCAATTCACCCCACTGCTCGCTCCGGTCCCCCGCGTACAAAGGAAAAGCCCCCGCGAGGGTGATCGCGAGGGCTGCTCCGGCCAGGATCAGCGTCTTCATTTCTGTCCTCCTCGGTCGCCCGGCGGGCCGCGCATGGCCCGCTCCCTGAAGAAATGCTTGAGGCGGCTCTTCTTCTCCGGATCCGGGAGCTTTTCAAAGGCGGCGCGATCTTCGGGCGACCAGTCCTGCATCAGGCGCCCGCGGAACGCACGGCCCAGGAACCGCTTCTTCTCCTCCGGCGTCGAAAGCTGCTTCAGCTGGCGCTTCTGGTCGGCCGTCAGGCTCTTGGCCATCCGGGCGAACTCGAGCGCCATTTTGCGCCTGTCCTGCCCCATGTCCTGGAGTTCGCGAAGCTTCTGCGCGACGCGTTCGCGTTCCTGGGGCGGCAGGCCCTGCAGCTTCTTCGACAGCTCACGGCGCCGCTCTGGAGTCAGATTGCGGAATTTCCGGAAATTGTCCTGCACGGTCGTGATTTGTTCGGGCTTGAAGCCCTGGTAACGGCGATAGGACTGGCGGATGCGATCCCGGTCGGCCTGCGGAAGCGACTTCCAGTGGGCGATGTTGCGCCGGAGCTCCTCCACGGAGGGCTTGGAGGGCGCGGCGGACGGAGTCCCCTGCGTGGCGCCTGCAAGGGCGGCGGCGCACGTGAACGCGAGGGTGAGAAGGAGTTTAGAAGTCGTCATCGCTCATGCTCGTGACGAGGTCGAGGTACTCGACGACCTGGTCGTCTTCCAGGACGTCGATGTTCTGGACGGTGTCGAGATTCTCGTAGAGGTCGAGGTGCTGCACGACCGCGCGTTCTTCGTCGGTGGAAAGCTTCGCGAGTTCGCGGTCGTAATCCGACGCCAGCTGCGACGGCCCGAGGAGCATCGTCACGCCGAAGACGAGGAGGACGACGGCGGCGGAAGCGATGATCGGGAGGTGGCGGCGGAGTTTGTGGGTCCAGCGGCGTTCGACCTCGAGCTGGACGCGGGCGGCTTCGAGGAGGCGCGCCGGGAGGTGCGCGCTGACGTTGCGGCCCGGCAGGTAGCCGAGCAGCTTCCAGGTCTGCCGCATCTGCGCGACTTCCTTGCGGCAGACCGCGCAGACTTTCAGGTGGGCATCGACCCCGGCCGCAGCGGCGGCGTCGAGGCGGCCGTCGAGGTACGGGAGAAGGTCGTTTTCGTGGTCTTTGCAGCTCACGAGAATGAAACCCCGGGGGCTGGCGGAAGTTTCGCGGGAAGCGCGGGAAATTCGGGCGCCCATACATGATCGCAACCCACTGTCCCAACAAGACTTGTGACGATCTCGACCTCAACGCGCGACGCTTTTCCCGAAACAGACGTCACGTTCCTTACCCGCCCCGTACAGCGGGTTGACATCTACTCTACGATCCTCACGTAGTCGAGACCCACCAGGTGGCTCACCGGATTCGCTTCCGGGTTCGACCCCGTGATCTGGATCCGGATCTCATTGCTCCCTTTCTTCAACTCCACGGACACCCGCTCCTCAGGACGCCGCTTCACCGTCCTCCCGTACAAGTCCAGCTCCCGAAGCACGACCACCCCGTTCACGCTCACCCGCACCTTCGCGTAGTCCGGCGCCTGCGTCATCACGATCGACAGAATCCGCTTCCCCTCGACGCCGCTCTCGAACGTCAGCGTCATCTCGTCCCCCGTCCCCCCGCCCTTCCACAGCAACTGCGCTTCCCCGCTCCACCCCTCCCCGAACGCCGTCATGTCCTGCCGCGCGGCCGCGCCCGAAGTGCACTTTTCCACCGTGAGCTTCTCGCCCTCGATCGCTCCGGTCACAGCGAACGCCGGCTCCATCGCCGGCGCCAGCCGCGCGTCCATCGGCGGCAGCAATGCCTCGTGCTTGAACCCCGGCTCCGCGTACCAGTACGCCGTGGTCGCGTACCCCATCACGCAGTCCTCCCAGTGCCAGATCTCCATGTCGAACCGGATCGACTTCTCGAACGGGATGTCGTCGAGGATGTGGAAGCGGTTGACCGAAGTCCAGCCGCGGTTCCCGGGGCCGTCGCTGCGGGACTGCGCGTGGTACGGCGCTGAGAACTTCCCGGTGTTGCACCACGCATACCCGAAGTAGTCCTCCGTCCCCGTGCCGAACGTCGAGGGAAACGCTTCCCCGTCGATCGAGATCTTCTCATCCCCCTCGCCCCACCACTGCTTCGCCGGGTTGCGCACGACGAGCGCGGTGCCCACGAGTCGCCCTCTTCCCTCGCCATGGAGAACCGGCCAGTCCGACATCGGGCGCGTCTTGACCTTCAGGGAGCCGCGCCACCAGGCATGGAAGCGCATCGGGCCGCAGGCCGCGGGGCGGACGAGCAGCGAGCCGTCGATGCTCGTGCCGTCCGGCGGGCGTTCGATTTCGACGAGTGCGGACTTTTCGAAGGGGATCGGGAAGCGGCAGACGAGGGTGCCGTCCTGCGCGGCGGACATGGGGAGGGTGGAGAGGAACACGGGTTCGGGGCCGACGGCGAAGAAGTCGGGAAGGGGCGCCCACGCGCAGACTTCCCCGTCCACGGTGATCTTGAGCGCGGACTCGCGCAGGCGGGCTCCGGTCGCCTTGAGGCGGATTTCGACGATCGTGCCCGGCCCGGCGATTTCCTCGCCGAGCTTCCGGCTCACCGCGTCCTTCGGCAGCGCCGCGGGCTCCTTCAGCGCGGCGCGCGCCTTTTCGAGCGCTTCTTCCGGAATCTTGTACCGCGAGAACGGCACAACCTTCGTCCCCTCGGGCCACGACCGCACGTTGACGTGGTAGTACTGGTTCCCGACGGTACAGGTCACTTTCATGGATTTTGCGAATGCGAACGGGAAGTACAGGTTTCCCCCGAGCGCGCGCATCCCGCCGAACGGCTCGCGGAACGGCGAAACCTCGCCGGAGAGCAGCGCCTTGAAGTCCTCCTTCAGGACCTCGCGGTCGTCCAGCCGGATCCTGAGCGTCCCCCCGGGGTTCGCGCTCCAGATCCGGACGATCGCGCCCGGCCCGGTCGCCTCGGCCAGCACGTACTCGTCCTTGTCCTTGCGCAGGTAGTTCCCGCGGTCGCCGTTCGCGAAGCGGTCGCCCTTGGTGCTGAGCCGGTCGAAGCTCGAGAACTGCCGCTCGGTGTAGCCCGCGGGGCGGGTGAGCCGTTCGAGGTCCGCCATTTCGCCGAGCAGGCTCTCCGTCGAGATCGCGTCGCCTGCGAACGCGCGCGCCGCCAGCACCAGCAGGACCGCCGCCGTGCGCATGCCCTCTCCTCCGCGACGAAACGCGATTGCGCCTTCTCCCCCCGCGCCGCCATCATACCCCCATGGCCTTCCGCCTCTGCTTCGCGTTCTGCCTCCTCGCCGCCGGCGCGGCCTCGATGGCGCGCAGCGCGATCGAAACACGGCTTCGGGAGCGGCTGCAATCCGACTCGTGGGTCGCCCGGGCCAACGCGGCGGCGCTCCTCGCCGATAACCCGCGGGCGGTCCGCTGGCTGATTCCCGCGGCGATGGATGAAGCTCCGCCGGTACGGGCGAATGCGAGGTGGGCGCTGTTCCGCCTGACAGACTTGCCCTGGGCGGGCCGGGCAGAAGAATGTGCCGCATGGTGGCGCGCTTCTCACGATGCGGCCGGGCTTCCGGTCGCGAACCCATCGCAGGCCCCGAGCCTGGAGGACGAGCCCCTGGAGTGGGGTGTCCCCGATGTGTTCGACCTGGCCGCGGTTCTCTCGGACGGATTCCTTCGCGTTTCGGTCGAGAACCGGAGCAGCACCCGCCTGGACTTTGGTCCCGGCCCGGAATGGGACTACTCGGCAGTCCTGTTCTCGCAGTCCTGCACTCCTGTTCGCGTCCTCGATCCGCCGGAACCGCCCCCCGGCATGCTCGAGTCCCGCATCTGGGATGCGTCCGGGAGACGGCTGCAGACCTGGTACTGGAACCTCGACGGGCTGCAAATCCAGGCCGGGCTGTCTGCTTCGGAGAACTACGACCTGTCCGCGCTTCCGCCGGGACGCTACCTGGCGGAGGTCATCGCGGGCCCGGTCGGCGCCGACTCGCATCGATTCGAGGGGCCGCCCCCGCCAGGAACGCGCGGCGAGCGGCGCCTTCTCGTCATCGACCGTTAGACTTGCCTCAGCGCCCCAGACTGGCTTCGATCACCTCGAACGTCTTCCGGAACGCCGCGTCCTTCGCGAGATCCCCCGCCACCTTGCGGCAGGCGTACAGCACCGTCGCATGGTTCTTCCCGCCGAATTGCGTCGCGATCTCCTGAAGCGATTGCCCGGTCAGCTTCTTCGCGAGGAAGAAGCAGACGTGCCGCGGCGCTGTCAGCCTGCGCGAACGGCCGCTTCCCGTGATCTCCCGCGGCTGGATGCCGAAGCGCAGGGCCACGGCTTCCACGATCGCGGCGATGGTGGGTCCCGTGGGGCGCGCGGGAAGGCAGGACGCGCAGGCTGCGGTCATGGAGATGGTGGCGAGATCGCGCAGCCGTTCCCAGCGCCCCACGACTTCGCGCACCGAGCCCGCCGGGGCTGCTGTCGCCGCGAGGATTTCGGGTGGAAGGGTCCGGCGGTCGCGGAGGGCGGAGAGCTGGAGGAGAGAACGCCGTCCCGCCTCGTCGGGGGCCTCCAGCCTTACCTGCATGGCGGCGGCGAGTCTCGACTGAAGCGGCTTCTTGAGCCCCTCGATGTCGCGCGGCTTGACCCGCGACGAGACGACCACGCTCCGGCCGGCCGAGTCGAGGTGGTCGAAGAGGTGCAGGAACTCCTCCTGGGTGGCGGGACGGCCCGTGAGGCGGTCCACGTCGTCGAGCAGGAGGACTTCGGTCGAGCGGTACTTCTGCCGGAAGGCCGCCATGCGGCCCTGGGTGGAGGCGTACGTGAACTGGCGCATGAAATCGTCGCAGGTGGTCCGGACGACGGCCGGGCGCTTCCCCGTGCCGTCCCGGAGGCCCGCGTCGATCGCCGCCAGCAGGTGGGATTTCCCGTTCCCCTCGGCGCTCGAGACAAGCAGGACCCTGGACCACGCGCCCCGCGACTCCGCGAACCGCCGGGCCGCTTCGTGCGCCAGCCGGTTCCACGGACCCGTCACCGTCGTCGCCAGCGTCGCCGCAGGCACGACACGTTCCACTCGCGACGGCACGGACTCCCGCGTCCTCGGTTCCCCGAGGGTTGTCACTGTTTCCATCGTGCCCTCTCGTCGTTCACCGGAACGGGGGCGCCGGGATGGATGATGATGGCCGGCCCGTCGCGCGCCCTGTCGTCCCGCGGTTCACTTCCCGGGTAGGATCTTACGGAAGCGACCGCGTGCGCCGCAAACGCGCCGCTTCATTTTTATTTTGGCGAAAAAAAGAAGCCCGCTGCCGCGCTACTTGAGCGCCTCGAGAACGTCGGCGCGGAGCCGGTCGAGCGGGAAGTTCTTTCCCGGGCACGCGGTGGGCTCGCCACGGACGTCCCGGTGCGGAAGGATGTTCCCGGGCGGGATCGAGTAGCGCTTCGCCAGCCAGGCCACGAGGTCGCGGAGCCCGGTGTAGACGGCCTCGGGCATGTCGGCCTCGTCGTAGTTCCCGACGACGCAGATGCCGATCCCGTGCTGGTTGTACTCGGTGGCGTTCGCGCCCGCGTGGGCCCCGTGGCGCTGGTCGATCCAGCGCTGCCCGATCTCGACGCCGCCGGCGGGCGCACCGTTGCCGTTGCCCACGACGAAGTGGTAGCCGAGTCCGAATTCCCACTTGTTCTCCTCGCGGTGCATCCGGTCGAACTCAGCGGCGTTGCCGGCGGTCCCGGCGCTGTGGTGGACGACGATGTGCAGCCACTCCCGCGTCTCGGGGCGCACCATCTGCGGCGCGACGGCCAGCAGCGACCCGGGCAGGATCGGGACGCGCGAGAACGGCACGCCGGGCTCAGGCTGGGTCGCGGCGACTTCCGGTTCCGGCGGCGGCGCCTTGCGCGGCAGTTCGACCGGCGGTTTCCAGGCACGGGCCGCGTCTCCCGCTGGGCGCGGCGACAGTCCCAGCCCGTAGGCGAGAACGTAGAACGCGATGATGGCGAGGAAGAACCGAAAGGGCCCGGGCCGGCGCTTCATCGGCCCCTCCTGGCGCAGCTAGCTCTTGAACTTGCCGATGAGCATCGCCGAATTGTGCCCGCCGAACCCGAAGGAGTTGGACATCGCGTACTTCTGCTCGACTTTCCGCGCCACGTTCGGGATGTAGTCGAGATCGCACTCCGGGTCCTTCGATTCCTGGTTGATCGTCGGGTGCGCCATGTCGTGCTGGATGCTCATGGCCGTGACCGCGAGTTCCACGCCGCCCGCCGCGCCCAGCAGGTGGCCGACCATCGACTTCGTGCTCGAGATCGGCAGCTTCGCCGCGTGCGCCCCGAACGCCAGCTTGATGCCCTTGGTCTCGATCGCGTCGTTCAACTGCGTCGAAGTCCCGTGCGCGTTGATGTACGTGATCTCCTCGGGCTTCACGTTCGCATCGTTCATCGCCAGCTGCATGCAGGCGCTCGCCCCGTGCCCGCCCGGCTCCGGCGCCGTGATGTGGTACGCATCGTCGCTCGCGCCGAATCCCAGCACCTCGGCGTAAATCTTCGCGCCGCGCTTCACAGCATGGTCCAGGCGCTCGAACACCAGCATCCCGGCGCCCTCGCCCAGCACGAACCCGTCCCGGTCCTTGTCGAACGGACGGCTCGCCTTCTCCGGCGCTTCGTTCCGCGTCGAAAGAGCCTTCAGCGCCATGAACCCGGCCAGCCCGCTCGGCGTCAGCGCCGCTTCACACCCGCCCGTCAGCACGATGTCCGCTTCCCCGTACTGGATCGCCCGAAGAGCGCTTCCCATCGCGTGGTTGGCGCTTGAACAGGCGCTCGCGACCGCCCAGTTGGGGCCGCGGAGGCCGAACCGGATGGCCAGCTGGCCCGGCACCGCGTTGGTCATGAGCTTGGGGATGAAGAACGCGCTGACCCGCCCCGGGCCCTTGTCGAAGAGCCTCCGGTGCTGTTCCTCGAGTTCGCGCAGGCCGCCGATTCCGGATCCGACGATGCACCCGGCCTTCGCACGGTCCACCTTCTCGAGATTCAGCTCCGAATCCTGGATCGCCAGCGAACCGGCGGCGATTCCGAACTGGGAGAAGCGGTCGAGCCGCTTCGCCTCGCGTTCGTCGATCCAGCGGCTCGGCTCGAAGTCGACGCACTCGGCGCCGATCTTCGTGTCGAACGCGGCGGTGTCGAAGGACTTGATGGGGCGCACGCCGCTCTTCCCGGCAAGCAGGGCCTTCCACACCGCTTCCCGGTCACAACCGAGAGGGGTGACGAGGCCGATGCCGGTGATCGCGACGCGATGACGGGACATTACTTCGAGTTCTTCTGAATGTAATTGATGGCATCGCCGACCGTCTGGATCTTCTCGGCTTCCTCGTCGGGGATGGAGAGATCGAAAGCGTCTTCGATTTCCATGACGAGTTCGACGGTGTCGAGGGAGTCAGCGCCCAGGTCGTTCACGAACGAGGTCTGGGGGTTGACCTTCTCTTTGCCGACGCCAAGCTGCTTGCAGACGATCTCGATGACCTTGTCCTGGATTTCCTGCGGGGACGGCATGCGTTGCCTCCGTCGGCGTTTGGGGACTGGGTTGAAGGCGCGGATTATACGAACGAGGGTAATGAGGGCAACGAAAACCTAACCGATTTCGGTGTTTCGGCTGTTGAGCTCGAAAAGCACCCCGCGGGCATCCCTGGGGCTGAGGAAGTTAACGCGCATGCCGCCGGAGCCGGGACGGGACGCAGGATAGACCGGATTGCACCCCTGTTCCTTGAGGGAACGGGTGGCGTCGTCCACGTCAGGGACCTCGAGGCAGAGGTGGTGGATCCCCTCTCCCTTTTTCTCGAGGAACTTCGTGATCGCGATTTCGC
>CAVPNQ010000021.1:0-6806 GCA_963706735.1 uncultured Planctomycetia bacterium
AGTCGCATCGCTCGACATACTCCAGGAGCGCCGGGTCCTGCTGCGACCGCACGATCTCTTCATACGTCGCGCGGGCCTTGTCGGCGTCCAGAAGCTCTGCCTCCATCTCGACCCCGTTGATCCACATCGAGAGCTTCGACACCGAAGCCCCCGCGGGAACCGGGAACATGTACGTCGCTTCCACGTTGAACCCGTTCGGGTTCACGAACACCTGGTCCACCGTGGTCGTCGCGACCTGATTATCGATCTCGACGTCCACCTTGTGGTATTTGACCGCCATCGGGATCGCGTTGTTGTTCGGGCGATCGATGGTCATGAAGCCGTCGGCGCGGGCCAGGGTGGCGGCCAGCGCGAGGGCGGCGAGGGAACGGATGACGCGGGAAAGCATGGGTGGGCCTCCGGAAGGGGTTCTTTGTTCTGCCTGTAGGACGCCGGCCAGCGTGGGCGGTTCCAACAATTTCGAGGCGCGGCAAACCTACCCCATCGCTTCCGCCAGCGCCCGCAGCTCTTCCTCAACCCGTCGCGGGTCCGCCACGGTCTCGGCGACCTTCTCCCGCAGGATCCGCGCGAACGCCGTCCGCGCGGCCTTCAGCGCGTTTTCGACCTCGTGAGGCTTGCGGCCGTCGGCCTCCGCCATCTGGGCGCAGCTCGGAGGGTCGGGGTCCAACTCGTGGCGCTCGAACCAGGCGAACGCCGCGTCCCGGCCTTCTGCGTGGTAGAGCGTGCGGAGGATTTCCACCGACTGTTTGAAGAGGTGGATTGCCCATGCGCGGTCAAACGCCTGCTCGGGCGTCAGTCCGTTGTCGGGCACGGGCGGGGCATCATCCTCGGTATCCAGCGAGAGCGGCTTGAGACCTCCGCCGCGCTTCTGCGCCTTCGCGGCCTCGAGTTCATTTCGCATGAAGTTGTCGAGGACGACGCGGAGCCAGGCGCGGAAGCGGCCCTTGTCGGGGCCGACTGCCGCGAGGGCGTCCCTTTCGATCAGGTGGGCGAAGAAGGTCTGGGTGAGGTCGAGGGCGTCGGCATGTTGGCGGCGCCAGCGGGACCGGAGGGACCAATAGACGGGTTTCCAGTAGAGGTGGATGAGCTCATTGAGGCGGGCGCGGTGGTCGGGGGAGGTGCGGTCCTGGGCGCCGAGGATGGCGGACCAGAGGGTGGAGGGAAATGGTGCGGGGTTGGTTGGGGGGAGCACGGGGACATATTACGGGGGGGGTTCGGGGGAAAACGGCAGGAAACGAAAAACTAAAAACGAAAAACGAAAAACAAAAAGTACGGCCCGTTGGCCCGTGCTGGATTCGCAGGACCAGATGTGCCCCGCGCCGTGCTTTTCGTTTTTGATTTTTCGTTTTTCGTTTTTCCTTTCGTTGCCGTTGCGCACCGAGAATCATCCATAAGTCATGCACAGCATATGACTTACGACGTCATATGCTCTCCCTCACCGAGACCTTCCACATTCTTCCCTGCCGAATCCCTCCCCCTTCCTGTTCCTACTGGGAAAGGAGCTCCGCAAAAAATGAATCCCCCCAGCGACTCTCAACGCCACCGCATGAAATCCGCCTTCGAAGCCGCCGCCCGTTCCGCGGATGAATCCCCCACTGTCCAGGTCGCCCCCGAGGTCGCCCTTCGGCCCGGGCAGATCATCGGCAAGTGCTCCATCCTCCGCGAACTCGGACGCGGGGGGATGGGAGTTGTCTACATGGCGACGCACACGACGCTCGGCATCCCCGTGGCCGTCAAGGTCCTCCCCCCCTCCGTCGCGAAGTCGGAGCAATTTGCGGAACGCTTCCTGCGCGAAGCCCGCATGGCCGCGACGATGCGCCACCCGAACGTGCTCGCGGTGATGGACGCGGATCGCGACCCGGTGACGGGGCTCTACTACATGGTCATGGAGTACATCGACGGCGGCTCCATCGCCGACCGTCTCGCGCGCGGGCCGCTTCCCGAAAAAGCCGCGGCGCAGGTGGTGTCGGGAGTGGCCCGGGCGCTGTCGTCGGCGGAGAAGCAGGGGATCATCCACCGCGACATCAAGCCCGCGAACATCCTCGTCACGAAGGACGGGCGCGTGAAGCTGGCGGACCTGGGGCTGGCGAAGCAGGCCGGCAAGGCGGACATCACGCAGTCGTCGGCGGCGCTGGGGACGCCGTATTACATGTCGCCGGAGCAGATCCAGGACTCGAAGCGGGTGGACATCCGGAGCGACATCTACAGCCTGGGAGCGACGTTCTACCACATGATGACGGGGCGGCCGCCGTACCCGGGGGCGGACGTATACGGGGTGCTGCACCAGGTGATGACGGCGCCGGTGCCGAACCCGAAGGACGCGAGGAAGGACCTGTCGGAGTCGAATTCGGCGATCTGCATGCGGATGATGGATAAGGACGCGGCGAAGCGGTACCAGACGCCGAGCGACGTGCTGAGCGACCTGGCGAAGAGCGCGGCGGGGGCGGCGGTGGGGCTGGAGCTGGAGCCGATGCCGGGCGCGGCCGCGGCGGTCGCATCGCCGGTGACTCCCCTCTCCGTTTCGGGGCAGCCGTCCGCGCCGGTGCCGATGGTGGTGGACCTCTCGGGCCCCGTGCGCAGTTCCTCGGGCGCGGGGATCGCGATCTTCGCGGGCGTGGCGATGCTGGTGCTGTTCGGCATGATTGTCGGCGGCGTCGCCTGGGTGCGGCACAAGCAGGACGCGTTGAGGCAGGAAGCGGAGTTGATGGAGCGGAAGGAAGAGCGGCTGGCGCAGGCGGCCCGCGACGAACAGGCGCGGCTCGCGGCGGAGGCCGAGGAGCTGCGGCGGCGCGACCGGGAGCGGATGCCGGAGGAGGCGCCCAAGCCCCCGGTGGATCCGGTGCGCGACCCGGTCGAGACGCCGGTCCCGGTGCCGACAGAGCGGCCCTTCTCGCTGCACCAGGGCGCGATCCTCGCGGTGTCGTTCGAGGAAGAGGGCGCCGTCCGGGACCTGAGCGGCAAGGAGAACCATGGCACGCTTCGGAGCACGCCTGCCTTCGCCGAGGGAAAGACGGGGCGCGGCCTGAAGCTCGACGGGATCGACGACTGCGCCGCGCTGCCGGCCATGGCGGCTCGCTCGATCGCGCTGTGGGTGAAGCCCGGGCTGCCGATGCAGCAGGGGTGGCTCGAAGCGGGGCTGCGACTCGGGCAGTACCAGTACCACGGGATCCGCGACCAGAAGGAAGGAACGGGGGCGGGGGTATTCGTCGGCGTCGGCGAGCTCGACGTCGCGGTGCCGTTCGACGGGGTCACGAGCGACTGGCACCACGTCGTGGCCGTGTGGGACGGCGCGACCACGCTGACGGTGATGATCGACGGCACGCTCCCGGACGCGTTCGTCGTCGATCCGCGGGCCCCTTCCTCCCCCGCCCCGTCGGCGCAGCCTGCGACCTTTCCGCGCGTCCCGGCCATCGAAACCGGGCCGACGCTCCTCGGCCGCACGAACCGCACGTGGTGGAACACGGGCCGCGCGACGCTCGCCGGCACGATCGACGAGGTCGCGGCGTGGGACCGCACGCTGACGATGGTGGAAATGGAAGCGCTGTGGGCGATGGCGAAGAAGGGCGAGAGCTACTGCGCGGAGATCGGGAAGCGGGCGCCGGCGAAGCCGCCGGTGGAGGTGGCGGGGGACCCGAAGCCGGTGGATCCGCCCGCGGACCCGAAGGTCGTCGATCCGCCGCCGGTGGTGGCGAAGAAGCCGACGCTGGCGACCGGTTGTGTGCTGGCGCTGTCATTCGAGGACAAGACGTTGATCCAGGACCGCTCGACGACGCCGCCTCGCGGGTTCGTGGGCGACCTGTCGGGGAAGAAGAACCACGCGGAGAAACTCGGGGCGCGCTTCATGAGCGCCAAGCTCGGCAACGGCGAGCAGGGGCTGCAGTTCGACGGGAGCGGGCGCGCTTCGGGGGAACAGGTCACGGGGGGCGTGCTGAAGATCCCGGCGCTGGAAGAGCGCGCGGTTGCGTTCTGGTTCCAGTGTTCCGAGAGGCGTGCCGGGGTGATCTACGACGGGGGGACGATGAACCGGCGCGACGCGTCGTTTCTGCTGGGCGTTCACCTGTCCGACACGTGGGACTTCTGGGGGCAGAAGAAAGACGGCGTGAGCCTCGGGTTCTGGGCGAACGACGTGATCGTGCCGGTGGACCGGGTCTTCACGGGCTGGCATCACATGGCGGTCTCATGGGACGGCGACCGGAGCGTGACGGTGGCGGTGGACGGAAAGATCGCTTCGTGCGCGACATGGGCGGACGAGATCGCGACGCACCTCAAGGTGGCCAAGCTGGGCCGCCGCCCGGCGCCCGCGAACAACGGAAGCACGCTGGTCGGCACTTCGCGAATGTCCGGCAACGCAGCGTTCGCGGGATTCCGCGGAAGCATCGACGAGTTCGCGGTCTGGGACAGGCCGCTGACCGATGAAGAACTGACTTCGCTCGCGGGTTATGCCTCGAAGAAGAAGAGCTACTGCGAAGAGATCGAACGGTTGGCGAATGAGAAATAGAACGAACGATTAGTTGCGGGCCTTGCCCGCCGAAGCCCCGCAGGGGCGTAGGAGGGTTGCGAGGAAGGGCGTGGGCCGGACGGAGGCCCGGTTCCAGGCGATGCGCCCACCGCCGTTTCGCGAGAACAGACCTGATCCGGTGTCCCCCCCCTCGCAACTCGCAACCCGCAACTCGCAACTCGTCGTTAGAATTTGAGAGCGACTACAATCGCAACCATGGCGAACACGATCAGTCCAGGGACGGTGATCGGCAAGTGCCGCATCGTCCGAGAAATCGGCCGCGGCGGCATGGGGGCGGTGTACCTCGCACGCCACACGACGCTCGGCGTGGACGTCGCGCTCAAGATCCTGCCCGCGGACATCGCGAAGAAATCGCCCGACTACGCGAACCGCTTCCTCCGCGAAGCCCGCGTCGCCGCGGCACTTCGGCACCCCAACGTCGTCGGCATCATGGACGCCGACCTGGATGCGGCCACCGGCCTCTATTACATGGTCGAGGAATACGTGGACGGCGGGTCGCTGCGCGAGCGGCTCCAGGCCCGCGGCGCGTTCAGCGAGAAGGAAGCCATCGCCGCGACCGTCGGCATCCTCAAGGCCCTTCAGGCCGCCTTCAAGCAGGGCATCGTCCACCGCGACATCAAGCCGGACAACATCCTGGTCACGAAGGACGGCAAGGTGAAGCTGGGCGACCTGGGGCTGGCGAAGAAGGCGGACAGCTCGGAGGCCGGGCTCACGCACACGTCGGCGACGATGGGGACGCCACACTACATGTCGCCGGAGCAGATCGAGGACACGAGCAAGGTGGACATCCGCGGCGACATCTACAGCCTCGGCGCGTCGTTCTACCACTTTCTCGCGCTGACGCCGCCGTACGCCGGCAACGAAGTGTACGCCGTGCTGCACAAGGTCATGACGGCGCCGATCCCCGACGTCCGCACGGTGCGGCCCGACGTCACGGAGGGAACGGCGCGCATCATCATGAAGATGCTCGCGAAGAAGGCCGAGGACCGCTACCAGACGCCGGCGGACGTGCTGGCGGATCTGGTGAAGGGCGGGCCGGCGCTCGAGCTGATGCCGGACGCGCCGCGCGCCGCGCCGCTGGTCGCCGCGGCGGGGACTCCCGGGTCCGCGCCGATGCTGTCGTCCCCCGGCGCCGCGACTCCCGGCCAGATGTTCCCCTCCCCCGGGTCCATCGATCTCACGACGCCCCTGCCGGGCACCGTCAACGCCACCCAGAAAGCGGTCTACCTCATCGCCGGCTGCTGCGTGCTGCTGCTGCTGTTCGCGGTGCGCATGATGATGAAGTCGAGCGAGACGCTTCCCGATCCGCCAAAGAAGGTCGCGGCGACGGAAGACCCGAAACCGGCCGACCCGCCGGTGACAACGCCCGATCCGAAAGTGCCGCCGGTCAAGCCCCCCGACCCGCCCGTGAAGCCGGCCGATCCTCCCGTCAAACCGACTGACCCTCCGGTCAAGCCACCACCCGAAAAGCCCTTCACCCTCCACAACGGCTGCCTCATGGGCTTCACGTTCGAGCCCGAAACCGAGAGCGACGCGGAGGCGTCGGGCGCGCAGCACCGCGGGTGGCAGGACCCCGCGACGCAGCGGTACATCGCGATCTCGATCCAGGTCGTGACGGCCGAAGGGCGCGTCGGCAAGGCCGCGGGGTTCAACGGGACGTCGAGCTACCTGTCGCTTCCGCCGCTGGAGCAGCGCACCGTCGCGGCGTGGCTGAAGCCGCTGAAGGCGAGGTCGATGGTGTGGTTCGACGGCGGGCAGTCGGGGAAGCATAAGGGGTTCCTGGCGGGGCTGCTGCACCCGGAGCGCGAAGGCGCGGGGCGCGGGGACGGCGCGTTCCTGTCGTTCGGCGAGATGGGCGTGCTGACGGCGGCGCCCGCGGTGTTCGACGGGTGGCATCACGTCGCCGTCGTGTGGGACGGTGACCGCACCGTCCGCATCGCCGTGGATGGCGCGCTCGTGGAAGGGTTCGTCCTGGTCGGCGAAATCGGCCGCCCCGGCCCGCGACCGGGCGGCCGCCCCGAACTGAAGCAGCCCCCGTTCGCGCTTCCCGAAAAACCCTCCCCCGAGGGCGACGCCATCACCATCGGCCGCCCCAAGACCACCGGCCCGCTCATGCCCGGCTTCTTCGCCGGCGCGATCGACGAGCTCGCCGTCTGGGACCGCGCGCTCACCGAAGAGGAGCTCAAGGTGCTCCCGGCGTTCGCGGCGGACGGGAAGAGCTACGTGGAGGCGATCGGGGAGCGGAACGCGGGGAAGTAGCAAGACCAACCGAGCCGAGCACAGGGCA
>CAVPNQ010000022.1:0-5793 GCA_963706735.1 uncultured Planctomycetia bacterium
AGGAGGAATTCTCCACGCAGGTTTTCCCCCTCCAGGCGCAGCCGGATCGCCCCCTCCCCCCACTCCGCCTCGTACGTCCCCGTGTCCTGCCGCTTCACCACCCCCCGCCCTCCCGAAATCTCCCCTTCGAAATCAAGGTAGGCGAGCCGGTGGTCGAAATTCTGAAGCGCTTCCAGCGAGAACTCCCCCGGGCCGGGGGCGGCGGGGAGGGACCAGGTCTTGAGGACGCCATCGCGCTCGAGGAAGAGGTCCCAGTGGTGCGGGGTGGTGGCGTGTTCCGAGACGGTGAAGCGGCCGCGGACGGCGCTCACGCTTCGGGGCCCGCTTTGCCGACGTCGCCGAGCTTGTACTCCTTGAGCTTGCGGTACAGGGTGCGCTCGCCGATGCCGAGGATCCGGGCGGCCTCTTCGCGGTTCCCCTTGGTCATTTCGAGGGTGGAGCGGATGAGTTCCAGCTCGGCGCGTTCGAGGCTCATTCCGGCGAAGACGGAGGAGGAGCCGGGGGCGGAGGTGTCGCGGCGCTGGGCGATTTCCTCGGGGATGTCCTTGACGTCGAGGACGGGCTCGCGCGCGAGAACGACCATCGCCTCGATGGTGTTGCGGAGTTCGCGGACGTTTCCGGGCCAGCGGTAGCCCATGAGGGCGGCGCGCGCGGCGGGGGTGATGCCGTCGATGCGGCGGTTGTGCTGCTGGGCGAAATCGCGGATGAAGTGGTCGATGAGGAGGGCGATGTCGGACTGGCGGACGCGGAGCGGGGGGAGGTTGATGGTGACGACGCGGAGGCGGTAGTAGAGGTCCTCGCGGAATTTTCCCTCGCGGACCATTTCCTCGAGGTGGCGGTTGGTGCTCGCGATCAGGCGGACGTCCACGGGGATCGGGACGTTCGAGCCGACGCGGAACACGCAGCGCTCTTCCAGCACGCGCAGCAGCTTCGCCTGCGTCGAGAGCGGCATGTCGCCGATCTCGTCGAGCAGCAGCGTCCCGTGGTTGGCAAACTCGAAGCGTCCCTTGCGGGCGCCGATCGCGCCGGTGAACGACCCCTTCTCGTGCCCGAACAGCTCGCTCTCGATGAGCCCCTCGGGCATGGCCGTGCAGTTGATGGGGATGAAATGGTGGTTGCGGCGCGGCGAATTGCGGTGGATCGCCTTGGCGACGAGTTCCTTCCCCGTGCCGCTTTCCCCCGTGATCAGCACCGTCGCGGACGTCGGCGCGACCTGCTGCAGCGTCGTGAACACCTTCTGCATCGCCTCGGAGTCGCCGATGATCCCGCTGAACCCGAACTTGCGGTCGAGCTCCTGGTGCAGGAAGAGGTTCGAGCGCGAAAGGTTCTGCTTCTCGACGACCTTTTCCACGACGGCGCGCAGTTCCGCGATGTTGAGCGGCTTCTTGAGGTAAGTCGAAGCGCCCTTCTTCATGACCTCGACGGCGCTCTCGACCGACGCGAAACCGGTCATGACGACGACCTCGATGTCCGGGTGGAGGCGCCGGGCGGTCGTGAGGATCTCCATGCCGTCGATGTCGCGCATCACGAGGTCCGTGAGGACGACGTCCACGTGTTCGGATTCCAGCATCTCGAGCGCGGCCTTGCCGCCTCCTGCGACGAGGGTGCGGTAGCCGGTGCGGCGGAGCGACTCCGCGATGGTCTCCGCGTGCTCCGCGTCGTCGTCGACGACGAGAATGCTGACGTCGGTGGAAGGGTTCGTTATGGGCATAGGTGGTCTTCGTCAACCTTCGATGAAACGGCGGGGTCCGTCAATGCCTTCAAGCCGCGCCTCAAAGCGGAATCGTCTCCCCGGCCTTCCCCGGCGCCGCCTCGATCGCCGGCAGCCGGATCGTAAAGCAGCTCCCCTTCCCCGGTTCGCTCGTGACGGTCAGCGTGCCGTCGTGCTCGTGGACGATTCGGCGCGCGGTGGGGAGACCCAGTCCCGTCCCGGTCTTCTTCGTGGAGTAGTACACGTCGAAACAGCGCGCGGCGGTGTCCGGCGTCATGCCCATTCCCGTGTCGATGACGTCCAGCTGCGCGTAGTCCCGCCACTTCGCCGTCTTCACGATCAGCTCTCCCCCGTCCGGCATCGCCTGGATCGCGTTGATGACGAGGTTGAACAGCGCCTGCTTGAGCAGGTTCGAGTCGATCGCCGCCTTCGGCAGCTCCCCGAACGACTTCAGCACGCGCACCTTCTTCTGCGTCGCTTCCGGCGTCACGAAATCCAGCACTTCGCCCACGACGCGGTTGAGGTCGGTGGGCTTGCGGTCGAGCTTGTGGCCGGCGGTGAAGCGGAGGAAGTCGTTGAGGATTTCCTCGAGGCGTCCGGTTTCCTTGAGGAGAAGGGTCAGTCGCTGGAGGGCGCGGCGCTCGCGGTCGTCGCGCGGCTCGGCGAAATCTTCCTGCAGGAGCTGCAGGTTGGCCTGGAGCGTCGAGAGGGGCGTGCGGATTTCGTGCGCCAGGCCGGCGGCGAGCTGGCCAAGAAACGCGAGACGATCGGAGTCCTTGTTTGATTGCACGCCCGCATTCTCCGAAAGGGGACGCATCGCGTCCACCTGACTTCAGTTGCAAGATGCGGGTTGCGGGTTGCGAGGAACGGCAAACGGCGGCTGGCAGCACCCTCGCCGATTCGAGCGAGGCCGTCCCTCGCAACTCGCAACCCGCAACCCGCAACTGATGTCAGGTCCAATTGAACACTGCAGGAGACGCGCTTATACTCCCATGCTCGCATCGCCCCCGAACAACACGACGAGGCCCATGGCCGCCGACATCCAGGACTGGCTTTCCAACCGCGAAATGTTCGCGCGCCGCGTCTCCTCCACCGAGGTGCTCGGGATCCTCAAGCGCTCGTTCACGGTCCCCGCGAACACCATCGCTTCCGTCGTCGAAAACGGCGCCCGCCGCGTCGCCAAGGGAGGCGAACAGCTCAGCGGCCGCTTCGACGCCGTCCTCATCAAGACCCAGGAAATGCCCGTCGCCTTCCAGGTCGCAGGCCTCCGCTCCCGCGACGGCTACGGCATGAACGCCGGCGTCCGCCTCACCCTCCAGCTCGAGTCCTTCGAAGCGGACCGCGTCGAGGACTTCTGCCGCAACTTCACCGCCGCCAACGCTTCCACCTCCTCCGAAGACCTCCGCTCCTACCTGGCCGTGGACGTGAAGCGCGCCCTGTCCGAGTACATCTCGTCGCACGACGCCGCCGACCTCCAGAACGCCGCCGCTTCCTCGGAAGTCGAGGGCGGCCTGCGGCGGGCGCTGGAAGGGCCGCTGTTCGGGAAGGGGCTGAATTTCCGGAAGCTGATGGAGCTGGAGTTCCACAGCGACTCGTTCGAGAAGGCGCGCGACGACGCGCGGAAGCAGAACGAGAAGATCCGCGAGCACGAGGCGGTGCTGCTGGACCAGCAGCGGCGCGAGGAGAAGCTGAAGTCGCTGGTGGGGCTGATGAAGAGTGCGGACGCGCAGGAGGTATTCCGCGAGATCCGCGACGAGCGCGTGAAGTCGCTGCTGTACGCGAAGCTCATGGAGTCGGACCTGAAGGACCTGTCGAGCGAGGACCTGCGCTCGAAGCTGAACCAGTGGGGCGACGACCTGATCGGCGTGGTGCTGAAGGCGTACTCGGCGCTCGCGGAGACGCCGGAGGGGCCGGCGGAATCCGGCAAGACGGAGAAGCTCTCGCGCGTCATCGTCACGGCCGGCTCGCGCGTGCTGCTCTTCGATCCCGCCGACTTCACCGGGTCGTGCCGCCTGATCGACGCCGGGTTCAACCTGAGGAGCGCGCGCATCCACCTGTCGGGCGGCAAGCCGCTGATCTTCGCGGGCGGCAAGCGGCAGATTTCGGCGATCGATCCCACGACGACGCACGCCGTCGCCGCGTACCCGCTTCCCCAGGAGAAGAAACCGAAGGGGGGCGTGAACGCCTCGGCGGTCTGGAAGAACCGGATGTTCGCGACGCACAGCGAGCTGGGGCTGATCGAGTGGGACCTGGCGAAGCCGAACGTGCCGGGGCTGACGATCCACGCGGACCTGACGGCGCTGGCGGCGACGGTGCGCGCCGCGGTGACGACGGCGGACGGGTGGCTGTACTTCGCGAGCGGCCGGACGGTGTACGGCGTCGAGCTCGACAAGGGCACGCCTCCCGTCGCGTTCGCGCCGCAGACGCCCAGCGGCGTGACGGCGATCGCGGTCGGCGAGCGGCTGATCGTCGCGGGGTGTGGAAGCGGAAACGAGGGAGCGCTGTCGATCTGGGACCGCCGGGACCCGTCGCGCGCGGTCGGCGTGATCCGGCGGAACGCGCCGATCGGAAGCGTGCGGCTGACGTCGATCGGGGGCGTGCCGCACCTGCTGTTCACGTGCCGCGACCACGGCGTCACGGCGCGCGTGCTGGGGCAGACGCTGGAGACGCACTACGACGCGGGCGAGCACTCCGTGATCCTGGCCGAGGGCGGGTCCGACCACGTCGTCGCCATCGATCACAACGGGCGCTTCCTCATCGCCTGGGACGCCGCGCGGCCCGCGAAGCCGCGCAAGATCCTCGACCTGAACGCTTACACGGACCAGGCGGTGTACGACCTGGCGCCGGTCTTCGGGGAGGGCGGACTGTGAGCGACGGCGCCGGGACGTGCGCGGCATGCGGGAGGACGTACCTGTCGCGGGTCGGGATCTTCCGCGACGACGCGGCGTGCGCCACGTGCGGCAAGCCGATCTGCGCTTCGTGCTGGAGCGACAAGGTGACGTTCTGCCAGGAGCACGAGGACGTGCCGGTGGCGACGCTGGCGGACGCGCCGAGGCCGGGGGACATCCCGGCGGGGCAGGTCCCCGCGGGGGCGCTGAGCCGGCAGTCGGCGCGCGAGATGGAGGAGGGCTTCATTTCGCGGGTGCGGAAGAACTTCCGGCAGCTGGCGGGGATTTACAGCCCGCTCGACGGGCGGTGGTACGACGTGATCGAGCGGAACACCGGCGAGTACGTGGTGGACCTGGGCGCCGAGGCGGCGAAAAACGCGGTGCGCGACCGCGCGAAGTCCGGGTTCAACGAGATCATGGCGTCGATGCCCACGAACCGCGCCGCGATCTGCGACGTCTTCGCGCGCGATTTCCTGGGCGCCAAGGTCAAGAAGATCGTCCTGGCCGGCGTGTCGCTCTCCCCGCTGGACGAACTCGTCAAGCCCGGCTGGTCGAGCCTGCCCCTCGGGTTTGCGGCCGTCGCCCAGGCCCAGCGCCGCATCGTCACCGACCCTTCCGTCTTCTACTACCTCTGCTACTTCGCGACGACGGGCTGGTCGGGGGAAGCGCGCGACGTGCTGGCCAACGGCCCGAACTTCGTGTCGTGCCTCGTCGAGAAGCACGCCGACTCCTGGCGGATCACCGCGAAGGAGGACGGCCGCTGGGGCGACGCGCTGGCGGTTTACGACCTGGAGACGTATGCGGAGAAGCGCGACCGGGTGCAGGTTTTCGTGAAGCGGCACACGTTTGAGCTGCTGATGGACCGGCTGAGCGACCGTTATGTGTGCGAGAAAACAGGGCTGCCGCTGGACGTGGTGCGCGCGGCGTTCCGGGACATGGCGCAGGAGCAGTTTGTGCACCTGACGGCGGACGAGGCGATGTTCAGGATTTCAAGGGTGTACTGAGCCTGGCGGCGGTCATCGACATCCCGGACATCCTCCGCATCCTCCTCCAGCCCCATCCATCCTGAGGATTCGGAAGATTAAAGACTCATCTCCCCAAGCACCTTATCAGCGCGGGAGTTAGAATGACCCGGCCCCCAAGGGAGAAGCCATGATCCTCGACCGCATCAAGAAGATGATGGGCCTCGGGTCC
>CAVPNQ010000023.1:0-6021 GCA_963706735.1 uncultured Planctomycetia bacterium
GAAGACCTGGGCCGCGAGCTGCGAGAGGGTCTTGTGATCGGCGAAGTAGAGGCCGGTTTCGGCCAGCTTCGCGGACATGCGTTCGTCGAAGCGGTTGGTCCACAGGTTGTAACCCTGGCCCATCGCGTGGCGGATCGCGGCGTAGACGCGGGCGACCTCGCCCGGGGCGGGCTTTTCCTTCCGGCACGAGACCAGCCAGTCCTCCATCAGCTTCGTCGCGCGCTCTTCCCGGTCGAGCATGACAAGCGCCGAGAGGTACATGTCCCACGACTGCTGGGCGACCTTGCCCGGGTGGGCCTGTTCCCAGGCGTCCACGAAGGAAACGTAGGAGTCGAGGCGGTACGAATTGAAGAGGATCCAGCCCCCGTTCGAGCGGAGCTGTTCGATTTCGTAGTCCTGCCACGGGCCGTTCTTCGCCTCGCCGTCCGCCAGGAATTTCACGGCCGCATCGACTTCACCGCGGCCTGACAGGGTGCTGGCGACCGCGATCTGCAGGTCCACCTGGAACGGGTACTTGTCGGCCAGGGCGCGCTGGGCGGCGAAAAACTTCTCCGCCTGCCCCATGTTCTGCAGGGCGTAGAGCCACTGGCGATCCCACGGCAGGAGGGGCTCGAAAATCTCCTTCTGCCGTTCGCAGACGGGCTTGAGGACTTCGAGAAGCGCCATCTTCTCGTTGCCCGCGTTCAGCGTTCCGGCCCAGCCGATCAGGCCCCAGCACGCCGAGAAATCGGCGTCACGGGGTGTCGCGGCGAGAGTCTTCGCGGCCTGCTGGAGCAGGCCCTTGAGCTCTTCGTTCTGCCGGCTTCCCTGCGTCAGGACGAGTTGGATCGGCGTGAGCCCGAGCTTTCCCTTCAATCGCTCGGCGACCGCCTGCATCGCAGGCTTGGCTTCTTCCCAGTTCTGCCGGGCGGCGAACCAGGTCAGGACCGCCCAGAGATCCTCGAGCGTGGCCTTGCCGTCCTTGAAGGCCTGCTTCGCGTCCTCCAGTTTCTCCGGGGCCTTGCCGAGCAGGATCGCGTCCTTCTTCCGTTCGAGGCCCTTGGCCACGGCGCCTTCGAAGTCCGCCTTCGACAACTCCTGGACCTCGATCCGGATCGTCGAGACCTCTTTCCCCGCCTTGTCCTTCGAAGCGATCTTCGTGGGCCACCAGGCGCCGCCGGCCTCGACCAGGTCGCTGAAAGTCACCGTGGAGGTCTGCTCGTTGTCGGTGTACCCGCGCACTTCCAGCACCGCCTTCTTCACCGAATCCACAAGGACCACCGTCTTCGCGCCCGCCTGCGCCGGCCAGGTCAGCGTGAGCGAAACCCGCCCGTCCGCGAGCTTCTCCAGCGCGATTTCCGCGCCGGCATACGCCGTGAAAGTGTCGTTGAAGTACCAGCCGAAGGGCGCTTCCCAGCTCGCCGCGTCGCCGTCCTCTTTCTTCCGGGTGCGCCCGAGCGACCACGCCGCCGAGAGCACGCCGCGTTCCTCGCCCGACACCCACTGGACCTGGTAGTCGTTTCCGGCCACGTGCGTCGTCACCGCGAGCCACGCGGCCGCCGACAGCCAGCTTTCCTGCGTACCGTAGTTCTGCGTCCGGTTGCGAAGGTCCACGCCGGAGAACTTCACCGTGAAGTGCAGGCCCTTTTCCGATGCCGCGATCCCCGCGCGGCGATCCAGCGAGCGCACGACCTCGAGAACTTCCTTCGACCACGCCGGCTCCGTCGCCGCGGTGCGCGGCGCGGGGACGACGGGGAAGAGAGCATTGAGGTAGTCGTACGGCCCGTTGTGAATCCCGCGCCGGGATTTGTCGTCACGCTCGCCGGCCGCGATGCCGCCGAGATATCCGCCGGCCCTTCCCGGGCCCTGCTGGCGTCCTCTCCGCAGGGATTCGCCCGCGTAGTTCGCCTTCTTCCCCGCGCTCCACCGCGAGTCCTCCTTGCTCTTGGCCCTTTCCTCCATCGGGCGCGTAGCGGCCGGGCTGGGGGCGTCGGATTCCAGGATCTCCTCGTCGCCCGGCAGCGACGACTCGTTGTCCGATTCGGCCGTTTCAGGCGAGAGCATGCCGTCGTCCGAATCCATCCCCTCGAGGCTCTTCTCCACCTGCTCCAGCTTCCGCGCGCCGTACTCTTCATTACTTGCCGTCTTCGACTCGAAGCGGTCCTTGTAGTCCACCGCCCCAAGCATGTCGTACATCCCCCCGCCCTGGCCCCATTCATCCTGCGACTCGCCCAGAAGCGACATCGTCCGCGCACGGTCCATCTCCGCCAGCCGCGCCATCACCTGGTCGCGCACGCGCTTGCGCCACGTCTTCGCGACGAGCATCTGCTTGCGGACCAGTTCGTAATTCGCGTTGTCCCGGCCCTCGGCGAAGAAGTCCTCGCCGTCCCGCATCCGGAACGTCTTCTTCACCTGGAATCGCTCCCGGTCCGCGTCGCTCTCGAGCACGAGGAACGACGTGTACGGCGTAATGATCTGGTAGTCCTCCGAGAGCGCGATGATCCGCTCCTTCACCTGCGGCGTCGTCCCCTGCGCCAGCAGGTAGTCGAGGTGGTGCCGCGCCCAGAGACGCGGAATGAACGAATTCCCCGCCTCCGCCCCGGGGAGCTTCACGTCCCCCGAATACTCCACCGCCTTGCCGTCCGCGATCCCCGACACGGTCACGCTTCCCGCCGCCGCGCCCCCCGCCGGGTTGTACCGCCCGATCACGATCTGCTGCGAGCCGGCCGCCAGGTTCGGAAGCGGGCTCGGGTAGACCGCCGCCGCCGCGATGCCGTTGAACTTGATCTTGAGGTCCCTCACCGCCGGCGCCGTGATCTCGCGCAGCAGCTGGAACGCCGCCTGCGCCGGGTCCGTGCCGCCGCCGATCTCGCGCGCCGAGCCGCCGCCGAGCGACGCCATCGCGCGGAAGACCACGCTCTCGAACGAGCTCCCCGGCGCCACCGCATGGAACGTCCCCGCGCCGCCGTACATCTTCTGCAGCCGCTGGCTGAACGCCACCGGGTCCGCATCCCCCGACGTCGGGAGCCCCTCGCCCACGAACACCACCTGCCCGTCCGCCGGCACACGCTTCACCACCTCGCCGAACGTCCTGTCGAGATCCGACCACCCCAGCGGCGCACGCTTCTCCACGAACGCCAGCGCCGACGCCCGGTTCGCCTCCGTGTTCGCCGCGAAGTTGTCGAACCCCCAGCGCGTCTCCACGTCGCTCGTCACCACATTGAAGCGGTCCTTCTCGCCCAGCGAGCCGAGCAGCGCTTCCAGGAACGCGATCTGCGCGTCGCGCGCGCTTCCCATCATCGAGGCCGAAGTGTCGGCAACCAGGATCAGGTTGAGCGGTTTGCCGGCCGGCAGCAGTGCGCGCTTGTCGTCGCCGCCCGTGCCGGGGGCGTCGAGCAGCAGCATGAAGTACCCGTCGTTGCCGCGGCGGTGCGGGATCATCGTGATCCGGCGGTCCGACGGCTTCGTTCCGATGCGCAGCTCGAAGTCGCGCGTCGGCGTGTATTCCTCTTCGTCGAACTCCACGCTCGCGGAATGCTCCGTGCGGCGGACGCGGCAGGTGTGCGAGGGCGACTCGACCGACGCCAGCGCTTCCTCCGAGTTGATCTTCACCTCGATCTTGAGCTTCGACAGCGGGTGCTGGCGCAGCATCTCGCTCTGGAGCGCGTAGTTGTAGCGGTACGTGTTCCCGACCTTGGGCAGCACCTGCGTGTAGGTGATGCGGATGCGCTTCTCGCCGCCGATCGGGTAAACGCGGGCCTTGAAGATGTTCCCGCCGGTCCATTCGAGGAGGCCGGGGTCGCGTTTTTCGCGGAGGATGGTCTCGTAGATTTCGCGGGCGCGTTCCTTCTCGACGATCTCGCCGTGCACGTACTCGTCGCCGATCCACATGCCGAAGCCGGAGATCGAAGCGTCCTGGGGGAGAGGGAAGTAGAAGACGCCCTCGAGGACCGAGGACGTGTGGTTGACGAACGATTCCTCGATGTCGGTGCGCGCGATCTGGTCGCGGATGTCCACGACGACCTTGTGGTAGCCCATCGTGAGCGGCACGTTGCGGCCGTCCACGTTGGCGAGGAGCGAGCCGAGGGCCTCGGTCGAGGCGTTGTTCTTGTAGCCCGTGAGCCATTTCGGGTCGGTGTCGAGGGAGATGAGCTTCCCGTCGCGGGCGCGGACGACTTTGCGGCCGCTCGCGGCGAGCGTAGCGCCGCCGGGGCCCTGGACGTTGACCGTGACCTTGTCGGGCGCCGCGATTTCGACTTCGCCGCGGTCTACCTTGACGGTCGCGCCGTCCGCCAGCTCCACCAGCGTGTCCGGCCCAAGGATGACCACGGCGCCGTTCTTGAGCTTGAGCTGAAGCGCATTCGCGCCGCGCGCCCCGGTCTTCACCCAGTCGCCGGCCATCAGCAGCATGTTCTCCTCTGCCACCGCCCACCGGTCGCCCATGACGGGCTTGAGGACGGCGTTGCCTTCGCGGTCCACGACTTTCCCGAGAGAGGTGTCCTCGGACAGCGGCTGGGGCTGGTCGCCGGGATCGGCGGGTGCCGGGAGGCAGAACGTGGCGACGAGGGAGGCGATCGACAGGAAGAGCGCGCCGAGGAAGAAGTTGCGGCGCGACAGGAGGGAAGAGGTCAGGGTCAAGGGGCACCTTCCGAGTGGGGACGTGGAAATGGCGGGCGTGCGGACTCCGGCGCGAACTATGACGCTGCGGCGCGGCGGATGTTCCAGAAATTCCGCGAAGAGGCAACGGGAATGCCGGCGCCCGGGGCGAGCGAAAAACGTCATGACACGGAGAGCACGGGCAGGCACGGAGAAGCACGGAAAACGGCTACGGGATCAACGATCAGTCCCCGTTCCCTCGCGTCGGCGCTTCCGGATCACCCTTCTGCCCGACCGGGCAGGCGCGCGAGAGTCAGGTCGAAATTCCGAATTTCGGAAGGACCCAGAGCTGGAGGACGAGCCAGCCGGCGATCACGGCGATGATCAAGAGCGCGTTCATGTGGGCTTTCCCTTCTCGAACGGGCTTCATGCGGGCCTCCCGGGTTCGTGCGCACGGTCAGGCGCGGCGTCACTTCTGCCGTCGCACGTTTGATCCGTGGCACGGACGCAGGTTACAGGCAATCCGCGGCTGTTTTACGCGCCCGCCTGCACGAACGCCAGCAGGTCCGCATTGAGCTGGTCCTTGTGCGTGTCGAGGATCCCGTGAGGCGCCCCGGCGTAGACCTTCAGCACTGCGTTCTTGACCAGCTTTGCTGAAGCCATGCCCGCGGCGCCGATCGGCACAATCGCGTCGTTGCCGCCGTGAATCACGAGGGTCGGAACGTCGAACTTCTTCAGGTCGTCCGTGAAGTCCGTTTCGGAGAACGCCTTGATGCACTCGTACGCATTCCGGTGCCCGGACTGCATCGCCCTGAGCCAGAACGAATGGACCAGGCCCTGCGACACGACCGCGCCCGGCTTGTCGAATCCGTAGAACGGGCCGCTGGCGAGGTCATGGTAGAGCTGCGACCGATCGGCGAGCGACTTCGCCCGCAGCCTGTCGAACACCTCCATCGGAAGCCCTTCGGGATTCGTCGCCGTCTTCAGCATCAGCGGCGGCACCGCGGAAATCAGCGCCGCCTTCGCCACCCTCGTCGTCCCGTGCCGGCCGATGTACCGAGCCACTTCGCCCCCTCCCATCGAAAAACCCACCAGCACCGCCTTGCGCAGGTCGAGCTTCTCGATCAGCGCCCCCAGGTCGTCCGCAAACGTGTCCATCGTGTTGCCGTCCCAGCTCTGTCCCGACCGCCCGTGCCCACGCCGATCATGCGCGATGCACCGGAAGCCATTGGAAGCCAGATGGACCATCTGCGATTCCCAGCTGTCCGCATTCAGCGGCCACCCGTGGCTGAACACCACCGGCTGCCCTTTGCCCCATTCCTTCCAGGCGATCTGCGTGCCGTCTTCGGCCGTCATCATGTTCATGGGAGAGTTCCTTTGCTGGGGAAGGGGAGTGCGGGATCGCCTTCTCCATCGCACACGGCGTGCCAGCGGCTCTCCCCGGGC
>CAVPNQ010000024.1:0-9083 GCA_963706735.1 uncultured Planctomycetia bacterium
ATCTGACGCCGCGGGCCCAGCGCAAACTGCGTGCGAGGCTGATCAATGCCAAGTGAAGCCGCGAAGAAAGCCCTGAACGTCCTGGAGGACCTCGAAGCCGGTACGGCGAAGAAACCGACAGTCAAGGGCCAACTCGAGGCGGGGAACATGCGCCTGACGAACCGGCCGCGCGTGAAGAATCCGGACGGGTCGATCAGCACGGTTCGGTCCATGTCAGCGAACATCGACGGCCGCGAGGTCCTGCTGCCGACCGTCAGCGACGACGGCCGCATCCTGACAAACGACGAGGCGATCGCCACCTACAAGCAGTCCGGGAAGCATCTTGGAATCTTCGATTCTCCGGATAACGCCACGTCCTACGCTGAGCAGCTGCACAACGACCAGGCAGCGTTGCTGAAGAAATCGGCCCGAGAGAATGCCCTGAAGGCGCTCGACGCGACGGAAAGCCAGTCGCCGGCCGATCAATTCCGCGGTACCGGAGTTGTTACTGACCCGCTCGTCGCCCGTGCCTACGCCGATCAATCGGTCCATGAAGGAAGCGGAGGCTTTCGGGCTGCCGCAGACAAAGGAAGTTCCAGACATCGTCACGAAGGCGGCGCAGGCGGGCGTCGACTACACGAAGCCGGCGCCGGCGGGCCATTTCCTGGCGTCTCTCGCATTCGACGACGAGGAGCGCCGCAAGGCTTACGAACGGAAGCTCTCGGAGCACTACAAGCAGCCGATTCGGGTGGAGGTCGGCCCGTCCACCGGTGCGCTCGAGTACCTGAACCCGGAAACCGGCCGCTTCGCGCTGGTCGAGCCTCCGGGGCAGGGCGTGGAATTCTCGGCGCCTGGCGCGGTCGGAGGCTCGATCGTCATGGTCCCGGAACTGATGGGCGGGCCGACCTCCACCCGAATCGGCTGCTTGTAGTGCTGCACTTTCAGGGCATTCGAGCTGGACCTGCTCGCGGAGAACCTGGTCCATGTAGTCGTTCTTGAGCTGCTGCTGTTCCATGGCAATTCCTCCTGGCTTTGGCGCGCCGGAGACAGTAACCGTAACGCTGGAGGTCTGCGAAATGTTCTTCGAGGGAACGGAGCGCCCCGGAGTCCCGGATCGAACGACTAATCCCCGGCGGGCGTCACCCTGACCCGGGCCGGAACCGTCCCCTCGATTTCGATCCGGGCGCCTGCCCCCTCCCGCAGCAACTGCGCACAGCTCTTCACGTGGTCCGTCGCCTCGGAAATCACGAAGTCGCTCGGCGAGGACGCCAGCGCCGCCCAGACCAGCATCTGGTCCGCAAGGTGCCGGTCCACCGGCGCCCCCGAGGCCAGCTCCGCCAGCAGCCACGCCCCCGCTTCCCGCCCCACGTCCTCGCTCGGCTTGCCGCGCTCGCCCAGGGCCGAGGCCCCGATCCGGGCGCCCTTCGCGTCCTCCGCCCAAAGCACGATCCCCGCCCCCGGGGACGGGCCCTTCGACAGCTCCAGCCTCACGTCCACTTCGCACTCCCGCAGCGCGGACTTCGCATCGGCCGAAAGCCCCTTCCCGCTCCGCAGTTCCTTGAGCGCCGCGGCGCGGATGCGTTCCGGGACGTGCTCGGGGAGGGAAGAAGCGTAGGACACGCCGCGGATTTTCGCGGGGCCGCCCCACGCCGTGCGGTGGAATCCGGTCCAGTTCTTCGTCGGGGGGCAGGAGATGGTGATCTCGCCGCCGCCGACGGGGAAGAATCCGCGGCGGACGAGCTCGATGCCGGGGGCGATGCCCATGGAGTGAAGCGCGGGGACGAGGATTTCACGGAACCAGTCCACGGGCGGCGCCATCGGGTTGTCCGTTCCCCCGGTGACGACGAGCGTGCCGCCGCGGCGGGCCAGCAGGGGAAGCGCGGCCTGGAGGACGAGCATGGTGGAGCCCGCGCTGCCGATGTCGGTCGATTCGCGCACGGGGCCGGTGGCGGTGCCGGGAAAGAACTCGACCCAGGAGGAGCCCTTCACGCATCCCGCCAGCGTCCCACCGCTGATCTTCTCCACGGTGAGGATGGCCGCGAGGTGCTGGCGCTGGAGGCCGGGGTTGCCGCGGTTACGGCGGATGTGATCGACGCGGACGCCGACGCCGCGCAGGGCGGCGATGGCGATGGCGGTGCGGACGATCTGGCCGCCGCCGGCGGAGCCGTCGACTTGCCAGGGGGTGGGGGAGGGCATTCGGTCTGCCTAAAAAAAAAGACGCCGGTTGAAGCCGGCGCCTTGCACATGCGGGAAAGAGGAGTTGAACCTCCACGGGTGTGACCCCACTAGCTCCTGAAGCTAGCGCGTCTGCCAGTTCCGCCATTCCCGCGCGGACGGTTATTAATAGGCGTTGCGGCGCGGAAGTTCAAGCGAAAACCGGGGCGGGCGGAAATGTCGCGGCGGCGCAGGAATGCCGCCGGGACCGCGTTTGACGGTCCCCGGCCGCACGGTTAGGATCCCGGGAGCGGCATTTGCAAAGGAAACGCTTTCGATGATCCAGACGATTTCAAACGAGCAGATGGCACAGGGCATCGGAAAACCCGGGATCGTGGTCGTGGACGTGCGGCAGCCGGAAGAGTACGCGGCGCGCCACATCCCCGGGGCCGTCCTCGCCCCTCACACCGATATCGAGGTCCACCTGGCGGACCTCCCGCGGGACAAGGACCTCTACGTGCACTGCGAGCACGGCGCGCGGTCGCTGTATGCCTGTGAAGCGCTCGAAGCTTCGGGTTTTACGAGGCTGTTCAACGTCGTTCCGGGAATGAGCGGGTGGCGCGGGGTGGTTGAGAAGGGGCTGCCGGCGGGGTGGAAGTAGGAAACGCAGTTGCGAGTTGCGGGCTTCGCCCGCCGTAGCCCCGCAGGGGCGCAGGCGGGTTGCGAGGAAGGAACCGGGATGTCAGCGCTGAGCACGATGGACTCGATCCGGGACAAGGTCGCCAGGGGAGAACGGCTCTCCTTTGACGACGGCGTGTTCCTTTATTCGGCGCCGCTGATCGACGTCGGTGAGCTGGCGAATACGGTCCGGGAACGCATCAACGGCAACGTTGCTTACTGGGTCTCGAACCGGCACCTCAACTACTCGAACGTCTGCGTCCTCACCTGCCTGTTCTGCGCGTTCGCCCGGAAGCCGGGCGAGGAAGGCGCCTACGAGTATTCGCTGGAAGAGGCGTTCGCGAAGGCCGAGGAACTGCGCGGCACGAACGCGACGGAGATCCACATCGTCGGCGGGCTGCACCCGGATCTGCCCTGGGAGTACTACACGGACCTCCTGCGCGGCATCAAGGCGCGACTGCCGCACCTGCACCTGAAGTGCTTCACCGCCGTCGAGATCGACTTCTTCGCGAAGAAGTTCAACAAGACGACGGAGCAGGTCCTGCGCGAACTCATGGACGCAGGGCTCGATTCGCTTCCCGGCGGCGGCGCGGAGATGTTCGCGGAGCGCGTTCGCAAGAAGATCTGCAAGTTCAAGATGACGGCGGAGGAGTGGAAGGAAGTCCACCGGATCGCGCACCGGCTCGGGCTGAAATCGACGGCGACGATGCTGTACGGGCACATCGAGAAGCCCGAGGACTGCGTGGATCACATGGTGCAGCTGCGGGAGCTGCAGGACGAGACGGGCGGATTCACGGCGTTCATCCCGCTGCTCTTCCATCCCGAAAACTCGATTCTCTCGCACATCCGCAAGCAGAGCGGCCTGTCCGACCTGCGGCACATCGCGGTCTCCCGGCTGATGCTCGATAATTTCCCGCACATCAAGGTGTACTGGATCATGACCGGGACAAAGGTCGCGCAGACGGCGCTGTCGTTCGGCGCGGACGACATGGACGGCACGGTGCGCGAGGAGAAGATCACGCACATGGCCGGCGCGACGAGCCCCCAGATGATGGGGCAGGCGGAGCTGGAAGCGCTGATCCGGGAGGCGCGGCGGGTGCCCGTGCGCCGCGACACGGTCTACAAGGCGCTGGAAGTGGGGAGCGCGAAGTAGCATCGCGTAAGATAGAGAGATGATCCTCGCCCGCCGCGTCGTCGGTCCTTTCGCCGAGAACTCCTACGTCGTCGGCGACCCTTCCACCCACGAAGGCGCGCTGGTTGACCCGGGCGGGGACGTGGAGGACCTGCTGGCGCTGGCGAAGAAGAACAAGCTGAAGATCACGAAGATCCTGATCACGCACGCGCACTGGGACCACGTGTTCGGCGTGGCGGAGGCGCAGCGGCTGACGAAGGCGGTGACGGTGCTGCCGAAGGGCGAGCGCGGGATGATCGAGCATCTGCGCGAGCAGTCGATGGCGTTCGGTCTGCCCGTGCCCGAGCAGCCGACGATCGACGTGTGGGTCGAGGAGGGCGACACGGTGAAGGTCGGCGACCTCGAGTTCCGCGTCCTCATCGTCCCCGGGCATTCGCCCGGGCACGCGGCGTACGTCTGCGGGCTCGACGCGCTGTCCGGCGACACGCTCATGGCGGGAAGCGTCGGGCGGACGGACCTGCCGGGCGGGGACATGGAGACGTTCGTGGACAGCATCACGGGGAAGATCATGAAGCTGCCCGACGAGACGCGGATTCATCCCGGCCACGGGCCATCGACGACGGTCGGGGACGAGCGCGAATCGAACCCGTTCGTGCTGGAGATGATGGCGATGCGGGGGCGCGCGTGATGGCCGTCCCGGCCGCCCTTTACTGCGTGGCGATGGCCCTCGCGTCGCGGATGGTCCCCACCTGTCCGTGCTGCGGTGCGGAAGTCCGGATCTCCCGGCTCGTCGCCTCGATCGTCTGGGTGGCTCTCGCCGGCGCGCATTTCGTCCTGCCCGGCCAGCGATTCCGGATTTTCGGCGCCATGTCGATCCTCTCGGCGGTCCAGGTCGCCAACTTCTGGCAGCAGTTTCGCCACGACGAGATGAGCACATCTTCGTACGCGACGTGGACGCTCGGCGTCTCGGCGCTCGGCGCGTTGCTGTTCGCCGTCCTCGCCCTGCTGACGAAGCCGAAGGCGGCCGCGCGATGATCGTGCCCTGGCATTCGGCGTTCTTCTTCGCTCTCGCCGTCGGGTTGCTGGCGTTCTGCCTCCCGGTGCCGATCCGCGAAATAGGCCGCGGCTTCTACAAGATGATGGCCGGCTGGGCCCTCTTCCTCGCCGCCTGCGCCGCCATGACGCGTCCGCTCGATTTCTCCGCCCCGAGCGTCACCGGTTACGTCTTCATCGGCGCCGCCGCCTTCGTCAACGGCCTCCTCTGGGCCGGCGCCGAGCGCGCCGCCGTCTGGAGCTCCATCCCCGCCGTCCTCGCCGGCCTCGCAGGGCTCGCCGCTTCCGTCCGCTTCCCGTCCCGCGGCCTCCCCGCCGAACCGTGGATCGCCGGCGTTTCGCTCCTGGCCAGCGCGGCGATGCTCGGCACCGTGCTCGACACCATGGTGCTCGGGCACTGGTACCTCGTGAAGAAGGGGATGTCGTTCGACCACCTCGGGCGGATGAATACGCTCTTCGCCGCGTCCGTGGGCCTGCGCGCACTCGTCCTCCTTGCGGAGGCGTACTGGCTGACCCAGGTCTTCCGCGCCGCCACGCAGGACCAGCTCCTCTTCTTCCTGCGCCTCGCCGTCGGCGTCATCGGCCCCGGCGTCCTCGCGTGGATGACCTGGCGCTGCATCAAACTGAAGTCCAACCAGAGCGCGACCGGCATCCTCTACGTCGCCTGCGTGTTCGTCCTGATCGGCGAAATGGTCGCGACGTGGAGCCTGCGGGCCCTGTGAACACCTCCTTCAACATGGATTCTCTCTTTGGGCCCGCACTGAGCGAGGGCGCGCAGCGCCCGAGTCGAAGGGGAGCCCTATGAGAATCCGCGTCTGGTGCGAACGCGACAAGTGCATGGGCTTCGACACGGTCTCCGCGGAGTCGCCGGTCGGGAAGTGCCCTTCCTGCGGCGACGAGCTAAAGGTTACGGTTCCGCCGCCCGACGACCGGAACGACGTCTTGAGGTGCTGGCGGTGCCAGTGCCCGAACCTGTACGTGGAGAAATCATTCCCGCAGGCGCTGGGGTGCCTGGTGATGGTGGGAAGCGCTGTTCTAGCCATCTGGTTCGCCAAACAGACCTACGGCCTGTCGTTCATGGGGATCGTCGTGCTGGACTTCATCCTCTACTTCCTGGTTCCCACCCGGGCGATCTGCTACCAGTGTTCCGCGGAGTACCTGGGCGCTCCAAAGAACGCCCGCCACAAGGGTTACGACCTCCTGATCGCCGGGAAGTACGCGGATACGGAAGATGTGGGCGGGCCCGCGGGGCATTGAAAAACGGCAGGGGAAGGGGAAGGTCGGGTTGGGGATTGGGGGGGGCTGGGGATGGGGAGGGGGCGGGGGCGACTGCGAACCTCCGGAGGATGAATGCCCTCGCCCCGTCCCCCGCCCCAGCCCCCCCCAATCCCCAACCCAGTTTTTTCCATTCCCCTGCCGTTTTTCCGGAACTTCCTCCGACCCACCCCCGTCCAACCAACACGCCACGGTCTTTCCGTGTCTCATCAGGAGGTTTCATGAAGCTCCGTTTCATCGCCGCATCGATCGCCACCGCTGTCGTCGTCCTCGCCTTCACACTCGCACGCGCGGGTGACCCTTCCCCTGACGATTCCTGGAAAAAGGGGAACAAGCACTACGAAGAGAAGTCCTTCAAGAAGGCGCTCGAGAGCTACCTCGAGGTTCGGCGCCTCGCCCCGGAGTTCACCGAGAAAGACGACCTGAACCTCCGCATCGCGGTCTGCCACGTGCGGCTGCGCCAATGGGACCTGGCCGAAGGCGCGCTGAAGACCGCCGCGAAAGGCGAGGACCACTTCAAGCTCCGCGCCCTCGTCCTGCTCGGCCAGCTCTACCGCGACTGGCCGCACGAGGTGTACTTCAAGGGCGACGAGCGGAAGCGCGGGGAGTGGTTCGAAGGCGCTTCCTATGAGTACACGCACGGCACGGACACGGAGAACGTGCTGAAGTGTTTCGAGGAAGCGAAGAAGGTCGGGTACGAGCTGCGGGACCTGTACGCGGCGGCGCTGGCGGCGAACCCGAAGGACGGGGAGGCGATCAGCAAGAAGGACCGGGTGGTGCGGCAGTTGACGTGCGACCTGAACGTGGAGCTGTGGCCGTTCATCGAGGGGCGGATGGGGCGCGCGGCGGCGGGGGAGCGCTGGAAGGATCCCGCGGCGGAGGCGAGGCGGTACGACGCTTCGTGGAGCGCGAACGAGAAGGTGATGTTCCTGATGGACGAGATCGTGAAGCTGGACCCGGACGACGAGAAGCACGCGAAGTCGGCGGCGGCGATGCGCGACAAGGCGATGTACGTGCTCCGTCGGCCGTGGCACTTCGAGGTGAAGGCCGAGGACGACCTGCTGACGCAGGCGCTGGGGATTTTGCGCGGGGCGAAGACGGAGTGGCCTGCGTCGGGGATTGCGGACCAGATCCAGTACATGATCGCGCGGACGCTGGAGGACCGGTCGCAGTGGGTGCAGGCGGTCGAGGAATTCCAGAAGGTGCTGGACCACAAGGACTCGAAGTGGATTTCCGACGCGCGGTGGCGGATCCAGGAGATCCAGCGTCCGAGGATGGGGCTGTCCGGGGCGGGGAACTGGCTCCCGGGGCAGAAGGTGCAGTTGAACGTGAACTGGCGGAACGTGAAGTCGGTGGCGTTCACGCTCGAGGAGTTCGACCTGGAGCAGGCGTGGACGAAGTACGTCGAGCAGCGCGACGGGGATTTCACGGCCGGGGACTTCGCGAATTTCGCGGCGGCGCGGTCGCCGAAGAAGCTGGCGGGCGCCGAGGTGGCGAAGTGGACGCTGGAAACGAAGGACGACGGGCGGCATGCGCCGGCGGCGCAGGCGTTCGACGTGCCCGTCGAGAAGCCCGGCTCGTACCTGCTGACGTCCGAGGCGGGCGGCGTGGTTTCGCGCGTGGTCGTGCTCGTCTCCGACCTGGTGATGGTGCAGCGGACCGGGCGTGAAGGGCTGTTCTACGTGACCGACGCCGAGGCCGGCAAGCCGGTCGAGGGCGCGGAAGTCCGCGTGGTGGAACGCATCAACTGGTGGGAGAACGGGAAGCAGCGCTACCAGGACAACAAGTTCTCGAAGAAGACGGACAAGGACGGACTCGCGGACGTCGATTTCACGGGGGCGAACCGCGGCGCGCAGGTCATGGCGTACGCGAAGAAGGACGGCCGGCTGGCGGTCGGGCTGACGACCTACCATTACTGGTCCGAGGAGGGTGGCCGTGGGGCCAGGGTCGATACATGGACGGACCGGCCGGTGTACAGGCCGGGCCAGGCGGTGAACTGGAAGTCCACGGTGCGCGTTCCCCGCGCGACCGGGTACGCGGTTCCGGAAGACCAGACCGTTCACGTCCGCATCACGGACCCGAAGGGAACGCTGCTGACGGACACGGACATGAAGACGAACGAGTTCGGCAGCATCTCGGGCATGGTGACCACGGCCGCGAAGGCGCCGCTGGGCGTCATCCGGATGCCAGCCGGAACCGAATTATATTATAGAGATGCTCGTCGCTCATTTTCTGCCTTAAACGGCAATGCCGGACACCAGGCCCGGCATTGCGATTGCCTTAGAAGTTTCCGTCTCGATCTTTGAGATACTGGTCGTGGAATTTGAGAATTTCCCTGATGCGATCATACAAAAACGTCCGCGAGCGCGCGTCGCTGCCCGGATACTTCGTAAACGCCTACGTGAGCGTATGTTAAGATCACGCAGTTTCTCCACGAACGCATTGGTCTGTTCATTGAACATATAGATATCGTGATCGGAATGTTCAAAATAGATATGATTACCGGCAAGATTCGCACGATAAGTCGGATCGTCAAGCCAGCTATACAAGTCATTGTCAAGCCACTGCTGCCAGACCGCATCGACATAATTTCCTTGGTAGTCAAAAGGCAGTCTAATATGCAACTTGCCGAATTTGGTCGTGTCATCGTACGGACCCGGTGAATACGATGCCGCCATTGAGTAAATTAGCATCTTGTAAATCTGATTATCGACCCGGAATCCGGTAGTATCAGTCTCAAGATACTGCTCTGGCGTCGTAATTCCCGACTCTAAGCAAATACGCATCAAACAATTGGTCCATATTGCCGTGC
>CAVPNQ010000025.1:0-20561 GCA_963706735.1 uncultured Planctomycetia bacterium
TTCCCTGTTGCTGGTTCGGTTGGTCTTGCTGACGATGAGGTCGGTGACGACCTGCAGGCCGGCGCTGGCGGCGAGGGCGGTGCGGCGCAGGTTGAGCATGCCGAACGCGAGGTTGGCCACCGCCAGGACGGCGGTCCACTCGTACAGGGGCCGGGCGCGCTCGATGCGGCCGATCGCGGCGGCGGTCGCGATCGTCGCGACGACCGCCACGATGGCGATCCACCGCAGGCGGACCAGCCAGCGCAGGCGCGCGTCAAGATCCGTGACTTCAAAGGACATGGCGCCAGTGTAACGGCGCCCGCCCGCTACTTCCGCTTCCGCCCCCCGGACTTCTGCTTCGGTTTCCGTTTCTTCGGGGAAGCGGCCGCCGGTTTCGCGGCGTTCTGCCAGAGGCCGAGGACGTTTCCGTCCGGGTCGGCGACGAGGGCGAACCAGCCGTGCCCGGGCACTTCCGTCCGCGGGTTGACGAGCTTGCCGCCGCGTTCCTGGACGCGGGCGACCATCGCGCTCACGTCGTCCACGGAGACGTAGTTCGTGATCTGCCTGGGGATCCCTGGCGGCGGATTCCAGAGCCCGCCGCCGATCGCGCCGTCCCCTGCGGTGAAGATCACGTAGTTCAGCTCGGGCACGTCCCGGAACGTCCAGCCGAAGAGCTCACCGTAGAATTTCTTCGCGTTTTTCGGCGAAGCCACGGGGATTTCGATGTGGCACCACGAGCCTTTCCGTTCCCCGGCCATGCTCCGCCTCCGCGTATTGGATTTCCGCATCCTGAAATTCACCCCCCGCCGGCGCAAGAGAAATGGCGGCGACAGCTTGACCGCCCCCGGGCCGACTGATAATCTCCCCGCCCCCTTGAGCGTCCTTAGCTCAGTTGGTAGAGCAGGTGATTCTTAATCACCGGGTCGAAGGTTCGAATCCTTCAGGACGCATTTCGAATTGCACGAAACGAAAGCGGGCCTTGCCGGGGCGCACCTTGCGCGCCCCTTGCAAGGCCCGCGTTCGTTTCGTGCAATTCGAAATGCGCGGGACGGCTGTCTCGGCGGCGCCCGATGCAATATGATCCCCCCTTCCCTGCCTTACTAGCCGTCCCATTCCTTGCGTGGCGAATAGATTTCAGGGGTCCGCATCGGATTTCCGTCGGTCTTGCCGTGGGCGAGCGAAGCGAGTCGAAGCGCCCCGCGACCTCCCCGCGCGGAGGGACGCGATCGGGAGTTTTCCGGAAGCAGGGCGCGCACCTGGCGCGCGCCACCGCTTCCGGAAAACTCCCGATCGCGTCCCTCCGCGCGCGAGGGTGGCGGAACTGGCAGACGCGCGGGTCTTAGAAGCCCGTCCCGAAAGGGGTGAGGGTTCGACTCCCTCCCCTCGCATGAAACGCGCGTGAGCGGAGCATGGGAGCCGGCGGTCGGACCTCGGGGCGCGTCGTCGGAACGGCCCGACGACGCGCCCCTCGCCCCGACCGCTCGACTCCCCTGCTCCGCTCACGCGCGTTTCCGGGGCGATCTACGTTCCTTCGCCTCTTTCGCCGGGAATGGAATTCTGCTGACGGTTGCCGTAGAATCCCGGTCATGCAGCTGAGTCGAGCCGTCGAATATGGCGTCCGCGCGATGCAGTACCTCGCTTCCAGGGAGTCCATGTGCCACGTGGACGAGATCTCCGAGAAGATGGGGATCCCCCAGTCGTTTCTCCGGAAGATCCTCCAGCGGCTCGTCACCGCCAGGCTCGTCCGCTCTCACCGCGGCTTCGCCGGCGGGTTCTCCCTCTCCCGCCCCCCCGACGACATCTCCCTCCTCGAAATCATGGAGTCCGTCGACGGCCAGCTCTTCTTCAACCCCTGCCTCAAACCCGAGGCCGCCGGCTCCGCCTGCATGCTCGACCATAACTGCTCCCTCCAGCGCGCCATCAGCACCGCCCAGGGCGCCTTCAAGCAGGTCCTCGCAGGCTGGACCCTCCGCGCGCTGACGACGGTCGAAGTGCCGACCGCGATCCGGTAGCCCGTGGACGCCTTCGAGCGCGCGGTGCTGGGCGCAATGAAGCGGCTTGGCGTCGAGCGCGGCGCGCGGGTCATCGTCGGGTTCTCCGGAGGACCGGATTCGACGGCGCTTCTCGCCGCGCTGGCCGCGACGGGGTTCGCGCCGCTGGCCCTTCACGTGAACCACGGGCTTCGCGGCAGGGAGTCGGACCGCGACGAACGCCAGGCAAGGAAGTCCGCGGCGAAGGTCGGCGCCGGCTTCGAATCCGTGCGCGTCCAGGTGCGCGGGCCGTCCCTCGAGGCCGCCGCGCGGCGCGAACGGGAAGGGTCGTTTGCTGCGGCCGCGCTTCGCGCGGGATCGGCGTGCGTTGCAACGGGCCACACGCTCGACGACCAGGCGGAGACCGTGCTGTATCGAGCGGCGCGCGGCGCCGGAACCCGGGGACTGCGCGGGATCCTCCCGTCGCGGGACCTTGTTCCCGGCATCCGCCTGGTCCGCCCGCTCCTCGGGGTGCGCCGGGCCGAAGTTCTCGCCTACTTGCGACGCCACCGCTTTCCAGTCGTCGTCGACTCCTCCAATGCCGATCCTCGCTTCGCGCGCAACAGGATCCGGCGCGACGTGCTGCCCGCGCTGGAGGCGGCGCGCCCCGGGGCGGCGGTCCACCTGGCGGCTCTGGCGAAGGAAGCGGCGGGGCTCACGGAGATTGTCGAGAAGCTGGCCCGGATTCAACACAGGCTCTGGAAACGGAAAGAAGGGTTGATGTCGAGCCCGCTGTCGCGTTCTCCATCTGCGGTGCGTCATGAGATTCTCCGTCGGGAACTGCCGGCGGGCCATGCGCTCACGCAGGCACATCGCGAGGCGTTCGACCGGCTGTTCGAGGATCCTCCGCGACGGATCGCCCTGCTCGGCAGCGGATGGACCGCGAACCGGCGAGGCAAGTTCATCCGCATCGTTGGCCCGCAGCGCGCCCCGGACCCGGAGGAGATCCTCACGGTTCCGGGTGCATGCCGCATGGCCCGATCCGGGCGGGAGTTCCGGGCGGCGGTCGGGCCCTGCAGGAACGCAATCGATCTGGTGGCAGAGCGTGCTGTCGGCGAAGAAGTCCTGGACGCGGATGCGGTCGCAGCTCCCCTCACCGTGGGCGCGCCGCGCCGCGGCGAGCGCATGCGCCCGCTCGGCGCGCCGGGCTCCCGCAAGATCGCCGACATCCTCTCGGACCTGGGCGTGCCCCGCTCACGCCGCTCGGAAGAACTCGTCGTGCGCAGCGCAGACGGAGCCATCGTCTGGCTCTTCGGCCGCCGCATTGCGCACCACGCCCGCGTCACCGATACGACTCGGCGAGCGCTTCGGCTCTCCGCACGCTAGACCTACTTGTACGGCTCCAGCTTCGCCCGCCGCGCCTTCGCCCATTCCACGTTCTTCACGTTCGCGTCGTGCTCGATCACGTCGCCGTACCGCTCGTACGCCTCCTTGTAGCGGCCCAGCTTGTCCACGATCTGCGCCGCGTAGATCCGCGCGTCGCCGCTGTAGTTCGGGTCCAGCTCCTTCACCTTGTCGTAAGCCTTCACCGCGTCCTCGTACCGCCGCACGTACCCGTCGTGGTAGCAGCGCCCGATGTTGTACCAGGCGTCCAGCACCTTGTCGGAATCCGGGTACTTGTCCACGATCTCCCGCAGCTTGTCGATGGCGATCCCCAGGTTCCCCCCGCGCTTCGCCGGATTCACCGTCGACATGTACAGCTTCGCCGACTCGTACAGGTCGTTCGCCTCCTTGATGCTCTTCCCTCCCGCCTTCGCGCCCGCCGCCGCCGCGCCGCCCGTCATCCCGCCTTCGTCGGCCCCCAGCCCCGTCTCTTCCAGCCCGCGGATCAGCGTGTCGATCTCCGCGGCCCGCTGCGCCTGGCCGGCGTCGTCGTAGGTCCTTCGAAGCGTCTCGAGCGACGCGATGAACTCCCGCTTCTTCGCCTCCGCGGCCTTGACCGCTTCCTCGACTTTCTTCGAGACGGTCGCCTTCGCGGCGCCGCACTTGGGGCAGAAATTGGCGTCGGCGGGGACTTCGGTGTTGCAGGAAGCGCAGGGGTCCGCGAAGGCGACGGCGGACATGAGAAGGAGGGCGGCGAGGAGTTTCATGGACGGTCTCCCGATCGGGTGATGTCCGGATTCTAGCGCAATCCAAAACAAAAGGCCCGGGGGAGAAGCGCCCCGGGCCGGTTCGTCGTTTCGGAATCGCTAACGCCGCTCGCCACCCCAGACCGCGCGGGGTGCTCCCTGCCGGGCCTCGCGCCTTCCCCACGCGTTCCCCTGCGCCCCGATCAGCAGGATCGTCCCGACGAGGCAGAACGCGCCCCAGAAGCCGATCGACCGGCCGCGGTCCGCGGCGCGCTCGACGAGCATCGGCTCCGTGCCCGACGCCTGCGACGGCTGGCTCATCTTGTAGAGGAGGCGGAAGAGCCCGAAGAGGTAAACGAGGTGGAAGACGAAATTCTCCGCGAGCCCCATGGCATAGAGGACGGCGGCGAGCGCGCCGCCCAGCGCGAGCGACACGAGCGGGAAGCCCTCGGCAACCTGGATGCGGACCGGGACGATCGACGTGCCTCCGTTCCCCGTGATCGTCACGGGGACCTCGACGCGGTCGCTTCCCCCCGTCGCCGCGCGCAGCTTCGGCACGTCCACCGAGAACCCGAGGCGGAAGCGGCGATTGACGCTGAGGGGGAAGGATTCCTGGAAGCGGATGCAGTCGTACGGAGCCGTCGCGCTGACGGTGAGCGGCGCGTCGCCGTCGTTGGCGACGTGCACCGAACCGTCGGCCAGGCGGCCGCCCGCGGAAACGTAGAGGCGCTTCTCCTCGACGCGCATTTTCGCCGGCTGCGGGACGACGCGGATCGTGATGGGGACCTGGGCTTCGCCGCCGTTGGAGCGGAACAGGAGGTTCGCTGTGTGGGATTCGCCCGGCTTGAGCTTGTCCGAATCGACGAGGATATCCACGGGGACGTCGTCGCCCTGGAACTGCGGGGTCAGGACCTTGAGCCAGGGATGGCTGGAGGCGACGGTCCCGCTGAGCCAGCCGCGCCCGAGGTTGTTGACGAAGACGCGCGTGCGGCGCGAGAGGCCGCGCGGCACGTCGTCGAAGTCGAGTTTCGCGACGTCGAGCTCGATGCGCGGGCGGGCGACGCGGCCGGTGGCCTGGAGGAAGCCCTCGAGTCCGACGTTCCGGTCCGGGATCGTCTCGCGGATTTCCATCGCCTTGCGCGAGAGGTCCTTCTCGCCGACGCGCCGGAGCCACGACTCGATATCGCCGGAGTAGAGATGGTGCTTGGCATCCTCCCAGTTCGCGTCGGCCGCGTTCGCCAGTTCCTGGACCGTCGCCGCCTCCGCGCCGCCGCGGAACGTGAACACGCCCATCGGCGCCAGCTGCGCGAGCGGAACCGGGTCGAAGGACGAACGCTCGGACGGAAGGAGGCGCGCGACGTGCGACATCGGGCGCCCTTCCACAGCCGCGACGAGATCCTCGAGGACCTCGCGGGCAGAGGCGAAGCGCTCGCGGGGGTCGGGGAGGAGGCAGCCGCGGATGATCAGGTCGATCTCGGAGGGGACGTCGTTGCGGAGCTGGGCCGGGTAGCGGAAGGCGCCGACGGGGATGTCGCCGGCGAGCATCTCGTAGAGCACGACGCCCACGGAGTAGACGTCGGCGCGCGGATCGGCTTCGCCGCCGCCGCGACGCTGCTCCGGCGACATGTATTCGATCGTGCCGGTGATGGCCATCCCGGCCTGCGTCTTCGCGATCCCCGACAGGTACATGGTGTGCGTCACGGCGCGCGCCACGGAGCCGAGGCCGAAGTCCGAGATCTTCACGCGCCACACGCCGCCCAGGGTCTGGTGAAGCGCCGCGCGCTCGCATGCTGCCGGACCCGCCAGGGAGAGGAGGATGTTCTCCGGTTTCAGGTCCCGGTGGGTCACGCCGCGCTCGTGGGCGAACGCAAGCGCTTCGAGAATCTGGATCGCGATGTCCGCCGCTTCGCGGAACGCCAGGCGGCCCTTTTCCTTGAGAAGCGCCCGGAGGGCCTTGCCCTCGACGTACTCCATGACGAAGTACGGGGGTTTGGCGTTGGGGTCGAGGCCGATGGTGCGGACGATGTGGGGGTGCTGGAGGTTGTGCTGGATGACGCCTTCGTTGCGCAGGAAGTCCACGTAAGTGGAGTCCGTCGGGATTTTCACCGCGACGGCGTCTGCGGCGAAGATATGGTGGTTGGCCTTCCAGACTTCGCCAAAACCGCCCTCGCCGCACTTTTCCGTGAGGATGTATTCGCTGATCCTGTCGCCGATCCTGGGCATGGCAGCCTCCCAACGGCGGGTCGCATTTGTGCACGCGACCTGCACACCTGTCCTGTTTTGCCCGACCGTCCGCAGAGCCTTCAACGTACTAAGCGCGTTCTGCGGCAAAAGGTTAGGGAAAAACCGGACAAAACGGCGAAAAGCACAGAGGACGACAGACGCAAACCGCGGACCGCAGTTCGAGCAGGCATCAAATGCATGAAAATTATAAACCACGGAGCCCCGAAATGCAATTTTATCGGCGTTCAGGCCCGCCGGACTTGAGCTCGACGGCTGGTGAACCCGTGGTCAACTGGGGCGGAATGCCCCGGAAGCGCAGTCTTGCCGCAAAGCATTTCAGCGTTATGACTTGCGACCGCACAGAAAATTCGTGTGGCACCCTGCCCCATTCCCAGGCCCGAAATCAGCCGTCGCAGGTCACTTTCCTGGAAGACACAACCACTTGGAAATTAACGAGTTGCATCTATTCCGAACATTCCACTACTAACGGCACTCCCCTTGCGATGGCTTCCCGCGACCCGTAGTCTTTTCCCGTTCCCATTTCCCGGAGGAGGTTTCAAGTGAACTGGAGGAAAGTCATCGCCGTCGTCGCCCTCGTGGCATTCATCACCGTCATCGGCGCAGGCGCCGCCTTCGCCAGCGGTGAGGAAAATGAGAACGTCGAAAAGAAGTCCTGGTTCGACCTTTTCAAAACGACAGGCATCGTCGGCATCATGCTCGTCATCGTGTCCGTCGCCGGTACCGCCCTCACGATCCAGTACGCCGTCAACCTCCGGCAGGAAAAACTCGGCCCTCCTCACCTGATTTCGGAGCTTGAAACCCTGCTCGCCGAAAAGAACTTCGAGCAGGCCCTCTCCGTCTGCGACGCCGACCGCTCCTACCTCGCCCGCATCGTCGCCGGCGCCGTCGTCCGCGGCGAAGCCGGGTACGAAGAAATGAAGAAGGGCATGGAGGAGTCGATCGCGGAAGAGGCCTTCCGCCTCAACGCGAAGATCTCCTACCTGGCGCTCATCGGGAACATCGCGCCGCTGCTCGGCCTCCTCGGCACGGTGACCGGCATGGTCAGCTCCTTCCAGAAGATCGAGCAGATGAAGTCGCCGACGCCCGCCGACCTCGCCACGGGCGTGTACGAGTCGCTGGTCAACACCACGATGGGCCTCTTCGCCGCCATCGTCTTCCTCACCGTCGCGTTCTTCTTCAAGAACAAGATCTCCGGCACCACCCTGTCCCTCAACACGATCGCCGGCGAACTGCTGTCGCGCTCGGTGATGGAGAACCCGGCTCAGTAACCCTGACGCCACGAGGAGACCAGAATGTCAAAGAACCACTCACTCGCCAAACCCCCGGACGTCGAAGAAGCCACAGCCATCAACCTGGTGCCGATGGTCGACATCATGTTCCTGATGCTGCTCTTCTTCATGCTCGGGTCCGACATGGGCCAGCGCGAGCTCGAGGAAGTCACTCTCCCGCTCGCCTCGTCCATCAAGGAAGACAAGGGCGACGCGCCGAAGGAAGGGCGGACGACCATCAACGTCTACCACGACCTCAAGCGCGGCGTGTCGTGCGCGGAGTACGACAACAAGGACCTGAACGTCGTCTGCCGGAACGACGAGCACTGGAAGGTGGGCATCCGTGGCCATGACTACAACGTCAAGGACACGGCCCAGCGCGACAAGCTGCGGGGCCTGCTGAAGCGCGACTCGGAGGAAGGCAAGGCGTCGATCGGGGACCGCGTGTCGGAACGGCTCGTCATGATCCGCGCGGACGGCAAGGCTCCTTACGGCGCCGTCCAGCACGTCATGAACCTCGCTGCGGAGTGCGGGATCTACAAGATCGAGACGGGCGCGGCGCAGCCTCAGCCCGACAACAGCAGCCTCAGGTAACACCAAGGGAGGTCAGACATGGCAGCGCATGGCGGCTCAAGCGAAGACAACCCGGTGGCCCTGAACGTGGCCCCCATGGTCGACATCATCTTCTGCCTGTGCATCTTCTTCATGTGCTCGTTCCACTTCAAACAGCTCGAAGGAAAGATGGAGTCGTGGCTTCCCAAGGACAAGGGCGTCTTCGGCGACCCGGTGCCGAACCCGATCCTGGAAGAGGTCCGAGTCTTCATGAAGTGGGATGGGACGACGGGAACGACGACGCGCAAGGTGAACGCCCAGGTGGTGAACTCCGACGAGGAGCTCGGCTCGATCCTGGTCGAGCGCATCGAGAAGTTCAAGTCGCTGGGCAAGCCCGAAACGCCGGTGATCGTGGACGCCCTTCCGGACGTGCCCTGGAAGGACGTGATCCTGGTGATGGACATCTGCAAGCGCAACAAGCTGGAAAAGGTCGAACTGGCGGCGCCGATGCCCGGCCAGTGGAAGTAGTGACGAACTGAAGCGGTTGTCCCCCGGCGCGAGCCGGGGGACGGCCCTCCCCCGGAGCGAAGCGATGAGCGCCAACAAGATCCAGCCCGTGAGCGTCGAGGAGGCTACGGCCATCAACCTCGTCCCCATGGTCGACATCATGTTCCTCATGCTGCTGTTCTTCATGCTCGGGGCCGACATGGGCCAGCGCGAGCTCGAAGCGGTCGAGCTGCCCACGGCGGCGACGATATCGAAGGACGAAGGCGACGCTCCGAAGGAAGGCCGCACGACGGTCAACGTGTACCACGCGACGCGCGGCTGCCCCGATTTCGCCGCGAAGGCCGTGTGCCGGAACGAGTCGCACTGGGCCGTCGGGGTGCGCGGCCAGGATTTCGATGTCCGCAACGAACAGGACCTCGGCCGCCTGCGCGCCCTCCTCGTCGCCGACGGCGACCCCGGAAGGCCGCTTCCCGGCGGATTCAGCGAGCGCGCCGTCATGATCCGCGGCGACCGGTCGGCCCCGTACGGCGTCGTCCAGCTCGTCATCAGGACCTGTGCAGAAGCGAAGATCTACAAGGTCGAGAGCGGCGCGGCCGCTCCCCTCGGCACGCGGTAATCGGAGGAACGGACATGGCCCACGGCTCCGCCGGCGAGGACAACCCGGTCGCTCTGAACGTTGCACCGATGGTGGACATCATCTTCTGCCTGTGCATCTTCTTCATGTGCTCGTTCCACTTCAAACAGCTCGAGGGCAAGATCGAGAGCTGGTTGCCGAAAGACAAAAGCACCAATGTCGCCGACGAGGTGGTGAATCCCGTCGTAGATGAAGTGCGAGTCCTGATGTCCTGGGATTCGGCGACTCAGACTTCAGTACGCTCGGTCGGTTCGACCCGGTACACCGACAATGCGGATCTGGTCGCCGCGATCCGGACCGGACTTGAACGGAAGCGGGTCGTCGAGCCGCGGGCCAACGCGATCATCGACGCGCTTCCGGACGTGCCCTGGAAAGACGTCATCAATGTCCTCGACCTGTGCAAAGCGGCCGGGATCGACCACGTTGAACTCGCGGGCCCCATGCCCGCCAAGTAACAACCCTCATGCCCGAGAACACCCCCAGCGCCACGATGACCGAACCGAAACCGACGCTTCCGCCGGCCGCGCCGCGAGATCCTGCGCGGAAGGCCGAGATCGACCAGATCAAGGCGCGGTACAACGCGCGGAACGCGTTTTCGACGGTCAGCGAGGTCAAGCGGATGGTGATCTTTGCGCTGCTGGCGCTTTGTGGCGTTGCGGCGGTGGCGCAGTATCACTGGAACAAGCGGCGGAATGCGGAAGTGCTCCGCCGGGACCAGGAGGCGTGGGAGAAGAGGCAGGAGGCGTTGAAGGCGGGGCCGCAGCCCGGGGTTGAGGGGGCGGAGGTGAAGTGGGACAACATGCTGGCGGAGGAGAAGGACGACGCGCCGCTGGACGACGTGGTGTCGGACAAGGGGTTCAAGTACCTGGTCAGGCACATTGCGAACTTCAAGCCGGGGGAGGGATTGAGGGCGGCGGAGCAGTTTGACTACGTAGACATCCTGCAAAATCCCGCGAAACATCGCGGAAACGTCGTAAGTCTTTCCGGGCTCGTGAATAAGGTCTTTTCGAATATTCGACTCGAATCGAACCAGGGCCCCTATGATTCCGTTTACAGGCTCTACTTGGTAGACCTTTCTGGGACGAGGGGATGCATAGTGGATGTGCTTGAGAGGCCTGACGGGATAGACTTGCGGCAATCGGTTGAGGCAGACGGGGTTTTTATCCGGACGCACAAGTACGAGACGAAGGACGGTCAGTTCGTGCGGGTTCCTTACTTTCTTGCGCAACGCGTGACGAAGGTCCAGAGGACGGAGACGAGTGGGATCTGGAGCCCGGCCGTACTGATCGGAGTGATCGCAGGATGTGTCGTGCTGGTAGCCGCCGTCTTCCTGATGGGGAGAAGCGGCGGATCGAAACAGAAAAAAACCGAGGTTTCCTCTAACGCCTAGCAGGGAGCGGAACATGCCCAGGGGACAGCAGCCGATGGAGCAGGAACCCGAGTACGGCGACGAGTACCAGCAGGGTGCTCAGGTACCGCCGGACGGCGGGCAGTTCTCCTTCTCCTCGTGGGTCGAGGAGCAGGTGCGCAACACGCCGTGGTGGCTCATCTCGATCGCCTTCCACCTCATCGTGCTGGCCGGCATGACGGTCATCACGTTCAAGGAGGAAGTGCACCTGAAGGAAGAGCCGACGATCATCCCGCTGTCCGCGAAGGTCGAGAAGAAGCTCGACCTCGAGCGGCCGCGCGACGTGTTCGAGCGCAAGGGCATCCCGAAGGTCGGCCAGGAGAATGCGGCGCCGACGGACGAGCCCGCGATCTTCTTCCCGGACGCCGAAGAATCCGACCACAACGAATCGGCGGACAACGAGGACTACGGCAAGATGAAGGGCGACTCCGAGGAATTCCTCTCGGCGATGCCCGGTGAAGGCGGCGGCATCCGCGGCCGTCAGCCGGGCAAGGCGCCCGGCGTTTACGACGCGATGGGCGTCGGCGGCGGCGGCGGTGGCGGTGGCCGGTACGGCGGACGCCTCGGCGGTCGTCGCAACCTGGTCGCGCGCGGCGGCGGCTCGCAGGGCCCCGGCGGCACGGAATCGGCAGTGACGGCCGGCCTTCGCTGGCTCGCTCGCCATCAGAGCTCCGGCGGCAACTGGTCCACGGCTTCCTTCGACGCGCAGTGCGCCGGCACCAAGTGCTCCGGCCCCGGCTACAACGAGTACGACGCGGGTAACACGGGCCTCGCCCTTCTCGCCTTCCTCGGCGCCGGTTACACGCACCTCACCAAGGAAACCTACGTCGATCCCCACACGAACAAGACGGTCTGCTGGGGCGAAGTCATCAAGAACGGCATCAAGTGGCTCATCAGCAACCAGGACGCGGAAGGCTGCTTCGGCGGCCGGCACGGCTCCAAGTACCTGTACAACCACTCGATCGCCGCTCTCGCCATGGCCGAGGCTTACGGCCTGACCAACAGCGCTCTCTTCAAGGACTCGGCCCAGAAAGGCATTGACTTCCTCCTGGCCGCGCAGAACCCGTACAAGGCCTGGCGTTACAGCAAGCAGTGCGGCGACAACGACACCTCCGTCACCGGCTGGTGCGTCATGGCGATGAAGTCCGCCGACATCTCCGGGCTGGTCGTCGGCCGGACGGGCTTCGAAGGCGCGAAGGCGTGGATCCTGGAAGTGACCGACGAGGCGTACTACAAGGTCGGCTACACGGCCAAGGGCACGGGCAAGGTCGTCGTCCAGGGCAAGAACGAAGACTGGGACGGCCACGAAGCCCTGACCGCGGTCGGCATGCTCTGCCGCAGCTTCATCGATCACAACAAGCAGGACCCCGCCCTTGAAGGCGGCGCCAAGCTCCTCGTCGCCGATCTCCCCCAGTTCAACGGCAAGAAGATCGACTACTACTACTGGTACTACGGCTCGCTGGCCCTGTTCCAGTACGACGGCCCGGACGGCAAGTACTGGAAGGGCTGGAACGAAGCCATGAAGAACGCCCTCGTGCCGACGCAGAAGGTCAAGAAGGACGGATGCACGGACGGCTCGTGGGACGTGGACGTGGACCGGTGGGGCTTCGAAGGCGGCCGGGTCTACACGACGGCCATCAACGTCCTCACGCTCGAGGTGTACTACCGCTACGAGAACGCGTTCGGCGGCGGGAAGCGCAAGTAGGATGATCTGACGCTGACATCGACAGGGGGCTCCGGCAACGGAGCCCCCTGTTTGCATTTCCGGCCGGCCCGAAACCGAGGGGCGCTTCCCTCCCCCAAAGCGCCTCTCGGTTACTGGCGAAGCCGGGACGGTTCTGGTAGAAAATCCGGCCTTCACCGCAGTGCGTAAACCCAGGAAACGGAGCTCCGAAATGAAATTCCTCCGCCCCTTCCTCTCCGGCGCCGTCGCCGCTTCCGCGATCTGCACGACCGCGTGGGCCAAGGGCGACGATGTCGATTTCGCGCGCGCCCTGGTTCACAACGGCTACGTGGACCTGGCCCAGGAATACTGCAAGCGCATCGAGGCCGACCCCAAGACGTCCCCAGAGGACAAGGCCGGCGTCCAGCTGATCCAGGCTGAGATCTTCGCGAAGACGGCAACCCTGCAGGAAGACAGCGCGAAGGCGTCCGAGGAGCTGGACAAGGCGATCAAGGTCCTCGAGGACTTCATCCGCGCCAACGCCGGCCACCCGCGCTCCCCAGAGGCGAAGTTCACGATCGGCGTGCTCCTGCGCCAGAAGGGCGACCTCATCGTCGCCACCCTCAAGAAAACGACAGACTCTTCCAAGAAGTCGGACCTGATCGCCGAGGGCGACAAGAACTTCAAGGCCGCCGAGAGCTACTTCGAGAGCCTCCAGAAGGAATACAAGAAGATGAAGGACGACTGGTGGCAGAAGACGAACGGCCGCCAGGCGAACCCGGAGGAAGTGAAGGAAGAAGAGGACATCAGCTACAACCTGATGGACTCGATCTACAACGTCCCGCGTACGCTGTATTCGCACTGCCTGCTGTACGAAGCGGGCAGCAAGGAAAAGACGGAGCTGGCGAACAAGGCGGTCGCGGCCTTCATGGACTTCGAGCTCGACTACCAGGACCGCATGAAGGCGTTCGAGTCCTCGATCTTCTGGGCGCTCACGCACAAGGAGCTGGGCGAATTCGACAAGGTCTACCAGCGCTTCGACTTCACCATCACGCTGAAGGACTTCTTCCAGGGCGTGCAGATGCCCGACGACGCGAGAGAAGTCATCCTGACCGCCTACTACTACAAGGCGACGACGTACAACGAGCAGCGCAAATTCCGGGACGCGGTCGCGACGATCGACGACATGCTGAAGCTGATCAAGGACGCTTCGAAGGACCGCATGGGCGTGTCGGCCGTCCTGGTCAAGGGCGACGCGCTGCTGGGCGCCGGCGACAAGGACGCGGCGATCAAGATCGGCACGGACCTCATGAAGCAGGCGACGTCGCCGGGGCTGCAGGCGCTCATCCGCAAGAAGGTCGCGGAGTGGTCCTCAGGCGCTGGCGGAGGTCTCGGGCTCTACCTGATCAAGTACGAGGCGGCCCTGGACGAGGACAATTACTTCGGCGCCATCGCGGCGCTTCAGGGCGGCATCGCCGCCGCGGAAGCAGCGGAGGCATCGGACGCGATCCCCGATCTGCTGTGGAAGATGGGTTCGGTGTACGAGCGCCTGGATCGTCCGTATGACGCGGTGATCTGCTACGAGACGATTGCGACGGACTACCAGAAGTGGGCGAAGGCGGCGGAGGCGTCGTTCCGCGCGGCGCAGGTCTGGAACACGATTGCGGCCGCGATCGGCGAAGAGAAGTCGTGGGAGAAGGACCAGGTTTCGAAGAACCTGACGACGCTGACGTCGAAGTGGCCGAACGACCCGAACTCGAAGAACGCGCAATACCTGGTGGCCGACGCGCTGTACCAGAAGGGCAAGTACGACGATGCCGCGCGGGAATTCGCCAAGGTCCCCGAGGACGCGAAGCTGTACGAGCAGGCGATCGTGATGGCGGGCCGCTGCTACTACGACCAGGCCAAGAAGGCGTGGGCCGGCGGGGCGAAGGACAAGCCGACGACGGACATGTTCGACAAGGCGGAGTCGTCCTTCCGCAAGTACATCGACTACGTGAAGAAGGGCCCGTCGAAGATCGAGGAAATCCAGAAGAACCGCCCTGCGGTCGAGGCGTTCTGCAAGCAGGCGCTGGCGAACGTGCTGATGCACGATGCGAAGAAGAAGTTCGCGGAGGCCATCAAGGTCCTGGACGAGATCGACAATCCCCCGGACGGCCCGGACGGCAAAAAGCCCGACATCTCCGACGACGTTAAGAAGAAGGTCTGGCGGCAGAAGGTCACGGCCTACCTGGCGATGGACGAGACGATGAAGGCCGTCGAGGTGACCGAGAAGCTGCTCGAGCGGTACAAGGCGGCGCCTGTCACCGTGGAAGCCTGCCAGCTGGTCGGCCAGAAGTGCGACGAGGACGCGGAGAAGCTCGCCGGTGAGAATCCGACGCCGGACAAGATCACGCCCGAGGCGATGAAGCTGTGGGAGCTGGCGGCGAAGTACTACGCGAACTGGATCCACAGCGGCATCGAGGCCAAGCAGAAGATCAAGATCGAGGATGCCCTGTCGGTCGCGGACCGCATCTACAACCTCGGCCTCACGATCAACCAGATCGACACTTCCAAGTCCTTCACGAGCTACGACCTCGACAAGTTCAAGAACCCGCGCATCTTCGTGGATGCCGCGCGCATCTACGACCCGATCGCCAACGACGTCCTGGGCCGGCCGCAGGGGGTGGACACGAGCAAGCTGCTGCTCAAGCTGGCCTGGTGCCACGATTTCGCGCAGAACTGGGACGGCGCCCGCGACGCCTACGAGGCCCTGATCGAGTCCGAGCGTCTCCGCAACAAGGGCGCCCAGACGCTGAACGACGCCGTGCTCAAGGCCAAGCCGTGGCTCTTCGTGGCCTACGAGGAACTCGGTCACGTCTACCTGAAGCTCGCGGCGAAGGGCGAGAACAAGGCCAATTACATGCAGGAGGCCTACACGATCTTCGCGAACGTCGTCAGCAAGTCGGAGAAGGACACCGAGGCCTGGTGGCGCGCGAAGTACCTGGTCATCAAGATCCTGTTCGAGAAGGGCGGCCAGAACGACTTCGAGATGGCGCTGATGGGCATCAAGGACATGCGCGCCAACTACCCGAACTGGGACGAGGACAAGTTCAAGATGAGGGACCGGTGGATCGAGATGGAAAAGTCGATCCTGGACCGGGTTCCCAAGAAGTAAGCATTCGGACATCACCCAATCCCCCGCCGCGAGGCGGGGGATTTTTTGTTGGTCGAAGGCGTCTCTTCCCCGCCGGCCTTTCCCTGCCTCCGCCGATTTGATTGAATAAGGTCACCCCGATGGACCAGGCGGCCCCCAACGCCAGCCCCCCGCGCACGCGATCCCTCAAGCTCACGATCTCGTTCATCGCGTTCCTCGCGGTCCTCCCCCTCCTGATCGGCGTCGCCTACAGGAATTTCAAGGAGTCGGACGAGCAGGAGGAAGAGCGTCTCTGGCTGGTGGAGCGGTCGAATTCCGCCGCGCTGGTTTCCGACTGGGTCATGACGCGCTACCGCAAGGCGCAGATCGAGGAGTATTCGGCCTCGGCGGGCGCGGCGAAGGGCGTGGAAGAAGACCTCCGCGCCGGATTTCCCGTCCTGGCCGCCCGCCTCAGGCTTTCCGAAGCGGCGCTGTTCTGGAGGACCTTCCCTGCCGCCGAGCCCTCGAGGCCGCAGATCTCGCTCGTCGCGAAAATCGGCGCCGTCCAGGACGCGCCCGACGCGGACGTGAAGGCGGTCGCCCTTTCCGGCACTCCCCTGGAGTTCCGCCGGAGCGGGGTTGGCCCGGGCTCCGACCACACGGCCCTCGTCGAGGTCACGCTTCCCCTGTTCGCCGCCGGCCAGGTCCGCGCGATTGCGCGCATCGTCCATCCCTCCGAGGCCTGGGACCGGGACTCCGAGTCGCTCAAGACGGGACTGGCGTCCTGGGTGGAAGAGGTACGGATCCGGAAAACGGTCGAGAAGGCGCTGAAGGTGCCGCTCAAGTCCGCGGATGCGCTGAAGGCCGAGTTGGACCGTGAGGTCGATGCCCTGCGCGAAAAACTGCGCATCAACGGGCTGTCCGTGTTCCTGGTGGTCACCAACGACCGACGCGAACGGGTCCTCGTCCCGTGGCTGCGAAGCGGTGTCGCGCCCCAGGACACTTCGACCGCCGACGAGAAGGCGCTGAAGGAAGAGGCGGTGCCGCGCCCCGAGCCGCGGGATGACCCGGCGCTCGTGGTCGTACCGCTGATGGGGATGGTGCCAAAGTCCCTTGACGCAGCCGCTTCCACGGACGAAGAAGGAAAGCCCGGCGTCGTGGCGGTCGCTCACTTTGCAATCCGGGCTCCGCCCGCCCAGGGTGCGGGCAGCCGCTTTCTCCTCATCCTCATGATCGCGATCATGGCGCTGGTGCTGGGGTTCCTGTTCTTCTACATGAACCAGGCGATTTCGCAGCCGATCCAGCGGCTGATCGGGGCGATGACGCGGGGGACGAAGGGCGAGCTGCAGCCGATTGCGGCGGGGGGCGGGTCGGGCGAAGTGGCGCAGCTGGCGTTGATCTACAACAGCATGGCGCAGGAGAACCGGAAGCTGATGGACCAGATCCGGGGATTCAACGAGCAGCTGAAGAACAAGGTGCGGCTGGCGACGGGCGAGCTGGAGCGAAGGAACGACGAGCTGCGGCGCGCGAACGAGAAGCTCTTCGGGCTGCAGCGCGAGCTGTCGGACCAGCAGCGGCTGGCGTCGATGGGGCAGCTGGCGGGATCGATGGCGCACGAGCTGGGGACGCCGCTGAACGCGATGAGCGGGCACATCGAGCTGCTGCTGAGCGAGGAAGGCGCGTTGCCCGCCGACGTCTCGAAGCGGCTGAAGCTGATCGGGTCGCAGATCGACCGGCTGAGCGGGATCATCCAGTCGAATCTGCAGCAGCTGCGCGCGCCGGCGCCGCGCTTCGTGACGGTGGACCTGAACGCGCTGGTCCAGGGAATCGTGTCGCTGGTGACGCCGTCGGTGGGGGCGCGCAAGGTGGCGATGCGGACATCGCTCGCGGCGAGCCTTCCGCGCGTCGCGGGCGACCCCGGGCAGCTCGAGCAGGTGCTGATGAACCTCGTGAACAACGCGCTGGACGCGATGCCGGGCGGCGGCTCCCTGGACCTGCTCACCGCCGTGCAGGAGAACATGGTCTGCCTCCAGGTCCGCGACAGCGGCGCGGGCATTTCCCGCGACGACGTCCGCCGCATCTTCGACCCGTTCTTCACCACCAAGTCCCCGGGCAAGGGCACCGGTCTCGGCCTCTCCATCTGCCGCGAAATCGTCAAGGCCCACGGCGGCGCGATCGACGTCCAGAGCGAGCCCGGCAAAGGCTCCTGGTTCACCATCAAGCTCCCCGCGGCGGAACGCGTGGACGGAAGCGCGCTCGCGAAGGCAGTCACCGCCCCGGCGCAGCCGGCGGATTCGAAGGCGATATAGCCACCCAGGCCGGGCGCAAATCCCGCGGGGTCGGGCGGAGTCGGCCCGCCAAAGAAACGCTTCTTAATCCACTTTCACCTGGCCGACGCAGCCTGAGCCCGTGGGATTTGTGCCCGGCCTCTCCGTTCCTCCCTCTCCCCCGCCCCCCGCGCTATGATGCCCCCATGGTGCGAGTCATGGTCGTAGACGACGACAAGGACAACCGCGACATCGTCGCGGAGAACATCGCCCGCTGGGGCCACACCGTCGAGACGGCGGGATCGGGCGAAGAGGCAATCTCGAAATTCACCGCGCTTCCCTACGACGTCGTCGTCAGCGACATCCGCATGGGCGCGGCCTCGGGGCTGGACGTGCTGAAGAAAGTGCGCGGGCTCTCGCCTGACGCGATCGTGATCCTGATGACGGGATATGCGGGTAGCGACACGGCGATCGACGCGATCAAGGCGGGGGCGTTCGATTACGTGACGAAGCCGTTCAAGTACGAAGAGCTGCGGCGGACGATCGAGAAGGCGCTGGAAATCCGGAAGATGACGCGGCAGGTGAAGACGGCGAAGCCGGAGGAAGCGCGGGCGAGCCTGCAGGCGCTGATCGGGCGGTCGAAGCCGATGCTGGAGATCTACAAGATGATTGCGCGCGCCGCGGAGACGCCGTCCACGGTGCTGCTGCAGGGGGAAAGCGGCACGGGCAAGTCGCTGATCGCCCGTGCGATCCACTCGAATTCGCCGCGCGCCGGCAAGCCGTTCCAGGCCGTCAACTGCAGCGCGCTCACGGAGACGCTGCTCGAGTCCGAGCTGTTCGGCCACAAGAAGGGCTCCTTCACGGGCTCGACCGGCGACCGCGAGGGCGTCTTCAAGGCCGCCGACGGAGGAACGCTCTTTCTCGACGAAATCGGGGACACTTCCCCAGCGCTGCAGAGCAAGCTCCTCCGCGCGATCGAGGACGGCGAGGTCAAGCCCGTCGGCTCGAACGACACGTTCCGGGTGGACGTCCGCGTCATCAGCGCTTCCAACAAGGACCTCAAGGAGATGGTGGCGAAGCGCCAGATGCGCGAGGACCTGTACTACCGGCTGAACGTGGTGACGATCACGGTGCCGCCGCTGCGGGAGCGGCGGGAGGACATTCCGCTGCTGGTGGAGCATTTCGTGAAGTCGTGCGGGGACCGGCTGGGGAAGCGCGTGACGGTGCATCCGGAGGCGATGGAGAAGCTGTCGTCGCATTCGTGGCCGGGGAACATCCGGGAGCTGGGGCACGTGATCGAGAGCGCGGTGGCGCTGACGGGGAAGCCGCTGCTGGTGGCGGAGGACCTGAAGGTCGCGCCCGGCGTCGAAAAGAAAACATCGGTCGTCGAGGAGGCCGGGCCGCTCGTGACGCTCGAGGAGCGCGAGCAGGAATACATCCGCCAGGTGCTCGTCGCGACGAAGGGAAACCGGCAGGCCGCCGCACAGATCCTGGGAATCGACCGGAAGACGCTGTACCGCAAATGCCTGAAGTTCGGGCTGGATGCGGGCGGCGAGGGCGAAGAAGTCACTTCGTAGGATTTACCGAACCCGCGCCGATCCCCTCCGTTCTGATACCCGGCCCGGACTCCGTCTGCTTCCCACCTCCAGGAGGCTCCCATGCGTCGTTTCGCGCTCGCGTTCCTGCTCCTCGCCACGTTTGCGTTCGCCGATCCCTGCCCGGGCTGCCGCAAGGATGTTGACCGCGGCTGGAAGTACTGCCCGGAATGCGGGCACGCGCTTCCCGACCTCAGCAAGGAGGTGGACGAGGCGTCCCGGGACGCGGATGTGCGGAAGACGGAGCTTCTGGGTGCCCTGAGGAGGTTGCGGGACGCCTGCGACCGCGCGGGGCAGCCGGAGCGCGCCAGGCAGGTCGCGGAGGCGATCGGGAAGTTGGAAGCGCTGGCGGTGGCACCGAGGGAGGCAGGTGCGGGGGCCTACGCCGGGGCGGCAGCGGAGGGATTCCGGGTGAGAATGGAGAAGCGCGCGGAGCTGGCGAAGCGCGCCGGGTCGACGGAGGAGGCGGAGGCGGCGGTGGACGCGGGGCTCCGGTGGCTGGCGCGGCATCAGGGTGGCGGGGGTGGGTGGTCCACGGTCGGATTTGACGGCTGCTGCACCGGGGACAAATGCGGGGGGGCGGGGTACGAGATGTACGACGCCGGCGTGACCGCGCTGGCGGTCCTGTCGTTCCTCGGGGCAGGGATCACGCCGAAGTCCGAGCGGAGCTGGAAGGACGAGGTCACGGGGCGGCCGGTCGTGGCCGGAGAAGTCGTTCGCCGCGGGATCGAGTGGCTGGTCTCCTCGCTTGACGAGCAGGGGTGCGCGGGCGGACGGCACGGCTCGAAATACGTCTACAACCATGCAATCGTGACGCTGGCGCTGGCGGAGGCGTACGGCATGACGGGCGCGGAGGCGCTTCGCAAGCCGGCACAGAAGGCGGTGGATTTCCTCCTGGCGGCGCAGAACCCCGGGAAAGGGTGGCGCTACTCGAAGATGTGCGGCGACAACGACACGAGCGTGACGTCCTGGGGGGTGGCGGCGCTCTACGCCGCGGACCTGGCGGGGCTCGACAACGCGAAGAACGGGTACGCCGGGGCGCGCGCATGGCTGAAGGAAGTCACGGACGAGGCGTACTACAAGGTCGGCTATACGGCCAAGGGGACCGGCAAGGTCGTCGTGCAGGGCAAGAACGAGGACTGGGACGGCCACGAGGCGATGACGGGCGCGGCCATGACCGCGCGCATGCGCATGGACGAGTACAAGACGACTGGTCGAGGGGTAGACCAA
>CAVPNQ010000026.1:0-32254 GCA_963706735.1 uncultured Planctomycetia bacterium
GTTGCCAGTCTATCAAAGACAGCTTGTGAATGTCGGGACTTTCCACAGACGAAGAGGGGCAGAGGTTAAGCTGCAGCCGCAGTCTTCACGATTTCGCCTTTGAAGCGTAACCGACCACCGAAGGCAAACTGGATATCATGAACAGCCAAGTCGATGATTCTCCGCTTGAGCTTGCCCGCGGACCGTTTGGCCTCTTCTGGGTGCAGACATAGTCGAAGGTGTTCTTCAAAGGCGCATTCGGGTCGTTGTCGAGACAAGTCAGGAGATGGTTTTCAACCATGCCCTTTTTGCCTTGGTAGCTGTCTGCGGTTTCACTGATGATGAGTGCGTTTATTTTCATGTCTTTGGGTTCTATTTTGGCTTGTTGGTCGAGTCGGATCACCACCGCCTCCGCCGTTCCCGCCACGCGCCCCGTCGCGTCCAGCAGCGAAACGCCCTTCAGCTCAACCTCGCGAAACCCGAGGCTCGCCCCGCGGACTTCCACGCGCCCGCGGATCCGCGCGGCCACGGCCACCATCACGGCCTGGCGGATCAGGACCGGCGCAATCGCCCATTTGAACAGCGCCATGAAGGCGACCAGCGGCAGGAGCCCGAAAAGGAGGAGCCGGCGCCGCCAGCGGCGGGGCTTCTTCGGGACTGCGGCAGGCGCAGTTTTCTTCGTCGCGGTCACGCCGCGATTATCGCAGATCGCGCCGCTTCCGCGCCTACCCGCCCACGTGCCGGACCCGCCGCCACTCCGTCAGTGCCGTCCCCAGCACCTTCAGCCCCGCCTTCAGATTCTCCGTGTCCCCGCCGAACCCGACGCGCAGGAAGCCCTTCGCCCAGAAAAAGTCCCCGGGCACGACGAGCGTGTCGTACTTTTCGTGCAGGAAGCGCGTGAACTCCCAGCTGGGCACGCCGTGCCGCAGCCGCAGGAATGCGATGGTCCCGCCGTCCGGCGGCACCCATTCGACGTCGTCGCGCGACTTCACGAATTCGCGCAGCACGGGCAGGTTTTCGGACACGATCCCTCGCGTCCGCGCGATCAGCTTGTCCAGCTGCCGGAACGCAAACAACGTCACCTGCTCGCACAGGAACGATCCCGTCACCGACAGGTGGTTTCGGATCGACGCCAGCCGCCGCGCAAAATCCTCGTTGCACAGCACCCACCCGACCCGCAGCCCGTCCAGCCCGAACAGCTTCGACAGCGACCCGATCGAGATCGCGCTCCGGTCCAGCTTGAACGCCGGCGCGGGAGGCTCCCCCGCGAACACGAAATCGCGGAACACCTCGCTCGCGATCACCGTCGCCCCGTGGCTCCTCGCCACCTGGCAGATCGCCCTCAGCTTCTCCGTGTCCGTCTTCACCCCGCTCGGGTTGTGCAGGTTCGTCAGCCAGACCGCGCGGGTGTTCTTCGAGATTTTCCTCTGAAGCGACTCCAGGTCGATCTGGAATCCCTTCTCGTACGTCCGGTCCAGCATCCGCACGTCGGCGCCCAGCGACTGCGGCAGCCGGTACAACGGCTCGTAGTTCGGCGCTTCCAGCAGCAGCTGCGTCCCGGACTCGAACAGCGCAAAGGACACCAGCGCGATCGCCATGGAAGCGCCGTCGGTGAGGACGACATTGGCCGGGTCCACTCCGAATCGCTCGGCAATCGCCTTCAGGAGCTCGGGGTGCCCGTGGTAATTCTGGCCCGTGAATTCCAGGTCCTTCGGCGTGAGGCCGAGATCGGCGGGCCTCAGCGGCTTGACCGCGGGGTTCGCCAGGTCGTGCTTGTAGCGCCCGAAGTGGTCTTTCATCCACTCCAGGTACCCGATGGGCTGGAACTGCATGTCGCCTCCGTGGCCCCCCCGCGGCGGGTCATTGTACCGGTTCGCTTCATTGCGAACGCGGTGCGGGCGGACGCTATTCCAGAAACGCTCCGCAGGGGCGGGAAGTTCGCGGCGAATCGGCAGGAACGGCCGAAAAACCGGTTACTTGGGCGGCTGGCCGTCCGGATTCGGCAGCGTCTTCGGCGCGGGCTTCTCGCCGCGCAGCTGAAGAACCTGGTCCTGCACATTCGGCGGCAGCTTCAGCTTGGTCATGATGTCCTTGAGCTGCGGAACCGGAAGCAGGAACACCGCCCCCGCTACCGCGACGACGAGGATGAGGATCGAGATCAGCGCGATCTTCAGGAATCCGCCCTTCTTCTTCGGCGCCTCCGCGGGCTTCTCCGCTGACGTCACCGGCGCCAGGCGCTGGGTGGCAGTCCTCGGCGCAGGATGCGAGGGGGGCTCTTCCGTTTCCTCCGTCACCCCGGACTCCACGACCGGCACCACCTGATCCGTGCCTTCCTCCACGGCTCCTTCCGCCCCCAGGCCCGACGAGACCGCGCTCGCAGAAGCCGCAGCCGCTTCCGCAAAGGGCGGCGGTTCGGAGCCCAGGCTGTCGGAAGGAACGCCGCTGACCTCCTCCACCGCGTCCACCTGGTCAATCCCACGCGACTCTTCGACGCGGGAGGCGTCGCCGTACGTTTCCGTGGACGTCCCTTCGGCCGCCGCAGGCGCCGGCTCGGGCGACGGAGGAGGAAACGACGCAGCGGGATCCGGGGCGGAAGCCTCGGCAGGTTTCGCCTCCGCCGTCACCTCCTCGAAGTTCGCTACTTCCTGCACCTCGTCCACCGGCGCATCCAGCTTGATCGTCTCAATCTCAACCGACTTGACTTCCGGGTCCGGCATTCCCGGCGCCGCCGGTGCCGGACGTTCGATCAAGGGAAGCGGTTCGGGCGCGGCGGGCAAGCCCGCGTCGGAGGCGAGTTCGCCCTCCTGCACCGACGCCATTTCGCCCGACGAAGGCGTATCCCCGACCGCGTCGGCTCCGGGCGGCGGAAGTCCCGCCAACCGCGCCGCTTCGCGAGCCTTGCGCGCCTCCTCGGCCTTGCGCGCCTTCTTGGCCTTCCGGGATTCCTTGGGGCGGTCCTGTCCGGAGGAAGCGGACTGTTCCGCCTGGCGAGCTTCTTCGGCCTTCCTCGCCTCTTCTGCCTTTTGGGCTTCCGCGGCCTGTTGGGCCTCCTCTTCGGCCTTGCGCGCGTCTTCGGCCTTCTGCGCCTCTTCGGCCTTCTGCGCCTCTTCGGCCTTCTGCGCCTCTTCGGCCTTCTGCGCCTCTTCGGCCTTCTGCGCCTCTTCGGCCTTCCGCGCCTCTTCGGCCTTCCGCGCCTCTTCGGCCTTCCGCGCCTCTTCGGCCTTCCGCGCCTCTTCGGCCTTCCGCGCCTCTTCGGCCTTCCGCGCCTCTTCGGCCTTCCGCGCCTCTTCGGCCTTCCGCGCCTCTTCGGCCTTCCTCGCCTCTTCGGCCTTCCTCGCCTCTTCGGCCTTCCGCGCCTCTTCGGCCTTCCGCGCCTCTTCGGCCTTCCGCGCCTCTTCGGCCTTCCGCGCCTCTTCGGCCTTCCTCGCCTCGTCGGCTTTGCGCGTCTCTTCGGCCTTCTTCCGCGCTTCTTCGGCCTTCTTCGCCTCCTCGGCCTTGCGCGCCTCCTCGGCCTTGCGCGCCTCCTCGGCCTTGCGCGCCTCCTCGGCCTTGCGCGCCTCCTCGGCCTTGCGCGCCTCCTCGGCCTTGCGCGCCTCTTCGGCCTTCCGCGCCTCTTCGGCCTTGCGCGCCTCCTCGGCCTTGCGCGCCTCCTCGGCCTTGCGCGCCTCCTCGGCCTTGCGCGCCTCCTCGGCCTTGCGCGCCTCCTCGGCCTTGCGCGTCTCTTCGGCCTTTTTCCGCGCTTCTTCGGCCTTTTTCGCCTCCTCGGCCTTTTTCGCCTCCTCGGCCTTGCGCGCCTCCTCGGCCTTGCGCGCCTCCTCGGCCTTGCGCGCCTCCTCGGCCTTGCGCGCCTCCTCGGCCTTGCGCGCCTCTTCAGCCCTCCGCGCCTCTTCAGCCTTCCGCGCCTCTTCAGCCTTCCGCGCCTCTTCAGCCTTCCGCGCTTCTTCAGCCTTCCGCGCCTCCTCCGCCTTCCTGACCTCGCCTTCATCCTCAGGCGACACTTCCTCCATCGGCGCAACTTCTGCCTCGGGCTCCACCTCTTCGAAAGATGCGTCCGACGCAGCCTCGGCCTCCGCGGGAGCGGCCGGCTTTGCCTTCAGCGCCTTCTCGAGTTCCTCCGGCCCTTCTTCTTCCTGCCTGGGCTCCTCGGGGACCGTGATGCTCTTGAAGTGGTCACTCTGGGGGCCGATCAGCTGAAACTCGAAGTCGGGGCGCCGCGAAGAGTCCGCGGCGGGGGGCGCCTCGTTGCGCGTCGAGGACATCGCCTCGGCCAGAAACTCTTCCGTCCCCTGCCTGGCGGCGGGTTTCCCGGCGGCAGGCGCCTCCGGTGCGGGACTCGAACCCTTCCTCGGCGGCGGAGCCGGTTCGTCGTCCAGGTCCGGAAGAGCGCTCGTGTCCACGAGGCCGCTCGTCACCGACACCTTGTCGAACTTCGCCGGGGCACCGTCGTCCTTCTTCATGTCCGGCGCCCCTGCCTGCTTCTTCGGCGGAACGAGCATCTCGTCGTCCGCGGCGGGCGCCGTCCTCCTGGCGACCGGCGCCTCTTCAGCCGGCGCAGGACGCCCCGCCCGCTTCGGCGGCGGAGCGGGCTCGTCGTCCAGGTCGGGAAGCGCGCTGGTGTCCACCAGGCCGCTCGTCACGGACACCTTGTCGAACTTCGCCGGCGCGCCGTCGTCCTTCTTCGCATCGGGCTGCCCCGCCTGCTTCTTCGGCGGAACGAGCATCTCGTCGTCCGCCGCAGGCGCTGATTTCCTCGCGACGGGGGCTTCCTCGGCCGGCGCGGGACGCCCTGCCCGGCGGGGCGGCGGGGCGGGCTCGTCGTCCAGGTCCGGAAGGGCGCTCGTGTCCACCAGGCCGCTCGTCACCGAGACCTTGTCGAATTTTGCCGGCGCGCCGTCGTCCTTCTTCGCGACCGGTGCTTCCTCGACCGCCGCGGGACGCGCCGCTCGTTTCGGGGGCGGCTGCGGCTCGTCATCCAGGTCCGGAAGCGCGCTGGTGTCCACCAGGCCGCTCGTCACCGATACCTTGTCGAACTTCGCCGGCGCGCCGTCGTCCTTCTTCGGCGGCACCAGCATTTCGTCCTGCGCGGGCGGCGCGGGCCGCTTCGCGACCGGGGCCTCCTCGGCCGGAGCAGGACGCCCGCCGCGCCGGGGCGGCGGGGCCGGTTCGTCGTCGAGGTCCGGCAGGGCGCTCGTGTCCACGAGCCCGCTGGTGACCGACACCTTATCGAATTTCGCCGGAGCGCCGTCGTCCTTGCGATCGGCGACCTTCGGCGGCTCCGTCGGCCGCTTCTTCGCAGGAACGATCATGTCGTCGTCCGCGGGCGGAGGTCCGCCCTTCCTGGCCACGGGCGCCGGCGTGTCCTCCACCGGCGCAGGCCGGCCGCCGCGCTTCGGCGGCGGAGGAGAGTCGTCGTCCAGGTCGGGAAGGGCATTCGTATTCACCAGCCCGGTGCCGACCGAGGTTTTCTCGAAGGACGCCGGGGCATCGTCCTCCCCTGCCGGTTTCCTGCGGGCGACCGGCGCGATCGCGTCGTCCGCGGGAGGGGCGCCGCCCCTGCGCTTCGGCGCCGCGTCCATCGCGTCCATCGCCGACAGCGAATCGCCAAGGAGACTGGGGCCGGAACTCTCGGGTGCCTTCTTGCGGGGTGGCGGCGGCGTGTCGAGGGCATCCGCCATGGCCGAGATACCCATGCCGCCCGGAGCATCCACGGTCCTCGACCGCTGGGCGGGCTTGATGGCCTTGCCCTCGCCGCTGTCGATCAGGGATCCGAGCGCGTCGCTGTAGGCGCTCGCCTTGGATCCCGCATGGTTCTCCTGCGGCGTCGTGTTTTCCTGCGACGTCGTCTTCGCCCCGGCGATGCGCTCCGACGCCTCCATCAGCGTCTCGAGATCGCGATCGTCCAGGAACCCCTTCTTCAGCAGGATCACGGCCAGCGGAAGCGGACGTGCGGACTTTTGCTGCTCCTCGATGCACTGACGGAGCTGGCTCTGCGAGATGATCCCTCGCGAGACGGCAAGTCGTCCTATCGTCTGGTCTTTATCCGCGGCCATGAGGCGTGAATTTTACCTCCGCTTCCCCGCCTTCCGCGCGGATTTCCGGGCGGCAGGCTTCTTCGTGGGTGCTTTGGCGCGGTCGCGCAGGACGGCGTGCGCGGCGGCCATGCGGGCCACGGGGACGCGGTAGGGGCTGCACGAGACGTAATTCAGCCCGGTTTCATGGCAGAAGATGACCGTTTCAGGATCGCCGCCGTGCTCGCCGCAGATGCCGCACTTGAGGTCGGGACGCGTGCCGCGCCCTTCCGTTACGGACAGCTTCATGAGACGGCCAACGCCCGGCTTGTCCACGGAGACAAACGGATCCTCCGGGAGAATCCGCGTGGCTTCGCTGATGTAGAGCGGCAGGAACTTGCCCGCGTCGTCGCGCGAATAACCGAATGTCATCTGCGTCAGGTCGTTCGTCCCGAACGAGAAGAATTCCGCTTCCTGCGCAATTTCGCCCGACACGAGCGCCGCCCGCGGAATCTCGATCATCGTTCCCACGAGGTACTTCACCCTCACTCCCTGCTTTTTCATTACGTCGTCCGCAACGCGGCGCACCACGGCTGCCTGGTGCTTCAGCTCGTTGACGTGCCCCACGAGCGGGATCATGACTTCCGGGACGACCGGCTTCTTCTCCTTTGCGCACAGGCACGCGGCTTCAAAGATCGCCCTCGCCTGCATCTCCGTGATTTCGGAGTAAAGAATCCCGAGGCGGCATCCGCGCAACCCCAGCATCGGGTTGAACTCGTGCAGCTCCTCCACGCGGTGCAGGAGCTTCTCCTTCTTCTCCAGCTCCGGACCACCCTTTCCCAGCGCCTTCATGACCGCGACTTCGACCATCAGGTCTTCGCGCTTGGGGAGGAATTCGTGAAGCGGCGGGTCCAGCGTCCGGATGGTGACCGGGCGACCGGCCATGGTCTTGAAGAGCCCGTAGAAGTCGTCGCGCTGGAAGCCGACGAGCTTCTCGAGGGCGGCGCGGCGTCCAGCCTCGTCGTGGGCGAGGATCATTTCCTGCACGATCGGGAGACGCTCCGCGGCAAAGAACATGTGCTCCGTGCGGCAGAGCCCGATCCCCTCCGCGCCCAGCGCGATCGCGGCCTCGGCGTCACGCGGAATGTCCGCGTTCGCGCGGACCTTCAGGGTGCGAAGCGCGTCAGCCCATTTCATGAGTTCGCTGAAATTCAGCCAGGTCTCGCTTTCCTTCGGGTCGAGCTTGCCGCGCATGACCTCCAGGATGTCGGAGTCGCGAGTCGGGACGTCGCCGAGCATCACTTCGCCGCTCGTCCCGTCGATCGAAAGGTAGTCACCCTCGCGGATCGTCTTGCCGTCTACCGTCGCCTGGCGTTTGTCCTCGTCCACATGGATTGCGCCGCAGCCGACGATGCTCGGCTTGCCCATCTGCCGCCCGACGACCGCGGCGTGGCTCGTGCGCCCGCCGGTCGAGGTCAGCACTCCGCGCGACGCCGCCATCCCCTTGATGTCGTCGGGACAGGTTTCGGCGCGGACCAGGATGACCCGCTCGCCCTTCGCCTTCCACGCCTCGGCGGTCGGAGCGTCGAAAACCGCCTTTCCCGCCGCGGCGCCCGGGCTCGCATTCAGCCCCTTCGCCACCACCGGGAATTCCCGCCGCTTCTTCGGGTCGAAAACCGGGTGCAGCAACTGCTCGATCATCGCCGGCTCGACGCGGGCCACCGCCTCGTCGCGCGTGATCAGCTTCTCCTTCACCATGTCCACGGCGATCTTCACCGCCGCGTGCCCGGTCCGCTTCCCGCTCCGGGTCTGGAGCATGTACAGCTTCTCGTCCTGGATCGTGAATTCGAAGTCCTGGACGTCGCGGTAGTGTTTCTCCAGCCGGCTGGTGATCTCGCGCAGCTGCGCGAACGCCGGCGGCATCTCCGTCTCAAGTTCCGAAATCGGCCGAGGCGTCCGGATGCCCGCAACCACGTCTTCACCCTGCGCGTTCGTCAGGAACTCGCCGTAGAACTTCTTCTCGCCGCTCGCGGGATCCCTCGTGAATCCCACCCCCGTCGCGCTCTTCGGCCCCGTGTTCCCGAACACCATCGACTGCACCGTGACCGCCGTCCCGATCGAGTCCGAAATCCTGTACATCCGCCGGTACGCGATCGCCCGCTCGTTGTTCCACGACCGGAATACCGCATCCCGCGCCCCGCGCAGCTGCTCCTTCACGTCCTGCGGGAATTCCTTCCCCGCACGCTCCTTCACCACCGCCTTGAAGTCCGCCACCACGCCCTTGAGATCGTCCACGCCCAGGTCCGTGTCCAGCTTCGTCCCCTTCGCGTCCTTCCGCGCCTTCAGCTTGCGGTCGAAGTGCTCCTTTTCGATCTCCAGGACGACGCTGCCGTACATGGAGATGAAGCGCCGGTAGCAGTCCCACGCGAAGCGCGGGTTATTGGCCCGGCGGCCGTGGCCGTCGACGGAGACGTCGTTCAGGCCGAGGTTGAGAATGGTGTCCATCATGCCCGGCATCGAGAACTTCGAGCCGGAGCGCACGCTCACCAGCAGCGGGTTCCCCGCGTCCCCGAATTTCATGCCGGTCGATTTCTCGATCCGCGCCAGCGCCGCCCACATTTCGGGCTCGGCGTCCTTGGGGAACTTCCGCCCGTTGTCGTAAAACCGGGTGCAGATCTCCGTCGTGATCGTAAACCCCGGCGGAACGGGAATGCCCGCGTTCGTCATCTCGGCAACGCCGGCCCCCTTGCCGCCCAGCAAGTCCTTCATTTCCGAGTTTCCGTCCGCCTTCCCGTCGCCGAACCAGTAGACCGCTTTTTTCGCCATGCTATCTCCGGTGTCTGAAGTCCCGCTTCTGCGTAACCTTCGAATAGTCGAAGAACTGCTCCTCCGGGATCCCGAAAAACTCCTGGAGGGTGAACTGCACGAGCCAACGCTCCCCTTCCTTCACGACACGAAAGCTCTTCATTTCGAAATGCTTTCGTCCCGGGTCCGCCAGGTCCGCTTCCCTGTCCGGCGCCCGGAGCACGGCAACGGCACTGACTCCATCCGATTTCTCGATCGAGGTGACCAGCGCCGAATCCGCGATAAGCCGCTGGTAGCGCTGCCCCGTCGAAGTCATGTTGAACGCAATCCAGAAAAGCTGCGAGGGATAACGGTCTCTCGTGTCCGAGGACAGCGTCTCGTAGGCCGCGTCGTAGTCCTCCCGCGAGACCGCTTCCCGGAAACTCTCGTAGCTCTCCTTCACCGTGCCGAGCTTCGGGCCCGCGGTTTCGGGGGACGGGCCGGAAGCGCACCCCGTGAGGGTCGCGGCGAGCATGAGAAGCGCCGGACGGCTGATGGTCATTCCGGGGTTCCTCGTGGCGCGGCCGGGTGCAGTTCGCAGGATTGCAAGGGCCGAAAAAATAGCACGCCCGCCGTGGAGAGTCAAACTCCTGCCCCCTCTCCCCCGACCTGACTATTCACCGTCGTTTGACTTCGCATCCGCGCAGTCCTAAAATCGACCTCCCGCGTTCACAGGTCCCGAAAGACCCTCACCGGAGAAGCGCCACAGATTATGGGCATCAACGAACGCAAGCCGCTCGGGAAGATCCTGGAAGAGATGAAGGCGGCGTCCGCGAAGCAGGTCAAGGACGCGCTGAAGCTGCAGCACGAGAACCCCGGCAAGAAACTGGGCGAGATCCTGATCGAGCAGAAGGTCTGCACCCAGGTCCAGATCACGGAGGCCCTCGCAAAGCAGTTCAATCTCGTGTTCATGCGCCTCGAGGAACTCGAGGTCGAGGCAGAACTCACGCAGCTCGTGCCGAAGCAGGTCTGCGACGACTACAAGATCTGCCCGGTCAAGAAGAACGGCCGCGCGATCACCGTCGCGATGAGCGACCCCCTCGACTTCTTCACGCTGGACAACCTCCGATTCATTCTTAATACCGACGTCGAGTGCGTGCTGGCGACCCGCGAGGACGTGGTGGAAGCCGTCGCGCGGATCTATGGCGGCGGCGCAGCGATGAAGGGGCAGTTCGACGCCGCGCTGGAAGAACTGACGGCGTCGGAAGTCGCCGTCCGCAACCAGGAAGACCTGGAGGTCGAGGAAGAGGAATCAGCGCCGGTCATCCGCCTCGTGACGCTGATCATCGCCGAGGCGGTCCGAAACCGCGCTTCCGACATCCACATCGAGCCGATGGAAAAGAAGCTCCGGATCCGGTACCGGATCGACGGGGTGTGCCAGGAGGTGGACTCGCCGCCCAAGAGGCTGCAGGGCTCGGTCCTGTCGCGTCTGAAGATCATGGCGGACATGGACATTGCCGAGAAGCGCAAGCCGCAGGACGGCCGCATCAAGATCAAGGTCGGCGAATCGCACCTGGACATCCGGGTCTCGGCCATCCCTGGATCGCACGGCGAGTGCATCTGCATGCGAATCCTGGACAAGAAGACCGGCTTGATCGGCATGGAAGAGATGGGATTCTCGGGGCAGGACTACAAGCGATTCCAGGACATCATCAAGAAGCCGAACGGGATCTTTCTCGTCACGGGCCCGACCGGGTCCGGGAAGACGACGACGCTGTACGCGGCCCTGAAAGAACTCAACAAGCCGGACGTGAAGATCATCACGGCGGAGAACCCGGTCGAGTACGTGCTGGCCGGCATCAACCAGTCCCAGGTGCGGCAGCAGATCGGGTTCACGTTTGCGCGCATCATCCGCGCCATGCTGCGGCAGGCGCCCAACATCATCCTTGTCGGTGAGATCCGAGACCAGGAAACGGCCGAAATCGCGACCCAGGCGGCCCTCACGGGACACCTCGTGTTCTCGACCCTCCACACGAACGACGCGCCCGGCGCCCTCACCCGACTGCTGGACATGGGCGTGAAGCCCTTCCTCGTGGCCTCGTCCGTGCAGGCGATCATGGGCCAGCGGTTGATCCGCCGGCTCTGCCCGCACTGCAAGGAGGCCTACCAGCCGACGCCGGAGGAACTGGGCGCGATCGGCCTGAAGCCCGCGGACGTCGAGGGGAAGACGCTCTACCACGCCATCGGGTGCGACCAGTGCAAGCTGGGATACAAGGGACGGCAGGCGATCTTCGAACTGATGGAAATGTCCCCCATCATCCGCGACATGACGTTCCGCCGTGAACCGACGATCAAAATGCGCGAGCAGGCCCGCATCGGAGGCATGACCACCCTGCTCGAGGACGGCGTCCGAAAGATTCTGGACGGAATCTCTTCGATCGCCGAAGTTCTGAACCTGGCCCGGCGCGAGGACATCACCTACTAGCGGCGGAACACTTTTCCCGGGAGATTCCATGGTCGTCGAACTCAACAGGCTGCTGGACCTTGTCGTCGAGAAGCGGGCGAGCGATCTTCACCTGACCGTCCAGATGCCGCCGTGCATCCGGCTGCACGGGCACCTTCGCCCGTTGAAGCTGCCCTCGCTGACGAATGACGACACGGTGGCGTTCATGCGGTCGATCACGAGCGAACGGCACCAGCAGGAACTGAAGGAACGCGGGGGTTGCGACTTCGGGTTTGCCTACGAGCAGAAAGCCCGCTTCCGCGTGGCCGTCTACATGCAGAAGGGCCAGGTGGGTCTCGCGCTGCGATTGATCCCGACGAAGCTGCTGTCGTTCGAGGAAATCGGGCTGCCGCCGAGCGTCAAGAACCTGCTCTTCAAGCCTCGCGGCCTGATCCTGGTCACCGGCCCCACGGGATCGGGCAAGACCACCACGCTGGCGACCATGATCGACTTCATCAACACCGAGGAAGACTGCCACATCATCACGATCGAGGACCCGATCGAGTACTACCACAGCCACAAGAAATCGATCATCACCCAGCGCGAGCTGGGGGTGGACATCGGGACCTTCAGCGAGGCCATCCGTCGCGCGCTGCGTATGGACCCGGACGTGGTGCTCGTCGGAGAAATGCGAGACCTCGAAACGATCCAGACGGCCATCACGGCGGCCGAAACGGGACACCTTGTGTTCGGCACCCTGCACACCACGGGCGCCGCCAGAACCATCAACCGAATCATCGACGCCTTCCCGCAGGAACAGCAGGAACAGATCCGCGCCCAGCTCTCCACCTCGGTCGTTTCCATCATTTCGCAGATGCTCCTGCCGCGCTCGGACACGGACGGCGTCATCGCCGCGTTCGAGATCCTCATCATGACCTCGGCCATCGAGCACCTCATCCGCGAAAACCAGACCCACAAGATCGTCAGCGCCATCCAGACCGGCGCCAAGGCGGGCATGGTGCTGCTCGACGATTACCTCTTCGATCTCTTCACCAAGAAGAAGATCGGCTTCCAGGAAATGATGCAGGCCGCCCAGCAGCCCAACGACCTGCAGCAGAAAGTCATGGAGTACACGCAGGTCCAGGCAGCCGCGGCGGCGAAAGCGGCCAAAGACCAGCGATAGCCACCAGTCCCACGGGCGACCGGGTGTCCCCCGGTCGCCCTTTTTTTTTGGAGACAGAGCGTGAAGAAGACTGCCGTGGCCTGGTTCGTGGCAGCCCTCGCCTCCCTTCCGGGTTGCGGCGGTCCCGCGGCTCCTCCCGTCGGTCCCATCAAGACGACATCCGTCGAGGAACCCGCCGCGGGCTTCAAGATCGCCGTCCCCGAAGGCTGGGAACGCGAAGTCCTCCCCATGGCCGATCCACGCCGGCGCTGGTTCGCCGCCCGCTGGAAACCCGCCAACGTCTCACTTCCCGTCGAAGCCCTCATGGTCCACCTCATGTCCCCCGGATGCCCCGCCGCCGAAATCGGAAGTCACTTCGCCGGAAAGGACTTCGCCTCGGAACCCGATACCAAGGACTTCGCCATCGTCGCCTCGGCTCCGGGAACGCTCGGATCCAGGGCCATCTTCAGGATCGAAGGAAAGTACAAGTCGCCGCGGTACGGGGACATCTTCGAAGCGAGCGCCTACCTGGAGACGGCCGAAGCCTCGGGACTATTCGTGACGTCCCGCGGTTCCGCAAAGGACGATGCAACGGTTCGGGCCCGCCTTGACGCCGCGCTCTCCGGCCTGGAGCCGATGAAGCGCTCGATCCGGATGGGAAAAGCGCAGCCGCACTCCGGTGGCTTCGAAATCGCATTTCCCGAGGGATTTGACGAGTACTTCGGGGCTTCCGCATTCGGCACGGCGGCCTATGCGATCGGTGCGGCGGACGTCCAGGGACGCCAGGAAACTGTCTCCATCCTGATCGGCCCGCCGCTCGCCAGTGGCGAGCACTACATCGCCGTGCTTCTGGGTGATGCGACAAAGGGCTTCCAGAAGGGCGAAACGAGGAAACTGATCGTCGCCGGCCAGGACGCCGAGGCAACGGCATGGATTCCCCCGGACAAGACGCCGCGGTACGAGATGGCGTACGTGAAGTTCCGTCTCGGGAACATGCACGCGGGGTTGCTGGTTCACGCGGCAATGCTCCCGCCGGGACGCGCCATGGAAGTCCTTGCGAGCACAGCTTCCAGCCTGCGCTACTCGCCTGTCCCGGTCCCGACGCTCAAAGGCATCCGTTTCAGCGAGGGCGGCAATCGCGGGACCCTGGTGCCGGAAGGCTGGAAGGCCTCCACCGACATCCCGGTTTTCTCAGCAGTCCTGGATGAGTCGGTGAAACTTCCGGAGGGAGCGGGACCGACAAGCCGGCAGGCCGCGGTCCTCGAAGTGACGCTGGACGACGACTGCAGGTTCAACGGGGCCCCCATGAGCGCGGCGCGGAGCATCGCAGCGGGCTTCAGCGGGAAGAAGTCCCGCAGCCTTGCGGTCGAGGAATTCACGCTCCCCGACGGGCGCACGGCCGCGAGGGCGGTGGCGACCACGCCCGTCAGCTACGAGATCTTCCTGTTCACTCGCTCCACTCCGGGCACCCTGGCCCAGGTCCACCTCTCGACCCTTCCCGGCATGGCCGAAAACGGCATGAAAATCGGCGTGGAGGTGCTTGCCGCGACGCGCTTCATTCCCCTGGCGGAGCTGGAGCCACCGGCGGCGGAGATACTGGAGCGGTCGAGGAAGGAGCTTGCCGGCCTGGTCGAGCGGGCGCGGAAGCGGGCTGCAGGCGAGTCGTGGTACGTGGAGGAGTCGCAGGGAAAGGAAGTAGGGGGGCAGAAGATCGTGACGGGCGCGGACGGCTCCTGGTCGGATTCGGAGGCACGCCCCTCCAGCACGGCCTCTGTCTCGAGCACGATGGAAGGATCCCGGAACGTGTATGTCGAGAGAGTCCAGTTCAAGCAGTCCGGGAAGGACCCGAAGGGAAAACCGGTTGAGGCGCAGCTGCAGATCGAGACGCGCATCGACTCGACCGAGGACAAATGGGTGACGACGTCCCGCCGTGACGGGGCCGAGGAGGCGCGCAAGGACCGGGTTGTCGCGCCGGACCTGTGGCTGCCGCCGGACGTCTCGAACTCGGACGGCCTCGTGATCGCACTGGCGGGATCGCCGGAAGGGGCCTATGCGTTCACGGCGATGCACGAGCGATTCCTCACTCTCCGGTGGCGCGAGTACCGCGTGAAGGGGGAGGAAGACGTGGAGGTCCCCGCCGGGAAATTCAGGGCGCGGCGGATCGAGGCGGGGCCGAAGACCGTGTATTGGGTGGCGGGCGGACGGGTTGTGAAGGCGGACATCGGCGATTTCTCGCGCAAGCTGGCGCCGCGCGAGGCGGCGGAGAAGTACCTGAAAGAGTAACTCACTCCCTGGGTCGCGAGGCCCTGGGGTGGGCCTTGCCGTAAACCTCTTTCATGCGGGCCGTCGTGACCTGGGTGTAAATCTGCGTCGTCTGGATGTTCGCGTGCCCCAGGAGTTCCTGGACGCTGCGGAGGTCCGCGCCCCGGTCCAGCATGTGCGTCGCGAACGAGTGGCGAAACGTATGGGGCGTCACTCGCTTGGATATCCCCGCGCGAAGCGCGTACTTCTCCACGACCCTTCGCACGCCCCGGATCGACAGCCGCTTCCCGGACTTGTTTGCAAAGACCGCTTCCCCGCCCGGCCAGGATTCCATCGCCGTGCGGACGGAAGCGAGCGCGGGGGCGCCGAGGACGGCGAGGCGCTCCTTGCGGCCCTTTCCGCGGAGGCGCACGACGCCGCTGCCGAGGTCTACGTCCTCGCGGGAGAGCGCGGCGAGCTCGGCGATGCGGCAGCCAGTCGAGTAGAAGGTCTCGAGGATTGCGCGGTCGCGCTTCGCCGCCTTCGTGTGGCCCTTGGGCCCGCCGAGGAACTCCTCGACTTCCGGCTCGGTGAGCGCCTTGGGGAGGCGGCGCTCGAGGCGCGGCGTACGGAGGGCGCGGCCGGGGTTTTCCGCGAGCACGCCCACGCGGTGCAGGTGGCGGCACAGCGAGCGGGCGCAGGCCAGCTTCCGGGCGATCGAGGATTTCTGGAAGCCGTCGTCGCGGAGTTTCGCGAGGAAGCGCCGGAGCGCGAGGGGGTCGAGGGTGGCGGGGTCGGGGCGGCCGAGCGTTTCGCCCATGCCGGCGAGGTCCGACGCGTAGGCGCGCGACGTCTCGGGGGAGACGTTGCGGCGGCGAAGGTGCTCGAGGAAGGAATCGACGGCCTCGTCCCAGGTCATGGGTTCTCCGAGTTGTACCACTTGGATTCGACGCGCTGGCGGCGGGAGAGCTCGGTGTCCAGCACGTGCCCTACGAGAAGGGCGCAGACGAAGCGCCAGTACGGCTCGCGGGCGCGGGCGACGCCCTCGCCGTCGCGCCAGGGGGAGTCGTCGGCGACGCGCGCCTCGGCGAAAGACTTCGAGCTCGTCCTTCGTGTTGTCGTTCGAAGCGTCGGCGACGAACTCGAACGACTGGCCGACGTGCGGCGCGGTCGTCGGCGAGATCGCCAGCGGCCGGGCGCTCAGGACGTGCTTGTCCAGATCCCCCGGAGGCGTCTTGACGCGGTCGGTCAGCAGGAACTGAAGCGCCACCGTCGTCCGGGGCGGATAGAACGTGTTGAGCTCGGTGACTTCCGCCACCACGATCGCGTCCGCATCCAGGGCCTTCGCCAGCGCGAGGTAGTCCTCCGCCGATTCCAGCTTCAGCCCCTTCCCCGCCGCCGCCTCCATGACCTGCGCGGGGCGGACGACCTCGAACCCCGGGTGCATGAGCAATTCCGAAGCGAAGGCGTCTCCGGCCTTCGTTCCGTCGAAGCCCTTGGACCCGGAACGATCGAGGAACGGCGCGACGGCGACGCGCTTGACGGACCTGAAGGGGTTCGGGTCCGGGTTGCGGTAAGTCTCGCCGAGGCACCCGCAGAGGGTGAACGGGAGAAGCCAGATGAGCGTTTTCATTTCAGCAACTCCGTGTTCTCCGGAGCGACTGCCCAGATGCCCTGGGAGCCGTTGCGGATGGTTGTAAAGAGTATGCGTCCGTCGGGGGCCCAGCAGGGGTCCCATTCGGGGGCGGGGTCCCAGGTGACGCGCAGGTAGCGGGAGCCGTCGGCGCGGACGGCCCAGATGTCGTCGGGCTTGCCGTCGGCGTCGAACTGGCCGAAGGCGATCCATTGCGAGTCGGGCGACCAGGTCGGGCGGCGCGCGTCGCGGTGCTCGGTGAGGCGCGTGCGCTCCGTGCCGTCGGGGCGGACCTTGTAGAGGGAGGGAGGAGTTCCGTCCTCAAACGCGATCCACTGGGCGTCGGGAGACCAGGAGGGGTTGTCTCCCCGCGTGATAAAGGTGTGCCGCCCCGTCTCGAGATCCGTCACCCAGATCCGGGATTCACTCGGGACAACTTCCGCCCAGGCGATCCGGGAGGCGTCGGGCGCAAAGCTCGGCGCTCGCGCAACAGCCGAGGCCTCAGAGACCAGCGACTGCGTAAACCACTCCTTCGTACGGCGAAGCAGGTAGATTTGCGCGTGATCCGAGCCGGACACCTGCCAGGCGAGCACGAGTGAATTTCCATCGCCGGATAGGTCGGGATCCGAGGCCTTGCCCAGATCAAGCTCCCATGCGCGACCAGGTTTACCAGCCTCCTCGATCTCCGGCGCGGCGTAAGTCCAGTTCACCGGAACGTGCTGACCTTCGCGCCAGGCGCGGATCCCCGCCTTCAAGACAGGCCGGGTCGGGGAATCGCCGGTGACCCAGCAATGCACGGCTTCCCCAAACGCCGCCCTTCTCGGCGGCGCAGGCCGCAGGTCCGGGTCTGGAAAGTTGCACCCGGCGAGGGCGGCGAGGAGGCAGAGAGGGGGCGCGGCGCGCATGCGTTGTAGAGATTATCGGACATTGGGGTGTTGCGGCTGAAGCGTCCCGCAGTTCCCGTACCCGCGCGCGTGCCCGTGCCCGTGACCGGCCGTTCGGCTCCGGACCACGACCGGGCAGGGGCACGGGCACGTTTACGGGTACGGGGCCCGCCTTCGCCCCTTCGGGGCTTCGGCGGGCGTCGCGGGAATGGACACCTCTTCCCCGCCCCGGCTATCCTCGGCGCCCTTCCCAAGGAGAAACCCGCCATGGACAAGATTCAGGTCGCCATCCTGATGGGGTCGGATTCCGACCTCGAGACGATGAAAAAGGCCGCCGACACCCTTCATGAGTTCAAGATCGCCTACGAGATCCGCGTGTTGTCGGCGCACCGGACGCCCGCGGCGCTGGACAAGTTCCTGCGTGAAGCGGAGGAGCGGGACTGCAAGGCGTTCATCTGCGGCGCGGGGATGGCGGCGCACCTGGCTGGGGCGGTGGCAGCGCGGACGGTGAGGCCGGTGATCGGGGTGCCGCTGTCGGGGGGGATCATGGACGGGCTGGACGCGCTGCTGGCGACGGTGCAGATGCCGGGCGGAATGCCGGTGGCGACGGTGGCGGTGAACGGGGCGAGGAACGCGGCGCTGCTGGCGGTGCAGATTCTCGCGGTGGAGGATTCCAAGCTCAGGAAGGCGCTCGTGGAGCAGAGGGATAAGGCTGCGGCGAAGCTGGCGGAGAAGGATGCTGAGGTTGCGCGGAGACATGCTTAGACAAAGAGGCCAGGAAACGAAAAACGAAAAAGTAAAAACTAAAAACTAAAACCACGGCCAGGGCATCGCGCGCCTGGCCGTTTTTCTTTTCGTTTTTCCTTTTTCATTTTTCGTTTTTCCTTTCGTATCTTTTTTCCCACCCTGAGCGCAAGCCCCCACCCACCCCCAGGAGCCTCCCATGCGCCGTTCCCTCCCCTGCCTCCTGCTCCTCGCGGTCGCCATGAGCCCCTCTTCCGCACTGACGGTGGCCTATGACGTCGCGACCCCGCGGCCGGAAAATCACACCTTCGAGATGACGATGGATCTCGGCGACGTGCAGGGCGGATCGATCGACGTCGCCATGCCCGCCTGGACACCGGGGTACTACAAGATCCAGAACCACGCCCGGAACGTGCGCGACTTCTCCGCGAAGTCCGCCGCCGGCGAGCTCAAGTGGGAACTCGTGGACAAGCAGACGTGGCGCGTGCGGACCGGCGGCGCGAACGCGATCACCCTGCGCTACCGCGTGTACGCCCACCAGTTGACCGCCACCGGCGCCGACCTCACCGACGAACACGCCTACTTCCACGCCTCATGGATCTGCATGTACCCCGTCGGCGCCATCCAGACCCCCTCGACCCTCCGCCTCCACCCTCTTCCCGGCTGGAAAATCGCCACCGGTCTCGATCCCGCCCCCGGCGAAAACACCTTCGCCGCCCCGGACTACGACATCCTCGTGGACTCCCCCGTCCTCATGGGCAACCTGGACGTCCGCGAGTTCACCGCCGGCGGAGCACTTCACCAGGTCGTCCTCCACGGAAACCCCGTCTGCGACCGCGCCGCGATGGTGAAGGACATCGAGAAGATCGTGAACGGCCACCTCGGCGCCATGGGCGCACCTCCCTACAAACGCTACGTCTTCCTCCTCATGTTCCCCCGCTGGGGCTCCGGCGGCCTCGAACACCTCAACTCCACCGCCATCGTTGCCAACGGCGAAGAGCTTCCCAACCGGGACCGCTACCTGAGGTTCCTGTTCGTCGTGTCGCACGAGTTCTTTCATCTGTGGAACGTGAAGCGCATCCGTCCGGCGCAGCTGGGGCCGTTCGACTACACGAAGGAAGTGATGACGCGGAACCTCTGGGTCCACGAGGGGTTCACCAACACGTACGCGTGGCTCGGGATGCAGCGCGGCGGCGTTCTGAACAGGCAGGAGTACCTGAACTACGTGCAGGAAGAACTCAACAACCTGATGCGGCGCGACGGGCGCAAGCGGACGAGCCCCGCGGCGTCGAGCTGGCGCACGTGGTACGACGCGGATGACGGGGACGACGTGGAGGTTTCGTACTACACCTCGGGGCACGTCGTCGGCGTCGTGCTCGACCTGGAGATCCGCAAACGCACCGGGGGCGCGAAGTCGCTCGACGACGTCATGAAACTCGCCGGCGAGAAGACGAAAGGCGCGGGCTACCCCGGCGACGATTTCTGCGCGATCGTCAATGAGGCGGCGGGAAGCGACTTTACGGAGTTCTTCGCGAAGTACGTCTACGGCACGGAGGAATTGCCGCTGGGGGACGTGATGCCGTCCGTCGGCGTGACGTACGAAGCCCACGTCGATGCCGTCGAGAGCGACCCGGGGTTCGACTGCTGGGGAATCGGCGAGGACCTCGTGAAGATCACGCGCGTCCCCGAGGAAGGCCCGGCGGCCGAAGCCGGGTTCGACGAAGGGGACATCCTGGTGTCGTCGGAGGGGAAAAGGCTGCGGTGGGGAACGTTCTGGGCCTTCATCCGCGCGAAGAAGCCCGGCGACAAGGTCACGTTTCAGCTGTTTCGCACGGAGCGCCTCATCGAGAAGACCGTGACGCTGCGGGAGAAGAAGAAGATCTCGCACCTGCTGAAGTTCGTGGAAAAGCCGACGGAGGAGCAGAAGAAGGCGCTGGACGGCTGGCTGAAGTAGGAATCAAGCGAACAAGGTCCTGTCTCTTCCCATGCCACCTGTCCTGCTTCAACGCGATCCTTCGACTCGCCCTGCGGGCTCGCTCAGGATAAGCCGGGCCGCGAGCGGCTGAGACAGGAGAGGACGATTCCTCGGCCCGGCTTAGAACTCCCGCGCAACTCCGTCTTCGCCGACCACGAACGGCCGCCCCACGGGCTTGCCGAGGCCTCCGTTCTCGGTCCCTTCGCGCCACAGAAGCCACATCGCGTTCCGCGGCCCCGCCAGGAGGCGCTTCCCGTCGCGATCGACGAGGTGGGCGATCGCGAAATGGCCATCGACCCAGACGTACGGCTTTGCGCCGGGTGCGTCCGGGGGCGCAGTCCAGGCCCACTCGATTTCCTCCCCGTCGCCGGGGTACTCGGTGCGCGACCCGTCCGGATTCAGGACGAACGGCGGGCCGGCGGGAGCCTGGATGCCGCGGGGGCCGGGGGTGGTCGGGAGGTACAGGAGGCCGGGAGCGCAGGGGCCGAAGTCCGTGGATCCGTCTTCCTGCGGCCTGCCGGGAGCGACATCGAGCCACCCGCCGCCGGCGAAAAGCGAAAGAAACGCGGGCTCGGGCATGCCGGGCAGCACCACGGGCACCGCGCCCGGAAGCTGCGCCGAAGCGTCGGCCGCCGGTTGCCACACGAAACCGTACTGGGTCTTGAACGGCAGCGCGTCGCGCAGCGACACGAGGTTCGGGTAGTCGTTGCGGTCCTCGCACGCGTACACCTTCGGCAGCCTCCTGTCGCCGCGGCGGTAGGCAAAATACTCCGGCGAAGCGGGCGCCGGGTCCGCCGGGCGAAGCCAGATGTCCGTCCCTGGAATGGCGACCCAGGCATCGCCCCCCGGTTCGCCATTCACGAGCGGGCACCGCATCAGGATCGCCGGCACTCCCCAGGCGCGAAACAGCGTCACCGCCGCAATCGCCAGGTCCGTCCCTCGCCCCCCTCCATCCGCCAGGCAGGTCTCCGGGTCCAGGTCGGGCAGCCCCCGTGCGACGCGCTTCGCCCGCGCCGCGAGAACGTCCGTGTTCAGGTAGTGCAGAAGTGCCTTCAGCGTTCCGTCGCGGTCCGCGGGCCAGGCGGCGGCGAAGGCATCCACGCGCTGGCGCACCGCCTCGTCCTGCCGCCACCACGGGTGCCAGTTCGAGATCTTCTCGGTCCCGACGCGGTACATGAGGATCCCGCGGCGCCAGCCTTCCTCGTCCTGCGGCGCCCATGGGTACTGCTGGGCCTCGCGGGCCTGGGCCACCCGCCTCACGAGGAAGTCCGGCTCGATCTCCTCGACATCGACCGAGGAGCCCTCCTGCGCGCTCACCGTGTGCCTGCGGGCCGCGCGCCACAGCAGCCAGAAAAACGCGTCCCTGTCGGCTCCCTCGAGCCCGCCCGCGCCGCGAAACTCCTCCGCGCGAGCCCCGAGCGGTTTCAGCGCCCGGTCCTCGAGCGAGGCCGGCTTGCTGACGCACCCCGCGAAGGCCATCGTCCCGGCCAGCAGCAGCAGCATGGCTCGCTTCATTTGCCCGCCGCGAACGCGAGAACCACGAGGTCCACGACGAAGAGCACGACGATGATGATCTCGAGGATGAGCATCTTCTGATTGGACGATTCGGCGGCGACAAGGTTGTAAAGTTCGTCCAGGGTCTTCAGGCGGTCCTCGACGGTGCGCCGCCATTCGGGAAGGTGGAACCGGGAAGCGCAGCCCATGTACTGGCGCGCGAGGTGCCAGTCTCCGATGTACTTCGTCGCGTTTTCGACCTCGTCGGCGACCTCGGAGACGCTCACGCGCAGCTCGCGAAGTTCGCGCAGGAGGTCGCCCGCGCGAAAAGAAAACATCCGTCGGCTCGTCAGCCGCTCGAGGTCGTCGTAGGCTCTTCCGACCACACGGTCCAGCTCCTGGTCGTAGTGCCTGTACTCCACCAGCTGCAGGTTCGCGAGCTCGAACACACGCACGACGTCCGCGGCCTGGCCCGGATCCACGATCAGCGCCGCATCCCAGTCGATCACCACCAGGTCGTCGCGGTAGTACGAATACCGCTCCCTCAGCGTCTCTTCCACTTCCATCGCGGACAGCCTCCCGGGATCCGCTTCGCCCGTAAGGAGTCCCGCCACGTCCGCCCCGTGCTCGATCAGCCACGCGCCGGCGTCCTTCATGCCGACGTCGTCGGGAGTGAAGCGGAAGACCGTGAAGGCCTCGGGCAGGTCGGGGCTGATCCGCGGGCGCTTGAGTCCGGGCCGGATCCGGTCCATGAGGCCGTCGAGGGCCTTGCGGGCGATTTCGTTGAGGGTCGAGCCGCCCTCGAGCCGCGGATCGTGGTGTGCCGCGAAATCCGACAACCTGTCGCCGGTCGCCCTGTAGCGGAGCGTCAGGGCGATGACGCCGAACTGGAAGAGGTTCGCGCTGAGCTTGATGGAGAGCGGCCCGGCCACGACATCGGGAAGCGTGACGTGGATCGACCGCTCGTTGGGGATGTCGCGAGGCGCGGCCTTCTCCGGGCGCACCGCAGCTTCCACGGCAGGAGCGAGCACGCGCGAGGCCTCCGACAGCGACAATTCGTAGGCGACGTCCCAGGCGAACAGGTGCAGGATTTCCGGGTTCACGGGGGTGTCACCGCTTCTCGGCCGGCATCTTCGACCTGACGCGTTCGAGCGCGAGCCCGATCCGCATCCGCGCCGCCGGGCGGTCGGCCATCGCCTCGGCCTTCTCCAGCGCCCGCATCGCCCTCATCCTCACCTCGCCGCCTTTCGCTTCCCCGTAATCCCTCTGGACCACGTCCGGGTACTGCTCCAGCGACTGGCAGAGCAGGTCGATTTCTTCCTCGGAAGCCTTGCGCGCCACCAGCTCGCGCGAAATCGCGTCCTGTCCCTTGCGGTCGTAGAACATCTGGAAACCGTTGGAAATGTTCCAGAGAGCGTTGCGCGAGTGGGTGCGGGCGAAGAGGTCGTCGAGGATGGCGAAGGTCCCGTCGTGGTCGGCGGCGTCACAGGCGGCGATCGAGTGCCACGCGGCCAGGGACTTCTGGTTGTCGGGATCTTCAAGTCCTGCTGCGAGTTGCCGCGCGCGCTCGATGTTGGCGCGCCGGGCCTGCGCCTGCTGCTCGGAGACCTGCTGAAAAGCGCTGCGGGATGCGGAGGACCGGCCCGAGAGGAGAATGAATGCCACGCCACCGAACAGGACCAGGAAGACGAGGCCGACGACGACAGCGCCGCAGCCGGCGACACCGGTCGCAGCGGTGGCGCCGAACTGCGGGGCGGCGGTGGCGGGCAACGGAAAGGTCCGCCCGCATCCGGAGCAGAACGGGACTGTTCCGGGGTTGAGCCCGACCGTGGAGACCATGCTGCCGCAGGACGGACACGGAAAATTGAGGGGAGGCATCGCGGCCCATTATGTCGGAGAAACCGCCCCGCGGGGCAACGGAAAGGCTGATACAATCCGCCGCCCGCATGCGCCTTGCCACCCTGATCCTCGTCGTCGCCGCCCTTTCCGTCGGCGTGGCGGGTTGCGCGGCCAACGGCGACGGAAAGAACACGGTGAAGCGGCCCGGCCGGCGCCAGCTGCTGGTTCTCTCGCTGGACGGCCTTCCCTGGGAAATGGCTCGCGCCCGGATGGCGCAGGGCAAACTTCCCCGGCTCGCGGAACTCATGGCCCGCGGCGCTTCCGCCTCCGACGGCAGCCTTTCGTGTTTCCCGGCGAAGACGGCCCCGGCGCACGCGACGCTCTGGACCGGGTGCTGGGCGGACCGGCACAAGGTGCTGGGGAACGAAACGCCGGCGATGCCGCGCGCCGCGCACACGATTCTCGACGTCCGGCCCGGCTTCGAAGGGCAGGCGCTGGCCGCGGATCCGGTCTGGCGCGTGGCAGCGCGCGCCGGGAAGACCGTGACCGTCGTCCAGGCAACCCACGCTGAACCCGACAACACCGACGAACCGGCCTCCGCGGGCCTCCACATATTCAACGGTTACCGGAACCCCGTTCGCTCCGCGCTCGTCACCGGTCCCGCCTTTTCGGCGGACGACCGCACATTCTTCATCGAACGCGACGGCGACGGCATCTCCGTTTCCAGCTTTCCCCTGCGTCTCCGCGTCAACCCCGGCACCTGGACCGCCGTCGATCACCCCGCCGTCCGCGGCGTGTTCTACCTCTACCTCGCACGCCTCGATTCGTCCGGCTGGGCCCTCCTCCGCTCCTCCTACTCCGAGGTCATCGCACCTCACCCCGACCTCGCCGCCCGCTTCCGCGCCGAAGTCGGCGGCTACGCCTTCAATGCCCAGAAACTCGAGCCGTCGCTCCTCGACGGGACGCCCTGGAAGCGCGATGCCTACCTCGCCGCAACGCGCCTGAACGCCGCCCAGGTCAAGAAAGCCACCCTGTGGGCCCTGCGCGAGTTTCCCGCCGACCTGACCATCGCTTACCTCCCCCAGCCGGACGAAGCCCTTCACGAACTCCTCGGTAAGGCCGAAATCTGGGGAGACCGCGACGCCGCTTCCATGATCGACGAAGTGCTCAAGATCTGCGACCAGCTCGTGGGGGACCTGGGAGAAGCGCTGGGGCCCGAGGGGTCGCTGGCCGTCGTGAGCGACCACGGGATGGCCTCGGTGGACAAGGTGTTCTACCCGAACCTCGCGCTGGAGCGCGCCGGGCTGCTCTCCCGCTCCGCGACAGGCGGCATTAACCTCGCCGCCACGCAGGCGATTTTCTCGCGGTCCGGAGATTTCGTCGTGATCAACACTCTCGACCGGCGGGGGGGTTGCGTGCCGCCGGAGGAAAAAGAGGCGTGGCTGGCGCTGGCGGAACGGGAGATCACGCGGGCGGCGGAAGCGTCGCTGGGGCCGGGATCGCTGCTGGCGACCTTTCGTCCCTCGGCGAACGCGCCTGAACTGGCGGTGAGCCCGGAGGGGGATCTCTGGCTTGCGGCGGCCTGCGACGGGGTGCGCCTGTTCGCGGTGCTGTCGCCCGAACTTCCCGCGAAGGACGAGCCCCTGGTGCGGGAGCTATCGCCGCCGATGGGCTATCATTCCGGCGACCCGCGGATTGCCCGGATGCGGGCGACGATGATCTTCGCCGGCCCGGGATTCCGGCAGGCGGAAATGGCCGGCGCCCGGCACATCGACTTCGCTCCGACCGTGCTCCGGTGGCTCGATGTCGAACCGCCGGCGGGGATGGCGGGACGGGTGCTGGAAGAGTTCCTGGAGAAGCCATGAAACTGAAGGACAAGGTGGCGATGGTGACGGGTGCAGGATCGGGAATCGGAAAAGCGATCGCGTCGCTGTTCTCGGCCGAGGGCGCTTCGGTTTTCCTGACGGGGCGTCGCAAGGACGCGCTCGAGGCGACGGCGAAGTCGCTGAAGGGCCGCGCCGTCGTTTCGACCGGGGACGTGAGGAAGCCGGAGGACGCGGACCGCTGGGCGGCGGAGTGCGAGAAGGCATTCGGCGGGCTGGACATCCTCGTGAACAACGCGGGGATCATCGGCGGCGGCGGTATCCTCGACTTCAACCGGGCGAAGTGGCGCGAGCTCATGGACACGAACGTCGAGGGAGTCATTGAGATGACGAGGGCGTGCGCGCCGCTGCTGGTGAAGCGCGGCGGCGGGGCCATCGTGAACATGGGAAGCGTGACGGGAATCCGGCCGTACGGCGGGCTGCTCGGGTATTGCGCTTCCAAGGCCGCGGTGAACATGATCACGCAATCGCTGGCGATGGAGCTGGCACCGAAGAATGTGACGGTGAACGCGATCCTGCCTGGCGTGGTGGTGACGGATCTTCACCGCACGGGCGGGATGGACGAGCCTGCGTACGCGGCGTTTCTCGAGCGGTCGAAGACGACGCATCCGCTGGGGCGCGTCGGGACGCCGGAGGAGGTGGCGGAGGCCGCGCTGTATTTCGTTTCGCCCGGGGCTCGATGGACGACGGGAGTCCTGCTGTCCGTGGACGGCGGGCGCGCGCTGACGGCGGCGCGGTAAATCAAGCATCAGACGGGGGGCCAGGCAGGCATGCAAGGGAGCAAGACATGAACGTCGGAACACGCGGGATGATCGTCGGTACGCTGGTCCTGGCTTCGGCCTTTGCCGCGGCGGGGTGCCGCGGAGGACGGACGGGGCACATCGACGAGGACTGGATCGTGCAGGAGCCGATGCCCGATGGCCTGGGCCGCCTGGTGCTCGACGCGCGCCGCGACGGCGACAAGTACGCCTTCGGATATGGATACGTCATCTTCCCGATCGACCTCAGCCCGTCGGACGCCGGCTACAAGGTGATCATGGAGCCGAACGTCGGGACCTGGGACCGGAACTCCGGGGAGCAGCGCCCGCGCGGCATCCCGCCCGTCTTCTACCTCAACCCGGGGCGCTACGCGGTCGACATTTTCGGGGTCGGCGCCTGCTTCCGCGCCCGCGACCTGGTCGTGAGGGCCGGCGAAGAACTCATCTACCGCGCTTCGATGGATCCGGGCGGGTCGATCGAAGGCGTCGTCCTCGGCCCCTCGAGCGGCGAGCCCATCCCGGGCGTCATCGTCTGGCGACCACTCGACCGCGGTTACGGCCAGGACTCCAAGGACTGGGACCCCAAGAATTCCTACGAGGCCTCGCGCATCTGCAAGACGACGGACAAAGGGTACTACTACATCCCTGACCTTCCCCCCGGCGAACACACCATCGTCTACTACGCGCCGGACTTCGGCTGGATGGAAAAAAAGGTCACGGTCGTCGACGGACGGAAACTGCAGCTCAACCCGATCCGCCTCACGAAGAACTGAGCGAACAAGGTCATGTCTCTTCCCATGCCACCGGTCCCGCTTCAACGCGATCCTTCGACTCGCCCTTCGGGCTCGCTCAGGATAAGCCGGGCCGCGTGAGGCTGAGACATGGGAAGACACTTTCTCGGCCCGGCTTAGCCCTACTTCGCCGCAACCAGCACGCCCGTGTAGTTGTGAAGCCAGTTCCGCTTCCCGACAGGGGCGAACTCCGCATTGCCGTAGAAACCGATCAGCGGAAACGTCCCCAGCCCGGTACGGATTTCGACCACGTCGTGGTCCGTTTCACCATAGAGAGTCTTCCCCCTCCCGCGGCAGTTGAAGTACATGCCGAACGAGGGCGTCCCCCCCAGCTCCAGCTTCACTTCCGCAACCATCTCCTTCATGTCCTGGATCGCACTCACCCGTTCCATCAGCTGGAACACCAGCGTCTGGCCCGTCCGCACAGGCGTGCCCACCGCCAGCACTTCTCCCTCCTCCGACTTCATCGCAATCAGGTTTCGCACGATGAAATCGCCCCGGCTGAGCGGGGACTTCGTGGAGTCCATGGCGATCCCCGCCATCACGGGCCCGCCGGGGCCGCCGTTGCGGGTGTGGTCATGAAGCGTGTCCTTGAGCATTTCGAGCGGCGGTTTTCCCGCGAGGCCGAGCACCAGGTGGCCGTGCGCCCTGGTGATCACCATCGGCTTCCCGATCGGCCGGCAGCCGTGCGCCACCCCGTACACCAGTTTCTCGGCCTCGATGGCCGCGCCGCCGACCCCGCCCTTCACGACGCGGTCGCCGGCGAACTGGAAATGTCCCGATTTCTCCGACCCACCGGAGAGCGCCCCGCCGACGAGCGGCAGGAAGTCGCCTTCCGCGTCGAACCCGCGGAGGAGTTCCGCGAGGTCCACGGCGGCGGGGTCGGGGAAAATCACCCCGAGCGGCGAGCCGTCGAGCGCGGCTCGCAGGCGGTCCGCCCCCGGCTCGTGAAACGCCCGAAGTGAAGGCTCTGAGAATGCCATGAGCGCGAGCGCGCGCCCCTCCTCGGCCTCGCCCTCCTCGGTCATCACCCCGGCCGCGCATCCGCCTGACACCGACTGGCACCCGGCGGACAGGAGTTCGTCGAGGATCGCCCCCGCCCCACGCCGGTACTGCGGCGTCGCGAAGACCAGCGCCGACGAGGGCGCGCTTCCCAATTTCTCCGAAGCCGCGCGAAGCGCCGCCGCGGCCGCCGCGCGCGCCTCGGGAATTTCTCTCACCAGCGCCGTCGCGGCACGAATCACTTGGACAGAGCCCTCACCTTGAGACCGCTCACTTCCAGCGTGCCGTTCCGGACGCCGATGGATGGCCCGCCGGTCGTCGCAGGCCCCGGGTGGCCCATCCAGGCGACCTCGCCGTCGATGACCAGCATGGCCACGTCGCCCCGCACGATCAGCGCCAGTTCGTGCGATTCCTGCGGCTCCATTTCACGACAGATCCCCGCCGATTGCCACTTCTCTCCCGACACGAATCCCGTGCGACTCCTGCCGCTCAGGTAAAAGCGCCGGGAGATTTTCCCGCCGCCGCGGAAATCGAGGACGAGCTCGGGCCACTTCTCGGTGGTGCCCTTGCCGGTGACGGCGGCGGTGAAGCGCACGATGTAGTCGGCGCCGTGGGCCCACTGGGGCGGCTTGAGGAACTGCTCTTCCGCCTCGGCACGGAGCGTCGCGGTGGTCTCCTTCGACGCGGGCTTTGCCCACTGGCCGGCGGGCACGGCGGTCTCGGCGTTCTCGGCGATCAGCGCGGAAAGCTCCCTCGCCTGCGTTTCGACGTCCTCCCCGATCCACGAAGGTCTCCCGGAGACGGACAACGACCGGATGGTGAGCGGCGCATTCATGAGAAGCGCGAGGGCGCCTTCGAACGGGACGAGAAGAGTGGTCTTGGAAGGGGCGCCGTTCACGGAGAGAACGTACTGGTTTCCCGTGATGGCGATCTCGACGGTATACCACCCGTCGTCCTTCGTCGGGACCGGGGTCGGCGTCTCGCCCACGGGAAGGAGGATCGCGGACTGGCTGAGGCCGTCCTGGAGGGCGAGGATGGCCGGCAGGCTTTCGGACCACGACCGCCACGCCGGCAGGAGCGCGAACCACTTGTCGGTGGACTTGACCTCGAAGCGGATCCTGGGGTCCTTCCAGCGGACGAGCGGGAATCCGAGGAGTGCGCCGTCACCGACCGGGGAGAGTGTCAGGCCTTCACCGCCGGAGACGGTGACGCTGCTGAAGACGGCCACCGCGTCCTCGAGCAGGCGGTCGTCCGTCCAGGTGACGCGCCACGTGCCGTCGGGAAGGGACTCGACGTCGCCTGCGAAGAGGAGATCGAGGTCCGCCGGGGACCACTTCGCGCCGGACTGGCACAGGAAGCGCTGCACGAACTGGCGGTCTTCCGGCTTCACCGGCCAGTCGCCGTACTTCTCCAGGAACGTGCGCGCGAGATCTGCAGATTCTGGTCCGGGCGCGGCGGCTCGGAGGGCCGCGAGGCGGGACTCCGCCTCCGCGTACTGGTCGCGCGGGATCAGGTCGCCCACGGCTTTGCGCTGCCAGACCTCCACCTCGACGTGCCTGCGCACGACCTGGCGGAGCAGTTCGCAGGCGGCGGGGCGGTCCTTCAGCGCGAGCGCGAAGTCGAGCGCATCGACCAGGATGTCGTCTGACGGCGCCGGCCCCAGCGCCGCCGCGGCGAATGCGCGCGGCGAAATGTCGTCCAGCCTCAGCCTCACGCGGAGGCTTCCCTCCTCGAGCGAGACCAGGTCGTTGTCGTCCGAAACCTCGAACAGCTTCCCCTTCACGATCGTCCCGTCGGACTTCAGGATCGAGACGTCCTTCCCGGTCGCCGCGCGCCAGGCGTCCATCGCGCGCTGCACCGTCCGCTTCCCTGCCGCCGTGACCCGCCGCGGGATGACGAGCACCGAAGGGTCCTTGTACTTGCCGGAGGCCTCGAGCACGTCCAGCTGGCGAAGCACGCCGTCGAAGTCGCGGGCCACGAGCATTCCGCCGAGCTGGTCCAGCGGATTCCCCGTGTCCTCCGCCTGCTCCAGGTCCGTGGCGCGGAGGTCCAGGAGGTTCTTCAGGTCTTTCGGCATCTTTTTGGCCAGCTCGCGGAGCATCCGGACGCCCGTCGATCCGCGCGCGGACTCGATCGCCTGGTCGGCCGCCGCGCGGGCCTTCTTCCAGGCCGCGTTCTGTTCATCCTCGACCCGCCTGCGCCCGACGAGCTGGCCAAAAAGATGGCCAAGACCTGAAGAACCTCCTGGACCTCCGCGCCACGGACCTGGAGCAGGCGGAGGACACAGACGCCTGGACCAGCTCGGCGGAATGCTCGTGGCCCGCGACTTCGACGGCGTGCTTCGCCAGCTGGACGTGCTCGAGGCCTCCGGCAAGTACAAGGACCCTTCGGTGCTCGTCATCCCGCGGCGGGTCACGGCGGCAGGGAAGCGGACGGTGCAGCGCGCGATGGACGCCTGGCGCGCGGCGACCGGGAAGGACGTCTCGATCCTGAAGTCCGACGGGACGATCGTGAAGGGGAAGCTGTTCGAGGTTTCGGACGACAACGACCTGGTCTCGGCTCGAGGAGGGAAGCCTCCGCGTGAGGCTGAGGCTGGACGACATTTCGCCGCGCGCCTCAGCAGCAGCAGGGGCGTGGGGGTCAGACGACATCCTGGTCGATGCGCTCGAGCTGGAAGCCGCACTGAAGGACCGCCCCGCCGCTGGACTTGTCAGGTGGTGCACAGGCGCGTCGAGGTGGGGCGTGCTACCACGGTTACGCAAGCCGTGGCGACCTGATCCCGCGCGACCAGTACGCGGAGGCGGAGTCCGCCTCGCGGCCTCCGAGCCGCCGCGCCCGGACCAGAATCTGCAGATCTCGGCGCGCACGTTCCTGGAGAAGTACGGCGACTGGCCGGTGAAGCCGAACCGCCGGTTCGTGCAGCGCTTCCTGTGCCAGTCCGGCGCGAAGTGGTCCCCGGCGGAGCCTCGATCTCCTCTTCGCAGGCGACGTCGGATCCCTCCTGGAGGACGCGGTGGCCGTCTTCAGCAGCGTCGCTGCCGGCGGTGAAGGCCTGGGCGCCCTGCGTCAGTGACGGCGCACTCCTCGGATTCCCACTCGTCCGCTGGAAGGACCCGGATCCGCTTCGAGTAGAAGTCCACCGACAAGTGGTTCGCGCTCCTGCCGGGCGGTCGTGGTCCGAAAGCCTGCCGGCCATCCTCGCCCTCCAGGACGGCCTCAGCCAGTCCGCGATCCTCGTGGGCGAGACGCCGACCCGGTCCCGACGAAGGACGACGGGTGGTATCTCGTCGATCGCCATCACGGGAAACCAGTACGTTCTCTCCGTGAACGGCGCCCCCTTCAAGACCATTCTTCTCGTCCCGATTCGAAGGCGCCCTCGCGCTTCTCATGAATGCGCCGCTCACCAAAATGCGGTCGTTGTCGTCTCCGGGAGACCTTCGTGGATCGGGGAGGACGTCGAAACGCAGGCGAGGACTTTCCGCGCTGATCGCCGAGAACACCAAGACGCCCATGCCCGCCGGCCGTGGGCAAAGCCCGCGTGGAAGCCGCCGGCGACAGCTCGTGCCAGGCGGTTCCTTCAAGCCGCCCCAGTGGGCCCACGGGCGGGTGCGTTTCACCACCACCGTCACCGGCAAGGGCACCACCGAGAAGTGGCCCGAGCTCGTCCTCGATTTTCGCGGCGGCGGGGAAGGCCACGCTTACCTGAGCGGCGGGAGTTCGGCACGGGATTCGTGTCGGGAGAGAAGTGGCAATCGGCGGGAATTGTCGTGAAATGGAGCCGCAGGAATCGCACGAACTGGCGCTGATCGTGGGCGACGTGGCCATGCTGGTCATCGACGGCGAGGTCGCCTGGATGGGCCACCCAGGGCCTTCGACGACCGGCGGGCCATCCATCGGCGTCCGGAACGGCACGCTGGATGGACGGTGTCCAAGGTGAGGGCTCTGTCCAAGTGATTCGTGCCGCGACGGCGCTGGTGAGAAATTCCGAGGCGCGCGCGGCGGCCGCGGCGGCACTTCGCGCCGCTTCGGAGAAATTGGGAAGCGCACCCTGCGTCGGCGCTGGTCTTCGCGACGCCGCGGGTCCCCGGCGTGGGCGGGGGCGATCCTCGACGAACTCCTGCTCGGCGCGGTCAGTATCAGGCGGATGCGCGGCCGTGACCGAGGAGGGCGAGGCCGAGGAGGGGCGCGCGCTCGCGCTCATGGCATTCTCAGAGCCTTCACTTCGGGCGTTTCACGAGCCGGGGGCGGACCGCCTGCGAGCCGCGCTCGACGGCTCGCCGCTCGGGGTCGTTTCCGACCCGCCGCCGTGGACCTCACGGATTGCCTCCACGGGTTCGACGCGGAGGCTTCCTGCCGCTCGTCGGCGGGGCGTTTCCGGTGGGTCGGAGAAATCGGAAGTTCCAGTTCGCCGGCGACCGCGTCGTGAAGGGGCGGGGTGTGCAGGCGGCGCGGCCATCGAGGCCGAAACTGGTGTACGGGGTGGCGCACGGCTGCCCGCAATCGGAGAGCCCGATGGTAATCACCAGGGCGCACGGCCACCTGGTGCTCGGCCTCGCGGGAAAACCGCCGCTCGATGTTCAAGGACACGCTTCATGACCACACCCGCAACGGCGGCCCGTGATGGCGGGAATAGC
>CAVPNQ010000027.1:0-6355 GCA_963706735.1 uncultured Planctomycetia bacterium
CAGGCAACGGCTGGGTACTCGCCAGCATTGACCGGATGGCCGAAAAAGAAGGCATCCCGGCGGCGGTAGCCGAAGAAGTACGCAGCCGCTACCGGCACTGGCACGATCTGGCGCGCACGCAACTCGATAGCGTCGGCGCACAGTTTCCGGAGTTCGTCACCGCCATGCAGGAACGGCTGAGCCAGCGTATCGCGTTGCTGGCAGTCAAGGAGGCCACCGAGGCGCAGGTGGCGCACGGCCTGTTGCCGCCGGGCATCGGTGAAGCACAGGTGGAGGATGTGTTCCGCTCCCTGGATGCACTGCGCACGCCGGAGCGTACCCGGCTGCGGGTCAGCCCCGACGAACTGCTGCGCAAGGTGCCGTTCTTCCGGCAACTTTCCTCCGCCGATTTTGCCGAGATCACGCCGCTTCTCAAGCAGCGCACCGCGACCGAGGGCGAGGACATCGTCACCCAGGGCGACTCCGGAGATGCGCTCTACCTGATCGCGCGCGGCGTCGTGCGCGTGCTGCGTGCGGAAGACGGCGAGGAGCATGCACTCGGCACACTGCTCGCCGGCGACTGCTTCGGCGAGCCGGCCGCCGTCGCCAGCGCCTTCTCGTTCTCCCCACGCCTCACGTGCACCCGCGCTTCCTGCGAGATCGCGTTCGCAAGGTCCGTCTTCGCTCCGGCGTCCCCCGCCGCGATCGCCGCTTCCGCCTTGGCCGCCAGCTCCGCCGCGTCCCGCAGGCACTCATCGAAACGCGACAGGCGGTAGTAGAACTGGCAGCGGTCGCGAAGGACGCTCTCCCGCAGCATGGCCGCCTTCGGATCGGCGAGGAGGGCGTCGGCGATCGCGAGCGCCTTGGCGAAATCTCCGCGGCGCTCGTGGACCAGCGCCACCTGGCGAAGCGTTCGGAAGCGCTGGAGGTCGGACAGGCCGGGCGTTTCGAGGAGCGCCTCGGCCTCGGCGATCGCCTGCTCGTTCAGGCCGAGCACCGAGAGGGCCTTGATGGCGTGAAGTGCCGCGACGTGCGAGCCGTCGATGCGCTGCGCCTCGCGCGCCGATGCCAGCGCCTCGTCGTAGGCGTGGTGATCCAGGGCCTCGCCCGCGGCCTGCGCCCAGAGCCTGGAAGCGGCCTCGAGCTGCGCGGCGGCCTCGCGGTGGCCGGCGGCGAGGATGAGGACGCGGCGGCCCAGGTGTTTCGCGAGGGGCTCGAGCAGGTCGGCGGCGCGGCCGTGCAGGCGCTGGCGCTCTTTCTTCGTGAGGAGCGAATACGCGGCGTCGCGAAGCGGCGTCTGGCGGAAATGAAACTCCTCGTCGAGCGGGAGGAGCGACGCGGAGACGCGCTCGACGAGATGGCGGCGGCCGGCCTGCTCGAGGGCGGGGGCGACGTCGCGGCCCGCAAGCGTCCCCGTCGCGCCCGACCAGAACGCGCGGCCGAAGACGCTGCCGCACTTGAGCGCTTCGCGCGCGTCGGCCGACACGGCGTCGATGCGCGACACGAGCAGCCCGCGCAGGCCGTCGGGGAGCCGGTCGGGGCGCGTCGCGAACCGCGCGGGAATCCCCTCGACGAACCCCTCCTGCGACAGGAACCGGACGAGCTCTTCCATGTAGAGCGGGTTCCCCGCCGACTGGTCCACTAGGAACTCCGACAGCTCGGCGTCGATGTCGCGGCGGAAGAGTTCGCGCGCGAGCTGGGCGGCCTCGGCGGGGGGGAGTTCGGTGAGGCGGATGCGCTCGAAGCCGCCGGGGATGCGCGGGGCGGGTCGGGTCGTCGCGAGGATGGCGACGCGGTCGTCCTTGAGTTTCGCCGCGAGATGGTCGAGAAGCGCGAACGTCGCGGGGTCGGCCCAGTGGAGATCCTCGAGGCAGAGCAGCACGGGCCCGCGGCGGGCCAGCGCGCGGATCCAGCGTTCCCACGCCTCGAGCGTCTCGGCGCGGGCGCGCGTCGCGTCGCCCGGCAGCGGGCCTTCGCCCGCGGCCTGCCCCATCGAGCGCGTCATGAGGTGCGCGAAGTTCGAGCGCTCGGCCGTCCCGGCAACGGTCGCCGCCAGCACGTCCACCACGAATGCCCGCGTCGCCGCCACCTCGGCGGCCGAATCCCGCGGCGCGACCGCCGCCGCCGCCCGCGCCGCAGCCCGCACGATCTCCGCAAACGGCCCGAGCGGAAGCGGCGACCCTTCCTGCGCATGCCCGAGCCCGATCCAGATCCCCGGCTCCGCCGCGCGCGCCAGCTCCCGCGCCTCCGACGCCAGACGCGTCTTCCCGACGCCCGCGTCCCCCTCGAGCAGCAGGAAGGCGCCCTTCCCTTTCGAGATCGTCTTCACGATCCGTTCGAGTTCGGTGCTGCGCCCGACGAGGCGCGCCGACCCGATGTCACCCGGCGTCGGCACCACCGTTGCCGTCTCGCGAAGGGCCTCGCTCGCGCCCACCTTGTCCTGCCGGCCCTTGAGGCTCAGCTCGCGCTCCGGGCCGTACTCGACGCGGTACGCCGTCGCGCGCATCACGGAGCGCGAGGCGATGACTTCCCCCGGCTTCGCTTCCGATTGCAGCCGCTGCGCCACGTTGACCGCGTCGCCCATCGCCGTCGGCCGGTCGCCGCCCACGGTGCCCCACAGGACTTCGCCCGTGTTCACGCCGACGCGGATCTTCAGGTCGAGCGACCGCTGCGCGTTGAACAGCTCCAGCTCCCGCTTCATCCCCAGCGCCGCCCGCACGGCCCGCAGCGGGTCGTCCTCGTGCGCCATCGGCGCGCCGAATACCCCCATCACGGTGTCGCCCACGAACTTGTCCACCGTCCCGCCGCGCGCCTCGATCACCCGCCGGAAACGCGTGAACACGGCGTCCACGACCTCGGCGGACGACTCCGCGGCATCCTCGGGGTCGGAGGAAGCGGCGGCATCGAGCCCGACGAGGCCGATGAAAAGGACGGTGACGACGCGGCGTTCTTCGGCCATGGCGAGGCGTGAGGATAGACGCGAGCGCTGTGATTCGGAAGCGGCGAGTGGCCGCTGGCCACTGGCCGCCGGCCGCTATCTCGCGCTCAAAGCGACCTTTCCTTCCCCGTCCCTGACAACGACAAACGGCCGGCCGAAGCCTTTCGCGCGTTTGAGGCGGTAGAGCCGGTCGGCCTCGGCCTGGAACGCCCGCGCGTAGTCGCCGCGCGCGTTGCACGGGATTTCCTTCCACCCGTCCGCCGTCCAGGTCTCGACCCCGGCATAGGCGTTCGCGTGCGCGGGATTCGCCGGCGCCTTCTCCTCCGCCACCGCCTCGAACTCGCCCGCCCCCGGCGCGCCGTCGTCGAACGGGGTCATCGCCCCGCCCTTCGCCAGCGCGAACGCCTTCACGCCCGCGCCGGGAAGCTTCACCCCCAGCGCCATGTCCACCGCGCACCCCACCTTCTCGAACACCGCCTTCCCGTCCTTCGCCTGCACCTTCGCCACGCGCCGCCACTCGTCCATGTTCCAGACCATCAGCTGCGCTTCGCCGTCCTTCGACTCGAACTCCAGCCGCGTCACCGGCACGTACCTGTCCGTCACGTCCTCCAGGTCGTCCCAGGTCTTCACGAACACCTTCGCCGCCGACCGCCCTTCCCCGCACTCCACCCCGAACGCCGGGATCCACGTCCACGCATGGTTCCCGTCGCCGGTCGCCCAGAACGGCGTGAACGCCTGGCACCCCGGGATCGCGATCGTCCGCTGGAACACGTTCTCCATGTTCGAGCAGTCCTCGCACCGCCCCTCGTGCACCGCCAGCGCCGTCAGCGGCCCGAAGTCCTCCCAGGTCGTGTCCCCCTCGTACTGGAAGAAGTCGTAGCACGCGTCCGTCGCCAGCTTGATCGCCTTGTCCAGGTCCTTGCGCGGCAGCCAGCGGACTTCCGGCATCAGCGCTTCGTAGAACAGCCGGCGCCAGCGCTGAAGGGGCTCGCCCGTGCCGCGCGGCGAGAGCACGAAGTGGAGAAAGTCGTGGTCGCTGAGCTCGCGGCCCCACGGGAGTTCGTTCTTCGCCTTCACCGCGTAGAACACGTTCTCGTAGAACGTGCGCGCGTCCACCGACTTGAGGTCGTTGACCGACGTCTCCGGGTCCATGCCGGATTCGTCGGGCTTGAAGCGGTAGAACGTCATGCCGTCCATTCGCGACACGAGCCAGACAGCGGCGCGGCACAGCTCGGGCGCACCTTCGGTGTCGGCGAGGGCCTGAAGCGCGCGTCCCAGCTCGGCGGCGCGCGTCCCGGGCAGACCGATGTTTTTATTTGCACGCTCCACCACCGCCGCGTCCCACGCCGGCGACGCCAGCTTCGCCGCCCGCCCCAGCGCCGCCGCCGCATCCACTTCCTTCCCCGCCCACGCCGCCAGCTCCTTCGCCTCCGGCGCCAGGAACCCCTTCCCCAGGTACAACTTCCTCAGGATGCGCACCCGCGCTTCGTCCAGCTCCCGGTCCGACCGGATCTGCTCCCCGCGCATGTGAATCGTGTGCGGCTTCGCCCCCGGCGTCCGCACCAGCGCGAAAAAGCGCTTCGAGTCCCCAAACCTCTCCAGCTGCGACTTCTCCCACGGCAGCGCCGCGACCTGCTCGAGGAGTTCCGGCGCCGCGCGCATCGGCTCGACCGCCGCGTCGATCGCCGGGTCGTGCGGGTCCATCCCGATGAAGTAGCGCTCGACGAGGTACGTCCGCAGCGCTTCAGGCATCTCCACCGTTTTCGCGGCGGGCGCGGGTTTGCCAGCGTCGCTGGAAGCGCAGGACACGAGGGCCAGGGCGAGGGGAACGATCGCAAGGTGTCGCATCGGGAGCGGCGATTCTACGGCGAATTTCCGCCGGACGCGCGGGACTTTCGCCTCGCTTCGCCCGCCCGCGTCTATAATCGGCAGCGCGCCCCTCCTTTGGAGACACTGCCATGAGAAAGTCGATCGGCGACCTGGCCAAAGGCCGCAAGACCGTGATCGCGAAACCGACGGACACCGTGCTGGCCATCACCAAAAAGCTGAAGAACGCGAACATCGGCGCCGCGCCGATCGTGAAGGACGGCGTCCTGGTCGGCATCTTCACCGAGCGCGACATCCTCAAGCGCGTCGTCGCGGCGGGCAAGTCGCCGAAGACGCTCGCCGTGTCGAAGGTCATGACGAAGAACCCCGCCATCGCCGACCCGCACCTCGGCGTGATCGAGGCGCTGGCCCTGATGAAGGAGAACAAGTGCCGGCACCTTCCGCTCGTGAAGGGCGGCAAGCTCATCGGCATCGTCTCCCAGCGCGACATCATCGAGGCGATTCTCGAGATGAAGGAAGAGGAGATCGACGACCTGAAGAAGCTGTTCGACCTGCTGCCGGTGGAGCCGGGCGTTGGCTAACGACTAGTTGCGAGTTGCGGGTTGCGGGTTGCGAGGAACGGCGGCCACTTGCCGGGACTCGAGCGCCATCCCATACTGCCCGCATGCCGAAAGTTCTGCGCCAACACCCGAAGCCGCGCGCTTTCTCATGGCAGGACGCCGCAGATCCCTATCTTTCCATGTGGCGCGCCCTGAAACCGTTCGAACGCCTGGAGCGCGCCTGGCGCCTCCGCAGCCGCCTGAAGAATCCTCAAGCCATCCACGATGCGAAGACTCTTCCAAAACTTTGAACGTCTCGGGGTGGACTACCTGCTCATCAGCGGGCAGGCCTCCATCCTCTACGGGGCGGCCACCTTTTCGGAAGACGTGGACCTCTGGGTCGCGCCGGCGGAGGCCAACATCGCGCGGATGAAGCGGGCGTTGGCCGCCGTCGACTCCACCTACTACAAGATGACGCCGAACGTCACTCGCCGGAACATGCTCGCCGGCCACGGATTTCACTTCGTGGTCCCCGCAAAGCCCTCGCCCCTGTACCTGGACGTCCTTGGACATCCTCCTCGCGTCGGAGCATTCGGGACTGCCAGGACGAACGCCCGAGAATTTCGCGGCCCCTGGGGCAGGGTTCCTGTGGTCTCCATCGAAGACCTCGTGGAAATGAAGAAGACCCAGCGCCTTTCCGACTACGAGGTCATCTCGAATCTCGCCCGAGTCCGCGCGGAGGAAGATCCGGAGAATCGTGCCGTGCTCCGGTGGGCCGCGCGAAACTCCTTCCGCGCCACGGATCGTTCGGAATTGCTCGAGCGCCTCGGGCGCAAGCTCACCGTTGACGCTTGCCGCGGGCGAATCGCGCGCGAGATCACCACGCTGCAGAAGCGCGACGCAGCCTACTGGCGTCTTCGGGTGCACTCCCTCCGACGACTGCGTCGTGATGGCAAGCTCGTTCCAGAGGGCGCGCCCGTCGAGGCCTGAGCACCCGCATCCGTTTGTCGTTGACGCTCCCCCTTCAACTCCCTAGGATTCCGCTCCCGCTGTTGGGGGCGTAGCTCAATTG
>CAVPNQ010000028.1:0-22085 GCA_963706735.1 uncultured Planctomycetia bacterium
GAACGTCACGGTCGGCTGGTCGGTCTCGAAAAGGTGTTCCTGCCCGTTCACCCGCACGGAGAGCTTCAGCATCTTGGCGTCCTCAAAAGGTCGTGAAGGCCGTTACGCGGCCCTGATTTATTTCTTTTCCCCGCCGGCGTCGCCCGCGGGTTTCTTGCCGTCACCGTCCTGGTTTCCGAGTCCGCCATCATACGGCGTCGTGCCCGTGCATTTGCCTTCAGGTTGTTTGTAGGGACTCTCCGGCTGCTTGGCGTCGGACCCGCCTGCCCGGTCGCCGCCCGCGGGCTTGTTCCCCGCGCCCTTGTCCGGCGCATCCCCGCGCTTCGGAAGTCCGTCCACGCCGCCGCGGACCGGGTTCTTCGGGGCAGGCCCGCCGGTCGAGGCCTTTCCGTCGTCCGCCTTGCTCCCCAGGTGGCTCGTGCCGCGCCCGAGGTTCTCCGTCCACATCGTGCCGCCGACGCAGCCCAGGCCTATGTGGTTCCACGCGTCGGAAAGCATGTTGCGATGGTGGCCGCTGGAGTTGTACCAGCCCATGAACGCCGCGCGCGCGTCGCCGTACCCCATCGCGATGTTCTCGCCGCAGCCGCCCATGTATCCCTCCGCCTTCGCCCGGTCGCTCGGCGTCCGGAGACGCGCCGTCGGCGACTCGTGCGCGAAATACGCCAGGTCCACCATCTCCTGGCTGTGCTTCTTGGCGCACTTGCCCAGCATGTCGTCCAGTTCGAGATACGCGCGGCCCATCATCTCGCGATACTCGTTGGTGATCTTGGCGCACTCGATCTCGACGCCCACCATCTGCGTCTCCGCCCCGCCCTTGTTGTACGCGGCCACGCGCTTGTTGTAGTCGCGCAGCTTCTGCTCCGTCTTGTCCAGGCACACGTTCTTCAGGTTCAACGTCTCGTTCACGTGCCCCAGCAGCAGCTCGTACTCCTCCATCGCCGCGTCGTCGCCGGACTCGCCCATCTCCTTCAACCACGCGTTCGTCTTCTCCCCCGCCTCCACCAGCACCCGCACCCCGTCGTCCAGCCGCGCCACGACCGCCAGCGGCTTGTCCCACAGCTCCCTCACCAGCGCCACCGCGTCGTCCACCTTCGGCTGCCCTTCAATCCCGTGGTTCTCGTCGGGATAAATCGTCTTGTCGTAAATGATCGCAATCGCCGCCGCACGCCGCTTGTTCAGCTCGCGCTTGAGGTCCTGAAGCGCCTTGAAGTTCGCGATGTTCTGCGAATTCTGGAGACCCTTCATGATCCCCTGGCGTTTCTCCTTGAGCGCCGCCACGAAGTAACCGGTGGCCTTCGCCTTGAATTCCGCCTCGAGGCTCGCGTCGCCCACGAGTTCCTTGTAGATCGCGTACCCCTGCTCCGCCTGCTTGGCATCGATCTTCCCGGCCAGCTCGGAGGCCTTCTTCGCCTTGTGATCGAGCTTCGCGTACAGGTATTCCGTATGCGTGTACCACCCGCGCTCGAAGTACACGAACCCGTCGCTCGGGACGCCCATCGCGCGGACGCGCGCGATCAGCTGGTACGCAGGGGCCTGCATCCCGCCCTGGCCCTTGATGACCTCGTGGATCACGTCCGCGCCGTCCTGCGGCATGCGGTTGTCGTAGCAGAACGCCGCGAGCCCCAGGAGCTCCATGTCGTCCAGCTTGAGCTGGCGGAAGTACGCCAGCATCTCGGGACCCGGCACCTGCACCCAGCGGCGGCCCGTCGTCCCGCCCTTCCCTGTCTGGTCCTTGAACTCGATCGAAACGCCCTGGTCCGAAGCCTGCGCCAGGTGGCCCGTCACGCTTCCACCCAGGTCGATCGCGTAGTCCTTCATCTCCCCCGAGTTGATCGCCGCCAGCAGCCTCCGGAAAATCCCGGCCTCGCGCGCGATGTCCTCACGGCGCGCCGCGAACGCCGCACGGTCCTTCTCGGCCAGCGCTCCCACCACCTTGTCGTACGCCTTCAGCGCCGCTTCGAACTGCCGCGCCTTCACCAGGTCGTTCACCGCCATCATCGATTCCTGCGCCTGCGCCGACATCTCGGGGGCGCCGGAAGCGTAGGCCGCATTGAGGCCGGAGAGACGGCCGATGCCGCGGACCTTTGAAGCGACCTCGTAGGCGTAGCGCGTGCCCGCGAAGCGTCCCTGCGCGTCGGCGAGAAGGGCCATCGCCTCGGCGTACTTCTCGGACTTCACCAGCGAGTTGGATTCGGCTTCGAGCAGTTCCCATGCGTCGGACGCCTGGGCCAGCGCGGTCTTGAGAAGGGCGGCCATGCGGTCGTGCATGTCGCCGTCGGGGCTGTCGATCAGGAAGCGCTTGGCCTCGTCGACGGCCGCGGAGAAGTCGTGCCCGGCGAGGTAGGCCTCGACGAGCATCCGCGCCGCGTCGAAGCGGGCGGTGGCGCCGGCGGCCTGCTGGCGGGCGAGAAGTTCGGCGATCCCCTTCTCGTGCATCTTCGCGGCCTCGGTCTCGCGCCTGGCGATCACGCCCTTGAGTTCGTCGAGCTTGGCGGTGGCGCGCTTGGCGAGGTCGGCGTCGGGCTTGCTGCCGATGAAGCTTTCGAGTTTCGCGACGGCGTCGCGGAGTTCGCCGGAGTCCGCGAGCTTGACGGCGGAATTGTAGGTTGCCTCCTGGCCGTCGCGGCGGGCCCATTCGCCGCGCATCTGGTTGAGGGCGATGACGCCGGCGATGAGGACTGCGGCGGCGACGCCGGCCTTGACGAAGAGCGAGGTCAGGCGGCGGTTGGTCTCCGCCTCGGTGGGAACTGTCGCGGCAGCCTCATGGCCGGCGCGAACGTGATGGGCGGGCTTGGCCGGCGCAGTATCGACAACCGTTTTCTCGAGCGGCTCTTCGTGCTTCTTCGCGGGAATCTTCACCGCCGCTGCCTGTTCGGGCTCGAAAACGAGCTCGAACGCACCGATCGAGATCACGTCGCCCGCGACGAGCGCGTGCGCGTTGACCTTGGTGCCGTTGACGGTGGTGCCGTTCGACGACTCGAGGTCCACGAGCTTCCATCCGGCATCCGTCCGCCGGATCTCGCAGTGGTTGCGGCTCGCCTTGATGTCCTTGACCTGGATCGTGTTGGACGCGACGCGCCCAAGTGTGATGACGTCCTGGGAGAACGAGAACTTCTCTTCGGCGCCGTCAAATCGAACGAGCAAGTGAACCATCGAGTGCCTCCGGTGAGGAATAGAAGAGGGGCCAGCGGGGGGGAGAAGAGCAAAGGGTGTGCCCCGGAAGCGGAGGAAAGTGCCAGACGCAACCCTATACACTACAAGTGTTTATAGAAGTGATAGGAAGATGATAGCTGCCCACTTGTTCACCGGGGCTTACTCGAATCGGTGACATTTTGACCCCATTCATTGATACAACTTACTGTGCCACAATGAGTTATAACGAGCTTCTGAGGGAATGTTCAGGCGAGCTTACAAACTGACCGCCCTGAGACCTACGACTTCCCGAGGACTCGAGCCATTTCCTTCAGGAATGCCCGCCGGATCGCATCGTACCCCCGGTCATTCGGATCTTCGAGATTCGAGTAGTACCAATAATGCGGATCCGCTGCGTCGTAGTGCTTCGTCCACGACTGCCGGCAGTGAATCCCGTGCCCCAGCATCGCGGCCCGGATATCCACCAGGTGCACATGCTCATGCGCCTTCTCAACCCGCGCGATGACCGCATTGTAGGCGTCCAGCACCTCCAGTCCGTCCTCCCATTCAGGCAACCCCGCGTTGCCGATGTCCCCTTCCCCATCCGTCGGATCGAAAATGTTCGCCAGGAACACGTGGCACCCGCCGGGGAACTTCCGCTTGAGCAGCGCCATCATCTCGTCCAGCCGCGACTCGAACGCCGCGATCCAGGGCCGCGCCGACTCCAGGCGAGCCCCGTACATCGCGCCCTCGCGCGGCGGCGTCCGCCCGTAGTTGTGGATGATGTCGTTGCCGCCCGTCGTGATCACCACGATCCCCATCACGTCCTGCGCGGCGACCGTCATTCTCCGGATCGTCTCGATGTGCTCGAGCGAAGTGCTCCCGCTGAGCGACAGGTTTTTCGCACTCATCCGGGGCAGCACGCCCTGAAGGCAGACGCCCTTCATGTCGTCCCACTCATCCGGGGGATTCTGGAACAGTCGATCGAAGTACGAATGCCCCGGAGTGGATCCGAAACCCGCGGTCACGCTGTCCCCAAGCCCGAGCAGCAAGGCAGGACGATCCGACCAGCACTTCTCGAAGGAGGCCCGCGCCACCACCGGCCCCGCAGGCCCGCGTCCCACCGGCCGAGCGAAGTAGTAGTGAACATAGGTCGCAAGAGCGGCAACCGAGGCCACCGCCACCCCGCCCAGAGCCATGAGCCGTTTCTTAAGCGACATGCCCAGTCCCTCGAGTCACCCACCTCACGTTCTGATGCCCCGTCGCCGACCAACTCACGCCCGATCAACCCACCGCAACCTCGAACTCTCAACCCCAACCCCAAACCCAAACCGAACCCAGAACCCCGAACTCCGAACCCCGAACTCAACTTCCGGAACCCCCAACCCCAAACCTACTTCCACGAAGCCAGGTACGCCTCCACCACCTTCCTCACCGCCTCCCCCTTTCCTTTCAAGTACCAGCTCCTCCGTATCTCAAACACCGCCACAAACCCGATCAGCGCCGCCCCCACCACCAGGATCCACCACGCCGCCGATACTTCCCTCTTCACCATCCACTCCACCGCCTTCACCCCCACCAGCCCCACCAGCCCGCCGATCCCCGCAATCGCTTCCGCCTTCCTCCGCGCCAGCACCCCCGCCACCAGCACCGCGGCGCTTCCCGCAAGCGCGAAGGGCAGGTGCGCGCGTTCCCCGATCGGAAGCGCGAGCCAGAGGGACGGGAGGAGGGCGGCGGCGATGGCGAGCAGGCGGACGCCGGCGATCTGTTCGTGGACGGAAGCGGCGAGTTTGCGCGCCCAGTCGCTGAGGACGGCTTCGACGATCGGGCCCTGCGGAGTGTCGGTGACGACGCGCGCGGTGCGGCGGGCGGCGAAGTGGGACCAGGCGAGCAGGACGATGGCGGGCGGCCAGGTGTAGGCCTCGAGGGTGTGGACGTGGAAGAACTGGAGGGCGAGGTAGAACTCGGCGACGGCGGCGCAACCGGCGGCGGCCCAGAGGTACGGCTGGCGGCGGAGGACGGCGGCGACGGCGGCGGCGATGGCGGCGATGCCGACGGAGATCATGCCGGGGACGAGGTTGACCTCGGCGCCGGTCGGGCCTACGAACGCCCAGACGATCGCGGAGAAGCAGAGCGCGCCGGCGGCGGCGAAGACGGCGTGGCACGGCGTGCGCGAGCCCGCGAGCGACGCGGCGAGGGCTTCGACGGAGGCGAGCGAAACGAGAAGCGGTGCGGCGACGGAGACGTCCACGCCGGCGTGGACGAGGAAGGCGGTGATGGAGGCATTGAAGAGGAGTGCGGCGGCGCCGGCGAGCGCGGCGGGGGCGAAGCGGAGGGCGCTTCCGGCCGCGGCGGCGCAGATCAGGGCGGTGACGGCGAAGGAGAGCGGGCCGTGGAGGATGGAGTAGCTGAGGGCGACGGCGAGGGCAGAGGCGGCGGTGGCGGCCCAGGGTTTGCCCTGGGGGAGGAAGTGAGCGTAGGCGCCTAGAGCGACGAGGGCTGCGGGGACGGCGGCGCAGGCGACGGGGATCCAATCGGGTTTGAGGTGGAGGTTGTGGGCGAAGGCGGCGGCGGCGGCGCACGCGAGTGCGGCGAACGCGGCGGCGGAGATTTCGCGCTGAGGGCCGTAGCAGGAGGTGACGAACGCGGGGACGGCGGCGAGGGCGGTGACGAGGGCGAATTCGAGCGAGGAGCCGGAGCCGACGCCGAGGACAACGGCGACGGCGAGCGCGCCCGCGCCGGTGAAGAACCACGCCTGCGACTGGGGCTGGCCCGTGCGGGCGCGGCCGAGGAGCACGAACGCGGCGGGGACAAGGCCGCAGACCGGGGCGAGCCAGGGAGAAGGAACGTGAGCCGCGAAGGCAAGGCATCCCGCGGAAATGCTGAGAAGCGCCGCGGCGGCGGCGGAAGCCGCTTCCCGGGCCGGGCCCTTGAACGCGAGGAGCATCGCGGGGACGGAGGCGATCGCGGTTGTGGCGGCGACCGACGAGAACCCGCCGGGGAGCGAACGCGCGATGGAAATCAGGACGCCAGCGGCGCCGAGGCTCATCCACGGGAGGCCCTGGTCCTCCTTCGCACGGAACGCGCCCGCGACGACGAACGCGGCGGGGACGGCGGCGCAGGCGGCCACCCGGTACTCGTCTCTGACACCTGCGACGATAACGACGAAGAACGAAGCGCCCATGGCGAGCAGCGCACCGATCGCGGACCAGACGGCGGGCTCGAGCGGCTCGTCCTCCGGTCTCGCGCGGAAGCCGAGCGCGAGCGCGGCGGCGGCCATCAGCCCGATCGCGAGCGCCGGCAGCGCGGCGCCCGGCGCGACCCACGACGGCTCGAGCACCAGCAGCCGGCCGACCTCGATCGCGGCCACCAACCCGACGCCGCCCATCAGGCAGAGGCGCTTCCGCGCCCCGGACATCACGAACGTCCCGGCGGCCGCCGGCACGAACGCGAGGGCGCCGGCGACGAGCGACCGCGGGAAGGCGAAAACCATGTCCGACGTCGAGGCCCACGACGCGGCGAAGAGCGCGCCGCCGAGGGCGAACGCGATCTCGGCCGTCGTGAAGATGCCGAGCGCGATGGTGAGCGCGCCGGAGGCCGCGAGTGCGGAAGCGCCCTCGGGGCGGGCCCACAGGAAGAGGCCGGCGAGCGCGGCGGGGAGTGCGGCGACGCCGCCCATGATGCGGACGGGAGCGCGGACGGCATCGCCGGCGCGGGTCGTCGCGAGGACGACGCCGAAGCAGGCGCCGGCGACCAGGGTCGGCACCCACGCGCCCGGCAGGCCCAGGGCGTGCGCGGCGAAGACGAGGGACGCGAGCAGGGACGGCTGCGCCCCATAGAGGAAGAGCGGCTCGCGGCGGACGCGGGCGAAGAGAATCGCGAGGCCGGGAAGAGCCATCGTGAGGGCGCCTCGCCAGGCGAAGTCGCCCCAGTACCACGGCAGGTGGGTCGCGGCGCGCGCATCGACGAGGTGGGTCAGAACGGACCCGGGGTTGCAGCAGAGCAGGAACGCCAGGCCGTGCGCGAAGAACGCGACCGGCGTCGCGGCCCGGGAGAAGACGTTCTTCCCGAGGCCGAGCGCGTACAGCGCCGCGGCATACGCGCCAAGTCCGACCGGCAGCCAGCCCACGGGCAGATCCAGGAGCCGCCGGATCGCGAAGAACGCCACGCCCGGCAGCACGAACGACACCACCGCCCACGCCTGCTCGTCGCGCTTCCACGCCGTCAGCGCGATCGCCGGCGTTGCGATCGCGGCGAACAGCAGCAGAGCCTGGTCGGCGCGCGGGAATCCCGACGTCTCGTACCCGACCACGGCCATGATCCCGGCGATCAGCAGAAGCACCGCACCTCCGCCCAGCAGCGGCTCCGTCCGGGGGCGCTTCCAGAGAGCCCCGACGAGCGACAACGCGCCGACGAGCGACAGCGAAGCCGGCCACGCGGGCCACGGCGCGTGCGTCGCGCGGCACCCCGCCATCGCGGCGCCGCCCATCGCGATCCACGCGCCGTTCATCCACTGCGGGTGAATCGAGGACATCGCGGCGAACCCCGCGGCCATTGCGACGGCGCCGATGATGCCGATCGCGGGCGAAATCTGGTTGAACGCCACGAGCGGCGCGCAGGCGACCAGCGAACCGACCAGCACCGCGCCCGCCGAATACACGAGCTCCTTGCGGCCCTTCCAGACCGCCCCCGCCGCCAGCGCCGCGCCCAGGAGGCCGTACCCCGGCGCCAGGTCGCCACCCTTCACGCCCACCAGGTCCAGCGCGAACCCGTGGCCGGCGATGAGGGAAGCGCAGGCCAGCCAGGAGAACCAGGCGAACTCCTTTTTCCGGCTCAGCCAGGCGTAGAGCGCGGTGCTGCAGGCGGCGCCCGCGACGCCGGCGAGGGAATCGGAGATGGAGAAGAGGTCGTACCAGGCGGCGGAGGCGAAGACGACGGGGACGGAGAGGGTGCCGAGGACGAAGAGGGCGGTGCCGGTCGTGGTAAGGACGGTCTTGCCGCGGAGAAGGGCGCCGAGGCCCATCGCGGCGGCGACGCCGCCGGCGATCATGCCGACCTTGGCGACCTCGGAGTAACCCTGCCAGCCTTTGTAAACGAGGAGGACGACCGCGATGAACATCGCGAAGATGCCGGCGCCGGCCAGGACGTTGAGGTGGCGCTGGGAGAGGACGCCGAAGAGCAGGTCCTCCTGCGGCTCGGGCGGGCGGACGGCGGCGTGGCGCGGGGCGGCGAAGCGCGGCTGGCCGTCGGGGGCGATGGAGACGACCTCGACCGGGGCGGCGGGAGGGATGGCGGAGGCTTCGGTGGAAGCGACGACGGGGGCGGCGACGGGGACCGGCGGCGGGGCCATGGGGCGCGGGACGGGAGGGGAGACGGGCGGCGCGGGCCTGCGGGCAGCGGGCGCGGGGGATGGAGCCACGACGACGGCGGCGCTCGCGACGGGCACTGCTTCACGCACGAACCCGGGGGAACGCGCGACCAGCCCGGCCATGGCGGAGTCGTATTCGTGCCGGTACTTCTCGAGCATCCGCTCCGCGATCTTGAGCGGCACAACGCCCGTCCGGCGCCAGGCGCCCGCCTCGTCGAGCAGGATGTTTGTCCGGCGCAGCATGAGCTGGCCCGCGTCGAGTCGCAGGTTGCAGGCGGGGCAGGCGAACATGTCGTGGCGGAGCGCGGCGCGGCAGTACTCGCATCGGAAAAGCGGTGAAGCGCCGGGCGTGTTGTCGGGAGCGGGCGATGTCATGGCGGCTCCGAAGTAGTGAGTGAACGCTCACTCACATTATCCGATGCGATCCTCTTCGTGTCAAGTCCGTCTCATGAATTTTCCGTGAAACTCGTTGCATGCCGTTCCTCCCTCTCCCATTTCCTTTCCGCAGCTCCAGGATTATGCTCCCAACCATGAGAAAACACCTCATCGCTGCCGCACTCGCCCTCGCTTCCACCTCCGCACTCGCCCAGGATCCCGTCGACAAACGCGTGGACGAGCTCTTCCAGGGCCGCGCCGACACCCTCAAGGGCGAACTCCACGATCTCATTCTCCACGAAATCGGCCACGCCCGCCGCCTCGACGCCGCCCGCGCCGCCGGAACGCTCGACGCCGCCAAGGCGGCCGCGAAGCGCGCTTCCCCCGAGCGCATCATGCGCCGGGACGGTTCCGAGGCCGACGCCGACGCTCTCTGGGCCGACCTCCGCAAGGCCACCGTGGTGCACTTCGCCGAAACCCACGACCACGTGCGCGGCCACGAGCTCGAACTCGAGGCCGTCCGCCAGCTCGCCGGAGACAAGGGCGACTTCGCCGTCGGCTTCGAGATGTTCCCCCGCTCCCTCCAGCCCGTCCTCGACCAGTGGACCGCCGGCGAACTCACCGAGTGGGAGTTCATGGAGGGCGTCAACTGGTACAAGTCCTGGGGCTTCCCCTACAGGCTCTTCCGCCCGATCTTCCTCTACTGCCGCGACCATCACATCCCGCTCGTCGCCCTCAACGCCCCCGCGGACATCAACCGCAAAGTCGGCCGCGGCGGCCTGAAGTCCCTGACCGACGAGGAACGCTCCCAGCTCCCCGCCGAAATCGTCCTCACCAACGCGCAGCACCGCCGGAACTTCGAGGAAATCCTCCCCCACCACCCGGGCGTCCGCGTCGGCACCTTCTACGAGGCCTTCTGCGTCTGGGACGAGATGATGGCCGAAAGCGGCGCCAACTGGCTCAAGGCCCACGGCGGGCGGCTGATGGTCATCGCGGGAAGCGGCCACATCCGGACCGGGCTGGGCATCCCCGACCGGCTCAAGCGGCGCGTGAAGGGCAAGTACAAGATCCTCTACCAGCGCGACGCGGGCGAGCACGCGGACAACTTCGACCTGATGCTCGCGCCCGGCGCCGACTGGATCTGGTGGACGAAGGAAGATCACGCGCCCGCGCCGCCGCGCCTCGGCGTCGCCATGGACGACAAGCTCGCTGTCACCATGATCGGCCCCGGTTCCGCGGCGGAAAAGGCCGGCCTCAAGGTCGGCGACGTGATGAAGAAAGCCGGGAAGCGCACGCTGGCGAAACCCGAATCGATCCGGCACTACCTCGAGCTTCGCAAGAAGGAAGATTTCACGCTGACGGTGGAGCGCGGCGGGAAGGAAGTGAAGCTGAAGGTCACGGTGCCGCTGGATTCGGAACAAAAGTGAGGGTAGTCAGCCTCCTCCCTGCGGCGACGGAGATCGTCTTCGCTCTGGGCGCGGGGAACATGCTCGTCGGGCGCTCGCACGAGTGCGACTTCCCCGCTTCCGCGGCGGCGCTTCCCGTCGTGTCTCGCCCCCGTCTGGACCCTTCCCGCCCGGGGCCCGAAATTCACGCTTCCATGCAGGCCCTCCTCGAGCGGGGCCTCGCCATCTACGAAATCGACGTCGCACTCCTCGCTTCACTGAAACCCGACGTCATCGTGACGCAGGACCAGTGCGCCGTCTGCGCCGTGCCGCTGTCGCAGGTCGAGGCCGCCGCCCGGCAGGCGCTGGCGCGCGACGTCGCGATCGTGTCGCTCTCGCCCCTCTCGCTCGCCGACGTTCGCGAAGACTTCTTCCGCGTCGGCAGGGCTCTTCAAATCGACGCCGGCCCCATGGCCGCTGCGTTCGACGCCGCCCTGGAGATCGTGCGCCGGAGGCCCCGCCCCGCGCCTCTTCCACGCGTTCTCGGGCTCGAATGGCTCGATCCGACGATGGCCGCCGGAAACTGGTTTGCCGAACTTCTCGGCATCGCCGGCGGCGTCCCCGCCGTCCCGCCCACCCAGCGCACTGAGCGGATTTCGTGGGAAGCGATCGATGCGGCGCGGCCGGATGTCACCGTCGTGGCGCCGTGCGGCTTCGCGCTCGATCGCGCCATCGACGAGTGGCGCCGCCTCCCGCGAGCCCTCCCTGGCCGCGTCTGCGCCGTGGACGGCAACTCCTTCATCAACCGCCCCGGACCGCGCCTCGCCGAAAGCGCCGCCATCCTGGCCGCAGCGGTCCGAGGGGAAGCGCACTCACCGCCCGACTGGCGCTGGCTGCAGGGCGCCTAGTCCTTCACCTCGAAGCTCTTCCCGTTGTCCGTCCACCAGTTCTTCCACTTGTCGGATTCCTTATTCGAGTACGCCTGCTTCGTGATGGACCGAAGTGCCTCGCTTGCGGCCATGCGGACGTCCTCGCTCTTGACGTCGAGCATCGACAGCAGGGTGGGGATCGCTTCCTTCACGCGGATGTCCGCGAACGCGCGGCACGCCGCGGCCTTGACCTCGGTGTCTTCCTTCGGGTCGTCGAGCATGGCGAGCAGCGCCTTCGCCGAGTCCTTGTCCTTCTTGATCGCCAGCGCGCCGATGGCGGCCTTGCGCGCCGCGGGCGTGGCGTCCTTCAGGTGAGCGCGGAATTCGGCCGCGCCGGTCTTTCCTGTCCGGGCGCGAAGGGAAACCTCGGCCTCGGCTGCGCTTGCGGAAGCGCCGCCGCCGGAGATCATCGTGAACAGCTCCGCGTCGGTCTTCGCCTTGAGGCCCTTCGCGTAAAACCAGTACGCGCCGCCTGCGATCGCGGCGATGACGAGAACGATGAGGAACCGTTTCTGGTTGGACATGCGTGTCTCCTGAAGGCGGGAAACCGGCTTCCGCGCGCCTGATGATACCACGGCGTTGCGGGTCTCGTCGGGGCGGGTTAGCATCCCCGCGTGGCCCCGAAACCCTTCTCATACCTCCTGCTCTACTTCCCGATCGCGCTCATCACCGCCATGGTGCTGACGGCTGCGAAGGAGGACGGCGCGGCGAACATCGCGCGCAAGGGATTCAAGACGTTCGGGCTGCTCAGCCTCGCGATCCTCGGCGGCGGCGTGCTGGTCTGGTTCGTGTCGAGGTTTGTCTAATGGTTCGACCCGCTTGATTCCGCGGGTTGCGCCCTTCGGTCGCAACCCGCGGACTCAAGTCTGGCTCACCACTTAGGCCGGGGGCGGCTTCTCCCGTTCCGCATCGGCCCCTTCTTCCCCGCCATTCTCCTCCTCCGGCCCGGGCGCGCCGCGCCGCCCCAGCACCAGGCTCGCCGTGAAGATCACGAGGATCAGCCCGAACGAGACGATCTTCAGCAGTTTCTCGAAGTGCTCGTCCGGTCCCTTCGCGAAATACATGTGGGCCAGTTCGACGAGCATCTTCGTGCCGGCGACGCCGACGATCACGTAAGCGCCGTCCACGACGCGCGGGAACCGCTCGATGACTTTCAGGAAGCCGCCGGCGACGAACCGCATGGCGATGATGCCGAGCACGCCGCCGGTCACGATGACCCAGCCCTTCTTGGAAGCGGCCATTGCGACGAGGATGGAGTCCACGGAGAAGATGACATCGGTGAACTCGATGCGGACGACGGTGGACCAGAACAGGGAGAGGCCGAACAGGCTGGTCGCGGCGGCGACGGCCGGGCCGTTGCCGCTGGCCTCGACGGCTCCGCGGACTTTCTCGCGGAAGTGCTTGATCGGGAGCCACGTGAGGTAGGCGCCGCCGGCCGCGAGCGCGATGACCTTCGTCCAGTGGTGCTTGAGCAGCTCGAGCAGGAAGATGACGGCGATCAGGCGGAAGATGAACGCGCACCAGATGCCGATCTTCAGCGCGACCTTCTGGCGTTCCTTCGGCAGCCCGTACGCCAGCAGGGCCAGCACGATCGCGTTGTCAGCGCTCAGGATCGCTTCGAGGATGACAAGCAACCCGACGGCCAGGAGGTCCTCTGCGGTGAGGACGAAGGACCCGTGCTGGTAGAGGATGTTGGCGAGCACGGGGAGCGGAGCCGGGGCGGCTACTTGCGGTCAGCCCTGGCGAGAAGGCCCATGGCGATGAACGTGAGGAGCGTGAAGACGGCGGCGGCGGCCCATCCGGCCATCGAGAGCTTCAGGTCACCGGGCATGTCGGCTTCTCCGAGAAATCGCGTTGAGGACGGATTGTGCGGCGGTCGGCGCGGAGCGTCAAGCTTGCGGCGGCGGAGGCGCGGCCGGCGCTGCGGAATCGCCCGCAGCCGCGGCGGGCGCCGGGTCCTTGAGGCCGAGGATGTTCAGCACCAGCACCACGTTCAGCAGTCCCGCCGAGCACATGTACAGCAGCCCCGGCTCGTAAAACTCGTGCGGCGAAAACCCGCGCGGCCCGTTGTCCCGGATCAGCCACGTCGCCAGCCACGTCATCCCGCTTCCCCACCGCCCCACGTAGTAGAACGGGTTGTCGTCGATGCGGACGAAGCGGAAATCGGCGAGGACGTAGCCCGCGAGGTAGGTGAGGGTGAGGGCGGCGAAGAAGAAGAGCGCCTTCTTCGGGCGGCCGAGGAAGAGGTGGCCGAGGCCCGGGACGAGCCAGGCGAGTGCGAGGGCGATGAAGGGGTCTTTTTTCATGGGGCGAGCGGGCGAGGCTACTACATGCGGAAGGATTCGCCGAGGTAGGCCTTTCTGACTTCCGGGTTATTGACGAGTTCGGAGGCGGCGCCGTGGGCGAAGACCTGTCCCTCCGTGATGATGTACGCCCGGTCGGTAACGGAGAGCGTCTCGCGCACGTTGTGGTCGGTGAGCAGGATGCCGATCCCCTTCTCGCGCAGACGACGAATGATCTTCTGGATCTCCTCGACGGCGATCGGGTCAACGCCGGAGAACGGCTCGTCGAGCATCAGGAGCTTGGGCTGCGTGATGAGCGCCCGAGCGATCTCGAGCCGGCGCTTCTCGCCTCCCGAGCAGAGGCCGCCCAGATTGTGCCGTACATGGGTAAGACCGAATTCGGTGAGAAGGGCATCGGCGCGGTGGCGGCGATCGGCGCGCGAGAGCGGGAGGGTTTCGAGGATGGCGAGGAGGTTCTGTTCGACTGTGAGGCGCTGGAAGACGGACTGTTCCTGGGAAAGGTAGCCGATGCCGCGGCGGGCGCGCTTGTAGACCTGGAGGCGGGTAATGTCCACGTCCTGGAAGAGGACGGCGCCGGAATCGGGAGTGATCATCCCGATGGTCATGCGAAACGTGGTGGTCTTTCCTGCGCCGTTCGGGCCGAGGAGGCCGACGATTTCCCCGGGCTCCATGTTGAAGGAAACGCCATTGACTACGGTTCGGGAACCGTAGGACTTGACGAGGTTCTGGACGACGAGGAGGGGCATCAGGAAGCGTTGAAAAGTATGGGATAACTATTTTGAAGGCAACACGGGCGCCGCGCCTGACAATTCCACAAGATGATCGCGTGCAACGACTTACGCAATAACTTACAGGTTTTCAACAACTCTGGCGCACCCCCGTGGGGATTGTTGAAAACCCGGGGAAAACCCGTGATCCGCTCGTCGATTTCGTTCAAGAACCGAACGCCTCGCTGAACAGGCTCTTCATCGCGCGCCAGCTGCGCTTGTCCGCCGCTTCGTTGTACGCCAGCCCCTTCGCCGGATCCTTCCCCGCATCCGGATTCGTGAACGAGTGCACAGCACCGCTGTACTTCACCAGCTGCCAGTCCGCGCCTGCTTTCCTCATCTCGTTCTCGAAAGCCGCGACTTCCTCCGCCGGCACGAACGCATCGTCCGCCCCGTGGCACACCAGGATCTTCGCCTTCACCTTCCCCGCTTCCGCCGGCATCGGCGTCCCGAGGCCGCCGTGGAACGAAACCACCGCCGCGAGATCGGCCCCGTCGCGCGCGAGTTCCAGCGCCACGGTCCCGCCGAAGCAGTACCCGATCGCCGCGACTTTCTTCGGGTCCACGTGCTCGTCCTTCATCAGCACGTCCAGCCCCGCCCGCGCCCGTTCGCGCCCGAGCTTGCGGTCGTCCTTGAAGCGCCCCGCCTGCTTTCCCGCGCCCTCGAAGGTCGTCTCCAGGACGCCCTTCCCGTACATGTCCAGCGCGAACGCCACGAATCCCTCGGCCGCGAGCTGCTCCGCGCGCTTACGCACGTAAGCGTTGTGCCCCCACCACTCGTGGATCACCAGCACGCCGGGCCGCTTCTCCTTGGCCGCGTCGTCCCACGCCATCCACCCCTCGAGCACCACGTCCCCGTGCTTGTATTCCACCGCCCGAGTCTTCACCTCAGCCCCCGCACCCAGCGAGCAAGCCATCAGCGCGGCAAATCCGAACACGATCGTCTTCATCGAGCCTCCTGTTCAATCCCACCACCAACCCTCAACCCGAAACCCCGAACCGAACCCCGAACCCAGAACTCCGAACTCCGAACTCAACATCCGGAACCCCCAACCCCTAACGTATCCGCTTGAACCGCGCCATAGGCCACCAAACCACCAACGCCTTCCCCACCATCTCCTCCCTCGCCACAAACGGATGCCACGGCTTCTCCCCGTCCCCCCTGTCCTCCACGTCGTCCGCCGAGAAGAAATGGTCCGTCCCGTCGAGGTCGCGGAAGCGCTCCATCTTCGCTCCCTCGACCGTGTTCTGCGGATAGTTCTCGGGCGAGTCCCCGTCGCCCTTCATCGTGAACCCGTTCTTCAGCTTCACGATCCGCTCTTTCCAGAGCCGCCCGTCCTTCGAGTTGCACACGTTGTCGCCGATCGCGAAATAGCGGTCCTTCGGGATCGACAGGAACTCGCGACCGGTCAGCGCCGACTCGCCGGACGTCTGCCCGGTCTCGTTGTAGAGCAGGTCGCGCCCGATCCACACGCCGGAAAACTTCACCGCCCCGCCCCGCGACCCGAACGACAGCTGAAACGGCGGCGCGTCCGGCATCCGCAGGTGATCCGGCAGCACGTCCACGTACTCCCACACCGCGACTTCCCTTCCGCCGATCTTCACGTGCACCCCGCCGTCCCACTGCGCGATCTCGATCTCCGCGTTCTCCCCGACCGCCCCGGCCGAGGCCGGGGTGGGGGCGGGAAGCGGAGTGAACGTTCCCTTTTCGTCGGGCTGGTGCGTGAAGTGCACGGTGCCGTCGGCGGAGATGGCGGTGGTGAAGCGGCCGAAGCCGTCGCTGCGCGCGTTCGTGAAGAACAGCTCGGAGCCGGGGGCCATGGACGCCTTGAAGCGCATCGCGACGTCGTTCACGCGGCCGTTGGTTCCCTTGCCGCGGTAATAGTCCTTCACCGGCACCTGCAGACGGAAGACGGCTTCGCCCTTCGCGGGCCCGGTGTCGAAGACCGCCCCGTCGGCATAGCACCCGGCCGGCGCGCCGTCCCACATCTTGCGGCACTTCTCCGCGCTGACATCCTCCCCCGGCCACGCGTGGAGCCAGATGCTGACCTGTTCGCGGGCGGGCTTGCGCGCGACGTGGAACTTGCCGTCGCCGCCCTCGTGGGGGCGCGTCCAGATGTCGCCGTGATCCACGCGGAGATCCTCGTCGGGAAGGCCGACGATGCGCTTGATGAAATTGCGCGAGCGGTCGAGCGGGTACTTGAACACGCAGACGTCGTAGCGGCGGACGCCGGTGAAGATGAGCCCGATCTTGTCTACCATGATGCGGTCGCCCTCGTGCGCGGGTCCGACTTCGCCGGGGCGCGTGTCGCCGAAGAGCGTGGGTTCCATCGAGCCGGTCGGGATCTTGAACACCTCGACGCAGAAGCACCGGATGATCAGCGCCATGAGGAAAGCCACGGCGATCGCTTCGACGTTGTCGCGCGTCCACTCGAGCGGGTCGTTGTCCTTGCCGCGGGGCTTCGGGCTTCCCGAGGGCGCGAACTCCGGGCTTCCGCCGGGCCCCGGCGCCGCGGTAGCCAGGGCAGCGCGGACGGCCGGCATGCCGAGGAAGAGAATCCCCCAGAGGGCGAAGAACCAGATCAGGAACGCGGCGTGGAACGGGCCGTCGCCGAAATTCTGGTCGAGGGGCCCGGCGCTCCGGGCCCGCACGAACTGGACGAGGTTCCAGACGGCCTGGATGAGGCAGAAGTACTGGCCGGCGATCCAGGCGGGGCGGACGCCGAATGCGATCAACGCCGCCGCGGCCACCTGCGACACGAGCATCACGAGGATCAGGACGTGGTTGGGGCTTCCGCTCACGCCCTGCAGCGCCCGAACGAACACGATCCCGAGCCCCACGCAGGTGACGGCGAGGCCGAACGCTCCCAGCCACCGGAGCAGCAGGTCGCCGGCGCAGCGGTCACGAAGGGCGAGGAGTTTGGCGATCATCTCTCTTCTCTTGAACGACTATTCCTGCCCGACGGACAGAACCGCCAGGAACGCCTTCTGCGGAATTTCGACCGCACCGACGTTCTTCATCTTCTTCTTACCTTCCTTCTGCTTCTCCAGCAACTTCCGCTTGCGGCTGATGTCGCCGCCGTAGCACTTTGCGATCACGTTCTTGCCGACGGACTTGATCGTCTCGCGCGCGATGACGCGCCCGCCGATCGCCGCCTGCAGCGCCACTTCGAACAGGTGCCGGGGGATCTCCTTGCGCAGGATCTGGATGACCTTGCGCCCCTTGTACTCCGCCTGGTCGCGGTGGCAGACGATCGAAAGCGCGTCCACCTCTTCGCTCGCCACCAGGATCCGCAGCCGCACCAGGTTGTCCGCCTCGTACCCCAGGATCTGGTAGTCCATCGTCCCGTACCCGCGCGTGATCGACTTCATCTTGTCGTAGAAATCGAAGATGATTTCGGCGAAGGGAATGTCGTAGGACAGGATGACGCGGATCGGTGACAGGTACTCCTGCTGCACGAACTTCCCGCGCCGCTCCAGGCACAGCTTCATGCAGTCCCCGATCGCTTCCGTCGGGCAGATCAGCTTCAGCCGGCAGATCGGCTCGCGGAACTCCTCGATCTCGCCCTCGTCGGGGAGCTTGGCCGGGTTGTCCACCCGGATCGTCTCGGGCTTCCCGCCGCGCGCGCGCCTCACGATTTCGTACGTCACGTTCGGCGCCGTCTGGATCACGTCCACGTTCTGGTCCCGCTCGAGGCGCTGCTGCACGATCTCCATGTGCAACAGCCCCAGGAACCCGCACCGGAACCCGAACCCCAGCGCTTCCGACGTCTCCGGTTCCCACGTGAATCCCGAGTCGTTCAGCGACAGCTTCTCCAGCGCCTTCTTCAGCTCCGTGAAGTCCTGGTCGTTCGTCGGGTAGATCCCGCAGAACACCATCGGCTTCGGCTCGCGGAACCCCGGCAGCATGTCCACCGTGGCCCCGAACGTCGTCAGCGTGTCCCCGACCTTCACGTCCCGGATCTGCTTCAGCCCCGCGATGATGTACCCGACCTCCCCCGCCTTCAGCTCGCCCGTCGCAAGCCGCTTCGGCATGAACACGCCGACTTCTTCCACTTTGTGCTTCGACTTCGACGACAGAAGCACGATCTCCTGCCCGGCCTTGATCGACCCGTCCTCGAGCCGCACATGGATGATCACGCCGCGGTAGCTGTCGTAGACGGAATCGAAGATCAGGGCCCGAAGCGGCCGCCCGGGCTCCGACTCCGGCGGGTCCACGCGCTTGATGACCTCCGCCAGCAGCGCCTCGACGCCGCGCCCGGTCTTCGCGCTGATCTGCAGGATCTCCTCGGCATGCACGCCGAGCGAATTCGTCATCTCGAGGATCGTCTCCTCGATCTGCGCATTCGGCGAATCCACCTTGTTGATCACCGGCACGATGTCCAGGTTCGCCTCGAGCGCCAGCATCGTGTTCGCCACCGTCTGCGCCTGCACCCCCTGCGTCGCGTCCACCAGCAGGATCGCCCCTTCGCACGCCGCCATCGACCGGCTGACTTCGTACGTGAAGTCCACGTGCCCCGGCGTGTCGATCAGGTTCAGCAGGTACGGCTTCCCGTCCAGGATCCACTTCATGGCCACCGACTTCGCCTTGATCGTGATCCCGCGCTCCCGCTCGAGATCCATCGAGTCGAGAAGCTGCGCCTGCATGTCCCGCATCGCGACCGCGCCGGTCAGCTCGAGAAGCCGGTCCGCGAGCGTCGACTTTCCGTGGTCAATGTGCGCGATGATGCAGAAGTTCCGTATCGTTTCCAGGCGCATCCGGCAGCTCCGAGAAGTCCCGCGTCGTTGCCGAGTTTCGCCGGCACGATCCGCAGGCCTTTTGAAATATTAGGAAGTGCTTCCCTTGCGACGGCCTCGCGGATCGGGCGGAAGAGGATGTCTCCCGCGCGGGCCACGCCTCCGCCAATCACGACGATCTCGGGGTTGAGCACGTTCGCGAGGTCCGCGACCGCCATCCCGATCATTTCCGCCATCTCCGACACGATCTTCACGGCGAGCCGTTCTCCGCGACGCGCCGCGTCCACGACGTCCTTCATGCCCTCCGCCTTCTTCCCCGCGCCCCGGTAGCGCCGCAGGATCGCCTGCGCACCGGCGTACGCTTCCAGGCATCCGCGCCGCCCGCAGAACAGGCACCGCCGGCCGCCCGGATGAACCTTCACGTGCCCGACTTCGCCCGCCGCACCGTCGCGGCCGTGCCACACGTCGCCGCCCAGCACGATCCCGCCACCCACGCCCGTCCCGAGCGTCAGCAGCACCACCGAACCCGCGCCCTTCGCCGCGCCGTACAGGTACTCCGCCAGCGCCGCGGCGTTCGCGTCGTTCTCGATGCACGCGCGCAGCCCCGTCGCCTTCGCCACCAGCCCCGCGACGTTCACTCCCGCGCTTCCCAGCTTGTTGTCGAACAACACCACCCCGCGCTCCGGGTCCAGCGGCGTCGGCCATCCGACTCCCACCGCCCGCGCCCGGCCCGCTTCCTGCTGCAACTCCCTCGCGACCTCCGCCACGCGCGCCACCACCGCCTTCGGCCCGCCCGCCGGCGTCGCCACTTCGCGCTTCGCCACGATCCGCCCCCGCCGGTCCACGGCTCCGGCCTTGATCGCCGTGCCGCCGACGTCCACGCCGAGGACCAGGTCGAGGGACATAAGCCCCTTAACTTAGCCGAGTTTGCGCCCGCCCGCAATCCCTCGTGCCTCGGTATACTCGCGGCGTGCTTCGATGCTCCCGCACGTTGACGCTTGTCGCAGCCGCACTCTGCCTCGTCCTTCTGCCCGCATGCCATAAGAAGGCGGGGGGCGGAAGCGGGTCGGGCAGTTCGTCCGGAGGTGGATCCTCCGGGGGCGGAGGTTCAACTCCTCCTCCTCCGCCTCCACCGCCTGCGCCGGTCCCGGATGCGGGCGTCTTCTACAACCTGACGATTCTGGCCGTGGACGAGTCAGGGACGCCGCTCGCATCGGCAGCTGTGGCGATCGATGGCGCTGCGCCGGTGCCGGTTCTTCCGGACGGTACCGCGACCTTCACGGGGCTCGTGGGCCCCGCGACGGTGGTTGCGACCGCTCCAGGATATCTCGATGAGCCAGCCGTCCTGGACCTGACGGACTCGACCGGCACGGTCGTGCTCCGGCTCTGGAACTCCCTTGGGCCTGGCGGCGCCCGCCGCGCATCGCTGCACTTCGGTGGCGATGTCATGCTGGGCCGGCGATACTTGCTACCGGCTTCGGATGACACCATCACCGTGACTCCGGGCGACGGAGGAACAAGCGCGCGTCTCGTCGTGTCTGGTTTCGCACCCTTGTTCAGGGCGGCCAGCCTTAGCTCCGTCAACGTCGAATCGGTCGTAGGAACGCTGCCGGATTCCGCAGCCTACCCCGGGAAACTCTTCATCATCCAGAGCATTCCCGAAATCACCTCCCTACTCGACGAACTGGGCGTGGACCTGGCGGTCCTCGGAAACAACCACATCCGGGACTACCTTGAGCCCGGAATTCTCTCAACCACCGGAGCCCTTGCCGGCGCCGGCTTCACGTGCGTCGGGGCCGGCATCGACGAGGCATCGGCAGGTGCACCGGCAACGCTCGTGGCGACGGGGTTGAATATCGGGTTCCTGTCCTACTCGACCATCGACGGCGACTCCGCAAACGACAATTACCCGCTCGATGCAGACCCTGCACCGTCGCCCATCCCGGCAGGCGATGAGTTCAAGTACGAATCCCGCGATTGGAGCTTCACTGGCCCAAGCGTCTCCGTGCCCCTTGCCTCCCGAAGAGTCGGCTCCGCATGGGTCGCCCTGGAGGGAGCCGAAGCGTCCACCTCCGACCCGGCGGAGATTTCGGCACTCTGGTCTTCCGCAGCCGCCGTCTACCCGGAGCTTCAGGACTGGATCGCACGCCGCGGACATGGCGGTGCTAATCGCTTCACGACCGCAAAAGTGACCGCCGACGTCGCCGCGCTTCGGTCCGCAGGAGCCGACATCGTGGTCGTGCAGATTCACGGCGGACACCATACCTATTCGCCCTTCCAGTCCATCGGCGTGGAGACAAATTCCTACCGCGCCATCGACGCCGGGGCCGACCTGGTTGTGGGCCACCATCCCCATATCCACCAGGGGGCCGAAACGTACAAGGGCAAGCTCATCGTCTACAGCATCGGCAACTGCGTCTTCGACCAGGACTTCATCCAGACCTTCACCAGCGGCGTCCTCCGGGTTGTCTTCGAGGAAAGCGCGATTCTTGAGTCCCTCGTTCTGCCTGTGACGATCCACCGCTACGCGCCGGCGCCGGTGACAGGGAACCTGGCCAGGGCGCTCACCCAGTTGGTCCATGAAAGATCCGTCCTGGACTCGCATGCCGATGTCTTTCCGGAGGGAGTGCGTCAGGTTCTGGATGTTCCCGGTCCCTTCACAGCTCATCCGACTTTCCTGCACGTGCGCAACGCCATGCGGATAGGTGCGGGTGCCGGCACGGTCGTCCCCCAGCCTGTCACAGCAACGTGGGATTCTCCCGCCATACTCGCAATGCCGCGTCTGGTCCGGTCACGCGGCGCCGGAGGCGTCCCTCTCACCGGCACCCTCCTGGGACGCGACATCTTCCAGTTCGGTTCCCTCGAAGACGATGCCGCCGATCGCTCGGATCGCGGGGGGCTCCACTGGTACCTCCCCGCCGCCGACGCCGGACACAAGGACATCGAGACCCTGGCAGGCGCGCCATCCGGAATCCGCGTTCTTCGCCTGTCGAGAGTGTCGTCCGATTTCGGTCGCACGCGCGTACGTCCGGTAACGAGAGTTAACCTCGTGGCAAACCGCCTCTTCACTGATCTCGGCGGCAGCACCGC
>CAVPNQ010000029.1:0-14855 GCA_963706735.1 uncultured Planctomycetia bacterium
GCAACACTGCGATGGAAAAATCCCTCCTAAAGGACAGCTGACAGATGCGGATAAGTTCTTTCTGCAAGAGCTGGACAATTCCTATAATGAACTGAACGAAGCGTTTAATGCTTTTAAAGTAAGGCGCGCATGCCAAATCATCATGGAAATAGCGCAAAAGGGGAATGTCTACTTCAACGACCAAAAGCCCTGGCAGGAAGCCAAAGAAGGCCGCAAAGACCGTGTCTACACCACGATTCGCCTCTGCATGGAATGCTTGCGCCTCCTCGCTCTCTCCAGCTATCCTATCGTTCCCGATGCTGCTCAAAAGATCTGGGCAATGCTGGGACTCAAACTTCCTGTCAACCTGCACGAAAACTTGCAAGACAACCATTCTCTTGGCACTCCCCACATCCTCTTCCAAAAGATCGAAGATGAAACCATCGCCGCTGAAATAGCGAAACTCCATGCCGCTTCCGCCAAAGTAAACAAAAAGGAAAAGGAAGCCGCTAAACCTCTTAACGTTGTCACGATCGATCAGGTACGGGCTGTCGACCTCTGCGTCGCACAAGTACTCAGCGCGGAAAGGGTAGCCAATGCGGAGCTGCGCCGCGACCGCTTCGGCATACACGATGTGCGAATCGGCGATGGGGATCACGGTGGCCTGGGTGGAAGCGAGCCAGACGGGGAAAGCGCCGCCGTAGTGCTCGACGAGGACGCCGAAGAAGCGCTCGACGGAGCCCATGAGGGCGCGGTGGACCATGTAAGGCTGCTGGCGGTTGCCGTCTTCGCCGACGAAGGAGAGGTTGAAGCGGGCCTCGCTGGGGAGGTTGAAGTCGAACTGGACGGTGGAGCACTGCCACTCGCGGCCGAGCGAGTCGCGCACCTTGATGTCGATCTTGGGCCCGTAGAACGCGCCGCCGCCCTCGTCCACCTGGAACTTCACGCCGGCGTTGTTGAGGGCGTTGCGGAGAGCGGCCTCGGTCTTCTCCCAGTCGGAGCTGGCGCCGACGGATTTCTCCGGGCGGGTCGAAAGGTAGATCGCGAGGTCCTTGAACCCGAACTTGCCGAGCCATTCCACGGCGAAGTTGAAGACCTCGATGATCTCCTTCTCGACGGCCTTCGGGGTCACGAAGATGTGCGCGTCGTCGATCGTGAAGCCGCGGACGCGCAGCATGCCGTGCAGGACGCCGGACTTCTCGAAGCGGTACACGGTGCCGAACTCGGCGAGCCTCATCGGCAGCTCGCGGTACGAGTGCAGCTTCGTCTTGTAGATCATGATGTGCCCCGGGCAGTTCATCGGCTTCACCCGGAACGGCCGCTCGTCGATCATCATCGCGCCGAACATGAGGTCCTTGTACGCCTCGAGGTGCCCCGAAATCTTGTAGATCTCCTCGCTCGCGATGTGCGGAGTGTTCACCAGCAGGTACCCGCGCTTGATGTGGTCCGCGTACCACTCCTGCTCCATCACGTGCCGGATCATCGACCCGCGCGGATGCCAGTGCACGAGCCCGCCGCCGATCTCGTTGTGGATCGAGAACAGGTCCAGCTCCTGCCCAAGCTTCCGGTGGTCCCTCTTCTTCGCTTCCTCGACCCGGAACATGTACTTGTCCAGGTCCTCCTTCGACCACCACGCGGTCCCGTACAGCCGCTGGAGCATCTTGTTCTTCTCGTCGCCGCGCCAGTACGCGCCGGTCGCCTTCAGCACCTTCACCGCCGGCACCGTCCCGGTCGAAGCGAGGTGCGGCCCGCGGCACAGGTCGGTGAAATCGCCCTGGGTGTAGAACGACACCTTCTCGTCCGTCCACTCCCCCAGCATCTCCACCTTGTAGTCCTGCTTCTCCTTCCTGCACCGCTCGATCGCCTCGGTCCGCAGGACGTCGAAGCGCTCGCACGGGAAATTCGAAGCGACGATCTTCTGCATCTCCGCGTCGATCTTCTCGATGTCCTCCGGAGTGAACGGCTTCTCCGGGTCCATGTCGTAGTAGAACCCGTCCTCGATCGGCGGGCCGATCGCAAGCTTGGTGTTGGGGAACAGCCGCAGCACGGCCTGCGCCATGATGTGAGCGCAGGTGTGCCTCAGGTGGTCCAGCGACTCGGGCTGCTGCTTCGTGATGATCTTCAGCTTCACGTCGCCCGTCAGCTTGAAGAACAGGTCCACCGGCTTGTCGTTCACGACGCCGATGACCGCGTCCTTCGCCAGCCGCTTGCCGATCGATTCCGCCACCTGCAGGACGGTGGTCCCGTCCGCATGTTCGCGGGTCTTGCCGTCAGGAAGGGTTACGTTTGCCATGGTTGCTCGTGAATGAAACAGGGTTTCGTGAGAGTGTCAACGCTCGGGGGAAGCGATCGGTTTGCAGAAGTCCTGGCCAAGGACTCCTTTGAGCTCGCCGCGGATTGCCGTTCGGCTTCAGGCTCGCCGCCACTCGATGAGGATAGCCTCGCCGTCACTTGTGAGGGAGATGCGGGACCGGATCACGAATCGCTCGCCCGCAATCAGCGCGGACCGCTCACACTCAGCCGGCGGGACGTCGAGAGGGGAAATCCCACTCATTGCCGCAAGATAATCGCGGACGAGGCCGAAGATCATTTTCGGGGGACTTGGCTCCAGCGGGACAAACTCGGCATTGAGCAGCATCTCCAGTCGGAAGCCCTGACTTCCCGGGACAAGAGCATCAGTTGCACGGATTCCGGAGGCGCCGCGCCGCGCGGCCTCTTCGATGATGAGCTTCGCAAGAATTGCGGCGGGCGCAGGCTCGTTGAAACCGGCGCAGCTGCCTGCATAGGCGACGTCGAGTGCCCTCAAGGTCAGCTCCCCGCTGGTTTCCGGTCTTGGAATGCTCAGGGTTGAACCCTCGCGGGTCTTGACCGCTACGACCGGTTGATTCATTTCCACGACACAGAGTCCGGCAGCCTCCGCTGGCGCAATCCCCCCGAGAATGGCGCGGAGTTCTTCAACCAGGTTGTCCTCCTCCGCCCCCACCGCGTTACCGTTCGACTTACCGTCAGGCTCGATTTGCGCTGTCGCGCGACGATCTTTCCCTGCTGACACAAACCCGGCCTCAAGGGCGTGCGCGAATTGAGCCTGAAGATGATTACAGGCCCGGGCGACCATCGAGTCCGTGTCGATCACGAGTCTCGGGGGAAATCGCTGCCGAACGCCGGTGAGCTCGCCACTGCTGACGAGAGAGAGCAAGTGCCGATACCTGTCGCCCTGGATCCTCGCTTCTACGGGTCGCCGCTCGAACAATCTCCACTTCGAGCACTCGTAGTCTGGCGGCAATGGAACCGCAGGATAAGAAAGAATCCCCTCGAAGGATGCGTCCTCGCAAGATTGGAAAAATACCTGAATCACGCGGTGTCCACGCTCTCGCGCCTTCAGGACGACGGATTCGGCATCCGGGGCAATGAGTGGGCCTGCGTAAAATTCGCCGGTAGCGTCCGTCGCACGGTAGGCAAATTGTCCCATGTGGAACTTCCTACTTGGTCGCGTTCACGAACTTCCCCTTCGGCGCGCCGAGCGGCGTCGGGTACTGCAGCGCGAGCGTCGCGCCCTTGCGGACGACCTTGATGTCGATCATCGCGCGCCCGGCGATCTTCGCCTGCGCCTTCTTCCATGCGGCTTCGCTGTCGATCTTCACGTCGCCGACCTGCGTGACGATGTCGCCGCGGTGAAGCGGATTGGCGAGCGGGCGTTTCCCCATGCCGCCCGGTCGTTCCTCGCGGCCGCCGAAGTTCAGGACGAGGAACCCGGTGGCGGGCGGGCGGACCATCTGGAGGGCGGCAGCCGCGGCCTCGGAGAGAAGTTTTTCCTCGGAGCCCGCGAGCTCGCGCAACGCGGGCTCGCAGTCCGGGCCGGCCGAAGCGATCGTCTTGAGGAACTGCATCTGCAGGTCCATGCGCTGCGTCTCGCGAGCCATTTTCACCAGGACCGGGAACATGTCCTTCGTGACGTTCCCCTCCAGCGCCCGCAGGATCCGCGGCAATTCCTCGTCGTCCGCCCCGTCCAGCGCCTCGAACAGGAATTTCCCCTCGTGCGCTTCCCCGAGCCACGCGAACGCCTGCTCGAGGTACAGCTCCGCCTCGAACGTCCCAACCGCGCGAGCGAGCGGCACGGAGTGTTTGTGGAAGGGAATTTCCGCCGCGAGGGGCTCGAGCGCGTCTTCGCGCAGCGTGTACTCGACGACGTCCTCGACGGCGAGCGTGCGGAACACAAGGGTCAGCGCTTCGTCCCAGCTCGCCTGCCCGGTCGCGATGACCGCGCGGATTTCCGTCGCGGCGTCGCCCCATCGTTTCTCGGCGATCGCTTTCTCCGCGCGCGCCTGCGGCCCGTCTTTCACGGCCGGAGGCGGGACGGTCCCGGTCTGGACGAGCGGCGCGGCCGTGGCCTCGCCGCCCTTGTCGGCGGTCACCGGCTTGCGGCCGTGCTCGAACAGAACGCCGCCGAGAAAACCGGCGGCCGCCGTCATGACGAGGTAGGCGATCAGGTGGCTGCGATGCATCTTGGCCGCGGATTGTAGCAGGGCGAAGTTGCGAGTTGCGGGTTGCGCGTTGCGAGGAACGGCGAAAGTCAACGGCCTCGCCAGCGGCGGCGCTCGCGTTCCGGGAAGCGCTCGATCGCGTAGCGGAGCATCGTGCGGGGCATGCGGTGGGCGTACGTCGTGAGGAATCGCCGCAGCGCCGCAGCGTCGCGCTTCCCGATCTCGCGCAGCATCCAGCCGGCGGCCTTGTGCATCAGGTCCTCGGGGTCGCGGAGATAGATGCGGACGAGGCGGAAGGCCTCCACGAAGCGCCACTTCTTGATGTAGGCGAACGTCGCGAGCATCGCGATGCGGCGGTCCCAGAGGCGCGGCGAGCGCGCCCAGGCCCAGAGGGGGGCCTTGTCGCGCTTTTCGAGGAAGGGGCCCACGATGTGCTCGGCGGAGCAGTCCACGAGGTCCCAGTTATTGATGAAGGGGAACGCGGAGAGGTAGGTCACGTAGAGGCGTTCGCGCGCCCAGTGGTCGCCGCGGCGATAGCGCTCGACGAGGTAGAGGAGGCCGAGGAGGCGCTCTTCGTGGATGCGCGAGCGAACGAGGGCGGTGACGTCGGCCTCGGGGAGGTCGTTGAACTGCTTGAGAAGGGCGCGGACCTGGGGAACGGCCAGCCCGACGAACTCGTCGCCCTCGCCGTATTCGCCGGGGCCGGTTTTGAAGAAGGTGAGGTTTACCCTGCGGCGCTCCGGTGAGGCGAGGCGGCGGATTTCGCGGCGGAGGGATTTGAGCGGGGTGGCGGGCATCGGCGTCCCGGCAACGCTAACCGACGGTGCGCTGCGCGTCTTCCCCTCTCCCGTACCCGTGCGCGTGCCCGTGCCCGTGCCCGGTCGTTCGCGGGGGCGCGAGAACAACGGAAAGGCCGGGCACGGGCACGGGCACGCGCACGGGAACGGGGCGGCGCTGCGCGCCGCGGGGCTATTTCCCTTCCGGCTCCCGTTCGAGCGTCTCCACGTTCGGGTTCTTCGCCTCGTCCCACGCCTCGCTCACGACGTCCTCGACCTTGAACGGGTTCTCCTTCAACAGCTTCTCCAGCCCCGCGATGTCCTTCGGCGCCTTCTTTAGCAGCGCCTCCAGCGCGTCGAACCACTTCCGCCCGGCCATGTTCGCGGCGATGTCCGCGGGACTCGATCTCCGCTCCATCTTCGTGAATTTCCCCGCGGAGTGAATCGCGAATGCGCCGACGAGGTCGTACGTCTTGCGCCCCTCCTCGTCCGCCCAGTACGCCTTCAGCTTCCCCGTTTTCCGGAGCCACTTCACAAACTCCCCGTCCGGCTCGATCCCCTCGAGCCACTTCGACATCCCCTCGGCCATCATGTCCCCTCGCGCCGGGTCCTCCGCCGCCACCTGCCGCACGAAGAAACCCTCTTCGAAGAAATGCCCGAACTTGTCCGTCCCGATCGACAGGTCGGCGCCCTTGATCCGCACGAGAAACGAAGGCGCGTACACCGGATGCGCCGCCCGTTCCTTCTCCGCCAGCTCCCCGAAGTTCAGCTCCGGCGCGATCCCGCGGTCCGCTTCGAACATCAGCTCCACCGCCGCGATCGACTTGTTCTTCAGCGGGAACGTGAACGCCCTCCAGACGGCCACGAGCGCCTTGTCCACGTCCCCCGCCGACCGCTTCCAGGATTCCACGATCGCCGCGTCGCGCGCCTTCGAGAGCATCGCGTTCGCCGCGTCGTTGACCGGTTTCTGGCCGTCGCGGGGTTTGCTGGAAGCGACTTCGCGGGGGAATACCGAGCCCGCGATGGCCATGACGATCAGGGCACCGAGCAGAATACAGCGGATTCGCATGGCTCCATTCTACCGGGCACGGCCGTGCCGGATCCGCGTGGAAGCGCTCCAGGTGACGAACAGAGCGAGCGGGACTCCCTTAACCTTAACCTTAACCTTTCCCTTTTCTTTAACCCGCCGTTGCCCGCGAAAACGGCCGGTTAAGGAAAAGGGAAAGGTAAAGGTTAAGGGTCAACCGCCGCCCGACCGCGGAGGAGGAAGGCGCTGGTTTCCTCCCCCACGACCTGGCGGCGGGACGCCTGCAGCTACAGTTTCGTCTCGTTCGTGGGGGTCTTCAGCTTGATGTGCAGCTCGTCCAGCTGGCGCGGGATCACGCCGCTCGGCGCGTTTTGCATGAGGCACTGCCCCTTCTGCGTCTTCGGGTACGGGATGACGTCGCGAATCGTGTCCAGCCCGAGCAGCAGCATCACGAACCGGTCCACGCCGAGCGCGATCCCGCCGTGCGGCGGCGCGCCGAAGTCGAAGGCGTCCAGCATGAAGCCGAATTTCTCGCGGATGTCCGCTTCCTCGAGCCCGATGACCGCGAGCACGCGGCGCTGCACGTCCTTGCGGTGGATCCGGATCGAGCCGCCGCCGAGCTCCACGCCGTTGAGCACGAGGTCGTACGCCCTCGCCCGCACCTTGAGCGGGTCCTTCTCCAGCAGCTCCAGGTCCTCCGGCTTCGGGCTCGTGAACACGTGGTGCTTCGCCTGCGGCTTCCCCTCCGGCCCCGCCTCGAACATCGGGAACTCGACCACCCAGAACGGCTCCCACGTGCCGTCCTTGATCAGCTTGAGCTTCGCCCCGAGGTGCGTCCGCAGCCCGCCCAGCGCCACCTTGCACCGCCCCTTCTCGTCCGCCACGAAGAACAGCATGTCCCCGTCCTTCGCCCCCAGCCGCTCGCGCAGCGCCGCCAGCTCCTCCGGCTTGAAGTTCTTGGCGCTCGACCCGCCCAGCGTCCCGCCCTCGCCCTTCAGCCAGACCAGCCCCTTCGCGCCGTTCCCCTTCACGTACGTCGTCAGGTCGTCGATCTCCTTGCGGCTCATCCCCCCGCCGCCGGACACGCACAGGCCCTTCACCACCCCGCCCGTCGCGATCGCTTCGCTGAAAACGCGGAACGCGCTCGCCTTGGCGAGGTCGCTGACGTCCACGAGGTGCATGCCGAAGCGGATGTCCGGCTTGTCCGAGCCGTACTTGTCCATCGCTTCGGCGTACGTCATTTTCGGGAAGGGCCGTTTGAGCTCGACGCCGAGCACTTTCTGGAACACGTTCGCGACCGCGTCCTCGACGGCGGCCTGCACGTCGGACTCGTCCACGAACGACATTTCCATATCGAACTGCGTGAACTCCGGCTGCCGGTCCGCGCGGAGGTCCTCGTCGCGGAAGCACTTGCAGACCTGGAAGTAGCGGTCCATGCCGGCGACCTGGAAGAGCTGCTTGAAGATCTGGGGGGATTCGGCGAGGGCGAAGAACTGTCCTTCCCAGAGGCGGGAGGGGACGAGGAAGTTGCGGGCGCCGCCGGGGGTGTTCTTGATGAGGACGGGCGTGTCGAGGTCGAGGAACCCCTGCCGGTCCATGGATTCGCGGAAGGCGGCGAGGATGCGGTGCCGCGTGATCATGTTGCGCTGCATCGGCCGGCGGCGCAGGTCGAGGTAGCGGTACTTCAGCCGGATTTCGTCGGAGACTTCGACGTGCTCGGAAATTTCAAAGGGCGGGACCGCGGCTTCGTTCAGGATTTCCAGTTGCTGGGCTTCGACCTCGATTTCGCCGGTGGGCTGCTCCTTGCGGATCGCTTCGGCGGCGCGCTGGCGCACGACGCCGCGCACGGCGACGACGAACTCGGCGCGAAGGGCCTGCGCGCGCTTGAAGAGCGGCTCGTCGGTGTCCTTCTTGAACACGGCCTGCGTCAGCCCGTAGCGATCCCGGATGATCAGAAAGGCGACGGAGCCGTGGTCGCGGATCGTCTCCACCCAACCGTTGAGGTTGATGGTGTTTCCGGCGTCGGCGGCGCGGAGGGCGCCGCAGGTGTGCGTGCGTTTGAGGGTGAACATGGGTCTACCTTAGAACAAGGAAAGGGAGAAAAGGTTCGAACGGAAGGCCTCGGGGAGCGCGAGGTTAGCAGGGCGAGTTGCGCGGGGTAGGAAAATGCGGCTGTCGGCGCGCGAAGTTGTCAGCGGTGGCCGACGCGTCCGAGTCTCATGGGAGCCGGGGCATGCGGCTAATGTTCACTTTCGTTGCAGCCGGTCTCTCCAGAACTCCGCGGCGGGTTCAAGCTCCAGGATGCGGGCGCGTCGTTCGGCCAGAACGATCCCGACAAACGGCCGCGCCGCGGTCAGGAGGTCGGAGAAGCTCGGGTTCTCAAACCCCTGGAGCCCGTGCTCCCAGAGATGGGCGCCTAGAAACTCGACCCGCCATCCCGCCTTTCGAAAGGAGGCTTCCACCTGCCGTGTCGTTTTCGGCGCAGGCTCCGCTTTCTCCGTGTCAAAACGGTTCCAGTCCGCGGGCCATTCGGTGCGCGAAAGAGCATCGAACAGCGCGGCACGATGTTCGGGTCGGCGCCAGCCCTCGACATCCTCGAAGATGGCTCGCGTTTCGGCCGCATCGGCGAGCCCGAGCCGAATGAGCGCGGTGCCCGCCGCCGCACGGACGGAATGAGAGGCATTGCGAGTGAGGTTTCGGAAGAGGAGTTCCTGGGCTCTTTCGACTGCCTTCGGGCGGATGCGAGACGCCAGAGCCCGAATCGCCGCCGCGCGGGCTCCGGGGTCGGCCTCGGCACGGGATGCGAACTCGGCAAGGACAAGATCGGAGTCCGCGGCGGCAATTGCCAGCCCGCCAGCGGAAGCTTCCTGCACTCTTCCAGACGGCGAGGCAAGCGAGGCCTCCGCGGCGGTCGTGTCCCCGGCGGCGGCCAGGATGCCGAGCGCAAGGGCGGAAACGTCAGGGGATTGGTCGGTCGCGAACGCGCGAGCCACCACGGCGGCCTCCGCCCTGAGGTGCCGGCGCGCCTCCAAAACAGCGCGGAGCCGGACGTGGTGATCCGGGTCCCGCTGCGCCCGCACCAGGAACGAAGCGGCACGGGGTCCCAGGGCGGCGGCGAGGGCGCTCATGGACTCCCGGCGCACTTCCGGATCGGCGTCGCGTGAGCAACGGGCGAATTCCAGGATCAGACGCCGATCCTTGAGCCCCTTCGTTCCTTCGAGTGCGCCGACCCTGACCCGGGGCTCCGGATCTTTCAATAATCGGCGGACAATCTGAAGGTCCGCGCGCCGGCCGAGCTTGCCGAGAGACTTCCCGGTCCGTTCACGGACCCCGGCGTCCGGGTCTGCCGCGAGCAGCAACACGTCCGGCGCGGCCGCCGGGCCGGAAGATCCTGCCGCGGCCTCGACCGCTGCGCCTCTTACCTTGGGGTCAGCGTGCGAGAGCAACGGTCGGACCGCGTCGAGAACTTTGCGGTTCCGAACATGTCCCAGCATCCAGAGCACCGCAGACCTTGCGTGCGCTCGCTTGCCGTCAAGGTGTCGCAGGAACTCCCGCCAACGTCTCCGCCACGGCCGAGTCCACAGGCGCCAAACGACCGCCTGGCGGACATTCCAGTCCGGGTCGCCGACCAGCCGGTGGAGAATCGGCTCGAGCTGCGCGAGCGGACACCCCACAAGGGACCAGAGCGCTTCGCGCCGCACCCAGCCCGAGGAGTCCTCGGTCATCTCTGCGAACAGCCGCCAGTACGTGCGGCCCGCAATCCTGTGAAGGGAGCTGACGGCCTCGCGACGGATGACTTCAGACGAGTCCTTCAGGAATGGAATGATGCGGGGGCAGTCCTTCCGCTTGGCTTTCACCACAAAACGCTCGAACGCTGCCCGCCGACGATGATCGTCCGGGGACGCAAGCAGGGGTTCCGCTTCTTCCCAGGACATGGGGATACCCAATTCGCCGAGCGCGCATTCCGCGGCGCGACGAACCTCGAGGTCCGGGTGCGAGAGGAGGCTTTTCAGCTTCAGTGAGAAGGGAAAGGCGGCGAGCTCGGCAACCGCGGTAGCTGCCGCAGCGACGACCGTCGGGCTCGGGTCGTCCAGGAGCGCGCCCACCTCCTCCGCGAATTCGTCGAACTCGTACCACCCCAGCCAGCCCGCGGCTGCCTGTCGCACCTCAGGCTCGGGGTCGCGCAGGAGTGCGACCACGTTTCTGGCCCAGTCGCGATGCGGGAACTGGTGCTCCCCGATCGCCCACACTCGAACCTCCGGTACGGGGTGTCGGAGCGCTTCGAGCGAAACTTCAACGCGGGAGAGCGGCCGCTCCCGGACAAGGTCGAGCAAGGGTTTCGGCACATGCTCGGGAGCGTATTCCCGTGCCAGGAGTTGCAGCACCCTGCGGTCGGGTTCGGATACCTGCCCCCCGAGCGCTTGCATTCGCTTTTCAAGTTCAGCGCACCTTCGCTCCACGTTCCGGTCGAGGAAGACGCTGTCCAAGCCGGGCCAGAGGGCATTCACCGCCGGTCCCAGCGCCCGAAGCACCTGGAGTCGCGCCCAGGCATCTCGCAGCACGGTTGGCTCATGCGGGTCTTTCAGGTCCCTGGCGATTTGCTTGAGGGCGGCCACGTCATCGGCGGTCCAGTCGTTCCAGCGACGAAGCACTTCATCGCGTGCCGCGGAATCCTCGCGGCGCAAGCGTTCGATCAGTTCTTTCATCGGGGATCGCCGCCCGGGGCGGCAGAGCAAAGAGGGGGGCGAGCGCGGTGGCCCTCGAGCCAACAGGAGCTTCGAATCAAACGTCAGAGCGGCAAGGCCGCTATATTCTACAGCGTCCGGCCCGTAGGGCGATGCACGACTCGTCGCTGCGCGTCCATGGACGGACGGGAGCCCTTCACCGGGTGATCTCGACCAGGCAATCCTCCGCATCGTCCTTCGGATTCCAGGTTCCCGAGGCCCCCCGCCGGTCAAAACGGTCCGCCCAAATGGACCAGACGCGGACTCGATCGCCCTCTGCTGCAAATCGAAGAGGCTTCTGGTCGAATGGATCCACGGGCCAGCCCGCCGTCTCCGGCGAAAGACCCTTCTTCGCGAGGAGTGCTCCCTTCAGGACGCGGAGACGGGCGAGATGGCGCCTCTCGGCGCCGAGGGCGAGCAGCGCGGACGTGAGACTCAAGGCCACCATCGTCTCCGGGTCCGTCGATCCGTCCTCGGCCAGTTGCGAAATCGGTCCCGGGGCCGGGTCGGGGCCTCCCGCGAGGGTTCGTTCCATGGCCCGGGCAAACGAATCGAGCGTACGGGTCCGGTCCCAAGCAGAGGCAATGGCCGCGCGGGGCACGCCGCCGTTCCGCCACGCGTCCCGGCGCACAGGGAATGCCGACAGGCTCTCGCTTTCCGCCATGAGGCGAGCGGTCTGCGCCTGCAGGACCCGTTCGGCGTCGGCGCACTCTCCGAATCTCGGGATCGAGGACTCCGCCGCCTCGAGGAGCGCGTCCAGTGGAATCCCGGCGGAAGCCGCGCCCGGCGCGACGACCATGCCATGAAGCTCCTCAAGGACCATCGCCTGCATTGCCAGCGCGACGAGCCGCGGGAGAAGGGCGGGAAGCGAGCCGGTATCGCGGGACAGCTGGAGCGCGGCCTGCAGCGACTCGACGGCCTCCCCGTCTCGGCCGGCGGCTCGTTGGTGCTGCGCGCAAAGGCAGAGCAGTTTCGCGGCTCGTCGGACGTCCTTCAGGTCGGGATCCAGTTCAAAGTCGAACCCCGCTTTCGGATCGAAGCGAAGATCCGCCCGGTCACGCCGGGCACCCTGGACGAGGCGCGCACGGATCGGCTCCAGGCGTCCGACGATTTCCGCGCCCCGGTCAAGTTCCGGCTCTCCCGGCCGGCCCCACGCGTCCAATGCCGCAAGATCGGCTCCGGACAGCGACCTGAGGCCGTCGCGGGCAGCGCGGTAGTCGACCCAGGCATTCCCGGCCGACGCCGGCCCGAGGAGACTCGGGCGGGATGGATCGGGAAACCGGCCCGGGAACTCCGCGAGTCGGGCGTCGAGCTCGGCGCGGAAGGTCCCCCATCGGATCGCGCCGACGAGCGTGCAGAGGACGGCCAGGAGGACCGGGACGGCACAGCAGGCCGCGACCAGGAGAACCACCCGGGTGCGCCGCCTGCGAACCGGTGGCTCCGCGCTCAGTCGGCCCGGCGTCCCGGCTGACAGGGCGGGTGAGTCTCCGCGGACCCGTTCTGGACGCGATTCGCTTTCAGTCACCGGCCGAGCACCCATGGAGATTTCGAAACCGCGCTCCCCGCCGCCAGGGCCACGACCCTCGACAGCGACCGGCGGGCCTTGCTGGCTCATTTCGCTTCACGAACCTCATTTTAGCCACCGCGACGACTCCGAGCCAGCGCGTGCTCGCGACTTCTGCGCGCGCAAGCCGACTCCGGTGCCGCCGGGCGCCTCGAGCTGAACTCGAGCCCCCCCCTTAGGGTGTCGGCGACTCGAAAGCGGCGGGCGGTCCCGACCCCGGCGGGGCCATCGAGGCCTCCGGGGCGAGCAGCCCGATGTACCGCAGAATCTTCATCCGGAGACGCTTGATTCCACACATCGACCTACACATAATGGGACTGGATTCAGGAAAGGACACCCTCCCATGCCCACCAACCTCGACTTGAACGACCGCCTGATCCTTGAAGCGCAGAAGCTCGGTGGCTTCAAGTCCAAGAAGCAGGCCGTCAACGCCGCGCTTTCCGAGTTCGTGCGGCGCCACCGCCAGGCCGGCATCATCAAGCTCTTCGGCACCGTGGACTTCGACCCGCGCTGGGACTACAAGAAGGCGCGCCGCCGGCGGCCGTGAGCGTCCTGGTCGACACCTGTGTCTGGTCGCTCGCGCTGCGCCGCCGCCGCGCATTGCTGTCGCGGGAAGAGCGGCGCATCGTCGCGGCATTCGAGCGCCTGATCCGCGACGGCGAGGTCGTCCTGCTCGGCGCCGTCCGCCAGGAGCTGTTGAGCGGCATCGCCAGCGAGCCCGTGTGGGAGAACCTGCGGGTCCACCTGCGCGCCTTCCCCGATCTGCCCGTGGACGAAGACGTCTACGAGGAAGCCTCCGCCTGCGCGAATCGCTGCCTCCGGGCCGGAATCGCCTCGACGACCACGGACATGCTCATCTGCGCCGTCGCGCGGCTGTTCGACCTCAAGGTCTTCACCACCGATCGCGACTTCGATCGCCTGAAGGGCCCGCTGGAGATTCGACTCTACTCGGAACGATAGAGAGCGGCGGCGAGGGCGAGTCCTCCGGCGCGAGAAGGCCCAGAATCTTGCGGATCGCGGCCTCCTGGTCGATCACCGTCGGAAATTGACCATCTACACCCCCAGCGCCTTCCTCGCCTTCGCCGCAACATCCCGAAGGCACCCCGCCTGGAACGGCGACGTCAACCCCGCACCCCGCGCCAGCTCCTGGAACGGCGCTTCCCCGCCACGGGCGCAGAGCGCGTGGTAGGCGGCCATCGTGCCCGGCATATCCTCCTGCATCCGCACCCAGAGCTGAAGCGCGCACGTCTCGGCCAGCGTGTAATCGATGTAGTAGAACGGGCTGAGGTAGATGTGGCGCTGCGACTGCCAGAACCCGCCCGCGGGCAGGTGCGGCAGGTCGCCGTAGTCGCGCCACGGGAGGTACGTCCGCTCGCACTCCTGCCACATCGCGTGCCTCTCGGCCGCCGTCGCCTCGGGGCGCGCGTAGACGAGGTGCTGGAAGTGGTCCACCGCGACGCCGTAGGGGATGAAGAGCAGGTTCTGCGTGAGGTGGATGCGGCGGAAGCGCTCGGCGTCGGGCCCGAAGAACTTCTCCATGTGCGGCCAGGTGAGGTACTCGAGCCCCATCGAGTGGATCTCGCAGGACTCGTACGTCGGCCAGAGGTAATCCGCGAGCGGCTGGTTGCGGCTGCTGTACCCCTGGTAGGCGTGGCCCATCTCGTGCGTGAAGACCTCGACGTCGCCCTTGGTGCCGTTGAAGTTCGCATAGATGAACGGCATGCCGTACGTCGGGAAGCCGGTGCAGAACCCGCCGGGGGCCTTGCGATCGCGGTTCTTGAGGTCGGTGAAGCGTCCCGCGACCATCTGGCGCCAGAAGCCGCCGAGGTCTTTCCCCATCGCGTCGAACATCTCGGTCGCGCGGGCGACCATCCAGTCGTGGTCGCCCTTCGGCGCCGGGTTGCCGAGGCGGTCCTGGATGGCGTCGTCCCAGAACATCAGCTTGTCCACGCCGAGCGCGGCGGCCTGCCGCTTCCGCAGCTCAACCCCGAGGGGCACGATGTGCTCGCGGACCTCGGCGCGGAACCGCTCCACGTCCTGCTGCGTGTAGTCCACGCGCTTCATCCGCTTGTAGCCCAGCCCGATATAGTTCTCGAACTTCAGCGTCCGCGCCATGGCGTGCCGCAGCTTCACCATCTCGCCGTAGATCCGGTCGAGCGCCGGCCGGTTCGCCGCGAACCACCCCCAGCGCGCCTTCTCAGCCTCGTGCCGCACCGTGCGGTCCGCGTCCTCGCGGAACTTCACGATCCCGACGCCGCTCCAAAGGGCTTGTGCGATGTTGGCGACGCCGTTTGCTCTGGCGAT
>CAVPNQ010000030.1:0-4637 GCA_963706735.1 uncultured Planctomycetia bacterium
GCTCGGCCGGGCGCCTCCCGCCCCTCCCCGCCCCGCCCGGCCGCCCGCCCGCCCGCCCGCCCGCCCGCCCCGCCCGCGCCGCCCGGCGCGCCCGCCCGCCCGCCCGCCCGCCCGCCCGCCCCTCCCTCCCTCCCGCCCGCCCGCCCGCCCGCCCGCCCGCCCGGCCGCCCGTCCTCCCCGCCCCGCCGCCCGTCCCGCCCGCTCGCCCGCCCGCCCGCCCTCCCGCCCCGCCCGCGCCCGCCCGCCCGCTCGGCCTCTCTCTCTCTCTCTCTCTCCTCCCGCCGCCCCGCCCGCCCCCCCGGTGATTGAACGGCCGGTCGCATGTGGTGTTCAACGGGAAGGTGTTCGTGAGGGAGGACGCGCAGAAGACGGACGCGAAGCAGACGAACAAGAATCTGCTGTTGTCGGACGACGCGCGTGTGGACACGAAGCCGCAGCTGGAGATTTTTGCGGACGACGTGAAGTGCACGCACGGGGCGACGGTGGGGCAGCTGGACGAGGAGATGGTGTTCTACTGCCGGTCGCGCGGCATCGCGCCGGAGCTGGCGCGGGGGATCCTGACGTATGCTTTCGCGCGGGACGTGCTGGTGCAGTTTGCGATCCCGGAGACGCGCGAGTGGCTGGACCGGTCGATCGTGCAGAGGTTGCTGGAGGCGGGGAGGAACGCTTGAAGGCGGAGAAGGGCGTCGAAAGTCGAAAGCCGATGGTCGAAGGACCGGCACCGGAGCGCGCGGTGGACTGGAGCGCGGTCCGGGCCGATTTCCCGGCGCTGAAGCAGTCCGTGCGCGGGAAGCCGCTCGTGTATCTCGACAACGCCGCCACGAGCCAGAAGCCGCAGGTCGTCATTGACGCGGTGCGTCAATACTACGAGCTCCACAACGCGAACATCCACCGCGGCGTCCACTGGCTCTCAGAGCAGGCGACGATCGCGTACGAGGGCGTCCGGAAAAAGGTCGCCCGCTTCATCGGTGCCCCCGACCCCCGCGAGTGCGTCTTCGTCCGCGGCGCCACCGAGGGAATCAACCTCGTCGCCCAGACATTCGGGCGGACGCGCATCGGGAAGGGCGACGAAATCGTGCTTTCCACGCTCGAGCACCACTCGAACATCGTCCCGTGGCAGCTCCTGTGCGAGGAAACGGGCGCGAAGATCCGCGTCATCCCGATGAACGACGCGGGCGAGCTGCTCATGGACGAGTACGCGAAGTTGCTGTCGCCGAAGACGAAGCTCGTCGCCGTCACGCACGTCTCCAATGCGCTCGGCACGGTGACGCCGATCCGCGAGATCGCCCGCATGGCGAAGGCCGCCGGCGCCACCGTCCTCGTGGACGGCGCCCAGGCCGTCCCGCACCAGCCCGTGAACGTCAGGGACATCGGCGCGGACTTCTACATCTTCTCCGGCCACAAGATGTGCGCCCCCACCGGCATCGGCGCCGCCTGGGCCCCGCTCGCCCTTTGGAACTCGCTGCCGCCCTGGCAGGGCGGCGGCGACATGATCTCCACCGTGAGCTTCGAGAAGTCCACCTGGGCCGAGGTCCCCGCCAAGTTCGAGGCCGGCACCCCGAACATCGAGGGCGTCGTCGGCCTGGGCGCCGCTATCGATTACCTCTCCGCCATCGGCATGGACCGCATCGCGGCCCGCGAAAGGGAACTCCTCGCCGCCTTCGAGGCCGCCATCCTCCGCGTCCCCGGCGCGAAACTCGTCGGCACCGCAAAGGACAAGGCCGGCGTCGCTTCCTTCGTCCTCGAGGGCATCCACCCCCACGACATCGGCACCATCGCCGACCGCGAGGGCGTCGCCATCCGCACCGGCCACCACTGCGCCCAGCCCGTCATGACCCGCCTCGGCCTCCCCGCCACTGCCCGCGCTTCCGTCGCGTTCTATAACACCCTCGACGAAGCCCTCGCCCTTGAAGCGGCCCTTCTCAAAGTCGTGGAGGTCTTCAAGTCATGAGCGACCTCACCGACCTCTACGGCGACGTCATCCTCGAGCACTACAAGCGCCCCCGTAACTTCAAGCTCATCCCCGACGCCACCCACAAGGCCGCCGGCGCCAACCCCCTCTGCGGCGACCACATCCAGGTCTTCCTCAAGATGGACGGCGAAAAAATCGCCGACATCGGCTTCCTCGGCAACGGCTGCGCCATCTCCCGCGCCGCCGCCTCCATCATGACGCAGGAAATCATCGGCAAGTCGAAGGCCGATGCGGAAGCGCTCTTCCGGAAGTACCACGCCATGGTGACGCGCGAGGCCGGCAAGCCGTACGAGGGCGAAGACCTCGGCAAGCTCGCGATCTTCGCCGGCGTGGCCGAGTTCCCGGTGCGCGTCAAATGCGCGACGCTGTCGTGGCACGCGATGGAAGCGGCGCTGAAGGGGAAAGCGGAGACGGTGAGCACGGAATAGGGCGGCCCGCCTGTGCGGACCGCCCCGGGTGCCGTCCGGCTACTGCGACGAGTACGCGTTGTCGACAACAACATCCTTGTCGTTGAAATCGACGACGAGCGCCTTGGCCGTGGTGTTCGCCCCGCCGTGCGTCGAACGGCCATACGAGTAGGTGTACCGCTGCACGGCGCCGTTCGTCGTGCCGTTCAGCCCCGCGACGCTTCCCGGCTTGCCGAACCACTGCTCGATCTCGGCCTTCGTCGTCTGCCCGTTCTTGATGTTCGTGACCTTGCTCTCGTCGAAATTGCGCCCGGAGCTGGCGCACGCAGCGAACAAGAGCAGGGCGGGCAGAACAAGGCACAGTCTCCTCATGGCATCCTCCCTCGGGGAATTGGCGGACCCTGAATGGGGCTCCGTGGCGCGCGAAATACGTGCCGCCGATTGGCGTGCGCGACGATCTGGCGAAGGGTTTAATGGGGGAATGAGCCTCGACGTCGCTGCCGTCCGGGGAAATTTCCCGATCCTGAAGCGCCAGGTGCGCGGAAAGCCGCTCGTCTACCTCGACAGCGCCGCGACGTCGCAGAAGCCGGAAGTCGTCATCGAGGCGATGGCGCGCTTCTATCGCGAGATGAACGCGAACGTCCACCGCGGTGCTTACAAGCTCAGCGAGGAAGCGACGGCGATGTTCGAGGGGACGCGCGAGAAAGTGGCGAAGTTCATCGGCGCGCCGTCGGCCGACGGCGTGATCTACGTGCGCAACACGACCGAGGCCGTGAACCTCGTGGCGCACGGGTGGGGGCGAAAGTTCCTGAAGGCGGGGGACGAGGTGCTGCTGACGGAGATGGAGCACCATTCGAACCTTGTGCCGTGGCACCTGCTGAAGCGCGACCGCGGGATCGTGCTGAAGCACATCCCGATCACGGACGAGGGGCGGCTCGACCTCTCGAAGCTCGACGAGCTGCTCACGAAGAAGACGAAGCTCGTCGCGCTCTGCCACGCCTCGAACGTCCTCGGCACGATCAACCCGATCGCCCAGATTGCCGCGAAAGCGCACGCGGTCGGGGCGCTGCTTCTCGCCGACGGCGCGCAGGCGGCGCCGCACATGAAGGTGGACGTCGATGCTCTCGGCTGCGATTTCTACGCGTTCAGCGCGCACAAGATGTGCGGCCCGACGGGGGTCGGCGTGCTCTGGGCGCGCCCGGAGATCCTGCGCGAGATGGACCCGTTCATGGTCGGCGGCGAGACGATCCTCGAGGTCTACCTCGACAAGTCCACATTCCGCGACCCGCCGCACCGTTTTGAGCCCGGCACCCCCGCCGTCGCCGAAGTCGCCGGCCTCGGCGCCGCCATCGACTACCTCGAAGGCCTCGGCCTCGACGCCGTCCACACCCACGAGGAGGCCCTCGCGGACTACGCCCAGAAGAAGCTCGCCGCCATCCCCGGCTGCGTTCTCTTCGGCCCGCAGTCCGGCCCCCGCGGCGGCGTCGCCTGCTTCACCCTCGAGCCCATCCACCCCCACGACCTCGCCACCTGCCTCGACCAGGACGGCCTCTGCATCCGCGCCGGCCACCACTGCGCCCAGCCCCTCATGCGCCGCCTCGGTGTCGTCGCTACGGCGCGCGCCAGCTTCTATGTGTATACTTCCACGTCCGAGATCGACCAGATGGTCGATTCCCTCAACCGCACACGGGAGTTCTTCGGATGTCGCTAGAAAGCCTGTACCAGGAAATCATCATGGAGCACTTCAAGGCTCCCCGGAACCGCGGCGAAATCGCCACGCCGGACGTCGCGATCTCGATGAACAACCCCTTCTGCGGCGACGACATCACCCTCCACGTCTCCCTCAAGGACGGCAAGGTCGCCGACGTCAAGTTCCGCGGCCGCGGCTGCGCCATCTCCCAGGCGTCCGCGTCGCTCATGACGGAAATCCTCAAGGGCAAGCCGATGGCCGACGCCATGTCCAGCGCGGCCCTGTTCAAGAAGATGATGCGCGGTGAGACGAAGAAGCACGAAGCCGACCCGCTGGGCGACATCGTCGCGCTCGAAGGCGTGCGCAAGTTCCCGGTGCGCGTGAAGTGCGCGCTGCTGGCGTGGAGCGCGTTTGAGGAAGGCGTGAAGGGGAAGAAGTAAGCCCCACCTGACGCCTGAATTCTCGGCGCCCCGGTCTCGCAAGGGTCGTTTCTTTGCGAAGCGGGCCCGGGCGGATCGAAGGGTGAGGAGCGCGCAGGGGGCGATCCCACGGCCCGCGCGGCATTCAC
>CAVPNQ010000031.1:0-27874 GCA_963706735.1 uncultured Planctomycetia bacterium
CCTCCAATTTGACACTATATACTTTATAAAGTATAAAGATACAGGCAGTCGCGCGGCGACCGCCGCGTTCGTTTTCCAGTGATCTCGGAGAGGGGATCGCCATGATCAGCCTGATCGACCGCGTCATCGGTGTCTTCAGCACCGATATGGGAATTGACCTCGGCACGTGCAACACGCTGGTGTGCGTGCGTGGCGCGGGGATCGTCCTGAACGAGCCCAGTGTCGTTGCCGTCAAGAAAGGCACCAACCAGATCCTCATGAACGGCCAGGCCGTCGGCTCGGCCGCCAAGGACATGCTGGGTAAGTGCCCCGGAAACATCGAGGCGATCCGCCCGATGAAGGACGGCGTCATCGCCGACTTCGACATCACCGAGGCGATGATCAAGTACTTCATCCAGAAGATCCACAAGCGCAAGGGCTGGTTCCGCCCCCGCGTCATCGTGGCTCACCCCAGCGGCATCACGGGCGTCGAAAAGCGCGCCGTGCTCGCCAGCGCCGAACGCGCCGGCGCACGCCAGGTCTTCCTCGTCCCCGAGCCGATCGCGTCCGGCATCGGCGTCGGCCTCCCCATCCAGGAACCCCGCGGCTCCATGATCGTCGACATCGGCGGCGGCACTTCCGAAATCGCCGTCCTGTCCCTCGGCGCCGTCGTGGCCTGCAAGTCCATCCGCGTCGCAGGCGACGAACTCAACGATTCGATCATGAAGCACTGCAAGGAGAACTACAACCTGTACATCGGCGAAAACACCGCCGAGAAAATCAAGCTCACCATCGGGTCCGTCTCCCCGCTCGAGAAGGAACTCCAGATGGAAGTCCGCGGACGCGACGTCGTCACGTCGATGCCCCGCTGCATCATCGTCTCCTCGGCCGAAGTGCGCTCGGCGCTGGCCGAGCCGGTGATGCGGATCGTCAAGGCGATCAAGGAAACCCTCGAGATGATCCCGCCGGAAATCAGCGCGGACCTCGTCGAGAGCGGCATCACGCTCGCCGGCGGCGGCGCCCTGCTGCGCGGGATCAAGACGGCCATCACCCGGGAGATCGACATCCCCGTCGTGATCGCCGACGACCCCCTCACCGCAGTCGCCCGCGGCACCGGCGTCATCCTCGACAACCTCGACCGCCTGCGCGACAGCATCGAGTCCAGCGCAGATATCGACTAACGGAGGCACGCCATGCGCCGCCTCCCCCTGACCTGGTCCGTCCCCGTCGCGCTCGCCCTGGCGTCGGGAATCCTCATCCTCGTCCAGTCGCGGCTCCCCACGGGGCCGCGCTACGCTCCCTTCGCCATCCTCCGCCCCCTGGCGGAATGGCGCGGGGGGGGCGAAGAAGTGAAGCGCCTCCGGTCCGAGAACGGAGAGCTGCTCGCGGAACTGCTGCGCCAGCAGCGGAAGGCCGGGGAACTCGAGAAACAGCTCCGCGCCGTGAGCGCCTACCGCGTCGCTTCCATCGCCGACTCGACGCGCGTCCTCCCCGCGTCCGTGATCCTCGCCGAGGACCCTTCCACGTGGCACGGCACCGTCCTGATCGACAAGGGAACCCGCGACGGCGTGAAGTCCGGGATGATCGTCGTCGAGGGGCCGAACGTCGTCGGCCGGATTCTCGAGGCCGGGGAGTCGTCCGCGCGCGTCCGGCTGGTGACCGACCCGGCGTTCCGGATGAAGTGTTCGGCCGAGAAGAAGGCCGGAGGGGCGAGCGTGACGGGGATCCTCGCCGGGAGCGGCGACGGGACGTGCCGGCTGGAGTACGTGCTGGACCGCGAACCGGTGGGGGAAGGCTGGGTGATCGTCAGCGTCGCCGACCCCGAACGCGGCTGGCCCGCGGGGATGCTGATCGGGGACGTCGCGAAGGGCGGCAGCGGAAGCGGCGTGTACGGCGAAATCGTGGTGCGGCCCCGGGTGGAACCGGGATCGCTCCGGCATGTGCTCGTCCTGATCGGGAAGTAACGCCGAGGACCGCCCCTTGAACTGGATCGTCTTCGCCATCCTGGCCGCGCTCGCGACCGCCGCGCAGATCGCGCTGGCGCCGATGTTCTCCGTCGGCCGCGCGATGCCGGACGTGGCGATCGTCGTGCTCGCCGCCGTCGCGCTTCGCACCCCGCGCAACACCGCGTGCATCGCGGGGTGGTCGCTCGGCCTGATGCGCGACCTGACGTGCGGATCGGGGCCGGGACCGTTCGCGCTGATGTTCCTGTGCGCGGCGCTTCTCACCGGAACGCTCCGCGGAATGCTCTTCCCGAGCCGCCCGCTCGGCATGGCGATCGGGGCGTTCGCGGCGGCGTGGGTGGCGCACGCACCGTACGGGATGGTGCTGGCGATGCGGTACGGGGTTGGATTCTGGGGCGCGATGGGTCACGCCCTGGCCGTGGCGGCGCTGACGGCGCTGGCCGGCGCGCTGGCCGCGAGGCCCTTCGCGAAAATCCGCGGCGTGGCGGGCTGGGCGCCCGAGCGGGAGATGCTCGCGTGACGAAGCTGCGCGTGGCGGTGTTCAGCGTCCTGCTGCTGCTTCCGTTCGGGGCGCTGGAAGCGCGCCTGTTCTGGATGCAGATCGTGAAGGCGGAGGAGTTCCGTGCGCGTGGGGACGTGACGCGGGAGTGGGTGGAAGTGGTGCCGACGCGGAGGGGGATCATCCTGGACCGGCACGGGAACGTGCTGGCGGCGGAGGAGCGGTGCTTCGACGTGGAGGTGGTGTTCCTGGATTTCGAGAAGCCGCGCGTGAAGGGGAAGGACCCGGAGCTGGACTTCGAGCGGCTGGCGCGGGTGATGCGGGACGTGCTGGGGCTGTGCGGGGCGGGGGCGGGGTTTGACGAGCGGCACTGCGCGGTGATGCTGAGGGACCGGGTGTACCCGGTGAAGACGGTGCTGGGGACGGACGGCAAGACGCAGGTCGTGCCGGACCAGGAGGCGATCGGGGGGATGCTGCGCGGCGGCGGGGTGGAGCCGCGGACGGAGCCGGCGCAGATGTACCTGAAGGTGGTGAGGGCGCTGAAGGCCGTGGACCGCGCGGTGCACGCGCGGTGCAACGTGCCGGGGAAGCCGCCCGTGAGCGCGCGGGACCGGCGCACGATCGTGCGGCAGGAATGGAAGCAGCCGTACCGGCTGTGGCAGGGGCTGACCTACGACCAGATGAGCGAGATCGCCATCGACGAGAGCCAGTACCCGGGGCTGGAGATCCGGGCGAGGACGAAGCGCTTCTATCCGGCGCGCCGCGGCGGGTGCCAGCTGCTCGGGTATGTAGGGCAGATGGGGGAGGACGAATACTCCGCGCTCGAGAAAGCGGGCGTGTTCCAGCAGGAGATGGGGCTGCCGCTCACGCCGGAGCAGGTGAAGTTCCGCGAGGAGATGGCGACTGCGAAAAAGCGGACGCAGTGGCCGGTGCGCGGGAACGCGGGGCTCGCGGGAAAACTGTCCAAGGAGGAATACGACCGGCTCGAGTTTCGCGGGGCGTTCTACGGCGACTGGGTCGGCCGGACGGGGATCGAGGGCTGGTACGAGGACGTGCTGGCGGGGGAGCGTGGGATCGAGCGCCGGGCGAAGAACCCGATCTCGAAGCGCGAGTGGATCGTGGAGCGCATCCCGCCGGTCGCGGGGAAAGACGTCCAGCTCACGATCGACATGAACCTGCAGCTGAAGGCGGAGGAACTTCTCGACACGCTTCCCCAGGCCCTTCGCGGATCCATCGTCGTGATGGACGTCGAGACGGGGGAGGTGCTCGCGCTGGCGAGCGCGCCCGGGTACGACGCGAACTGGCTGATGCCTCCGATCGGGAAGGAAGAGTGGCAGGCGCTGACGAACGAGGACACGGCGCCGATGTTGAACCGGGCGATTTCCGGGCGGTACCCGCTGGGGTCGATCTTCAAGGCGGTGACGGGCGCGGCGGGGCTCGAGAACGGGAAGGTCACGGCGGCGGACCTATTCCTGTGCCGCGGCCGCTACGACCCGGTCAAGTGGCCGAACAAGTTCGCGTGCTGGATCGCGTCCCACGGCGACGCGCACGGCAATCTCGATCTCCGGCAGGGAATGGCGCGGTCGTGCAACTGCTACTTCTTCGAAGCCGGGAACCGCGCGGGGATCGAGGCGATCGCCGAAATGGCGAACCGGTTCGGCCTCGGGCGGAAATCCGGGATCGACCTTTCCAGCGAAGCCTCCGGTCAGATTCCCACGCCCGCCTGGCGTCGCGCCAATGGCCGTGGAAGGTGGGGATTCGCGGACACCCTGAACGTTTCGATCGGCCAGGGCGAAATCCTCGTCACGCCACTTCAGGCCGCGCGCCTCATGGCGGGCATCGCCAACGGCCGCCTTCCCGTGCCGCGGCTCCGGCTCGGTGGCGAACCTCAATTCGAGGAACTCGGCCTGAAACCCGAAACGCTCGCGGCGATCCGCCGCGGGCTCGAGGCCGTCACGATGGAAGAATTCGGGACCGCGTACAGCAAGGGGCCAAGACTGTTCAAGGCCGCCGGAAAAACGTCCACCGCGCAGTCCAGCAGCCGCGAAAAAGGCCTGGAGCACCACGGCTGGTTCGCGGGATACGCGCCCTACGACAAGCCGAAGTACGCATTCTGCGTCATGATCGAGCACGGGGGATCGGGAAGCGGCCTGCCTGCCACGACGGCGGCGCGGCTGCTCCACGCGATCTGGCCCGAGGTGGACCTGCCGGGCGACATCCTGAAACCGACGGGACCCACGTCGAGCTACGACCCGGTTCCCGAGCCGCGCGACGTCACCGAGGATGAGGCCGGCGACGGTCCGTCGCCCGAGTTTCCCTCAGTCCCCGAGGGCCCGGAGCTGCCGCGATGAACATCTTCGGGCGGCTCTTTTCCGCTTCCGTCCCCATCATCATCTCCGTCGTTCTCCTCGTCGCCGTCGGCCTGACGTCGATCTACGAAGCCGCGCCGCTGAAACTGCCGGCCGAAGGCGGTTTCCACGCCGTGGCCTCCGTCGCGCTCAAGTCTTACTTCGGCAAGCAGTGCGTCGCCGCGCTCGTCGGCGCGTTCCTCGCCATCGTCGTGTCCCGCATCCGCCCCGGACGCATCCGCGCCGCCGGCTACTCCCTCTACGGCTCCTGCCTCGGCATCCTCGCCGTCCTCTTCATCCTCGGCCGCGTCCGCAACGGCGCCCGCTCGTGGTTCGTCCTCGGCCCCGTCTCCATCCAGCCGAGCGAATTCATGAAGCTCTTCTTCATCCTCACCCTCGCGCGCTACCTCATGTGGCGCAAAACGCCCGACCGCATCCAGCGGCTCATCGTGCCGGCGCTCATCGCGGTCGTCCCCTTCGCCATCATCCTCATGCAGCCCGACCTGGGCACCGCGCTGATCTTCCCGGCCGTGTTCGTCGCCATGATGTGGGTGGCAGGGTGCCGGAAGCGTTACATGGCGATGGGGTTTGCCGCGCTGCTGATCGGGACGCCGATCGCCTACAAGTTCGGCTTCAAGGAGTACCAGAAGAAGAGGTTTGAGGCGTTCCTGAATCCACAGGCGATGAGCCAGGACGCGGGATTTCAGCTGCTGCAGTCGCAACGGGCGATCGGATCAGGGCGGTGGGTGGGGAAGGGGTTTGCGGAATCGGAGCAGGAAGGGTCGGAGGCGTTCGTGCCGGAGAGGCACAACGATTTCATCTTCTCCGTCATCGGGGAGGAGTGGGGATTCCTGGGGGCTTCCTGCGTCCTGTCGCTTTATCTCATCCTGCTGATGACGATGGTGGCGGGGGCGTTCCGGGCTCGAGAACCGTTCAGCCGGCTGGTCCTGACGGGGCTATCGGCGGGGTTTGCGACGCAGATATTCGTGAACGTCGGGATGACGATCGGGCTGGCTCCGATCACCGGAATTACTTTGCCCTTCCTGAGTTACGGCGGATCCTCGCTTGTCGCTTCGCTGCTGTCCGCCGGGGTGGCATGGAACATCGTGTCGCAACACATGGTGACGCTGGCGGGGAAGGACTTTCAGGAAGGGGCGTCGGAGGTGCTGGACATGGGAACGGACCCCTGGCGCAGATAGTCATAAGTCCGCAATTCCAAAGGGTTTTCAACGGGTTTTCCACGCCCAAATAGCTTGACATTGTGCGCTCGATTCGTATAATGGCCCCCTTCCTCGCCAATTTCCCTAACTCGGGAGCGCTACTAGGCTTATGTCGATCAAAGGCGCGAAAGATGCGGCCTCCGTCCGCAAGGCCACCCGAAACCTGCTCAAGCTGCTGGTCCGTCGCCACAAGCCGAACCCCATCAAGCACGGCAAGTCCTCGATCGAGCACCTGGTCTACGTCATCCTCGCCCAGCGCAACCCGGAACGCCGCGCTGCCGGCGCCATCCGCGACCTCAAGGCGCTCTTCGCCGGCTGGAACGAAGTCCGCGTGTCCTCCGTCCTCGAAATCGGCGAAGTCCTCCGCACTCACAACGTGCTGAACCCGCTCCAGAAGGCCGAGCAGGTCATCCGCGCGCTCTCCCGCACGTTCTCCGACGTCCACAAGGTCCGCCTCGACGAACTCTCGCGAGACGACGCCGAGGAAACGCGCGTCTACATGGCGCGCAAACTCGGCCTTCCCGGCTACGTCGTCGCCGATTACCTCTTCAGCGCCTTCGGCTACGGCCGCATCCCCATCGACGATTCCGTCGGCCGCCTCCTCTTCCGCCTCGGCTTCGTCGCCGCCAAACACGAATTCCCCAAGCTCGAGAAAACCCTGAGCGAGGGCCTGACGTCTCGCGACTGCGCCGATGCCTACCGCATCCTCGATGCCTTCGCGACCGAGACCTGCGTCGAAAAGGACCCGGCCTGCCCCCGCTGTCCGCTCTTCGCCCAGTGCCCCGAAGGTAAGGCGCGCAAGGCGGCGGCAGAAGCGGCGAAGCTGGCGCCTCCGGTGGACGAGAAGGTGAAGGCGGCCGCCCTGGCTGCGGCGGCGCTGGCGGACGAGCAGGCGGCGAGGGCCGCGGCAATCCCCCAGCCTCCTCCCCGGCCCCCGGGCGCTCCTACACATTCCAGGTTCGGCGGCAGGCCCGGCGGCTATCCTCCGCGTCCCGGCGCTCCCAGGCCGCCCTTCCGCCCCGCCGCCAAACCCATGCCTGTCGCGGCTCCCCGCCCTCTTGCGATGGGAAACGCGAAGTCCAAGTCGAAGCGGTAGCCCGCCGCTTCGTGCCGCATGGATTCCTAGCCGCGGACCCTGCCCGGGTATAATCTGTCCAGCCCTTCCGAGGAACCACAGGAGGTTTTCATGTCCGGCCACAGTCACTGGGCGACGATCAAGCACAAGAAGGCCGCCGCCGACGCGAAGAAGGGCAAGGCGTTCTCGAAGGTCGTGAAGCTGATCATGGCGGCCGCGAAGAAGGGCGGCGGCGACCCGAAGACCAACCTGAAGCTGGCGTATGCGCTGGAAGAAGGACGCGCGTGCAACCTGCCGAAGGACACGGTCACCAACGCGATCAAGAAGGGGACGGGCGAGCTCGAGGGCGTGAACTACGACGACGTGTCGTATGAAGGTTACGGGCCGGGCGGCTGCGCGATCATCGTGGACGCGCTGACGGACAACCGGAACCGGACGGTCTCCGAGATCCGCAAGATCTTCGAGCAGCGCGGCGGCAAGATGGGCGATGCCAACTGCGTGGCGTTCATGTTCGAGAAGAAGGGCGTGATCATCATCCCGAAGGGCGCGCTGAACGACGACAAGGCGCTGGAACTCGGGCTGGAAGTCGGCGCGGAGGACGTGCAGCCGATCGAGGACGCGTACGAAATCACGTGCCCCCCGGCCGATTTTGCCGGCGTGGTCACCGCGCTGCGGGCGAAGAAGATCGAGCCGACGGCGGCGAAGATCGAGCGCCTGGCGAAGGACAGGATTCTCCTGGAGCACGACAAGGCCCGGAAGGCCGTGGCGCTCATGGAGTCGCTCGAGGAACACGAAGACGTCCAGGAGCTCGCTTCGAATTTCGACCTGCCCGCCGGATTCACCGGGTAGAGCGAGGAGCCGCCCATGCCCAGGATCGTGCTGAAGGGCGTCGCCGGGATTGTGAAGGATGAATCCTTCACGATCGAAACCGGGCAGGACGTCATCGTCGGGCGGAGCCGCTCGTGCGAGGTCTCGATCAAGTCCTGCCGCGCGTATTCGATGATGGAGCCGGAGGCGCGGGACAAGGACGAAGGGCTGCTGACGGTGTCGCGGAAGCACCTCCGGATCCGCTTTGTGCAGCCGGATGCGGTGGAGGTCGAGGACCTGAGCTCGAACGGGACATTTCTCGACGGGAAGAAAGTCGAGAAGATCACGATCAAGGATCTTGCGACGAAGCCGTATGAGATCCGGTTGGGGAGGAGGGAGACATTCCGAATGGAGATTGTCGCGTAAAGAAGGGCCACGAAACGAAAAACTAAAAACGAAAAACTAAAAACGAAAAGTCCGGAAGGGCGAGAGGCGTCGCCGAACTTTTCGTTTTTCCTTTTTCCTTTTTCGTTTTTCCTTTCGTTGTCGCCGTTCTTCGCCCATGCCGAAACTCCCCCGCCTCCTGATTACCCTCGGCGATCCGCTTGGCATCGGGCCTGAGATCTCCGCCGCGGCGAAAAGGGCGTTTCCGCACGCCCGGACCGTCGGGCCGCGCGCCCTGGACGCCGACATCGAGACGCCCTGCGAGACCCTTCCAAAACGCCGCGGTCCCTGCGCCGAGGGCGGCGCCGCGGCGATGGCCGCCCTTCGCAGGGCCGCCGATCTCTGCCTCGCGGGCGAGGCCGACGCCATCGTCACCGCGCCGATCTCCAAGGAGGCCCTGAAGCTCGCAGGGGAGCCCTTCCCCGGCCATACCGAGTTCTTCGCGAAGGTCTGCGCGGTGCGGCGGCCGGTGATGGCGTTCAGCGCGGGAGAGCTGTTCGTGAGCCTGGCGACGATCCATGTGGCGTTGAAGCGAGTTCCGCTGGCGGTGACGCGTGAGGCGGTCCTGGCGGCGATTGAGCGGACGCACGCGGCGCTTCGGGACTGGTTCGGGAAAGCGCGGCCGCACGTGGCGGTGTGCGGGCTGAACCCGCATGCGGGGGAGAACGGGCAGTTCGGTCTGGAGGAGATCAAGGTGATCGGCCCGGCGATCGAGGAAGCGCGGCGGAAGGGTATCGACGCGACGGGGCCGCATCCGGCGGACTCGCTGTTCGCGAAGCGCGACTTTGACGGGGCGGTGGCGATGTACCACGACCAGGGGCTGGTGGCGGTGAAGGCGCTCGCGTGGAAGACGGCGGTGAACATCACGCTCGGCCTGCCGTTCGTGCGCACGTCACCCGATCACGGCACGGCGTTCGACATTGCGGGGAAGAAGAAGGCGGACGCGACGAGCATGATCGAGGCTGTGAAACTGGCGGACCGGATCGTGAGGCGGAAGGCGGCGGCGAGTTTGTTTTGAGCCGGGCCGAAAGAGAGTCTTTTCATTCCCATCCTGGTCTCGGCCCGGCTCACCCTGAGCGAGCCCGCAGGGCGAGTCGAAGGGTCTCATCTCCTGGCGAACGCCTCCCGATCGTGGACTGCCCCCCCGCCCGGGTTAAGGCACCGACATGTCGATCTCCTGCCGCTTCCCGCCGCGCACGATCGAGATCTTGAGCTTCTGGCCCGGAAGGAACTTCTGCCGGATCCAGGCGACGAAGTCCGTCTCCTTCTCCGGCACGGGCTGGCCGTTCAGGGCGGTGATCACGTCGCCGGCGAGGAACCCGGCCATGCCCGCGGGCCCTTTCGGTCCCGCGCTCTTGACCTTGATGCCGCCCGACTTGAGGCCGGCGGCCTTGCGCTCGTCGTCGGTCAGCGGGGTCATCTGCATCCCGAGGCGGATGTCGCCGGTGGAGGCGCGCCATGCGAAGTCGGCGGCCTTGCGCCAGTCGCCCGAGAGCGCGAGCGTCATTGTTTTCTTCGCGCCGTCGCGGACGACCTCGAGCTTCAGCGAAGACTGGTCCGCGGTGTTCTGAAGAGCGAACTGGAAGTCGGCGATCGACAGCATCGGGGCGCCGTTGATGGCGGACACGACGTCATCGGCCTGCACGCCCGCCTTGGCCGCCGGGGTTCCCGCCGCGACGGAAGTCACCTTCACGCCGTCCGCGGGGTCGATCGTGATCCCGACCGCGTCGGGCATCGGGTACACCCAGAGCAGATTGTTCGGCAGCGGCTTCTTCTCGACCATGAGCGATCGCCGGACGCCCTTCCAGACGTGGTGGCAGTGGATGCAGCCCTTGGGAATGTCGGGGGTCGAGAACTGCGACTTCAGCGACGGCATGTCCTCCGGGAACTTCGCAGGCGCCACGGTTTTCACGTTCTTGGGCGCGAGCGTGGTGCGATTGGCCGGATACCCCTTGTGGATCGCCAGCGCCCGCTTCATCGATTCCTTCAGCGCCGCCGTCGAGAACTGCGAGTCGCCGCCGTCCTTGCGCGTGCCGTAGCGGCCGTAGACGGTGAGGTCGGCGTTCATGAAGAAGCCGGCCCAGGAGAGATCGAAGTCGAAGTTGAAGACGGTCGTGTCCACGGCGCGCATGTTGATGACGCGCACCAGCACGAATTCGGGGGAGACTTCGTCGAGCCCGTCCGCGAGACGCGCAACCTGCGCGTCGAACTTGTTACAGCTCACTCAGGGCACTCACCGGAAGACGGCGAGGATCGGCTTGTTTTCGCGTTTGGCCTTCGCGACCGCGGCGGAGAAATCGTCGTAGATCCATGAAGCGTGGATTTCGGTGCGGTCGTTGATCTTGTCGCGCTTTTCGGCTGCGGTGTCGCCGGCGGACAGGTGGAGCGCGGTGGCGACTAGGAGGGCCGCGAGGGCGGCGAAGGCGAAGGGGCGGAAGAGGTGCATGGTGTCTGCTGGAAGGGAGTTACGAAGAGGACGGGGGCGTGGACCCGGCGTTACAGCGGTGGGCCGGACTGCCTGGTGCCCGGTGCAGCACCGATTGAATATCGCAAATCATTGTGGAGAAACAAGTTACGGCAAATCCAGGGCGACCTCCGCCTTCTTGCCGGCACGGAAGACCGAGAATTTCACCTTCTGCCCCACGAGAAACTTCTGCCGGAGCAGGGAAAGGAACTCCTTCTCCGTCCCCGGGACCGGCTGGCCCCCCACGTTCATCAGGATGTCCCCGTCCTGGAACCCCGCCTTCTTCGCCGGACTTTGCGCATACATCGGCTTGATCTTCAGCCCGCCCTCCTTGAGCCCGGCCTGCTTCCGCTCTTCCGCCGTCAGCACTTCACTCTGGAATCCGATCCTCAGGTCGTAGGAGGAGTCGCGCCACGTGAAGTCCGTGGATTTCCGCCAGTCCCCGCAGAGGTTCGCCGTGACCGTCTTCTTCTCCGCGCCGCGCGTCAGTTCGATCTTCAAGTTCTCGTTGTCCCCGCAGTTCTGCAGGATGAACTGGATGTCCGCCAGCGACACGATCGGCGTCCCGTTGATCGCTTCCACAATGTCCCCCGCCTTCAATCCCGCCTTGTCCGCAATCGAGTCCTTCACGACCTGCCTCACCTTCGTCCCGTCCGACACTTCCATCTGCATCCCCCACGAGTCGGGAAGCGGATACAGGTAGACCAGGGAGTCGGGAAGCGCCTGCTTTGCGTTCAGCATCGTGCGGCGGACGCCGCGCCAGACGTGGTGGCAGTGGATGCAGCGTTTCGGCAACTCGTCCTGCTTGAACTGGTCGGCGATGGCCGGCATGGTCTCCGGGAATTTCTGGGCGTACGGTTTTCCCGTCTTCGACTTGAGCGCGGCCTTGTTCGCCGGGTAGGCGCCATGAAGGGCGAGAGCCTTTGTTGTCGCGGCCTTGAGACCGTCGAGCGACATCAGCTGGTCGGACTTGTCGCGGCCCGCGTTGCGCGATCCGTAGCGACCGTAGATCGTCAGGTCTGCATTCAGGAAGAACGCGCACCACGTCAGGTCGTAGTCGAACTGGAACACCGAGGTATCCACTCCCCGCATCTGGATCATCCGGACGCAGACGAAGTCCTTCGCGAGTTCCGCCAGCCCACTCTCGAGACGGGCCACCTGCCCGTCGAACGTCCTGCAGGACGCTCAGGGCACTCACCGGAAGACGGCCAGAACCGGCTTGTTTTCCTTCTTCGCCTGCGCCAGCGCCGCAGGCAGATCGTCATACACCCACGCCGGCGACAGCTCCACCGCGTCGTTGATCTTCGCCTTCTTGTCGGCGGCCGCGTCTCCCGCTCCCGTCAGCGAATGCACCGTGGCGAAAATCGCGGCCGCTGCGGAAACGGTGACGAGAATGCGTGAAGCGCGCATGGCGTTCTCCTGTGAGGTCGATGCGGAGATGGTACGACTTCCGGTCAAGGACGGGCCAGTTCGTCGAGGTGGGCGAGCACGCAGGCCGGAAGGGCCTCCAGGTCGTACCCGCCCTCCAGCACCGAAGCGATCGGCCGCTTCAGACCTTTCACGATCCGCGTCAGTTCCCCGAAGTCCTCGACCTCGAGGTTGAGCCCGCCGATGGGGTCGTGCTTCCACGCGTCGAACCCGGCCGAGATCAGGACAAGCTCCGGGTCGAACCGGCGCGCCGGCCCCTCGATGACCTCCGCGAACTCCGCCTTGAACGTCTCCCGGCTCGTGTTCCACGGAAACGGGCGGTTGACCGTCGCGCCCAGCCCGCGGCCGCTTCCCGTCTCCGCGCGCGCCCCCGTCCCCGGGTAGAACGGCCAGCGGTGCGTCGAGAAATAGAGGACGTCGGGGTTGTCGTAGAAGATGTCCTGCGTGCCGTTGCCGTGATGAACGTCCCAGTCCACGACCAGGACGCGCTTCGCCTGCATCGCCGCGAGGGCGACGTTGTTGAAGAGGCAGAAGCCCATGGCCTGGCTGCGGGTCGCGTGATGGCCGGGCGGGCGGACGAGGGCCGCGGCGGTCTGTCCCTTGAGGGCGGCGCGCGCGGCGTCGCGGGCGGCGCCCGCCGCGAGGAACGCCGCGCGCCCCGTGCCGGCGCTGACGTACGTGTCGGCCTCCAGCTGCGCCGGCGCCGCGTCGAACGCCTCCACCACCCGCACGATGTGTTCGGCGGTGTGAATCGCCGCGAGCTCTTCCAGTCTCGCCGGCCGCGGCTCCGCCCACGCCCAGTCCTTCCTCCCTTCCCGGATGGCCTTCACGATTCCCGTCAGCCGTTCGCCGCACTCCGGGTGTCCCGGGGGCGCGCGGTGTCCGTTGCAGTCCTCGTGCGAGTAAAGCAGCATGTCGCCATGGTACGCCACCGCCCGCGGCCGGTCGTGCTCTGCGCCCCCAACGCGTTCAAGGGGACCCTCACGGCGCTCGAGGCTGCGCGCGCGATGGCCCGCGGCGTGCGCCGCGCCGGCGGCACGCCCGTCCTGCTCCCCGTTGCCGACGGCGGTGACGGGACCGCGGCGGTACTGGGCGGGAAGCGCGTTCGGATGACGGCGACCGGGCCGTACGGCGAGCGTTTGCGCGTGGAGTACCGGCGAAAGGGAAGCGACGCCATCGTCGAGGTCGCGCAGGTGGGGCTGGCGCGGACGAAGCAGAGGGACCCGCGGAATGCCACGTCGCAGGGCGTGGCGGAAATGATCCGCCACGCGGCGCGTCACGGTGCGCGCCGGGTGATAGTCGCCCTCGGCGGTTCCGCGACGGTGGATGCGGGAGCGCCGGTGTTTGTCGCACTGTCGGGGTTCTTCCGGAAGCCCGAGCTCGTGGGCCTGGCCGACGTCCGGACGCGCTTCTTCGACGCCCCTCGCCGCTTCGGGCCCCAGAAGGGAGCCACTCCCGCTGACATCCGTGAAATCGAGCACGAATTCATGGCCCTGGCGAAATTCCCCCGCGGCGCGCGGGCCGCACGTCTCGTGGGCTCCGGCGCGGCGGGCGGAATCGGGTGGGCGCTGGCCCTCCTCGGTGCCGAACTCCGGCCCGGCGCGGAATTCGTCCTGCACTCGCTCCGCTTCGATGACGCACTGCGTCAATCTGATCTCGTCCTGACCGGGGAAGGGACGTGGGATGCGACGACGCGCGACGGCAAGGCCCCGTGGGCCGTGATGCGCGCGGCGCGCCGCGCAGGCGTCCCCTGCGTCGCGCTCTGCGGCCGGGTCGTCCGCCCCTCGCCGGGGGTGGTCGCGATCGCAAAATCTGCGATCGAAGGAATGCGGCACGCGGCCCGGCTGTTGGAGGAAGCGGCATTCCGTGTTTCCGGAGATTGGTCCCCCGGCGGAACGGCCCGATCTGGTAAGGTGAGGCGATGAAGCGCGGACTTACCACCCTGCTGGCCACTGCGGCGTTCCTCGCCGGGCATCTGGCGGCGCGCGTCTGCCTCGCCACGATGTCGCTTCCCGCCCCGCAGGAGACCGCTTCGGCCCATTCGTGCTGCCACAAGCACGCCCCCGAAGCGCCGAAGGCCCCCGCGCCGAAGGACTGCTGCTGCGCCGACGGGGCGAACCTGGCGCTGACCGACGAACCCGTGCAGGCGGCGCCCGTCGATGCTTCCAGCATTCTTGAAATCGCGATCACCGCCCCCGAGCCCGTCTCGCTCCCGTCTCATCCCGGCGGCCGTGAGCCGCCGCGCATCATCGAGAAAATACCGCACTACACTCTCTTCGCCTCGCTGCTGATCTAGCGCGGGCTCGTCCACAGCTTCTGCGCCGGGACTCCGTCGGTGCGCTTCATCCCCCGTGGTCACTTCGTTCGAGGGTTCCCAATGAGTTGCCTGCTTCGTATTCCCCTTGCCGGACTCCTGTTGGCGGCAGGCTGCGCTTCAGGCAGCGATGCCCCGCCGGCCGCCCACGACCCGGCCAGCGAGTTGGCGGCGGAAGCCGCGTGGTCACCGCCGCCCGACCGGCTGGGCGGGCCGATCGAGCCGAAGGCGAAAGTCGTTCCCGGGGATGCGGCCGGGTGGACGTGCCCGATGCACCCGGAGGTCCGCCAGGCCGGGCCCGGGAAATGTCCGAAGTGCCGCATGGACCTGGTACAGGAAAACGACGGCGGGGATGCAGAGCACAAGGAGCACGACCACAAATGAATGTGAGAATCACAATCGCTTTCCTGGTGGCCCTGGCGGGATGCTCGGTGCCGGAGGACGCGGGATTTGACGACGCTCGCAAGTCTGCCGAGGAGCGCACGGGCCAGCGTGTTCACTGGTTCCGCGGTGGGGCGGAAGACGACGAAGTGCGGCGGCTGATCAGCGACCTGTTCTCGCGCGAAATCACCGCCGAGTCGGCCGTCCAGATCGCGCTTCTGAACAACCCGGTCCTCCAGGCGCGCTACGAGGACCTCGGCGTGGCGCAGGCAGACGTCGTCCAGGCGGGGATTCTGCAGAACCCGACGTTCATGGCGGCCGCGCACTTCCCGACCCGCTCCGGGTCGCAGGTGGGGCTCGAGTTCGAGATCGTGCAGCAATTCCTCGATCTCCTCATGTTCCCGGCGCGCAAGGAGCTGGCGACGCAGGAATTCGAGCGGGTGAAGCTGAGGGTGGTGGACGATGTCATCGATGTTGCGGCGCGCACGAAGGCGGCGTGGTTCACCGTCGTGGCGGCGCAGCAGTCGGCGGAGGTCTATCGAACGATTGCGGAAGCGGCGGCCGCGCGCGCGGAGCTGTCGAAGAGGTTGAAGGACGCGGGGAACATCAGTGAGCTGGCGTTGGCGAGGGAAACGGACGAGTCTGAGAGTGCGAAGCGGGACTGGGCGAAGGCGGATGGTGAAGCCCGTGCGGCCCGCGAGGTCCTGACGGTGCTGCTGGGGGCCTGGGGGGCGGAAGCGGGCTGGACGGCGCCGAGCAAGCTGCCCGAGCTGCCGGGGACGGAGCTGCCGATGGACCGGCTCGAGTCGCTGGCGATAGCCCGGCGGCTCGACCTTGCGGCGGCCTTGCGAGAGCGCGATGCGTCGCGGAGCCGGCTCGACCTGGTGAAGGCCTTCCGCTGGTTCGGAACGGTCGAGCTCGGGGCCGGGGCGCATCGGGAGCCCGAGAGGGGTTCGGGCTGGCTCGTCGGACCCACGCTGGCGCTCTCGATTCCGCTCTTCGACCGGAAGCAGGCGGAGATTTTCGCGCTGGAGGCCGAGCTTCGCCGCCGCGAGTCCCTGAACCGGGATCTCGCGATCCGGATCCGCTCCGAGACCCGCGCCGTGCGGGACCGGTTGCTGACGCTTCGCAACCTCGCCGAGCACCAACGCAAGGTCGTCATTCCCCTGCGCGAACGGATCGTGGCCCTCGCGCTCAAGGAGTACAACTTCATGCTCATCGGAATAGCCGAGGTCCTGCGGGCGCGAGAGGCGGAGTACGACGCATACGCGGAGTCGATCGAGCTCGCGAGGGATTACTGGATCGCGCGGACGGAGCTGGAGCGCGCGGTGGGCGGACGTCTTCCCGAAACGGCGAAGTAACGGAGAAACCACAATGCTGACACGAAGGCAGTTGCTGGTGACGGGCGGGGCGGCTCTCGCGGGGGCCGGGATGCTCCTGAAGGGGAGTGCGCGTGCGGAGGATCCGCCCGACCACCCGGACAAGCCGCCGGCCGGAGGGGACGGGTACACGCCCGTGGAGACTCCTAATGGCGTGACGCTGGGTTACGTGATGAAGGACGGTGTGAAGGAGTTCCACCTGATTGCCCAGGAAGTGGATCACGAATTCGCACCGGGGTGCAAAGTCAAGGCGTGGGGCTACAACGGGCGGACGCCGGGGCCGACGATCGAGTGCGTCGAGGGAGACCGTGTCCGCATCCTCGTCGAAAACAGGCTTCCGGAACCGACGAGCATTCACTGGCACGGGGTCCTGCTTCCTTGCGGCATGGACGGCGTCGGCGGGCTCACCCAGCCGTACATCCAGCCCGGCGAGACATGGGCGTATGAGTTCACGCTCAGGCAGCACGGGACGCTGATGTACCACCCGCACGTCGATGAGATGACCCAAATGGCGGTGGGAATGATGGGGACGTTCGTGGTTCATCCGAAGAAGCGCATCCGCCAGATCGATCGCGACTTCGCGATCATGCTGCACATGTGGGCCATCGAGCCTGGGACCTACCGCCCGGACCCGTCCGTCATGCTCGACTTCAACACCTTCACGTTCAACAGCAAGGCGTACCCCGGGACGGCGCCCATGGTCGTGCGAACGGGCCAGCGCGTTCGCATTCGCATCGGGAACCTGAGCATGGACGAGCATCCGATCCACCTGCACGGATACAACTTCAAGATCACAGGCACCGATGGCGGCCAGGTCCCGGAGTCCGCGCAGTGGCCGGAAACGACCGCCATGATCCCCGTCGGGGCCACGCGCGACTTCGAATGGGTCGCGGAGGTGCCCGGCGACTGGATCATCCACTGCCACAAGTCGCACCACGCCATGAACGCCATGGGACACCACATCCCTAACCTCCTCGGCGTGGACCAGAAGGGCCTCGAAGGGCGAATCCGCAAGCTGCTTCCCGGATACATGGCGATGGGAGAGTCCGGGATGGCGGAAATGCAGGACATGGCAGACCACATGCCAGGTCCTGAAAACACCCTCGCCATGATGGCCGGGAAGGGCCCCTTCGGAAATCTCGGCATGGGCGGGATGTTCACCATCGTCAAAGTGCGCGACGGAATCACCTCCTACGAAGACCCAGGCTGGTATGTCCATCCGAAAGGCACGATGAGCTACAAGGTCGAGGGGCCGGGGAACAAGAAGGACGAGGAGCAACCGAAGAGTCCCCACGGCCAGGACGGTCACAAATGAAGACTGGCATTGCCCTGAACTGCTACTGGAGGACCTGCCGATGAAGTGGCGCATTGCGATCTCTCTCCTCGCCGCCCTGGGTGCGGGCTGCGCTTCGAATCACGCGGATGACACCCGGACTCCGCCCCGGGGCGATTCCGATCCCGTTTCTCGAGAACAAAAGGCGGTGGACTGGTCCGATGGCCTGTCGATCGAGGAACTACTGGCCGCCGTCGCGCGCCACGGAAGCGTCGTGGCGTCCCTGGAGGATTGGGAAGCAGCGAAGGCCAGGCGCGTCACTGCTGGAATCTACCCCTTGTACCCGGAGGTTGAATTCGACGGGGCGCAGTCGTTCAGCGGGGATCGCACCATGGCGGGTGTCTCCATCCGCCAGATGATCGAGTTGGGCCGTCGCGTTCCGAAGCGCAAAGCGGTCGCGGATGCGGGGGTCGCAAGGGCTGGTGCGGACGCGCGCGACACGCTTCGCGAATTGCGTTCGCGCGCGCGCCGCGCCTACTGGGCGGCGGTGATTGCCGCGCGAAAGCTGGAAGTGGCGAACAAGAGCGCGGAGGTATCGGCGAAGGATCTGGAGGTGGCGGTCGCACGCTACGAAGCTCGGCAGGCATCCGCGATCGATATGAACCTGGCGCGTGTGAGGTCGGCGAAGGCACGCGCCGCCGTGACATCGAGGCGAGGAGATCTGGACGCTGCACGCGCGGAGATCGAGGCGATCGTCTGGGAGCCGGCTCCAGCTTCCTGGGCGCTTTCGGACCACCTGCCGGCCGTTCGATCGGAGCCGGATCTCGCGAAGGCGCTCAATTTCGCCCGGGCCGGGCGGCCGGACCTGGCAGCGCTCGCGGCGGCCGCGGAGGAGGCCGATGCGCGCGTCGATCTGGCCGCGGCCGAAGCCGCGCCGGATCTGGGCATCTCGGTCGGTTATCAGTTCGAGCGCGATCGCATCGAAGGAGATGGCGTTGACATCCGGATGATGGATCACACCGCAACGATCGGTCTCTCTCTGTCGCTCCCGCTCTGGAACCGGAAACGCGGGGACATCCTTGAAGCGGAGGCGGATCGAAGGCGCTTTGTCGCCCTGCGCTCCGTTCTCGAAACGGAGGTTGGCCGTGAGATCGCCGCCGCCGCGGCTCAGATCCAGGCCGCTTCCAGCGCTCTCGACCTCTATGAGAAGGAGATTATCCCTACAGCTTCCAAGAACCTTGAGGACGTTCGCGCTGCGTACTCCGCGGGCGCGGTTGGAATTTCGGATTTGCTGCGCGCGCAACAAGACTACCTGGACGCGCAGGGAGAGTCGGTCGAGGCCGAGGAGGCCTACGCAATGGCGCGGGCAGAGCTCGAAACCGCCGTGGACCGGCCGTTCGGGGAATTCGCCAAATGACCCGGCGAGATTCAGATCTTCCTGGCGAGTTCCGCAACGCTGTGATTCCTGCAGCACTCGGGGACTTCTTCCCGGATCGCGGCGATGGAGCGGTGCAGTTTCTCGAGGAAATCCCGGGTCGAGGGGATTTCCGTAAGCCGCGGATGTCCCTTCCAGGCAGTGGCGATCCTCTCGTCGATTTCGGCTGCCTGCACCGCCGTTTCCGTGCGCAAAGGATTGGAATGTCCGTATCCCGCCCCGTCTCCCGGGACGCGCAAGTGAATGACCGCGGCGTACCGGCTCATTTCCGCTTCACGCGTGGTTCCGAGTTCGCGCCACAAGTCGGCCTCCTCTCCCGGCCAGTAGGCCAGGGCGTCGAGTACGCCGCGGTCGCAAAGAGCCACGGCCGCGGTGCCTTCCTCGAGGTGCATGCGCTCCAGTTCCAACTGGACCCTCGCGATGGCGCGCTGGGCCGCCGTTCGAGCGGGGAGGCCGTCCCGACGTGGGAACCCGCCGCCGAACAAGATGGAAGCGGCTTCCGGGAGAACGGCGACATGGCTGCAGAAGTTCCTGCGGATGACCTCGAGGACCGCAGTCTTGCCCGCTCCCGGGCCGCCCGTGAGGACCACAAGGCGCGTCGCGTGAGTGGGGTGACAACAGTCACAGGCAGGGGTTGCGGATTCCATGTCGGTTTACCGGAGCAAACGGAATACCCACGGCAGAGCGGGAACGCGGATTGCTGGAATCCACGACCAGCAAGGACAAGTGGTGACAACGTCCGGCGTCCGCTCAACAAATTCAGCGTGAAACCGCGCAATTGCGCGCGGAAACACGCTAGCCCATCAGAAGTGAGAGGCATATGAGGAAAAAATTACTGACCGTTGCCGCCCTCGTCCTGGGTGGGTCCGTCGTGTTTCTCGTCGGACGCGGCTGCGCCCCCGAGGGGACCGGGCCGGAAGAATCGCCCATGGCGCAGGCGTCGGGACAGATCTGGACCTGCTCGATGCACCCACAGATCCGTCTGCCGAATCCCGGCAAGTGTCCGATTTGCGAAATGCCGCTTATCCCCATTGAGGACGAAAAGGGCGAAAAGGGAACTGCTCCTTCCATGAAGCTTTCCGATGCCGCCATTGCGATGGCCGGCATCGAGACCGCTCCGGTAGCCCGCCGAGCCGTGTTCCACGAAATCCGTGCCATCGGCCGCGTCGAGCCGAACGAAACGGCGCAGACCACAATCACGTCTCGCGTCGAGGGATGGGTCGAGAAGCTCTTCGTCGATGCCACGGGCGTGACCGTCGCGAAGAACGACCACCTGCTGGAACTCTACAGCCCCGAACTGATTTCGGACCAGCGTGAGCTGCTGATCGCGCTCCGGACAGGCGCTTCTCCAGACGTCCTGAAGGCAGCCAGGTCCCGACTCGAAAGATGGGGAATGGCGAACGAGGAAATCGAAGGGGTTCTCAAGGCGAAGGAGGTGCGCGAGTTCATCACGATTCACGCGCCGGCCGCCGGGACGGTCCTGGAAAAGAACGTCGTGAAAGGGACGCACGTCAATCGCGGCGACACCCTGTACCGGCTCGCAGATCTCGGCTCCGTCTGGGTCCACCTCGACATCTACGAGTACGAGATCGGCTGGGTGCAGCCGGGTCAGGAAGTCGAGGCCATCGCCGAGTCGCAGCCCGGGACCCCATTCACGGGATCCGTGACGTTCGTCAGCCCGGTCCTCAGCGAGGAAACCCGGACGATTCGCGTCCGCGTCGCCCTTCCAAATTCCAGCGGCCTTCTCAAGCCCGGCATGTTCGTCAGCGCTTCGCTCCGCGTGGGACTGTTGAAGTCGGGTAAGCCCGCGCCGACAGCACGCGCCGGGAGGTGGACCTGTCCGATGCACCCGGAGGTGATCGCGGACGCGGCAGGGAAATGCCCGAAATGCAGCATGCCGCTGGAGCAGTTCCCGGGAAGCGGCACCGCCGTGCCGGAGGACGACCTCCTCGTGCTCTCCGTTCCCTCGACGGCCGTGCTGGACTCGGGAACGAGGAAGCTGGTGTACGTGCAGCGTGCACCAGGGCGCTTCGAACAGCGCGAGGTCGTCTTTGGCCCGCGGTCGGGAGATTGGATGCCTGTGATTTCCGGGCTGGAGGAAGGCGAACTTGTAGCCGTGCGGGGCGGGTTCCTGATCGACTCGCAATTCCAGATCCGGGGCTTGCCGAGCCTGCTGAACCCCGGCGGAGGGGCGGCACCGTTGCCGCACCAGCACGGGACTGGAACCGCGACGCCGCCGGGCGAAGCGCCGCCCCCCGGCCACGAAGGCTCGGATCACGGAAAATAACACATGGTTAACTCACTCATCCGCTGGTGCCTGACCCACCGATTCCTCGTGATCGTCGGGATGGCCGCGCTCTCGTTCGGGGGGTACGCGGCGCTGGTGCGGACGCCCGTGGACGCGATCCCGGACATCGGGGAGAAGCAGGTCATCGTGTTCGCGGACTGGCCCGGCCGTTCGCCGCAGGATGTGGACGACCAGGTCACGTTTCCGCTGACGACCAGCTTGACCGGAACCCCTGGTGTGAAGTCGATCCGTTCCATGTCCGGGTTCGGGTTCTCCATGGTATTCGTGATTTTCGAGGATTCGGCCGACTACTACTGGGCGCGTTCGCGCGTGCTGGAGCGCATGAACGTCGCACAGCAGCGGCTCCCCGAGGGCGTGTCGCCCGTTCTCGGGCCCGACGCCACCGCGCTCGGGCAGGTCTTCTGGTACACACTCGAGGCGGAGGGCTTCGACCTCGCTGAACTGCGTTCCATCCAGGACTGGTACGTCCGATACCAACTCAACGCCGTCGAGGGCGTTTCCGAGGTCGCTTCCGTCGGCGGCTTCGTGAAGCAATACCAGATCGACGTCCATCCCGACAAGATGCGCGCCCACGGAGTGAGCCTCCCGGAGATCTACGAGGCCGTTCGGCGATCCAACATTGACGTCGGTGCCAAGGTCCTCGAAAAGAATGGGATCGAGTTCTTCATCCGTGGCGTGGGATTCGTCAAGAGCGTCGCCGACCTCGAGAATATCGTGATTCGCCAGCAGGGCGGCACGCCCGTTTGCATCAAGAATGTCGCCACCGTAACAATCGGCGCTGACTTCCGCCGCGGCGCCCTCGACAAGGGCGGCGTCGAAGTCGTCGGCGGCGTCGTGCTGATGCGCTACGGTGAAAACCCGCTCGCGGTCGTCGAACGACTCAAGGAAAAAATCAAGACACTGGAAGCGGGGCTCAAATCGAAGCGCCTCGCGGACGGCCGCACTTCGAAAGTCCGCCTTGTGCCCTTCTACGATCGCACCGACATCGTCAACGAGACGATCGCGACGCTCAAGGAAACGCTCATCCAGGAGTCGATCGTTGCGTGCGTCATCATTGTCCTGTTTCTCCTTCACCTCCGAAGCACCGCCGCCACGCTCGTAACGCTGCCGCTTTCCATCGCGTTCACGTTCATCCTCATGTGGGCGTTCGGGGTGGACTCCAACATCATGTCCCTTGCCGGGCTCGCGATCGCCATCGGCGACGTCGGAGACATGGGCATCATCATGACGGAGAACATCTACCGAAGAATCGCGTCCGCTGCACCCGGGAAGACCCACTGGGAAAACATCCACGAGGGCGCGACCGAAGTCGGCGGCGCGATTGTGACCGCCGTGTCCAACACCATCGTCTCTTTCGTGCCCGTGTTCGCGCTGGAAGGACAGGAAGGGAAACTCTTCAAGCCGCTCGCCTATACAAAGACCTTCGCAATCGGCGCTTCGGTCGTCCTCGCGCTCACGGTGGTTCCGCTCATGTGCTACTACCTGTTCCAGCCGGTGAAATGGACGCGGCGGCGCGTGGCAGGGGTCGCGATCGGGATCGGGATTGCCGTCGCGATCGGGGCGCGCGCGGCACTCGGATGGGGAGGGTACGGCCACGGGCTCCTCGGGTGGCCGACCGCACTGGCAGCGGGTGTCATTGCCGGGCTCGCCGTGGTCCGCATGACGCGCGAACGGTTCCTCCCGCTGGAGGAGAACGTCGTCTCTCGCGGCATCGCCCACGTCTACACGCCGACGCTGCGCTGGGTGCTCGACAACAAGAAGACGTTCATCGTCCTTCCGCTGGTCATCCTGCTCTCCGGCCTGACGGTCTGGCTGGGCGCTGGCGTCATGTTCGCGCCCGCCGGTTGGGTGGCCAACATCGGCGCTTCAAGGCCCCGCCTCGAAACCGGCCAACTGAAGTGGCAGAGAGTGAAGACCGCTGGCGGCGGCGCGCGCACGAGGGTGATCTGGAGGAGGCAGACCGACGAGGAAAAGGCGGCGGAAACCGAGCAGGGCCTCCGGGTGCTGCGCGAGGGGCGGATCCTCCCGGGAATCGGGCGCGAATTCATGCCCCCGCTCGACGAGGGGTCGATCCTTTACATGCCGTCGATGCTCCCGCAGGGGGCGCTGTCGAAGGCGGTGGAGATCAACAGCCGGCAGGACCTGGCGATCGCCTCCGTTCCCGAAGTCCAGTCGGTAGTCGGGAAGCTCGGGCGGGCGGAGTCGGCGCTCGACCCCGCGCCGATCGGGATGTTCGAAAGCGTCGTAATCCTGAAGCCGGAGTCGGAATGGCGGCGAATGCCGGTGAAGCGGTGGTTCTCATCGTGGCCCGGGTGGCTGAAGGCGCCGCTGGCCCTGGTGGCCCCCGAGGATCGTGCGATCACGAAGGGCGAGATTCTCGACGAAATCCAGCAGAAGTCCGCCGTCCCCGGCGTGCTCCCGACGTTCCTGCAGCCGATCCAGACGCGGCTCGTCATGCTGCAGACCGGATTCCGCGCCATGATGGGCGTAAAAATTTACGGCTCCAAACTCGAGGATATCGAGCGAATCGGCCTGCAAATGGAGGAAATCCTGCGCCATGTCCCGGGGGCGACCGATGTCGTCGCCGACCGCATCGTGGGAAAGCCCTACATCGAAATCGAGATCGACCGCGAGAAGATCGCCCGCTACGGCGTGAACATCCGCGATGTTCAGGACGTCATTGAGGTCGCCATCGGGGGTGAGAACCTCACGCAGACCGTCGAAGGACGTGAGCGCTACCCGGTCCGCGTCCGATACCTTCGCGACTTCAGGGAGGACATTCCCGACCTCGAGAAAATCCTGGTCCCCAGTTCCTCCGGCGCACAGGTTCCCCTCGCCCAACTGGCCTTCGTCCGGACTGTCGTCGGGCCGCAGGAAATAAAGGGCGAGCGGGGTCTCCTGACCGGCTACGTCACCATGAACACCCGCGAACGCGACGAAGTCTCCGTCGTCGAGGACGCCGAAGCCGCCCTGCAGGCCGCCCGCCGCGAAGGCCGTCTCGTCCTTCCCGCAGGCTACTACTGGGAATGGTCCGGCCAGTTTGAAAACCAGAAACGCGCCACCGCCCGGATGAAAATCATCGTCCCCGTCTGCCTCGCTGTCATGTTCGTCATGCTTTCCACCGGCTTCCGGCGCCTCTGGATCGGTCTCGCCATTTACTTCGGCATCCTCGTCTCCGCATCCGGTGGATTTCTCATGCTCGGCCTGTGGGGCGCCAATCTCTCCGTCGCCGTCTGGGTCGGGTTCCTGGTCCTGTTCGGCGTCGTCGATGACGACGGAGTTGTCATGTCCACGTACCTCGAGGACGTCTTCGAAGGGAAATCCTTCACGTCCGTACAGGAAATCCGAGCGGCCGTGCTCGAGGCGGGGCTGAAGCGTATCCGTCCGTGCCTCATGACCACGGCCACGACGATCATCGGGCTCGCCCCGATCTTCTGGGTCAGCGGTCGCGGCTCGGACGTGATGCGACCCATGGCCATTCCTGCCGTCGGCGGCATGACCGTCCAGCTCATCACGCTCTTCATCGTCCCCTGCGTCTTCAGCTGGGTGGAGGAATGGAAATGGACACGAGCTCAGCGGAAGGTCGCCGCGTGAGCGACGGAAAAGCGGAGGACGTTTCCCAGTGGCATGCGTTGACCGCGACAGACGCGGCAAAGCGCCAGTCCGTTGATATCCAGAAGGGGCTTGAGCCGGCGGAAGCGGCAAAACGCCTGGCCGAGCACGGCCCGAACCAACTCCCGGAGGCGCGGGTGCGGTCCGCGCTGCGGATGTTTGCGGAGCAGTTCAAGAGCCTGCTCGTTCTGATTCTCGTCGCCGCCGCGATTCTCGCGGGCGCCATGGGCGAATTAACCGACGCCATCGCGATTGTCTCCATCGTGCTTCTCAACGCCATCGTCGGCTTCGTGCAGGAGCGCGGCGCCGCAAATGCGATCGCCGCGCTTCGCAAAATGTCTTCTCCGACCGCGCGCGTGAAGCGCGGCGGGAAGACGGAAGTCATCCCGGCAATCGACCTTGTGCCGGGCGACGTGGTGGTGCTGGAAGCGGGGGACCGCATCCCCGCAGACCTGCGGCTGTTCAGCGCCAGCGGACTTCAGGCCGCCGAGGCTGCACTGACAGGGGAGTCGGAACCGGTGGACAAGGATGCAGGCGTAGTTTCCCCGGCGGACGCGCCCGTGGGTGATCGCAAGGGAATGGCGTGGACGGCCACGAACGTATCGGCCGGGATCGGCGAAGGGCTCGTCATCGCGACAGGAGCTTCGACCGAGTTCGGAAAGATCGCGGGTCTCGTCGCTGCCGCGAAGGACGAGGAAACACCCCTTCAGGCCCGTCTCCGCGTCTTCGGCCGGATGCTCGCGTTGGGGTGCCTCGGGCTCGTCACGCTCGTATTCTTGGCCGGCCTGTTGCGGGGCGTCAAACCGCTCGAAATGGCGCTCACTTCGGTTTCGCTCGCGGTCGCCGCGGTTCCCGAAGGCCTGCCGGCAGTCGTGACCATTGCCCTTGCGCTTGGCGTCTGGCGGCTTGCCCGCCGGCGCGCGCTCATCCGCAGGCTCGCTTCAGTTGAGACGCTCGGCGCGACGACCGTGATCTGCACGGACAAGACCGGCACGCTGACGGTCGGGCAGATGACGTTGCGCGTGATTGCGGCCATTGACGGCGAGACCACCATCACGGGGGAAGGTTACTCTCCGCAGGGTCAATTCGAGCGGGCGGGCGCCGCCGTAAAGCTCGCGCCGGGAGAACCGGCCTGGGAGGTTCTCTACGCCGGGCTGGCCTGCTGCACCGCGCGCATTATCGAGCGGGACGGCGCGACCGAGGTCGCCGGCGACCCGACGGAGGGCGCCATCATCGTCGCGGCGCAGAAGGCTGGTATCCGTGTCGAAGAACCGGTGCTCCAGACCCAGCCGTTTGACGCCGTGCGCAAGCGCATGTCCGTCGTGAGGCAGGCGGCCGGTGGACCGCGATCGTATGTCAAGGGGGCGACGGAGTCGGTCATTCCCCTCTGTAACCTGCCGCCGGACTACGCAGCCAAAGTTTCTTCTCTCAGTGACGCCCTCGCGCTTCGCGGACTTCGCGTTCTTGCTATCGCGCGCAAGGATTCCGGGCAGGACCCCGAGGCGGGCCTGACGTTTTTCGGCCTTGTCGGCATGCAGGATCCTCCGCGCGCCGAGGCCCGCGTGGCGATCGAGAACTGCGGGAAGGCGGGAATCCGCGTCGTCATGATCACAGGGGATCACCCGCGCACCGCCTTCGCCATCGCGCGAGACTTGGGGATCGCGAAGTCCGAAGAGGAAGTTCTCGCCGGCCCGGCGATTGAATCGATGGACGACGCGGCGCTGGTAGCCAAGGTTGAAACGACCTCGGTGTTCGCCCGTGTCAGCCCGGAGCACAAGCTCCGCATCGTCCACGCCTGGAAATCACGCGGTGCCGTCGTCGCGATGACCGGCGACGGGGTCAACGACGCACCGGCCCTCAAGACCGCGGACATCGGCATTGCGATGGGTAAGAGCGGGACCGACGTCGCGAAGGAGGCCTCCGCGATGATAATCATGGATGACAACTTCGCGACCATCGTCGCTGCGATCGAGGAAGGCCGCGCGATCTTCGAGAACATCCGCAAAACGCTGCTTTATCTTCTATCCGGGAACTTCGCGGAGATTCTCGTCATGGCCGTCGCCGTTCTGCTCGGATGGCCGCTTCCGCTTGTGGCGATTCAACTTCTCTGGATCAACCTGGTGACCGATGGCTTCCCCGCACTCGCCTTGGCGACCGATCCCGCCGAGCCCGGTCTCCTGCGGCAACCGCCGCGCAAGCCGGGCTCGGAAATCGCTGACCCCCAATTCCTGGGATCTATGGTGTTCACCGGGGTCCTCATCGCCGGCTGCACGCTCGCGAGCTTCGCTTTCGGGCTCTTTCGTGAGAACTCCATCGAAAAGGCACAGACGTACGCCTTCTCGACGCTCGTCATCGCCGAAGTCCTCCGGGCGTTCGCCGCGCGTAGCCGAACGCGCACTCTCTGGGAGATTGGCGCCTTCTCCAACCTGCGACTCCTTCTCGTCTGCTCCGCGATCGTCGCCCTCCAGATTTACAGCCACCACTCCGGATTCCTGGGTCGGTTCCTGCATACCGGAATCCTGACATGGCGGGAATGCGTCGCTTCGGTGGCGATCGGGTTCGTCCCTGTCAGCATCCTGGAGATCTGGAAGATAGTGCGGCGCGTTTCCGGCAGGATGAATTTGTGACCAGTCCCGCATCGAAGCGACCCGGCAGTCGGACCGATGCGCTGGGGCAACCAGGATTGAGCGATCAGGGCGCCAGAGGCTCCGGCGAGGTCCATGTTCGCCTCCGTGAGTTGAGCCAACTGTTCGATTCCCTGGACCCCTCGCCCTTCTTCGAACAGGACCTGGATCACAACGCTGAAGAGTAAATCGTCGACAGCGTCAGAGAATTCCACCCGAGGGCGAATTGGGATCTGGTGGTTCATCTCGACCAGGCTCCCGGTCCACCCGAAGAATCTCGCTCGGTTGAGACCGCGATCGGCATTCACTTTGCGCGGCGA
>CAVPNQ010000032.1:0-18636 GCA_963706735.1 uncultured Planctomycetia bacterium
ATGTCGCTGTACCTGGTTCGGTTGGTGTTGCTGTCACGAAGTCGCGGTTCTGGGTCACCGCGACGGGCCCGAAGGAGAAGAAGGGAGTCCAGCTGCGGGTGGACTATCCCCCCGAGGGCGCGACGGTGGAGTCGGACGGGAAGTGCCGGGTGCGCGCGTTCAGCTACACCGGTGCGAAAGTGTCGTCGGTGTCGGTCGCGCTCGACGGGAAGCCCGTGGCGACTTCCCACTCGACGCCGTTCGAGCTCGACGTCCCGTGGCTCGCAGCCGGGGCCGGGGAGCACGTGCTGTCGGTGACCGCGCGGGACGCGAAGGGCGAGGCCGCGACGATCGAGAGGAAGTTCCGCGTGTCGGAGTACTTCAATCTGCAACCCGCCGACGGCGCCGTCGTGTCCGGGAACGAGGTCCGCGTGAGCTGGAGATCCCCGGCCTGGGGTCCCGCGGCCGTGAAGTTCCGGCAGAAGGGCAGCGAGGCCTGGACCGAAGCGGTCGGGGAGAGCGGGCGCGAGCGGCGCGTCACCCTCGCCGGCCTCGAGCCCGGGCAGATCTACGAATTCCAGGCCGCGGGCGCCGGCGAGCCTGCCGCGATCCGGACGGTCACGCGCGTCAAGGGCCTCGCCTTCGGCCGCTCGAAGTACGGCGCCACGATCGCGCGCGACTACGACCAGCGCGTCGGCATCTCCGTCCGCAACCATTCCGACAAGCCCCTGACCGTCCGCCTCGAATGCGGCAAACCTGCCGACGACAGCCACCTCCTCGTCGGGTTTGTCGGCGACGGCTCCGAGGGCCGACCCTTCAGCCTCCAGCCCGGCGAGGAGCGGGACTTCCTCCTCGGCCTCTCCGCCCAGGACGTCGTCGCCCCGCAGCACCGGTTCGCCGTCCGCATCGGCTCCGACGGCGGCTTCAGCGACGAGGCCGAGGTCGAGATCACCGTGAAGCTGCCGGTGGTGAAGCTGGAGTGGCAAGCGCTCGGTGCGGAGAAGGACGGTCTCGGGAAGAAGTACCGTCTCGTCAACCGCGGGGATGCGCTGACGGACCTGCGGATCGCGAGCGACAGGCCGGGCGCCATCGTGACCCCGGCGGCGGACCATGCCCTGCTTCCCGCCGGCGGCTCCCTGGACGTCGTGGTGCGCCCCGTGCTGCACGAGGGTTTCAAGGGCACCGAGGGCGAACTTCGCGCGAGTGCCCTCGACAAGTCGGCCCCGCAGAAATTCACCTGCGCGCTTCCGGACGGCGAGAGCATTCACGGCGTGGACCTGATGTGCGGAAAGGGCGCCTCGGACAGAAGCGACATGGCGACGATCATGCGCGCCCGCGCGCTCGCCGGGGCGTGGCTGAACCCGGGGTACGTGGACTGGAAGCGGCGGGACGCGCCCGAGGACACGGACGGCGACGGGCGGCCGGACCGGTGGACGATCGACGACCGCAAGGAGTACGTGCGCTGGATCGGGAACGACTCGGACGGCGACGGCGAGGTGGACTTCGTGCACGGCGACGTCGGGTTCGACGGGCAGGTGGACTATGCGGCGTTCCGGACGAAGGACGGCTGGGAACCGACCAACCTCGTCGACGCGTGGCTCGAGATGGGCTTCAGCCTGCCGTGGGCGCGGGACGCCTACGAAAAGCACGACCTCGACGTCGTCATGAACGGCCGCGTCGTCGGGACGCTCCGCGATGCGATCCCCGAGGGAAACTACGCGTTCCGGATCCCGCCGTCAGCGATCCGCTTCAATGAGGCCGGCACCCCCGGCGACAACGAGTTCGAGCTGCAGACGCAGCACCTCCGCGGGGGCCATTACGTCGTGTCGAGCGACTTCAACGTGCGTACGCGGATGACCGCAACGCGCGTCTGGTCGGCTGGGAAGTCGGAAGAAGAAGCGAAGGCCCGGGTGATGGGGATCCAGGGGCTGTCGCTGGAAGGGCCGGACTGGAGCGTTTCGAGCCGCGAGCTTTCATTGTCGACGCCGGCGAATCTCAAGAAAGGCGACGAGGTGACGCTGACGGTGCCGCTTCGGAACCTCGGCGCTGCGGGTTCGGACCGTGTGGAGGTGGCGCTGGCGCGGGCGGTGCCCGGAGGGGCGGCCATCGAGCTGGCGCGGCAGGCCGTCGAAGGCGCACCGCTTTCGGGGACGTCCTCCGTTACGTTCAGGTGGAAGGCCGCCGCCGGGACGCACTCGCTGCGTGTCATCGTCGATCCCGACCGCACGAGCGGCGATCCTGACGCGGGGAACAACACCGCGATGATTTCCCTCAGCGTCCCGGGCGACGACGCGAAACCGGCGATCGCGCTGGAAGGGTTGCAGGACGGTGCGACGGTGACCGGTACAGGGCTGCATGTGAAAGCGCGTGCGACCGACGATTCCGGCGTGGCGCGCGTCGAGGCCCGCGTGGACGGAGGCCTGTGGACCGAGGTGGAGCCGGGCGCGGACGGGTACGACGTGAAGGGGCTCCTGCAGCCCGGCGCGCACCGGGTGGACGTGCGCGCGATCGACGGCGGCGGAAACGTTGCCGAGCAGGGTGTGCGTGTCAACGTGGACGCGAAGCTGCCCGAATCGACGCTTGAAGGGTTGACGGCCGGCCAGTCGGTAGACGCGCGGACGGCGCCCATCGCGATCAAGACCGGCCCGGAAGCGGCGCTCGCGGGCGTGCGCGTGAACGGTGGCCCCTGGCAGAAACTCCCGATCAAGGACGGCGCCGCGAAGGGGAACGTCCGGCTTCCGTTCGGCAACGCGAACGTCGAGACGATGGTCGCGGACAACAAGGGGGCCGTTCGCCGCACGAATACCCCCGTGACCTGCACGGCTCAGCCCGACGGCCCCGAACCGCCGCTCGCCGAACCCGAACGCGGGGTTCTCGACGTCCCGGGGATTGGCGAGGTGGACCTGTTCGGTCCCCCGAACCAGGTCGTCGCACCGCGCCGCGAAGTCGCGCCGCGCCCCGCCGAAGCCGCACCGCCCGGCGAGGACCAGCCCGCCCGCGCTGCCGCACCCCCGTGGACCGGCAGCGGCGCCTCCCGCCCCTCGGCGGCCCGCCAGGTCGCGATCCGCCGCCGCCAGCAGGACTCCTACTGCACCAACCGCCCCCGCATCAAGGTCCCCTTCCGCCTCCCCGACGAACTCATGCGCCGCAAGCTGCCGAAGCCGGGGACAAAGGAGTACGAGCAGGCCGTGAAGGACATGCTCGACCTCCTGCGGAAGCGCGGCATCGACACGAAGGCCTTCGAACGCTTCCAGGAATCCCTCCGCCGCCGCTGCCGCACGCTCGATGGGCCGGAAGGGATCCCGGGATTCCTCGAGTCGATCGGCTTCGGCGGCGAAAAGCCGAAGAACGAAGCGGAGCTGCAGGCCTGGCGCGACCGGATGGCCGAAGGCGCCGACGCGTGGTGGCTGCGGCTCCTCTCAAGCGGCGACCCTGAACTGATCCGCGACGGACTGCGGGCACGCGGCGAAGCTCTCGGGCATTTCGATGAAGCGCTTCAGCACGACGCCGAGGCCGCGATTACGGCGATCCAGGCGAACCAGAAGCTCGTGGAGGACGTGGCGAGCATGCTGCCGTACGTCGGCGACGCGATGGACATCCTTGCGCTGGCGACGGGGGAGACGCTGTCGGGGGAGAAGCTCGACGCGCTGGGATACGTGCTCACGGGGCTGGGCGTCTTCGGCCCTGAGATCCTGGGCAAGCTTGCGGAGTCGAAGGCGGGGCGTGAGGCGCTGGAAGCGCTGGCGGAGAAGGGCGGCCACCTGGCTGACGATTTGGTGGAGAAGCTGGCGAAGGCGCTGGGGAAGGAGACGGACGACGTCCGCCGCGGGCTGCAGAACGTCTCGGAGTTCATGACGAAGGAGCGCGACTGGAAGCTGCGCGGCATGGAGAACGAGGCGGAGTTCTCGCGGAAGATCTTCGCCAATTCGGAGGCTGGGAAGGACTACATCGCGAAGATCGCGAAGGACCGGGATGAGGCCAGGAAGCTCGTGGACGCGATGAAGAACGCAGAGGACCCGGAGGATTTCAAGAAGCTGCTCATGGAGTGGCAGTCGAACAAGACGGCGCAGTCGGTCATCCATGACGACATGTTCCCGAACGACCTGCGCAAGAAGGTGAACGACGCGCTGGAGAAGCAGTACCAGCAGGTTGACTCGGGCGTCGCGCGCAAACTGAGGGACGACGACGGGGTCAAGGCGCTCGCGAACCGCCACGGGCTGAAGCCCGGGGAGTACGACGTCGCGCCGCTCACGATCACGAACACGGGCAAGAAGGGAAACCCGGACAAGGTGACCTGCGGGCGCGACCGGGACGTCACGTACGTCCTCGGGAAGACCGACGCCAACGGGAACTTCGTCCCCATCCGCGACGGCAACGGCAAGGCGATCATGATCGACCACAAGATCACCGAACCCGTCTACGCGGAGGCGTACTGGAAGAACGCGAAGCACACCAACACCCCGGGCACGCCGGAGGAGATGCGCAACTTCCTCCACACCAACGACCAGGCGGTCACAGACCGCTTCCACCCCGAGGCCTACAACCCGGGCGACGTGAGCCTCGACGACTTCCTCAACAAGAAGATCACCCCGACGATGACGCGCGTCGAGGACGTGAGGGACACGATCCGCTGGAAAGGCGACGAGTGGTTCGAAAAGGCGGGGAAGGCCACCGCCGCCGGCGACCCGGTCGTGGCGGCGCGCCACGCCGGCGAGGGGATGCGCCAGACGACCAAGCAGTGGGACAACATCATCATGACGCGCGTGGACCAGTACAAGGGCGTCGCCAACGTCCAGGTCCCGCCGCGGCTCCAGGCCGGCATGGACATCTTCAAGAAGGTCGAGACGCGCCAGATCACCGTCCGCGAGGCCGAGGCCATGCTCGACGCCCTCACGCCCCCGGGGAGTGCGAAGCGCTTCACCAAGGAAGCCCTCGTCGCCGACGCCGCGTCGTACTTCGAGGCGCTCGAGAAAGGTCCCGGCGCAGCATTCCGCAAAGTGAAATCGGCAGAGGTCCGGAACGTGCTGGGCTCGATCCCCGGCCGCGGAAGCGCGGACTGGGGCTCGCAATCGCTTGGAAAGATCAACGACGCTCTCAAGAACGGCCATGTTGACGGGCAGACGTTCATCAAGATGAGGGACGAAACCACGCGCGCCCTCGTGTCCGGTGCCGCGACGCCCGAGGCGAAGAAATCTCTCCGCGACTGGGCGCGCGCGAACGGAAACGGGAAACTGCTGAACAACGCGGAGGTCGAGCAGATGCTTCGCGCGCTCGGCCCCGAATAGCCCTTCCGGAAAAGGAGCCTGCCATGTCCGTCCTGCTGGAATTCTCAATGTCGCCGCTCGGCAAGGGCGAGTCCGTCGGCAAGTACGTCGCGCGCAGTCTCGCGATCATCGACCGTTCAGGGGTTCCGTATCGGCTCAACCCGATGGGGACGGTGCTCGAGGGGACATGGGATGAAGTAATGGGAGTGGTGAAGAAGTGCTACGCCGTGATGGCGAAGGATTGCGGCCGCATCTCGTGTTCAATCAAGATCGATGCGCGGCGTGGAAGGGATGGGCGGCTTGCGTCTAAAGTGGCGAGCGTGGAGCGGCGCGTGGGGAAGAAGCTGAGGACCTGAAGCGGAGCAGGCGATGAAATGGATCACGCGCGAGAAGGTGAAGGTGGACCGGGTCGCCTGTCCCTGGCTGATCCGGAAGTTCGTGGACCGGGAAGCGGAATTCCTGTTCGTTCCGGCGGAGAAGGTCGCGGAGGTTGCGAAGCGGGAGGGAGCGACTTCGTACGACTGCCCGGGGGACGAGCTCGGACATCACGAGAAGGAGTGTTCGTTCGACGCCATCGTGAAGAAATACGGGCTGCGCGAAGATGCGGCGCTCGTCCTGCTCGCGAAGATCGTTAACGGCGCCGACACGGACAACACGCTCTGGAACCAGCCCGAATCCGCGGGTCTCAATGCAATTGCGGAGGGTTTCCGGCATGTCGGCCTCAAGGACGATCACGCGATGCTGGCAGCCGAGTTTCCCGTCTACGACGCGCTCTATGCGTATTGCCAGGCGATGGTGAAGCGGGGCAAGCCGAACGGCGCGTTCACGCCTTGAGGGGGCACTGAGTGGCGGCGATGCTCAATGCCCACGTACTCTCGAGCCCGCCGGCGCGGCGGTAGAGAGGTCGATCCGCAGACGAAGCAGCCCCGGCGGGTTCTCCGCCAGGGCCGCGGCGGCGACCTATTTCTTCGGCGTTTCGGCCGGGGCCTCGATCTTCACGCCCGCCTTCTTCAACTGCTTCGCCGCCTCGTCTGCCTCGGGCGTTCCCGGATGGGCCTCGAGAAGCGCCTTCCAGGTCACGATGGCATCCTTCTTCTTGCCGAGCTTGAGCTGCGCGTCCGCTTTCGCCGCGAGCATTTCCCGGTTGTGCGTGGTCATCTGGGCCTTGTACTCGGCCGTAAAGTCGGCCTGGTCCTTGTACTGCTCGACCAGTTTCACCGCTTCCTTCCCCTTGCTCGTCTCCGGATACCACTTCACGAGCATGGCCACGTTCCGCGCCATCCCTTTCCAGTCCTGCGGCTTCGCGTTCTGCGCCTCCACCATCGCGTTCCAGAACTCTGTCGTCAGGCTGCCTTCCCAGCCGTCGGGCTGCGGGCTCCCCTTGATCTCCTTCAGCTTGTCGCCCTTCGGGGTCAGAAAAATGAGTCGCGGGAAGCTGTTCACGTCGAAGGACTCCGCGACCTTCTTCCCCTCCTTGCTCGTCTCAGGGTTGATCTTCATCACGATCATGGCGCCGAGCAGCTTCTTCACGTCTTCGCGAGGATACGCATCCGTATCCATGTCCTTGCAGTGCGGTCACCAGTCCGTGTAGAAGTCGATGTAGAGCAGCTTGCCGGCTTCCGCGGCCTTCAGCTTCGCCTGTTCATAGTTGGTTTCCCAGGTGTAGCCGGGCGGAAGGTGTGGCGACCCCTTCTTGGGCGGGCCGGCGTGGGAGGCCGAGAGAACGAGGGCGACGGCGAGAATCGTGCAGAGCGGGCGCATTGCGGTCCTCCGAAACAGGTGAATCCCCCCATTCTATCACCGCGGGCGCTTCCGCCCCGGGGTGCCCTACGAAAGCGCCGGGTAGTCGGTATACCCCTGCTCGCCCGGCGTGTAGAAGGTCTTCATGTCCGCTTCCGCGAGCTTCGCCCCCGTCCTGAGCCGCTCCGGCAGATCCGGGTTCGCGAGGAACGCCCGCCCGAACGCGACGAGGTCGCCGCGGCCGGCGGCAAGGTCCTTGTTGGCCCGCTCGAGGTCGTAGCCGCCGGAGAGGACGGTCGCGCCCTTGAAGGCGGCGCGCATCCGGTCGATCGTGCCCGGATCGACCTTCGGGGCGCCCATGGACGTGTGGTCGACGATGTGCAGGTAGACGAGGCCGAGTGCGCCGAGTTCCTTCGCGAGCGAAGTGTAAACCTGGTCGACCTCGGGGAACGGTGCGATGTCGTTGAACACGCCGTACGGCGACAGCCGGATGCCGACTCTGTCCTTTCCGATCGCGGAAGCGCACACGGCGGCCACCTCGAGCGCAAACCGGCTGCGCTTCTCGATCGACCCCCCGTAGGCGTCCGTCCGGCGGTTCGAGCCCGGGTTGATGAACTGCTCCATCAGGTAACCGTTCGCGGAGTGAAGCTCGATCCCGTCGAACCCCGCGGCGATCGCGTTCTTCGCGCCCGTCTCAAACTCGCCGATCGCCTTCCTGATGTCCTCGAGCGTCATCTCGCGCGGCACCGGATGCGGCTGCATCCCCTTCGTGTCCGTCCACATCTTCCCTGCTGCCGCGACCGCCGACGGCGCCACCATCTCGGCCCCCTTGGGCAGGTTTTCCGGGTGCCCCACACGCCCCGTGTGCATCAGCTGCAGGAAGATCCGCCCGCCCTTCGCGTGCACCGCCGCCGTCACGCCCTTCCATCCTGCCACCTGCTCCGGCGAGTAGATGCCGGGAATCCGCGCGTAGCCCAGGCCGTTCGGCGACGGCGCCGTCCCTTCGGTGACGATCAGCCCCGCTGAAGCGCGCTGGCCGTAGTACGTAGCGACGATCGGGCCGGGGATGTTTCCCGGGCAGCGGCTGCGCGTCATCGGGCCCATGACGAGGCGGTTGGGGAGGGTGAGCGGGCCGAGCTTGAAGTTCGAAAACAGGGTCGCAGGCATGGAGGGCCTTTCGCGGGGGAGGAGGAGGGGGAGCGATGTTAGCGGGGAAGGCAGGATTGCGCCATGCGCCCGCCGGTCACCGTTCGGATTCCCGGTCCCACGGATTCCGCGAGACACGGGTGACCAGAGCCGCCCATCTGGGATGCGTCCGGAATGCGGCGAAATCGGGTTCTTGTTCCAGTGCCTGGCCATCTCGATACCCGCGCTTCTCCGCAGCCTCGAGCGCCGCCACGCCCTCCTCGACAGCTTCCGCGCGGCGGGCATCTTCGGCAGCGAGGCTTGCAGCACGGATTCCCTGTGCCAGCGCGATGAACTCGTACGCGTCAGGATGATCAGGCAGCATCGGGATCGCCTTGCGCAGCAACTCGAGCGCTTCTTCCCATTTCCTCTCCCCCACCGCGCGCTCGGCGAGGGCAAGCAGGTTGCCCTGGCGGGGATGGGCGGTGAAGTAGGCGCGGTGGTATGCCTCCGCTTCGGCGCGCGAATCGGTCATGCCGCGTTGTTCGAGGGGGGTGAGATCTCTCGGGACGACTGACTCCGCGAAGGCGAGAGCGCCCATAGGGAGGTGGACGACGGCGCCGCTGCGGCGGGAGGCAACGAACCGGCCGTCCTGGGAAAACCCGATGGGGGCGGAAAATGACGGGGGGAGAACGGCAATTTCGTCGAGCGTGTCAACGTGGTAAATCCGTGCGTTGCCCCCTCCCTCGATGGCGACGGCTCTTCCGGAAGGGGACGGGTACAGATAAGTTTCCTGGATCAGCGGCCAGCGGCCGGAACGCAGGCTGGCGAAGGTCTTTGCGTCCCAGGCGCGGATGGTCGCGTCCATCGCTGTCGTGAGGATGGGGCCGTCCGGGATGAAGGCGCAACTGATCGTCCAGCCGGAGTGCCCGAGGAGGCGACCGGTCTCGCGGATCGTGGCGGAATCGAAGAGCACGACGCGGGCCATATCCGCTTCCACCATTCCCAGCGTCCGCCCGTCGTCGCTGACGGCGCAGAAGTCGAATGCGCGGCGCGGGATCTGGAACGGGGGCCCGCCCTTTCCTGTGCGCACGTCCCAGAGCCGGCCCTTGTCCCCATCGCCGCACGTCAGGAGCCAGTCGCCGTTGTTGCTGGCGCGGAGCCAGACCACGCGGTCCGTCCCGGTATCGGCGTCGAAAAGCCAGCCGCGGGTCGAGTCGAAAATGTGGAACACCTTCGCGTAGGGTGAATTGGCGGCGAAGCGGTGGCCGTCGCCGAGAAAGCGCACGCCCTCGAGTTCGCCGGCGAATTCCCAGGAGCCGAGGATCTCGCCGGAGCCGTTGTCATGGGCCTCGAGGCGGCCGTCCGGCGTCCGGAGGACGGCGACGGTCCCATCCGGGGAGACGAAGGCGCGCTCCCGTGACAGGTGCCAACGGAACGTTGGCAGGCAGGCTCCCGGCTCGGCGTCCCAGACGATCGCGGTCCGGTCGCGACCGCCGGTGACGACGCGCCGCCCGTCGGCGGAGAAGCGCGCAAACTCCAGGTTGTACTCGTGCCCGCGCAACGAGACCAGGTCGCGGCCGGTGACGAGGTCGCGTACGAGGATGCTCGTGTCGAGGAAGGTCAGGCCCCGCTTCCAGTCCGGGTCCAGCGACCCTGGCATGAGCTTGAAGCGATCGACGGTGGCGCGGCTCAATTCGCGCGAGAGGTCGGCGGTCCAGATGTGGAGGCCGAGGTTGGAAACGAACGCGATGCGAGAGCCGTCGGGATGGTGAAGGACGCCCCAGACCGCTTGCGCCTGGATTGGCGGGCCTGCGGGGCGGGCGGGATCGGGGCCCGTGAGCCGCATGTCGTTCAGGATCGCGAGCGTCTCCACGTCGCGCGCCAGGATCCTTCCCATGTGGTCCGCCGAGACGACGGTCCGTGAATCCACGGAGAAACTCACGTTCTGCCAGGTCGCGTGACCTTCGAGTTCGCGGGGTTCGTCCGGCAGGTCGGTGCGCCAGAGAAGTCCCTTCGCCTCGCTGCTCCACCCGGCGATCCAGCGTCCGTCCGGCGAAATCGTGGCGCCGAGGACCGGCCACGGCGCGGTGAACACGGCTGCGTCGGCGTCGGCACTCCAGAGCCGCACAGTCCTGTCATCCGACCATGTCAGCACTTTTCCGCCCGGCGCCCATCTCGACCCCCGCAGGAACCCCCTGTGTCCACGCAGCACCTGCTGGCATTCCCCGGTCTCCACGTCCCAGATCCTCGGCCACACGTCCACGCACCCCGGCCGTTGGAACGCCCGGATCCTGTCCTCGTCCGGGTGACCCGGCGCCGTCAGCAGCCGCTTCCCGTCCCCGCTCCATTCCACGATCGTCAAGCCGCTCTGGTGACCCGCGAGCCGGCGCTGTTCGCTTCCTGTCGCAACGTCCCAGATCCGGGCAGTGAAGTCTGCGCCTGCCGTCGCCACGAGCCGCCCGTCAGGGCTGAATTGGCCATCGGTGACGTTGTACTCGTGATTGAGGAAGCGCCTGCGCTCCAGGAGCTGCGCGAGGGAGTTCCAGAGGGCGTTGGTGGAGGCAACGCCGGGGGCGCGGCGGGCGGATTCGATGGCGACAAGCAGGGCCGCGGTCGGGTTGTCCGCGATGAGGTTGGTGGCATACGCGGCCATGCGCTGGCCCTGGGCGAGCCGGAGGGAAGCCTGCGCGTCGTCCTTTGCGAGGCGCGCCGCGTTCGTCTGCGCGTCCGCCGTTTCGCGCGCCGCGCGTTCGGCGGCTGCCCGGTCCGATGCGAGGCGGGCGTACGTGATCGAAACGGCGACGCCCGCGATGAGGATGAGAAGCGCGCCGGCGAGCGAGGTGGTCAGCGCGCGGTTGTGGCGCGCGAACCGGCGCAGCTGTTCGATTGCCGAGTGGCGGTAGAGCGCCATCGGGCGCCCCTCGCGCCAGGCTTTGACTTCCTCGGCCAGCGTCCGCGCCGAATCGAGCCGCGCCGCCCGGTCCTTCACCATCGCCGCAGCCGCAATGGCGCCGAGCTCACGCGGCGCGGACGGCTCGACCGACTCCACCGGGGCAGCGGTCCGTTCGATGACTGCCCGCAGGATGTCGATCGAGGTTTCCCCGGAGAACGGCGGCATGCCCGTTACGATTTCGTACAGCATCGCGCCCAGCGCGTAGATGTCCGATTTCTCGTCGACGCGCTCGATCTCGCCGCGCGCCTGCTCCGGCGCCATGTACTGCGGCGTTCCCATGATGTCGCCGTCCATCGTCAGCCGCGTCGTGTCTCCCGACCTCTCCTGGTTCCCGGGAACCCGGGGTGCCCGCGTTTTCCGCGGCGCGGGTTCCTCCTCGTCCATCTTCCGCGCCAGCCCCCAGTCGAGCACCACCGTCTCGCCGAAGTCCCCGATCATGATGTTCGCGGGCTTGAGGTCGCGGTTCACCACGCCCCGCGAATGCGCGTACGCCACGGCGTTGCACGTGTCGATGAACGCGTCCAGCAGCTTCAACCGTTCCGCCAGCCGCTGCCGCCCACTCAGCCTGTCGTCGCCCTGGATCCGCTCGAGACGCTCTTCCAGAGTCTCGCCGCGCACGAGCTTCATCGTGTAGTACGCCGCCTCTCCCTCCTGCGAGCCGATCTCGTACACAGGCACGATGTTCGGGTGCTCGAGCTGTCCCGTGATCCGGGCTTCACGAAGGAAGCGCTCCCGGTCCCACGCGAAACCTGTCGCCAGGTGGGGAAGGAGCTCTTTCATGGCGACCTCGCGGCCGACATCCCGGTCGAGCACCACCAGCACGCGGCCCATCCCGCCGCGCGCGTGCTCCTTCAGGATTTCGTATCGGCCCTCTTCCGGGGCGGATGCCGTTTCCGCGTCATCACGGATTCGCGGTTCCGGCCGTTGCGTGTGCCCGAAGCCCGCGGGATCCGAGATCGACACGGATTCAGCGCGATCGGCTCCCCCGAGGAGAAGCGCGACCCTCGAAGGATCCGCTTCCGTGGTCGCCAGGTCGCGCTCGAACGATTCGCGTTCCGCGGGCGGCGCCGATCCCCAGCGGGTTCCCAGGATTTCGGCCGGCGTCGAGCCATCCGCGCCCGAAGGGATCTTCCAGCCGCGGGCGCGGGCCAGGGCGAGGATGAGTCGGGATCTTTCCGTTGCGTCGCTCGGTTTCACGCGGGGATTGTGCGGGGAGTTGGGAACGGCAGGAAGGGGCTACTTTCGGTTCCAGTCCCCGATGGCGGCGGCCGCTGCGTCGTCCGTGGCCTTCGAGGCTGCGTCGCCGCCTGCGTTCGTCGCCACCAGGACCGCGAATCCCTTCTCGGGCGCGAGCCAGGTCACGCAGAACCACATCGTGTTCGAACCGTTGTGCGTCAGGACGTGTCCCGTGTCGCCCTCTCCTTCGCCCTTGGCCCAAGCGGGACGCACACCCGTCCCCCAGCCCATCGCGTAGGTATCGGCCGGAGGGGTGTGCAGTTTTTTCCAGGAGTCAGGCTTGAGGAAGAGCTTCCCGTCCGTGTCCTTCACCTCGTCACCGTGGTTGCCGCGAACGTGCGCCATGACGTACTTGCCCCAGTCGGGGAGGGACATATGGACGATCCCTGCGGGTCCGATGGCGACGGGATTGTCCGCGCCCGGCCCGGGCTCGACGGGTTCGCCCTTCGCGCTGTGGCCGCGCGGCTGGTCGGCCTTGCCGCCGGCCTTGCCCGGGGCGCCGAAGCCGAAGGCGGTGATGCCGAGTGGCGCGAAGACCTCCTTCTTCATGAGCTCTTCCCACGACAGGCCCGTCACGGTCTCCGCGACGTGCCCTGCGATCGCAAAGTTCGCGTTCGAGTAGAGGAACTTCGTCCCCGGCTCATACTCGGGCGCGTGCGCAACCACGCCTTCGAGCAGCATCCGGCGCGCTTCCGTCGGCGTCCCCTTGCACCCCCACAGTTTCCCCCAGAGCCCGTCGCGGTCGAGCGCCGCGGGGGCGCCGCCGCGATTGGAGAGGAGCTGTTCGAGGGTGACGGCGCGCCAGGCGTCGTCCATCGCCTTCGCTTTCGGGAAGACCTCGCCCAGGGTCGTCGTCCACTTGAGTTTCCCCTGTTCGACGAGCCTCGCGACGAGCGTGGAGGTCATGGACTTGGTGCACGAGCCGAGATGCCACAGGTCCTCGCGCGTCACGGGCTCGGGCTTGCCGGCGCGGCGCGTCCCGACTGCACCCGCGGCCACCACGCCGTCCGCCGTGACCACGACCGCCGCCAGCGCCGGCAATTTGTGCTTCGCGCGGATCGGTTCGAGAAGGTCGTCGAGTGAGCGCGGGTCCCCTGCGAAGGCGCGGAGGGCCAGGAGAGAAGCGGCGGCGGCGAGCAGGAAACGGGGCATGGGCGGCTCCGATCAGGGGAAAAATCGATCCCGGTATCCGCCGGAACGTTACCACCAAAGGCCCGGAAGGCGGGCAGAGGAGGGAGGCCAATGCGCGTCGCCCACGTCGTCGAAGCCGTCATCGTCACAGCCGGGATCGCGACGACGTCATGGTGGATCGTGCATTCGCGCCGCGGAACTCCCGCCGTGCCGATTGAGACCGCCGTAAAACCATCGCCTCCGGACGTCGCAGACCTGCAAACGGGAGAGGGGCGGCTGCACGACCTGCGCGAGAACTACCTCGTCGAGGCCGCCGCCCGCTTCAGGGTCGCCGAGTTGGCGGAAACGCCGGCGGAACGGAGGAGGCAGCTGTGGAGGGAGATCCTGGCGTTGGACGAGGGGTTCATCGGGAAGGCGACGCCGCTTCTGGATCTTCCGAAGTACCAGGCAGCCGAGTACGAGTGGCTGCAACGCGGAGTGGAGACGGCATTCATGCGGGTTCGGATGATCCGGGATCGTCTTCGGAGCCCGGAACCGTCCGCTCCACCAGTGAAATGACAGTCGACTTCAGTGCCCGGCGGCCCGCTCCAGCACGGCGGCGAAGAACCCGTCCATGTCGTGCCGGACGGGGTCTACGACAAAGTCATGGCGCGAGACGAGGTACCCCGCGCTGATCCCGGACTGCTTGAGGATCGCGGCGGCGTCCGCGCGCCGGAACTCCGGGTGCTCGCGCAGGAACCGCGAGATCTGCTTCTCTCCCTCCGCCGGGAGCAGCGAACACACCGCGTACACGAGCCGCCCGCCCGGCTTGACGAGCGGCGCGTACGTTTTCAGCAGCCGCGCCTGCTCCTCGACGAGCCGCGCGACGTCCTCTTCGCGCAGCTTCCACGCGATGTCCGGGTTGCGCCTCAGCACGCCGGTGCCCGAGCACGGCGCGTCGATCAGCACGACGTCCGCCTTCCCCCCGAGCCGCACGATCGGCCGCGTCCCTTCGTCGTCGAGCGAATGCACCCGCAGGTTCTGCACCCCCGCCCGCCGCGCCCGCTCCTTCAGCGCTTCCAGCCGGTGTGCCGCCGTGTCGAACGCGTACAGCGTCCCCTTGTTCTCCATCAGCGCCGCCAGCGCCAGGGTCTTCCCCCCCGCGCCCGCGCACCCGTCCACCACCACGTCCCCCGCCCGGGGCGCGCACAGGAACACCACGAGCTGGCTCCCCTCGTCCTGCATCTCGAACGCCCCTTCGTGGAACGCCTCCGTCCTGAAGACGTTCACGCGGTAATCCAGCGTCAGCCCCCACGGCGAAAAGCGCGTCGGCTGCGAGCGGATCCCGTCGTGCTCCAGCCACTGCGCGAGTTCCTCCGGCGAGACCTTGAGTGTGTTGACGCGAAGAGTCACCGGGGGGGCCGCCGCGAACGCCTTGAGAAGGGCTTCTCCGCCCGGCATCGCACGCCGCAGCCACTCGGGAAGGAATCCGTCGATCCCGCCGGTCTCCTTCGTGGCCGCCGTAATCGCCCTTCCCAGCTCCGCGTCCCGCGGCCCCGCCGAAATTCCACGCCGCGCTTTCAGGAAGACCAGGGCCGCATGCTGCGGTTGTGCGCCGCCGATGTGCTTCAGCGCCGCTTCCACAAGCCCCCGGGCCCGCAGCATCCCCTGCACCGTGTCCGCCACGAACCCCCGCATCTTGTCGTCCAGCCGTCCGTCCTCGCGGAACGCCCGGGCGATCACCTTGTCCGGCGCCCCCGGCGACTCGACGCACGCGCGGTAGATGTCGCCGCATGTGCGGACCAGCCACGGAGGGGGAAGCGGCGAAGAGCGCGGGTCGCGGTGTTTCCGGGGCATGAGAGGGTGTGATGCTAGAGGCGGGGGGCCCGGGGAGGAAGGGAACTCCCTCCTTGGGACGCAGGACTACGGTTTGAGCGCCAATCTCGCCACTGGCACCGCCGAGAAGTCCCTTCGGGTTTCCACCCACTCGAGCGCCCCGCCCGAGGAGAGCCTTCCGGGAATCCGAATCCTCCGCCAGGCCCCGTGCCGCCTGCCTGGCCGGTGTCCCGTTCCGGCTGCAGCAGTTCCGCAACATGAAATAGGTAATGTCATTAAGGAAATCTCCGGAATTCCCAGCAACTTCCCGCCCGGAAGGTGTTTCATATCCAGGTCCCACCCGAGAGGCCGGCGCTCCGCATTTCCCTTCCCGGGAAGTCCAGGAGCGCGCCTCGCGACGGACCACCGCCACGGCACGACGGGCTGCGCAGGACCAGGCAGCCTGCCGGAGGGTTGCATGCACAAGCCGCTGACGGTCTTCGCCTGCCTCTTCGCCGCGTGCGCGAGCGCCGCTTCGGCGGAATCCATCGACGAGGTCGTGTCCGCAGCGCTTCGGGAGCGAAGGATCGAGCAGGCGGCGCCCTGCTCGGACGAGACCTTCGTGCGGCGGGTGTACCTGGATGCGATCGGAAAGATCCCGGATCCGGCGGAAGTGAAGTCGTTCCTGAACGACCCGAGCGAAGGCAAACGCGCGGCGCTGATCGACGCGCTTCTGGTGCGGCCGGAGTTTGCAGACTACTGGTCGATGAAGTGGTGCGACCTGTTGAGGGTGAAGTCGGAATTCCCGATCAACCTGTGGCCGAACGCGGTGCAGGCGTACCACCGGTGGGTTCACGACGCGATCCGCGAGAACCGGCCGTACGACGTGATCGCGCGGGAGCTGCTGACGTCCTCCGGGAGCAACTTCCGCGAGCCGGCGGTGAACTTTTACCGGGCGGTTCAGGGGCGGACGCCGGCGGACCTTGCCGGGGTGGCGGCGCTGACGTTTATGGGGGCGCGGATGGACCGGATGCCCCCGGATCGCGCGGCGGGGCTGGCGGCGTTCTTCTCGCGGGTGGCGTACAAGCCGACGTCGGAGTGGAAGGAAGAGATCGTGCTTTCGAACCCGGCGCCGGTGGCGACGGTGGCGGAAGCGATGCTGCCGGACGGGAAGATCCTGACGCTGCGGCCGGAGGACGATCCGCGGCGGGTGTTCGCGGACTGGCTGGTCACGGCGGAAAACCCCTGGTTCGCGCGCGCGATCGTCAACCGGATCTGGGCGTGGCTGCTCGGGCGCGGGATCGTGCACGAACCCGACGACATCCGGGAGGACAACCCGGCGTCGATCCCCGCACTCCTGGCCCTGCTCGAGAAGGAACTCGTGGGAGCAAAGTGGGATCTGAGGCACGTCTACCGCCTCATCCTGAATTCGCGCACGTACCAGGCCTCCTCGACGCCCGCGAGCGCGGATCCGGACGCGGGCAGGCTCTTCGCCCACTACGCCGTGCGCCGCCTCGACGCCGAGGTCCTGGTGGACGCGTTCACGACGATCACCGGGGTGCACGAGGAGTACACGAGCCCGATCCCGGAGCCGTACACGTTCCTGCCGGAAGAGCACCCCGCCGTCCTTCTCCCTGACGGCAGCATCACGAGCTCCGTCCTCGAGATGTTCGGGCGGCCGGCGCGCGACACCGGGCTCTTCTCCGAGCGCAACAACGACTGCACCGACTCGCAGCGGCTCTTCCTCCTCAACTCCACCGCGATGCAGAACGCGCTCCAGGCGAGTCCCAAATTGCGGGCGCTCGGGCAGGCGGCAAAGGGGGACGCGACCGTCTACGTGCGATCGGTGTACCTGCTGATCCTGTCGCGGTACCCGACGGCGGAAGAGGTCGCCGCGGCGAAGGACTACGCGAAGTCGAGCGGGCTGTCGGGGAAGCAGGCGGCCGAGGACCTGGCCTGGGCGCTGGTCAACACGAAGGAATTCCTGTTCCGCCATTGAAGCCGGGGAGAGACCGATGAAGGAACTGTCGCGCCGCGAAATGATGAAGCTGGGGCTCCTGGGCGCCGCCGGGCTGGCGCTGAACCCGGGGCGTTTCCTGGCTGCGGAGAACCCGCCGGCTCGGAAGCTCGCGAAGTCGGTGATCCAGATCTGGATGTGGGGCGGGCCGTGCCACCTCGACACGTTCGACCCGAAGCCCGAGGCCGGGCGCGACTTCTGCGGCTCGCTCGACAAGCCGATCGAAACGAACGTCAAGGGCGTCCGGATCTGCCAGCTCCTTCCCGAGCTCGCGAAGCTCGCCGACAAATACGCCCTCATCCGCAGCATGACGCACGGCGTCAATTCGCACGAAATCGCGTCGTACATCGCACAGACCGGCCGCAAGTCCGGCCGATTCGTCTACCCGTCCGCAGGCGCCGTCGTGTCGCTCTTCAAGGGCTACGACCACGGCTACAAGGGCAAGGTCCCGCCCTACGTCGTCCTCACCACCCTCCAGGGGCGCTTCTCCGAATCCGGCTTCCTCGGCCAGCGGTACAAGCCCTTCGCCACCGGAGGCGACCCGAACCGGACGCCCTTCGCGGTGGACGGGATCGTGGCGCAGGGGATCACCGACGAGCGGCAGCAGTCGCGCCGCCGCCTGCTCATGCAGCTCGATACGCTCGGGAATGCAGTGCCGGGAGACCCGCAGCTCGGGCTCTACGACAAGGCGGGCGAGAAAGCCTACGAGATGATGTTCGGCGACGTCCGGAAGCTGTTCGACCTCGGGCAGGAAAAGGCCGAGACGCGCGACCGCTACGGCCGCAACACCTTCGGCCAGTCCTGCCTCGCCGCGCGCCGCCTCGTCGAGGAAGGCATCCCCTACATCACCATCAACTACCCCGGCTGGGATACCCACAAGCAGCACTTCGAAACCATGGGCCGCAAGCTCCCCGAGATGGACAAGGCCATGGCCGCCCTCCTCTCCGATCTCTCCGAACGCCGACGGAAGGAACTTGCTTCCTGGGCGTGGTGTCTCGAACATCCACGATCAGATCGCGGTTGGGATCGAAACCATGGACGACGACCTCAAAATCGTCGGCGCGCGGTTCGATGATAAGGCGATTGCCGGGGTCAGGCCGTTGCAGATTGACGCCCGAATGGGTGACGTGGACGATGCTGCTCTTCTTGCGGAAGTCGAAGTCAGCAGGGTCATATGCAGTCTTGCTCCAAGGGCTGCCACGCAGCACGTCATAGGCCACGCGGACCGTGAGGCGTTGGGGGCGTGCACGTTCAGGGTTGCGCCGAATCGTGAAGCCGTTGGCGTCCTTGATGAGCCGATAGGCCGCCGCGGGCTGCTCGGTCAGATCGTCGGGCACGTCCTGCGGGTCGGGGCCTTTGGCGTCATCCTTGGCCTGTCCCTTGGTCTGGGGCTT
>CAVPNQ010000033.1:0-8298 GCA_963706735.1 uncultured Planctomycetia bacterium
AGAACCTCTCCGATTGTATTATTTGCATTTTCCTTCGGATAAATAATATGAAGACCTTTGAATGTTGAATCATAAGGTGTCATGGTGCAGTAATAGAGAGGCATTGTTTTCATCCCATTCTCAGGTATATCTTTCTGAGTAAGTGCAATTGTGAGTTCTTTTGCCCTGTCGTTCCTGAAGTTGATGAACACTATCACATCACCTTCTTTTATATTGCCTATAGCTTTTCCATCGGAGCCGGTAACAACGATAGCTTTCATAAACTCGTCTGTAACTCCCTCGTCATATGATTTCTGCATTGCATCCAAAACATCTGATGCCGGGGTTCCCTTTCCGCTTACGATCAGATCATACGCATCTTTAACCCTCTCCCATCTCTTATCACGGTCCATTGCATAATACCTTCCGATAAATGATGCTACTTTTCCGTTTGATGTTTTAAGATGTTCAATGAGATTCTTCATATATCCTATACCGCTCCTCGGATCAGTATCTCTTCCGTCGCCGAATGCATGAATAAAGACATTCTTCAGACCGTAGTCTTTTGTCATATCACAGAGATAGTAGAGGTGCTTATCGAGCGAGTGCACACCACCGTCGGACATTAACCCGAGGAAATGCACCTGCTTGTTATTATCCCTTGCATACGAGAATGCGTCAATCAGCACTTTATTCTGCTTTATCTCTCCGGTTTTGCATTCCTTGTTTATTTTAACAAGATCCTGGTAAATAACTCTTCCTGCACCTATGTTCAGATGGCCTACTTCCGAGTTGCCCATCTGTCCGTCGGGTAAGCCAACGTCTTCGCCTGAAGCATGAAGACGTGAATTAGGATAGTTATTCTTATAGTAGGTAACCGCGAGTTCCTCGTCGCTGATGTACTTCTGGTCGTGAAGCGGCTTGCGCTGGTTCCAGACGACGAGCGCGTGGTCGAGGTCCGCCTGGGCGCGCTGCAGGTCGGCGGTCGCGCGCTTCTCCTCGAGGGTGTACCGCTCTTCGTCGATGCGGACGAGGACGGTTTCGGGCGTCACGTCGTCGCCCTCGTTGAAGCTGACTTTCCCCGCGACGCCTGCGACTCCGGCGGCGACGGCGACTTCCTCGCGCGGCTCGATGGTCCCGATCGCGTCCACGGTCCAGGACAGCGGGACGCGCGCGACCGTGGCGACCGTTACGCGGGGAGCCCTCCTGGCGCCGCCCGGCCCGCCGCCCGCGGGTGCCACAGTCTTCCGGCAGCCGGTTGCCGCAAGCACGGCCGCCAGTCCGAGCACCGTCCAGGCTCCACGTCTCATCATCCTCGCCCTCTCATGAACCTGCCCCTTCGTGTCTCCGGCTGATCCTCACCGGGGCTGGGCCCGGGCACGTGCTCAACGCGCGGACTGCCGATGCTCATTCCCGCGAAAACACTACTCAGCGAACAAGGTCACGTGTCTTCCCAGGCCACTGACCCCGCTTCAACGCGATCCTTCGACTCGCCCTTCGGGCTCGCTCAGGATAAGCCGGGCCACGTGAGGCTGAGACATGAGAAGACACTTTCTCGGCCCGGCTTAGGGGAATGCATCCGGAGGGCCGCCAGTATTGACCCGCCCCGGGGGCTGGTCAAGGTGCGCTCCCGGGTCCGGTTGCGATCGAAATGTCGCTGAAACCCCGCCGATGCCCCCTGTGTATACTCCCGCCAACCCCCTCACGGAGCCGACCATGCGCCCCCTCGCCCTCCTCCTTTTCGCCCTTTCGATCGCCCGCGCCGGGGAAGGCGTCGAGATGAAAGTCGAGGACAAGGAAGGAGATACGCTCGTCGTCACCGAGGAAGAGCGCATCGAGGGAAAGATCCGCTACCAGGCCGTGAAAGGGAAATCCAAGGCCGACTTCGGGAAGCGCAAACAGGACTTCCTGTCGCTGAAGAAGTGGCAGTACGACCAGGACTGCGAAAAAGTCGCCCTTCCCGCCTCCACGAGGAAACGTGACTTCGCGCTGGCGACGAAGGAGGAGTACGAGGAAGACGGCAAGGAGAAGAAGAAGACGCAGTTTCCGCATCACCAGCGGAAGGTGACCGTCGCGAAGTCGAAGGAGGGGCAGGCGGTCTACATCGACGGCGAGCAGCCCGAAGACGGCATCGCGGAGCAGGGCTGGATGGACGTCCTGCCGCTTCTCCTGCCGAAGGAGGCGCTTGCGCAGGGGAAGGAGTACGAGATCGACGGGGCGGCGGTGATGACGGCGTGGTCGCACGGCGGGTTCGACGCCAAGAAGGCGAGCGGGACGGGGAAGGGGAAGTGGGCGGACACGGAGAAGGTAGGCAAGCTCAAGTGCGCGAAGCTCTACGTGAACTTCTCGATGCACGGCGAGGGGAAGGACCTGCCGACGATGGACACGAACCAGCAGGGCTACATCTGGTTTGCGCTCGAGGAGAAGAAGATCGTGAAGGCGGAGCTCGGCGGGGCGGTGACGATGAAGTTCCGCGTGAAGGACACGCCGGACATCGGGGACGTGGACGTGACGGTGACGGGGACGATGAAGGAGAGTTTCGTCGCGGAGATTTTCGGGAAGTAGCGACCGCGGCCGGATGACGCAGCGCGTTAGAGGACGTATTCCTTCTCGTATTCCTGCCGGTAGAACTCGGCGATTTCCAGCTGCCCCATCGCCTCGTACACCTCCGCCATGTCCTTCTTCACATCCGGCATCCCGCTCAGCCTCATCGCGTCCTTCAGGTAGACCACGGCCTTCCTGAAGTTCCCGGCTTCGCGCGCGAGGCGGCCAAGGCGGGCCAGCAGCGGCCCGCTCGGGCCGGCAAGGTCGAGGATTTCCTGGAACACGCGAAGCGCCCCGGCGGAATCTCCCGCGCCGACGAGGACGAGCCCGAGGGCGTGCATCGTGGGGAGGTGATCCGGTGAATTCCGGAGAGCCAGCTCGTAGCAGACGCGCGCGTCGGCCCAGTGGGCCAGCGCGGCGTAGCACCGGCCCAGCGAGCACCAGGCCTCGGAGAACGTGCTGTCCGCTTCCGCGGCACGGCGGTAGTGATGAAGGGCCTCGCCGTAGTCGCCGGCTTTTGCGAAGTGGTCCCCGAGGGCGAGCCAGGCCGCGAGCGCATTTTCGTCGAGGGCGATCTCGCGGCGGTAAAGGTCCCTCGCCAGGCGGCCGTTCCCCATCTCGTCGTGCATGCGCGCGAGGACGAGCCATGCCCCGGGGCAGCCTTCGTTCGCGGCACGGCCGGCGAACGCGAGGGCGTGGCCGATCGCTCCCTCACGAACGAGCCTCATTGCAAGGGTAGGGAGGGCATGCCGGCACGCGCGGGCGCATCCCGGGTTCTGGAGGCACTTCCGCAGAAACGGCGAATCCTTCTCGATGCGGGGGCAACTTTCAGGGCGCCCGCAGCAGCGCCGGCTGCGAAGCCAGAGCCAGGTGCCCAGGAGGGCGGCGAGGGAGGCGAGGAGGATCTGCTGAAGAGTCACGACGTCAACATCGGCGGGATTGGGGGGAAGGCTTGAGGGTTGAGGGGGATGAATCCGGATGGATCAGCGTGTAGAAATGCTGAAGGAAAAACGGAAAATTCCAGCGCGGCGAAACGGGCGCTGCGCTGGACTGATATAAGCCGTTTCGCGCAATCAGGTTGCGGCGCGAGCCCGCCGCGGGAGAGGCGGGGGATTCTGTGGGGTGGGGCCTTGACAATTCACTTCTATACTTTATAATTTGTAAAGTATAAAGGCCGAGCGCTTCCACCTCTCCTACAGCGGAGTTCCCACGATGGGTACCAAGGGCAAGCTTCTCATCATCGCCCTCCTCATGTCGGGCATCGTTTCGCTTCTTGTGTGGTCCAAGAACGGCGACCGCAAGAAGACCCCGCCGGCCGCGGGTTCCAACAATGGCGCGATCGATCCCGGCGTCCCGGTCGCGGACGATCCGTACGTGCGCCCCGTGACCGAGCCCGACAATGGCGACCGCATCCACGTGCCGCCGCCCGATTCGGGCGATGGCGGCATCCGCATCGAGACGGCCGACGGCGGCAGCCGCACGCCGCCCGTGATCGACACCACGACGCACCTTGATCCGCCGGTGGTTGACCGCACGCCGCCCGCGACGGGGAAGACCTACAAGGTCGAGGCCGGCGACTCGCTCGCGCGGATCTCGATGAAGGTCTACGGCAAGGAGAAGTACTGGCGCCAGATCTACGAGGCGAACAAGGACAAGATGTCCAGCCCGGACGACCTGCTGCGCGTCGGGACGGCGCTCGCGATGCCCGCCATCGCCGATGCCCCCGCCAACGACACCGTGCAGGCCCCGAAGAACGATCCGCCGAAGGAAGTCGTGAAGAACGACCCGCCGAAGAACGATGTTCCGGCGAAGAAGACCTACAAGGTCAAGGCCGGCGACACCCTGAGCTCGATCGCCAAATCGCAGATGGGCGACGCCAACAAGTGGCGCGCGATCTTCACGGCCAACAAGGAGAAGCTCGCGAGCCCGGATTCGCTGTGGGAAGGGCTTGAGCTGCAGATCCCGTAAGTCGTCCTATAAAACCTGATGAACCTGGGGCCATTCGGAGAGGGATGCCTCCAGGCAACTGTGAAGGGGCCGGCGTGGGGCCGGCCCCTTCTGTTTTTTTCGCGGACTGCGGTGGTGGGGTGGGGCGGACCGCGCGAACGGCTGCGCGCCCCGCCCCACCCCACCACCTTCGCCGCGAAAAAAACAGAAGGGGCCCCGAACAAATTGTTGCTGGTTCGGGTTCGGGTTCGGGTTTGGAGTTGGGGTTTGGAGTTGGGGTTGCGGCTCGTTTCACTCGCCGCTCGCCGCTCGCCGCTGGCCGCTGGTCACTCGCCGCTGGCCGCTGGTCACTCGCCGCTGGTCACTGGCCACTCGCCGCTGGCGCTTGACATCCCCTCTCTGGCTCAGTAACCTCCCCCCTCTTCACAACACCCCATCGCTCGGAGATTTCGCTGTGGCACACAAAAAAGGTCAGGGCGCCAGCCGTAACGGTCGTGACTCCAACGCTCAGCGCCGTGGCATCAAGTGCTACGAGGGCGAAACGGTTCAGCCGGGCTCCATCATCCTCCGCCAGTGCGGCTCCAAGTTCGTCGCAGGGCGCGGGACGCGCATGGGAATGAACTTCGACATCTACTCGGTCGTGAACGGGACCGTGAAGTACCAGGGGAAGAAAGTCCACATCCTTCCCTTCGGCGGAGTGCCCGTCCAGGGCTCGCCGACCCGGTCCACGAAACCCGCGAAGCCCACCGCCCCGGCCGCGAAGTAGATTCCGTCGAAAGGCAAATTGCTCCTGATGTCGGAGTGCGTGCGGCGCAGGGGTTGACGCGGGGACGCTTCACTTGCCCTGGAAGGCGCGACTTCGGGGCCGCGAAGTCGAATGGCGTCCGCGGGGCTGTATCGGAAGAATGGGTGCGGGTCCCGCCTTACTCGCCGGACTCGTCCTGCTCGTCCCCCTCTTCCTCGCCGTCCAGCACCTTCCTCCGCTGGATCGACTTGATCAGGATCGTCGCGAACGAACCCTTGGGAAGCGAGAAGTTCAGGCGGAAGTAAAGCAGCCCCGGATTCAGCGGGTCGTCCTCGAACCCGCCGATCGACAGCCCCGCGGGGCGGATCATCAGCGGGCGGCGGAACGCCCGGAACGTGTGCTTCTCCAGGTCCACCTTGAAGTTCTCGATCGTCAGCCCCTCGCGCTTCAGAAGCCGCTCGAACCTCTCGCGCTCGTCGGCGTTTTTCCACTCCGTCCGGTGGCAGGGCACCGGCAGGTCGCGCGTCCGGACGACGGATTCCTCCTCCGGCGTCAGCGACAGCGGGTACACGAACTTCCCGCGGCTGTACTCGAGCTCCTCGATGTCCTTCACCTTCTCCCGCAGGAACTCCGCCGCAACTTCGTTCCAGAGCCAGCTCTGGTAGGACACCAGCATCAGGCCCATCAGGTGCCGGTCCACGCGGTTGCAGGCCCCATGCCAGTCCCCGGGATGCTCCGCCAGGTACTGCACGATCGCCCGCTCGTGCGTCCGCGGCAGCATCTCCACCAGCTGCTTCCACTTCCCCCAGTGGTCCCGGATCAGGCTCCTCGCACGCTTGTCCCGCGAACTGTCCTTCCGCGCGGGACAGCCGATGACCAGCCGAAGCGCCTCCTCCCACTCGCCGCGGATCGCGCTGCGGGCGAAGAAACCCTGGCCGTGGCGGGCGCTGCCGAAGCGCTGGTCGTCGAAGTAGTTGGGCAGGCCGGTGACCCGGACGCGGTCGATAATCGCGCGGATCCCGGGGATCTCGTCCTTGCGGACGGCGCGGAGGGCGATGGTGAAGCGGTTGCCGGTCATGGTCGAGGGCTTGACGGGGGCCTTGGCGCGGCCGATGAATTCGGCGCGCCAGTTTTCGCCGCCGAGGTCCTTGCGGGGCCCGTGCAGGACGGTGACGATCTGCTCGGTCTGGGCGTGGCGGTCCTTGAGCCCCGAGTAGTTCACTCGCGAACGCGTCGTCCGGAGCGCGTCCACCATGAAATTCACGACGTCGAGCGTGTTGAGACCCGTTTTCATGACGCGGTAGACCGCAAACGCGCCACCCTCGTCCCAGGCGACGTTGTTCTCCTCGACGACGACGAAGTCCTCGGGCTGCGACTTGAGTTTCACGGGGTTCCGGGGGAGGGCGGGGAAGCGCGCGGGGAGGAAAGCGAGGCTTCCCTGTCCCTTCGCGCGGCGATCCTTATAATCCCTCTCACCCATGCGGGCCACCACTTCCACGCTCCTCGCCCTCCTCGCAGCCTCGGCCATCGCCGTGGCGCGCGACGCGCGTTCGCCCGACGGTTCGTGGACGATGACCGTGCCCGAGGAGTGGGAGCCGGCGAAGCCCGAGGCGTACGAGAACCTCCCGCGCGGCGTCCACGCCATGTACGCGAGCCAGCAGGATGAGTCCAAGACCCGGGCGCTGCTCCAGGTCGCGGTCATCGAGCGGACGCTGTTCGTCACAAAGGAAGGGCGCGAGGAGTTCCGCGCCGCGGCGGTGAGCGAGATCAAGGGCTCGGATGCGGCCAAGGCCGGGGTCCAGATCGAGATTGAGAGCGTTGAAGTGGACCGGGTGGGCGACCGCGACGTCTACCGGATGAACGGGTTCCAGATCACGAAGGAAATGGCGCCGGTGAAGATCGTGAAGTGGTACGTGCCGGCGGGGGACAAGCAGTACGTGTTCAGCTTCTCCTCCTCGGCGAAGACGTATCCGTACCGGGTGGCGGAATTCGAGCAGATCGTCCGGTCGATCCGGATGCGCGAGCCTGCGCCGGCGAAGCCCGGGCCGGGGACGGATTGGAGCTTCATCGTGACGGTGGCGGGCATCGCCGTCGCGGTCATCTGCGGCATCGCGTTCGTGATCGTGCTCAAGGCGCAGCTTCGCCGCGCGCCCGAAGCAGGGAAGTAACCGTGGACGGGGAGCTGCCCGCCTTCTTCCCCGGACAGGCGCCGATCTTCGCGCTTCCCGGAACCGTCCTGTTCCCCGGCTCGCGCCTGCCGCTTCACATCTTCGAGCCCCGGTACCGCGAGATGGTGCGGCGCGCGCTGGACACGGACCGGCTGGTGGCCATCGCGCTGCTGAAGCCGGGCTGGGAGGGCGACTATGAGGGCAACCCGCCGGTGTACGCGGTTGCGACGCTGGGGCAGATCATCATGGAGCAGGCATTGCCGGACGGCCGGTTCAACATCGTCCTGGAGGGGCTCACGCGATTCCGCGTCGGGGAGCTCGTGCAGGAGACGCCGTACCGGATTGCGAAGGGGGAGCTGCTGCGCGACCGGGTGGATCCGCTGGACGAGGAGACGCTCCGGACGAGGTCGATGCACCTGCACGCGGTGGCGACGCGCCTGTCGGTGGAGGATTTCTCCTTTGCGGCGGCCGCGAACCGGGCGCTCTCGGCGGGCGGGTCGCCGGGCAGGTTCGCGGACATGATCGCGGCGGGGCTGGAGATGGAGATTTCGGCGAAGCAGCGGCTGATCGAGGAAGCGGACGTGGCGAAGCGTGTGGACCTGCTTCTGGAGGCGCTGAAGGCGCGGCTGGAGAGGATCGAGGAGTCGAAACGGAGGAAGGCGGACGGGGAGTTGTGGAAGTGGAATTGACGGGCGGGGCGGAGCGTGTAGATTCGGGCGGAGAAGAGGCGCGAGCTGCGGCGGCGGCGGGCGCCCGGAGGACCATGACGGAAAACAAAACATCGGCCACCGCCGCGCCCGGGGAGCAGGATCCCGCGGCCCGCGCCCGCGACCAGATCGGCGCGCTGTTCCTCGTTCTCGCGCTGGCGCTCGCCTGCGGCGCCGTCGCGGCCGCCCGCGACCCGCACGGGTCGTT
>CAVPNQ010000034.1:0-4607 GCA_963706735.1 uncultured Planctomycetia bacterium
GAGTGCGGGGACGACGTGCTGGACACGGCGATTGCGAACGCGCGCTGCTCGACGTGCCGATCGATGGCGGACGTCCTTCCGGGCGACCTTGCCGTCGCGGCCGCCCTGGCCTTCGCACCCGAGGCGAACGGTTCGACGTGGCGGAAGGCCGAGTCGAAAACGCGCATCAGGCTGGAAGGAAAGACCTTCTGGAACAGGTACCGCGTGATCCTGGGGAAGGACCTGAAGCCGGTCAGCGCGTGGGGCGGGTCCAAACTGTTCGGGATGAAGAAGCTGCGATAGCGGCGAGTACCGTCGCGCCCGGCCTCGTCTCAATGCTGTAGCCGTTCCTGGCCACTGGCCGCTGGCCGCTGGCCGCTGGTCACTGGCCACCGGCCACCGGCCACCGGCCACTCGTCCTTCCCTACACTCCCGGTGCATGGCAGACTCAGCGCCCTCATGCTCCTCCGCTGCCGCAAATGCAATAACACCTACGACGTCTCCGGGAAGCAACCCGGCGAGACGTTCAAGTCCCAGTGCGGCGACATCCTCGTGGTCCCGCAGCGCGGCGAGCACGCCCCCGCGCTTGTCGCCGGCTATGTCGAGCGCTACGCGACCGACTCCGGCGTGACGCTTCAGAAAAACGGCGAAACCTGGTTCGCGAAGTTCGGCTCCGCGCAGGTCACCATCCAGATGCTGCCCGGCGAAGAGATCCGCATGTCCTCGCCGTTCCTCAACCTTCCGAAAAAGGGGACGCAGCTCGCCCTTCGCCGCGTCCTCGAGCTCAACCTCGCGTCGACCAGCGGCGCCCGTTTCGCGCTCGACGGCGGTCAGCTCTTCGTCGTCTGGAGCCGCGGTCTCGACGGGCTGGACTACGAGGAGTTCGTGGAAGGGCTCCGGAGCGTGTCGCGGACGAGCGACGACTTCGACGACGTGTTGCGCAAGGAGTGGGGGATGGCGGCGGCGGAGCAGGCGCAGGACACCGAGGAATACGTGCTCCCCGCGGAACTGCTCGAGGAGGAAAAGGGATGAAGCGCTGGCCTGTGGTGACGGTGCTGGTGGTGGTGCTGGCGTTCGCGGCGGCGGGATGCAGCTCGGGCCCCGACGACGGGAACGGCGGCGAGGCGCCGAAGAGCGGCGAAGTGGTTCTCAAGAAGTACCCGGTCGCCGGGGACTGGGATCCGGTCGGGACTCCGGTTCGCTACCCGGCGGGCGCCGCCGAGCTCGACATCTACGCGGGCGAGAGCATCAGCGCCCAGCTCCGCGCGAACATGCTCGATTCGCTTCTCGTGAAACAGTACGCCCAGCACGACTGGGAAAAGGCCGTGGACGACAAGGGCAAATCGCGGCCGGACGTCCGGCGCATCCGCGTCGAGCTCTACATTCACCAGGACCCGGTCGGCGCCGGCAAGACGTTCCAGCAGTGGCACAAGGGGAAGTCGATCAACGATTTCGGCGAGCGCGCGTTCGCGGAGCAGGACGCGATCGTGTTCGTGCGCGGGACGATCCTGGTCCGGCTGGTGCCGCTGCGGTGGGCTTCGAACACGGCGGTCGAGGCGACGATGAAGGTCGGCAAGGCGATCGACGCGTGGCTGCAGGGGAAATGACCGAGTCGCGCGAGTCGGAAATCGCCGCGCTCGAGCGCCGGCTGGAATCGGCCAGGGCGCAGGGCCCCGCCGCCGAAGGTCGCGCCTGGACCGAGCTCGCACGCGCCCACGCCGCCTGGGACGACATCGCAAAGGCGAACGAGGCCATGGCGCACGCCGAGGCCCGCCTCCACACGGCGGGGCAGGCGACGGACCCGGAGGGGAAGCGCGAGTGGCTGCGGCTGCGCGGGGCGATCGCCAACGCGCGGGGCAGGCTGGAAGCGCACGCGGAGGCGATCGGAAAGGCGGCGGACGCGTTCGAGGAAGCCGCCCGCCTCGGCACGGAATCCGGCGACCGCGAACTTCGCGCGGAGGCACTTCTCTCCCTCGCCGCGGCGAACGCCCGGCTCGGCAAGGTGCTCGACGGCGCGCTTCAGGCGGAAGAAGCCGAGGACCTGTTCGTCGAGTCGGGCGCGCGGACCGGCGACGTCGCGGCGCGCGCGGTCGCCGACCAGCTCGCGGCGACGATCATGAGCAGCGACGACCTCAGCTCCGCGGCCGACGAGGACCTCGACACCGAGCGGAAGGAAGGCAAGGACCCGCGCCGCCTCGGCTGGCGCCTCCGCATGAACGCTTCGTGCTTCCTCGCCGGCGAGGACGAAGAAGGCTTCGAGGACGCATTCGCCCTGCTGGAGGACGCCGGCGCCGCGTTCCGGAAGGCGGAGTCGCGGTCGGGGGAAGCGCGCGCGATCCGGTCGCAGGGGGCGTGCCTGGCGGCGCTCGGTGAGACTTCCGAGGCCGCCGCCTCGTACCTGGAGTCCGCGGCGATCTACGCGGAACTCGGCGCGAAGCTGCCGCAGGCGCGGGCGATGCTGGAAGCCGGGCACGCCAGCCGCGCGGCGGAGGAATTCGTCAAGGCGAAGGAGTGCTACGCCGAAGCCATCAGGATTTTCCGGGAGCAGGAAGCGGCGTTCGAGGAAGGATTCGTGACGGAGGCGCTCGCCGACCTGCGCCTGGAGGGCGAAGAACCCGTGCTGGCCCGCGGACTCTACGAGAAGGCACTCGGGCTCTACGGCGGCGCCGGCGGCGATCTCGACGACCAGCGCGCCGGCTGCCTGCTGTCGCTGGGGATCGCGTGCCGGGAAGCCGGCGACCGCGCGGAGGCGGAGAAGCGGCTCGGCGAGGCGCGCGCGCTGTTCGATAAGGCCGGCGACACCGAGATGGTGGCCGATTGCGACCGGGAACTGCGCAAGGTGGGGAAGAAGCGGAAGTAGGCGCTACGCCAGCCTGACCGGCACCCTTCCGGCCGCCGGCAGTTCCCCGAACAACGCCATCGCCGCCGCGCGCTGCGCCGCGGGCGAATCGCTCCACGCGCACAGGAAGCTCGACGCAGGAATCTGGTTCGCGAAATACGGGTTGCCGAAACTCACCGCCGTCGCGCGCCGCCCCTGCGCCACGCTTCCGCAGAACTTCTCCAGCTCCTCGTGCAGCCCCACGCGGCCCTTCCACGCCCTCACGCGGGCGTAGGCCGCAATGACGAGCGCCTCGCCCTTCGGGACTTCCGGAAGCGGCTGCCCGGGCTTCGCCGACGCGAACTCGACCGGCGCGCGCTCGCGCAGCGCCGCCAGGAACGGGTCCGGCCCCGCGGCGAAGTCGTCGTCGCGCAGGATCAGCACCGTCAGCTTGCGGCCCTTCTCGAACACCGCCCCGTCCGCCTTCCGCGCCCACGCCAGCGCGTCCTGCGCGAGTTTCTCCGTCGCGCGGCCGTGGTACTCGTGCGCCGGGATCTCGGCGATCGATTCCGTGGGGACCGACCGCTCTTCGAAGAGCTTGCGCTTGTCCTTCATCGCGAGCACGCGCTCCAGCGCTTCATGTACGCGCGATTCCGGGATCTTTCCCGACTCCACCGCTTCGATGCAGTCCGCCAGCGCTCCCATCGGGTCCTCGGGGTAGAGCAGGACGTCCGCCCCGGCCGCGAGCGCGAGCGCCGCCGGCGACCCGAACGTGGACAGCGCGCCCATCATCAGCGCGTCCGTCACGATCAGCCCCTTGAAGCCGATTTCCTCGCGCAGCACCCGCATCGTCGCCGGCGAAAGCGACGCCGGGAGCTTCGGGTCGAGGGCGGGAAGCGTGATGTGCCCGACCATGACCGAGTCCACCCCGGCCTTCGCCGCCGCGAAGAACGGCGGAAGCGCTTCGCGGTTCAGCCGCTCGCGGTCGTGGTCCACCGTCGGCAGCACGACGTGCGAATCGAGCGGCGTGGCGCCGTGGCCGGGGAAATGCTTCGCGCAGGCGGAGACGCCCGCGGACTGGAGCCCCTTCGAAAACGCGCACCCGAGCTTCGACACGAGCTCCGGCGAATCCGAGAACGCGCGCGTGTTGATGATCGGGTTGCGCGGTTCCGTGTTCACGTCCATCACCGGCGCGAAAACCCAGTGGATCCCGAATGTCCGCGCTTCGAGCCCCGTCACCTTCCCGGCGAAATGCGCGTGCTTCTCGGACCCGGTCGCGCCGATCGCCATGGGCGGCGGCACGTCGGTAGCGCCCTCGATCTGCTGTCCCGCGCCGCGTTCGAGGTCGGCGGAGACGAGCAGCGGGAGTTTCGAAAAGCGCTGCAGCGTGTTGACCTGCATGGGCGTTTCGAAGATCGATCCGCCGAAGAGGATCAGGCCGCCGAACTCACCGTCGTCGAGGAGCTGTCGGACGGTTTCGAAGTCGGCGCCCTCGCGCGGACGGGACGGTGAGCCGGAAGCGGCGATGAAGATCAGCTGCGCGATTTTCTGGCGCAGGGACAGGCCGGTTGGTTTCGGCGGGGGCATGGTGAGGAGGAGATTATCACTGTGGGGGGAAAACGGCAGGGGAAAGGGGAGGGCGGGCCCGCCTTCGCCCTTCGGGCTCAGGCGGGGGGCAGGGGTGGGCGAGGGATGGGGCGGGGGCTTGGGCGCACGCACGGGCGAGGGCGTGGGAAAGTCCGGGATTGCGAATGGGTGGGGCAGTCGCGGCGTCATAGGCCCCCCCGATCCCCAGCCCGCCCTTTCCCCA
>CAVPNQ010000035.1:0-3084 GCA_963706735.1 uncultured Planctomycetia bacterium
GTGGCTTGAGGCGGCTGCGAAGGCGGCCGAGGAAGAATTCGACCAGCTGATGGGGCTGATGCCACCCGCGACGGAGACGCGGCGGCTGATGCTTCAGCGGATGATGGCGTAGCTGACTTCCGCGCGTGCGGAGGCAGAGTCAAACGAAGGCGACGGAACGAAGAGGGGGCCGGACATGGAACGGATCAACGATCGGGAAGCGGTTGCGAAGCTGGCGCGGGCGATCCTGGGCAAGGGCGAGCGGACGACGAACGAGGACGCGGTGGTGGAACTGCTGTTCGCGATGAGCGAGCGGGACGAGGTCGCCAAGAAGCTGCAGCGCGGGACCGCGAGGCGTGTGACGCGGACGGCGAAGTCGGCGTAGTTTTTTTTCGCCGATCAGCTTTACAATTTATAAGTTGTAAAAAAGAAACCCGGATTCCGGGGCGTCCTCACTCCGCCCCGGCCCCGGCCGACGGCCCTTCCCGCACTCACCGGGACGCAGGCAGGGCCGCCGGCAGGGGACCGCACGCCACGCCCGAAACCCCGGCCGAACTTCGGAGAGGGCCACGTGACTGAGATCGCCACGCTTCGCGCCGGCGCCGCCGCCGCGGCTGCATTTGCCGCGTGCCTCTTCACAGGCCCCCGCGTCATCGAATGGCTGAAATCGCGGAAGGTGCGCGAGGACGTGACGAAGAAGGACTCGAAGCGGCTGACGGAGATTCATTCGACGAAGAAGGACACGCCGACGATGGGCGGGCTGTTCCTGATTGCGTCGGCGCTGCTGGCGACGCTGGCGCTCGCGGACCTCAGGACGCCGGCCGTTCCCGCGACGATCGTCGCGATCGCGATCCTCTGGGGGATCGGGTACGCGGACGACTGGGTGAAGCTGAAGACGAAGAAGGCCGGGCTGGCCGGCAAGCCGCGGCTCATCATGCAGGCCGCGGTCGGGTACGCGCTCGGCTTCGTCCTGTGGAAAACGGGCCACTCGACCGTGCTCGCGATCCCGTTCGCTCATTACTCGTTCGACCTGGGCCCGTGGTACCCGGCCCTCGCCGCGCTCATCATGGCCGCGACCACCAACGCCGTGAACCTCACCGACGGCCTCGACGGCCTCGCGGGCGGCTGCTTCCTCGCGGCCGGCCTCGCGTACACCGGCATCCTCTACGTCGCCGGCCGCCCCGATCTCGCCGCGTCCCTCGGCCTCACTCACGTCGCCGGCGCCTCCGAACTCGCCATCCTCGGCTCCGCGCTCCTCGGCGCCACCCTCGGCTTCATGTGGTTCAACTGCTTCCCGGCCCAGGTCTTCATGGGCAACACCGGGTCCCTTCCCCTCGGCGGCGCACTCGCCGCCATGGCGCTCGTCTCCAAGCAGGAACTGCTCCTGATCCTGATCGGCGGGGTGTTCGTCGTGGAAGCGCTCTCGGTGATCCTGCAGGTCGCCTCGTTCAAATCGACGGGGAAGCGCATCTTCAAGATTGCGCCGATTCACCACCACTTCCAGTTCGAGGGCGTTCCCGAGGCCAAGATCACGGCGCGGTTCTGGATCGCTTCGGCGATCAGCGCGCTGGCGGGGATCGCCGCCCTGAGGGCCGGATAATGTCGGCCTCCCGCGGCGCGGTCATCTTCTCGGTCCTGGCGCTCTGCGCGCTCGGGACCGTGATGATTTACAGCGCGAGCGCGCCCGCGGCGGACCGCATGACAGGCGACGGCGACAACACGCTGGTGAAGCACCTGTTCTGGCTGGGGCTGGGGCTGTGCGCGTTCGCGGCGGTGTCGGTGGTGAACCACGACGCGTGGGAGAAGATGGCACCGTGGATTTTCGGCGGCGCGGTCGTGCTCCTCCTGGCCGTGCTGGTCCCGGGCATCGGCGCGACCGTCAACGGCGCGCGCCGCTGGTTCCGCGCCGGCGACCTGTCGTTCCAGCCGAGCGAATTCATGAAGATCGCACTTCCTCTGTTCCTGGCGTGGTATCTCGGCCGCGACCCGGAGCGCGCGAAGACGTTCAAGCGCGGCTTCCTCCCCGCGGCCGGCGCCATCGCGCTCGCCGTCGGCCTCACCGCCATCGAGCCTGACCTCGGCACCGCGGCGCTTCTCGCCATGGCCGGCAGCTGCGTCGCCCTTCTCGGCGGCGTCCGCCTCCTCCACGCGGTCCCGTGCACGCTCGCCGTCCTCCCGGTCGCCGCCGTCGGCGCGTACTTCAAGTTCCAGCACGCCCGCGACCGCATCTTCGTCTTCCTCGACCCCGACGCCGACCCGCTCGGCCGCGGCTACCAGATCAAGCAGGCTCTGATCGCGATGGGAAGCGGAGGCACGTACGGCGCGGGGCTCGGGATGTCGCGCCAGAAGCTGTTCTTCCTGCCGGAGAAGCACACGGACTTCATCTTCTCGATCCTGGGCGAAGAGCTCGGGCTGGTCGGCACCCTCGCGGTGATCGGGCTCTTCCTGTTCCTCCTCTGGCACGGCCGCGGGATCGCGCGCCGTTGCCGCTCGAACTTCGGCGCGCTGGCCGCGGCCGGCATGCTCGCCTCCGTAGGCTTCCAGGCCGCGATGAACATGGCGGTCGTGACGGCGTCGATGCCCACCAAGGGCATTTCTCTCCCATTCCTCTCCTTCGGCGGATCAGGCCTGTTCTTCACCCTCGCCGCGATGGGGTTCGTCGTCTCCGTCTCCCGGGACGCTTCCGAACCCGCGACCCAGCCTTCGCCAGCCTCCGCCAGCCTTCACCAGCCTTCGCCAGCCCCCGCACTCCCCGTGCTCCACTCCCCGGAGGCCCCCCAGTGATCCTTCAACTCTTCCACGCCAAAGTCGAAAAGAAGATCCGCCGCGCCCCCGCGATCGCGTTCGCGGGCGGCGGCACGGGCGGCCACCTGTTCCCGGCGATCGCGCTGGCGGAAGAAGTCCGCCGGCGCACGCCTGACGCGCGCGTCACGTTTCTCTGCACGAAGCGCCCCATCGACGAGGCGATCCTGTCGCGCACGAAGTTCGAGCATCACGCGATGGCCGCGCCGCGCTGGGTCGGCTTCACCGGCCTCGTCGGCGGGTTCGTCCCCGAATCCTGGAGCGCGTTCCGCAACGCCTACGCCGAGCTGAAATCGTTCGGCC
>CAVPNQ010000036.1:0-5126 GCA_963706735.1 uncultured Planctomycetia bacterium
GCGCCGACGTGAAGGCCTCGATATCGGCGGTCCCCTCGAGGGACTCGAGGATCTGAAGCGCCCGCGAGCGGACCAGCGGGTTGGAGTCCCCGAGCGCGCGGCGGAGCGCGGGGCCGGGGGCGGGGTCGCGCAGCGTCCCGAGCATCCGCACGGCGAGGAGACGGACGGAGGCGGAACCGTCGTCGCAGGCGCGCAGCACCAGCGTCGCATGCCGCGCCGCTCCCGTTTCCAGCCCCGCCAGGATGCGGCACCTGTTCTCCTCGTTCTGCTCCGCCGCAAAATGCCCTTCCACGTCCTGCAGGTACTGGGCGTCTTCGTGCCGCAGGAACCACTCGTGCGCCGTGCCGCGCTCCCAGGCGTCGGCGCTGCGGAGCGTGCGCTTCATCAGGCCGCGGGTCTCGAGGGCGGCGTCGCGCCCGAGGGCGGAGATGGCGACGCGGCGGGCGGAGGGGTCGAGTTTGTCCCACATTTCGACCAGTGCGGCGCGGCCGTCGGCGGTCCGGGTCAGGACGACCGCCGCCTCGACCCGCACCCCGAGGGCCTCGTCGGAAAGCAACCCCATGGCCGCTTCCGTCGCCTCGGCCGGGTTGACGCGGTCGAGGGCGTTCAGCGCCAGGTAGCGGATGTCCGCGTTCTTGAAGGCGAGCAGCTTCTTGAGCGCCGGCACGGTCCGCGCGTCTCCTGCGCGCGACAGGATCACCGCGAACTCCGCAGCCATGGCCTCGTCCGCGCCGTCGAGTCGCTTCGCAATCGCCGCCCATGCGGGGGGGCCGATGGTCTCGAGGCCGGAGAGCATGGCCATGAAGCGTTCCTGGTTTGCGGGGCCCGCGGCGGATCGAAGGGACTCGGTGCGTTCGACGTATCGATCGGCAGGGTTGACCACGTCGAGGCCGGCGTCGAAGGCGGCGCGCAGGGCGCGGGCGGCGAGGGCCGCGTCGGGGGAGTCGAAGAGGCCGGCGATGGCATCCGCATCCTCGCGACGGCCGATTTTCGCGAAGAGGGCGAGGCCGGCGTCGGCGGTGCCGGGCTCGGCGAGCATGGCGCGCATTTCCGCGCGGTACTCAGGGTCGCCGGTGGCCGCGATGGCGGCGGCGGCGGCCTCGCGGACTTCCGCGACCGGGTCGGTCACCAGGCGGCGAACGGCCGCGGGGTCGCGCCGCGCCGCGGCGAAGCACGCCGCGCCGCGCACCCTCCAGATCGAGTCCGTGGCCGCGGCGTTCAGGGCGGCGCCCTTGGCGAGACCTCGTGCGGCGGCCTCCCGCACCGCCCAGTTCCGGTCCTGAACCGCGAACTCCAGCGCCGGTTGCGCTGTGGACGTCCCGATGGCCGCCAGCGCACGGGCCGCCTCGCGGCGCGTCTCCCACGCCGGCTCGTCGAGGACCGCGCGAAGGGCGGGCACCGCCGGGTCGCCGATCCTTGCCAGCGCTTCCACCGCCGCGCGCCGCCGGCCCGCGTCCGTGGAGGCCAGCTCACGCACGCGGAACGCCACCGCCGCGTCGTCCTGCGGAGTCTCCGCCGCCGCCGCCAGCGGCGCGAGCAGAAGGACGACCATGAGCAGCCGCTTCATCGCCATTCCAGTTTCTTCCACGCCTCAGGAAGTGACTCGACGACGTCGTCCGCGGTCATGCCCATCGCGCCGAGACGTTCCTGTGCGAGGTCCCCGGCGAGTCCGTGTGCGTGGACGGCGAGGATGGAGGCGTCAAAGGGGTCCATTTTCTGGGCGAGGAGCGCGGCGAGTACGCCGGAGAGCACGTCGCCGGATCCGCCGCGGGCGAGCCCGTGGGAGCCGGTGGTGTTGGTATAGAAGCGTTCCCCGTCGGTCACGACCGTCCCCGCTCCCTTCAGCACAACGATCACGCCGTGTTCTCGCGCGTATCCGCCCGCGACGCCCTGCCTGTCCGCCTGCACATCTTCCCGCGTCCGCCCGCAAAGCCTCGCCATCTCGCCCGGATGCGGCGTGAGGACGGCGTCGCGGCGAAGCTTCTTCAGGTCCAACGTCTTTGCGGAGAGGAGGTTCAGCGCATCCGCGTCGAAGACGACCGGGATTTTCGCGCCGTCGATCAGCAGGCGCAGGGTTCGAAGCGCGCCCTCCGACTTTCCCATTCCCGGCCCGATGGCCGCGGCGGTGGCCGGTCCGATCACGGCGCGCATCTCCTCGGCTGTCGCGTCCAGCTCTCCGTCCGGTGTCTCCGTGAGCGGCTTGACCAGGGCTGACGGCAGGCGCGCCGCCGCCGGCAGATACACGCTCCACGGCACCGCCAGTTCCACCAGCCCTGCGCCGCTCCGCAATGCCGCCGCCGCCGCCAGCATCGGCGCCCCCGACATCCCCACGCTTCCCCCGACGATCAGCGCGCGCCCGAAGCTGCCCTTGTGGGCGGCCGCGGCGCGTGGAGGAATTGAGGGGACCGTGTGGATCTCGCGCATCCCCTGATCATACGTTCCCGCGGGCTACTTCCAGCTCTTGGCGAACTTCCAGTCCTCGTTCCACCCCTTGGTCCCCATTTCGTCGTTCGCTTTCGCAACCCGCGACATTTTCCAGGACAGCTCGGCCGGCCGCCCCTTCGCCAGGTTCCACTTCAGCGTCCCCTTGATGTCGATCATGATCGCCCCGTCGTCCGCCGAGCCGGCAAACGTGACCGTGAGTTCCGCCTTCGTCACCTCCGTGACTTTCGCCGTGACTTCACATCCGTGCGCGGACTCGCCTCCGGCCTTCATGTCCTTGATCAGGCCGTCGAGGTTGGAAATGAAGAGCCCGCCGAGCAGGCCGACCGACATGGCCCTGTGGAAATCGCAGACCTGCGCGCGCGAAACTTTCCATTCGTCGTTCAATTTCACGGCGGTTGCAGGGAGCAGCAGGACCGCCGGCTCCAGCGAATACTTGGCGAGCATGTCCTCGACCGGCGCCGGCAGCTTGCCCTTCGCCACCGTCACCGTGCAGCCCGGATCCTTCTCCTTCGCCTCCAGTTTCGCCGTTACTCCCTCCTGCCCGGCCGCCTCGCCGCCCTTGCCGATCGCCGCGATCTTCGCGGACGTCCACATGCGCTTGAGAGCCGTCGGCCGGCCCTCGGTCTCCGCGTCACAGACGTCCGTCCACGCTTCCTTGATCGACCACGCGTCCCTCACCAGCGCCCGCCCCTTGCCCGCCTCCGCGTCCATCTTGCCGCCCTTTCCCTCCAGCTCGGCCGTCAGCTCGACCTTCCACGACTGGCCCTTCGGAAGCTTGAGCTTGAGCTCGACCGGCGCCTGTGCGAAGGCGGCGGGGGAAAGGAGCAGCAGCAGTCCGGTCATCAGATGTCGCATGGGGCCTCCGGCAAAGAGGGAGATCCGCGATGAAAACAGACGGCCGCGGAGGGCGCAAGCAACGCTCCCTCCGAGCCCGAGCGAGAATCCTGCGAGGCAAGCTGCGTCGGCCCAGTGCCGGTTGTTGATCGGCTCTTCGCGTGCGGGCCGACTCCGCCCGCCTCGCAGGATTCTCGCTCGGCCTCTCCGCGGCTGAAGCGTGTCGCTACTTCGGCACGGCTTTGAACCGCGCGTCCGGGAACCCGTCGCGGTCGTCGTCCCTCAGCCATTTAAGCTTCCCGCCGTACGCATCCTCGAGATTCGTCAGCGCGAACGACTTCACCTTCACGCCGTCCGGGTTCACCACCATCCCCTCAATGCGGCCGGGGACACGGAAGAGCCACTCGGGATTCAGGCGCTCGAAGCCGGTGTCCTGACCTGCAACGACGAAGTTCTCCGAGATGGCGCCGTCGCCGTTGACGTCGCAGGGAAGGTCGTCGCACGAGAAGAGCACCAGGCCGCGGAGGAACTGGAGCATCGCCTCGCGGTCGTCCTCGCTCATCGACGCGTAGGCCTTCGCCGAGGCGTCCGCCTCGCCGCCGTGCCTGCGGATGGACTCGTCGAGATCGAGTGACGCCCCGTCGTGGCCGTAGGGCGCGCTCGAGCCCACGCCCCAGAGCGGCGCCGTCCGGAACTTCTTGAGCACCGACCCGTCGAACTGCATCTGGTAGTAGGCGGGACCGACGTCGTGGTGCGCGAAATCCGAGTACACGCCGCGGATCGTGAAGGCCTCGCCCTTCCGCGCGTCCCGTTTCTCGACGCGACCCTCGAGCCGCCCCGTCTGGGGGTTCGGCTCGACGGCGAGATTGAAGAAGCGTCGGTCGCCGAGATAGCGCTTCGTGTAGTCCTTGTTGCCGGGATCCGCGGCCTGGAGCTGCCAGTCCGGGACGTGGCATGAAGTGCAGCCGGCGGAGGTCATGAGCTTGCGGCCCCTTTCGCGCTGCGAGGTCCGGATCTTCTCGGCAGGGGAGGGGTGGTTCATCTGGTACCACTCGATCAGGTCGAGGTCGCCGGAAGTGATCTCCTCGAGCGTCCCGTCGCGGTCCGGGTCTTCCTTCGACACGCCCCGGGCATCCTTCACCACGCCGCGGTCGCGCGTGCGCCCGCTGATGAACTGCGGCATCCCGGGGACCGAGACGCCGGCCAGCCCGTCGTTGTTCGGTTCCTCGGACAGGATCGGGTCGTAGGCCTGCAGCCCGGTGTGCATGTCGTACGCGTTCGCCGTGAACGCGCGCAGCGTCGAGGCCACCGCGCCCTTGCGGTGCCCCCAGCCGAAAATCTGGAACTCGATCGTGTACCCCGCAACCCCTTCGTCCGTCAGGTTGCGCGCCCACGAAATCCGCTTCCCGTCCTGGTCCACGTAGTGGATCAGGCAGATCGAGTTGAGGTCCGGCTTGCCGTTCCGGTCCAGGTCTCCGTACACGCCGAAATCGACGCTCACATGCTCGCCGTCGATCCCCGGCGCCAGGTTCTCCACGATCGCCCGCACGCGGTCCGCCTCGCCCTTCGCGATCCACCCGTCCCGGTTCAGGTCCCCCTTCTCGAGGATCTGCAGCCGCAGCTGCCACCCGAGCGACTCCACCAGCCCCGACCCGAACGTGTGCGTCGTGTTGCGCCCCGTCCCGCCGTTCTTGAAGAACGTCACGCCGGCGCCGCCGTCCCGGAACGGCACGTTGTGGCACAGCGTGCAGCTCGCCACGTGGTCCCTCGTCATGATCTTCGACGTCTGGTCCTCCAGCACCAGCCCCGCCATCTTCCCGGCCTCCCCGAACGCCCCGTCCGCCGCG
>CAVPNQ010000037.1:0-11913 GCA_963706735.1 uncultured Planctomycetia bacterium
AAACGTCGTGAGACAGTTTGGTCCCTATTCCCGTGAGGCATCCAGATTTGAGAAAGCCTGCTCCTAGTACGAGAGGACCGGAGTGGACGCACCTCTGGTGTATCGGTTGTCTCGCCAGAGGCATCGCCGGGTAGCTATGTACGGAAACGATAACCGCTGAAAGCATCTAAGCGGGAAACTCGCCTCAAGATGAGATCTGCCGGGGCCTCGAGCCCCCTCAAGGATCGTGGTAGACCACCACGTTGATAGGCCGGGTGTGTAAGCGCAGCAATGCGTTCAGCTAACCGGTACTAATTGCTCGTGCGGCTTGACCCTATAACTTTGACTCCAAAAAGCAAAGTTCCAATGCGTGCGCTCGTATGAATGTACCTTGTACCCATACTTGCACCGTCGCTCGTAGCCACGCCAGCACCAACGCAATCACCAATTCTCCCTGATTCGAACTCTATGATCCGCGCCGCGCTGTCCCCCCCATAAAAAAACCAAAAACAGCACGGCTCTCAGTTTCGCCTGATGACCATAGCATCTCCATGACGTCGGCGATGGCATCGGCCACGACGAGGCGCGTGAACCACTTGTGGTCGGCCGGCACCACGAACCACGGGGATTCGCTCGTCGAGGTCGCGCGGATCGCCTGCTCGTACGCGTCCATGTACTCGTCCCAATGATCGCGCTCCCTCACGTCGTTCGCGTTGAACTTCCACGTCTTCTCGGGTTCGTCGAGACGCGCAAGGAAGCGCTTCTTCTGCTCCTTCTTCGACACGTGAAGGAAGAACTTGGCGATCGCGATGCCGTTGCGGGACAGGTAGCGCTCCCAGGCGGCGATATCCTCGAGGCGCTCTTCCCAGATGTGTTTCGTGACGAGTTTCTCGGGCAGGCGCTGCGGGCCGAGGTACTCGGGGTGGACGCGGACGACGAGGGTCTCCTCGTAGTAAGAGCGGTTGAAGATCCCGATGCGGCCGCGCTCGGGCAGGCACCGTGCGCAGCGCCAGAGGAAGTCGTGGTCGAGGTCGTCCGACGTGGGCGCCTTGAACGAGAACACCTGGCACCCGGCCGGGTTCACGCCGGACATGACGTGCTTGATCGTGGAGTCCTTCCCCGCCGCGTCCATGGCCTGGAAGACGAGCAGCAGCGCGCGGCTGTCCTGCGCGTAGAGCTTCTCCTGGAAATCCGCGAGCCTCTCGACGCCGCGCCTGAGCATCGTCGCGGCCTCCGCTTCAGACTTCATGCCGAGCGTGTCGTCGGGGTCGATGTCCTTCAGGCGAAACTTCCCCGGCTTGTCGACGCGGAACGGCTTGGACAGGCGGCCGGCTTTGGGCATGGGTCTTCTCCGAAGGGGCGCAGATTTTCGCAGGACGCCGGCTGATTGGGAAGCGGTGGCGCATTGCGCCCCGCGGGGGACCGGCACGGTTCTGCTATACTCCGCGGCCATGAAGCACTCGCCGAAGCAACCGACCGCGCAGCGGATCGTCGAACGCCGCGCGCAGAAAGCCGTCGGGCTTCTCAAGCGCCTCCACCGCCGGATGGTCGAGCAGATGATCGACGAGATCATCGAGGCGGAGGACGCCCTCGCCGCGATCGAGGAAGGCGGGTGGTCCCCCTACGACATGCAGAAAATCGAGGAGCGTTTCCTCCCCCGCCTCCCCAACCTGCACCAGATGATGCAGCAGATCGCGAGCGTGCACAGTGAGCCGGTGTACGCGGCGGCGCCGGCGTACAGGCACAAGACGCTGAAGGCGAAGGAAGCGGAGTTCGACGGCGTGCTGGCTGAGTTCCTGAAGTCGCTGGGGCCGTCGGAGATTCACGGGTTCCAGGTGAGCCGGGGCGGCGGGTTTGTCACGGCGGTGGTGTTGTACTCGACGCAGGCGTGACGGTTGGTGGTTAGTGGTTTGTGGTCCGTGGCACGCCCGGTTCACTTTCCGCCGAAGGACGTGTGGCCGATGTGACCACCACCGACCACCAACCACCAGCCACAGACTCCCCCCATGACCGCGTTCCCCACTAGATTCGACATCCTCGTCATCGGCGCCGGCCATGCCGGCTGCGAGGCCGCGCTTGCGGCGGCCCGGATGGGCGCGCGCGTGCTTCTCACGACGATGCAACTCGACACGGTCGCGCAGATGAGCTGCAACCCGGCGATCGGCGGCGTCGCCAAGGGGCACCTCGTTCGCGAGATTGACGCGATGGGCGGCGCGATGGCCGAGGCGATCGACGCGACCGGGATCCAGTTCCGCGAGCTCAACAGGAGCAAGGGGCCCGCCGTGCGGAGCCCCCGCGCGCAGGCCGACAAGAAGGCGTACCAGCTCTGGATGAAGAACCGCGTCGAGGAGACACCGGGAATCACCCTGCGCCAGGACATCGTGGACGAAATCGTCGTCGAGGACGGGTTGGCGCGCGGCGCCGTCGCGAAGTCGGGATGGTTCTACCGCGCCGACGCCGTCGTGGTGACGACGGGCACCTTCATGAAGGGCCTCATCCACATCGGCGAGCGCAAGCAGACCGGCGGCCGCGCGAGCGAACCCACCGCCGAGAACATCAGCGATTCGCTGCGCGCCCTCGGCTTCCGCGTGGAGCGCTTCAAGACAGGAACGCCGCCGCGCCTCAACGGGCGGACGATGGACCTCTCGAAGCTCAAGCGGCAGGAGGGCGATCCCGCGCCGAAGCCCTTCTCGTACCTCAGCGACGGGCTTCACGTCGAACAGGTCCCCTGCTGGATCACGCACACGAACGAACGGACGCACGAAATCCTCCGCGCAAATCTTCACCGCGCGCCGCTCCTCACCGGCCAGATCGAGGCCGTCGGGCCGCGCTACTGCCCTTCCATCGAGACCAAGATCCAGCGGTTCGCTTCGAAGGAACGCCACCAGATCTTCCTCGAGCCCGAGGGCCGGAACACGCGCGAGGTGTACGTGAACGGCGTATCGACGTCGTTTCCGCCGGACGTGCAGGAAGCGATGATCCGGTCGATCGAGGGGCTGGAAAACGCGGAGATCATGCGGTACGGGTACGCGGTGGAGTACGACTACGTGCCGCCGACGCAGGTCTGGGCGACGCTGGAAACCAAGCGGGTCGCCGGGCTGTACTTCGCGGGGCAGATCAACGGGACGAGCGGGTACGAAGAAGCGGCGATGCAAGGGCTGCTGGCGGGCGCGAACGCGGCGGGCAAGCTCGCGGGCAAGGCGCCGCTGGTGCTGTCGCGCGACGAGGCCTACGGCGGCGTCCTGGTGGACGACATCGTGACGCAGGGCGTGCGCGAGCCCTACCGCGTGTTCACTTCGCGCGCCGAGCACAGGCTCGTGCTGCGCGCGGACAATGCGGACCGCAGGGTCACGCCGAAGGCGCGGGCGCACGGGCTCGTTCCCGACGTGAGGTGGAAGCGCTTTGAGGAGAAGGAAGCGGCGATCGCGGCGGCGATCGAGGTGCTGCCGCGGAGGTTCAGGGACGGGCATTCGGCGCTGGAATGGCTGAGGCGCCCCGAGGTGACGTGGGACGAGCTGGCGGGGTCCTTTCCGGAGCTGAAGTCGCTGGGACTCGATGAGCGGGCCGCGGAACAGGTGGAACTGGAGGTGAAGTACGAGGGCTACATCCGGAGGCAGGAAGCGGTGGTCGAGCGTTTCCGGAAGATGGAATCCCGGCGGATCCCGGCGGAATTCGACTACGCCGGAGTTCACCAGCTGCGGGCGGAGGCGCGCGAGAGGCTGGAGGAAGTGCGCCCTGTGACGCTGGGGCAGGCGGCGCGCGTCGGTGGAGTGAGGCCGGCGGACGTGTCCCTGCTGGTGATTGCGCTCTCACGGGCGGCGCGAGCTGAGACCGCGAGCAAAATCCTCCCTGCGGCGCGCGGCACGGGTCCGACCGGCGCGAAATGAAGGGTTTGGGTAGTGCCGAGGCTTGCGGGGCGCGCCGACCGGACCCGCGCCGCGCGTCCTCGGTCGGGTTTTGCGCGCGGTCTCAAGGTTGCCGGTGAGCGGCTTGCATCCGCATCTCAAACTCTGCGACGTAACTACCGTCACCGGGAAGTGACACAACGAGAAGGTGGTGTCCCGTGTCGAGGAGGCCCTGGGGGGTTCCAAGGCGGATCCAGCGCGGCCCCCCATCCACCAGCCCGCGACCGCAAGGTCTGAATGGGCCAAAAGATACGGCGCGGCGGCGACCCGCGATCCCTCCCCCGCCCCCGGTGCCTTCCACTTCAATTTTCCGTCGCCCGGAAGTTGCAGTGAAATGCCCGCAACGCTTCCCGCGTTGTAAGATAGTCAACCCACACACTTCTCCGCACTCAACGAGAGGCCGACTCCATGAAGCCCACGCTGGTCCTTGCCGCTGCCGCCGTCCTCGCCCTCGCGCTTCCCGCCCGCGCGCAGGCCCCGCAGCCGATGAAGAACGCACCCAAGATGACGATTTCCGTTTCGATGAAGGAAGAAGCGGTGAAAGGCGCGCCGGGGAAGGTTGCGTACAAGCTCATCGGCAGCGGCGAGGCGGCATACCCGGACGGGACGGCGCTGCAGTTCGGAATCCGCTTCAAGACCGACCAGAATTTCGTGATCCGCGGGCAGGGGTTCGTGACGGCGGGGCGCTGGGAAATCGAGCTTCCGCCGATGGGGGAGAACATCTACCACGGCCAGTACGTCTGCCAGGTGGACTTCGACCCGGGCCTGCAGATGCCGGGGATCGTGGGAAAGATCGCGGCGGACAAGCGGCAGAGGAACGAGGAGCGTTGCGAGCAGAAGATCGGGACGGACGAGATGATCGCGAAGGAGCAGGCGGAGGTTTTCAAGTGGTACCAGGATCGCGCCAAGCTGTTACGCGGGATTTTCGAGGCGATCCGCACCGAGTACGCCGCGCAGTGCGTGACGAAGGACAAGGCCAAGTGGCAGAAGCTGGCATCCGAGTCGCAGGACAAGCTCCTGGAAATGGACATGGAGATGGCCACGTGGCGCCGCCGGCGGCTGAACGTCATCCGGCAGGACGTGTTTGACGCGCTCGCGGGGGCGGTCATCTCGTTCAAAGATTACGGGATCGACAACTACACCGCGCAGATCGCGTTCGAAGGCAAGCCGCCCCGCGAGTCCGGGGTCCCGAGGACGGAAGAAGTCGTGAAGGCGGGGCTCGACGCCGTGGACCAGGCGCTCGCGGGAGGCAAGCCGCCCGAGGAGCCGAAGAAGTGAGGTTTCATTCCATCACCCGCACGGCAGCGCTGGCCCTCCTGGTCCTGGCTTCACTGAAGGCCTGCGCGCAGGACCTCCCTCCGGACCACACGGGGCACGACCACGACCACGCGGACCCGAGGCCGTTTCCCGCCCTCACGATCTCGGTGAAGATCGACGAGGAAAAGGACGCCGCGAGCGGCGACATGGTGCGCACGATCCGTGGAAGCGGCACGAGCGGCTACCCGGAGGGTTCTTCGCTCGTCATGGAAGCGCGGATGAAGGGGGCGGCGGGGTTCCTGGACAAGCGGCACCAGACGTTCGTGGATGCGAACGGGGGCTGGGAAGCGGCGATCGACGACCTGGGGCGCAACGTCTACAAGGGCGTGTACGAGATTCGGATCACGTGGGACCCGACCTTCCAGGCGGCGGGCCTGATGAACCTGATGGACAAGAAGAACCTGAATGACAAGATCCAGTCCAAGTCTGTCGAGGTGAGATTTGGCACGCCGGAAGAAGAGGCGCGCGAGAAGGCGGACGTGGACCAGCTCTACGCGCGGGCGTTTGCCACGGCGAAGTCCGCGTGCGAAGACACGTTCCGCGAATACGAGAAGCAGAAGAAGACGCCCGACAGGCTCTCGTGGGGGGACTTCCTCACGGACGTGAACGACAAGCTGGTGCGCGGCGACCGGGAGATGGGCGAATTCCGGAGGTCCCGGGACAACCTTCGCGACTACCCGATCTACGAGAAGATCGCTTCGCTCTACGCCGTCACGACCACGATGCTCTACCCGGCGCTGACGTCGGCGCTCGGCGTCGAGGGGGGCCGTGCCTCGGACACCGAGAAGCAGAGCGCCGAGAGCCTCCTCACGAACATCCGCAACACGATCGCGGACCTCGACCAGACGATCGGGAAGGTGGCGATCGACCCGAACTGGAAACCGGCGGACGCCAAGCCGGTGAAAATCGACCGCCCGAAGCCGCCTGTGCGCCCGATCCACGACGATGCCTTCAAGCCGCCGCAAAACTCCGGGCCGCCCCCCATCGGGACGGGCAAGGTTCCCAAGTCCCGCTTCGGCGTCGCTGAACTCGGCATCGGGCTTGCGGTGATGTGCGGGCTGGCGATGCTGGTGCTGCTGCTGAAGCGCAAGTAGCGGCTTCAGGCGCCGACGCGCACGCCCGCGTAGCCCACGCACCGCGCCGTGTCGCCGGACGAGTCCGCGCTCGTGCGGTAGTCGAGCAGTTCGGCGCGCTTCGCCCCCAGCTTTTTCGCGGCGACGAGCATGGCGACGGCGGGAGCGCGGCCGCACATGCTGATGTTTTCGCGGCGGCAGACATCGTCGAGCCCACGCTCGTCCAGGGCGACGAGACGGTCGAGGGCCAGGCGGTCCTTGGCGCGCGTGGTGGCGTCGTCCTCGAAGTGGTTCATGTCGGAGGAGGCGACGATGAGCGTCGAGGGTCGGTCTGCGACGACGGCGGCGAGAGCGGCGCCTAGTTTCTCCATCCGGCCGAAGTCCTGGGTACCGAGGACGATCGCGACCAGCCGTGCCATCGGGTTGCGACGGAGGATGAACGGGACCTCCACCTCGACGCCATGCTCTTCCTCGTGCGCAAGCGTCTCGGCCTCGAGCGCCGACACCCGCTCCACGAGCTGCGCCGTCGCTTCCCCGTCGATCGCAATTTCACCGCCCGGAATCTTCCAGATTCCCCCCGGGTAGATCGACATCGGCGGGCCCAGCCCCGTGTGATTGGGCGAAAGCACGATCACCAGTTCAGGCACTTCGACCGCGCCGAAGACGATTCCCGCGGTGGCCCCGCTGTAGGAGTACCCCGCGTGGGGCGCCACGATCCCGATCGCCCGCCGGGCCGGCCCGGGCTTCAGGAAGCGATCCAGCTCACGGCCAAGAGCCGCGGGATCCTTCGGATAAAAGAGCCCTGCAACCGCCGGCGTTCGAATAGCCATACGACCATTGTAATCCGCCAGCCTCCGCCAGCCTCCGCCAGCCTCCGCCAGCCTCCGCCAGCCTCCGCCAGCCTCCGCCAGCCTTCGCCAGCCTTCCCCTAAGACCCGATCATCCGGTACCCCATCATCCGGTACGCCAGCTTCGCCGCGACGAACTCGCTCACGTGCGATCCTTCCACCGGCGCAACCTCGACGATGTCGAAGCCCACGACATGCTTCTGCGCGAAAATCGGCCGCAGGTAGTCGAGCGTCTCGTACCACGACAGCCCGCCCGGTTCAGGCGTCCCGGTCCCCGGCACCAGCGAGGGGTCCAGGCCGTCGATGTCCACCGTGATGTAAACGTCGTCCGTCAGGTGCTCCAGGAACCGCTCGATCGCCTTCCTCATGTCGGCCGGCGTCCGCGTCAGGTGCGCCGGCGCCGTCGCCACAGGCCCGCGATCCACGAACGGCACCTCGCTCTTCGAGAAATTCCGGATCCCCGCCTGCGCCAGCTTGCACCCCAGCTCCACCACCCGCTTCATCGCGCACGCATGCGACCACTTCTTCCCCTCGTACTCGTCCCTCAGGTCCGCATGCGCGTCGATCTGGAACACCGAAACCTTCGGGTACTTCGTCCTCACCGCTTCCACCAGCGCCGGCGTGATCGAATGCTCCCCGCCGATCGACACCAGCGTCTTCCCTTCCTTGACCAGCTCCGCCGCGTGCTCGGCAAGCGCCTTGAGATAACGCTCGCCTTTCATCCGTGCGGGCTTGAATTCGGGAAGCGTGTGGATGCCGGCCTCGCAGGTTTCGCGGAGAAGTTCCTCGTCCCAGAGTTCGACCTGGCGGGACGCTTCGATCACCGCCTCGGGCCCCTTCCCCGTCCCGCCGCCGTACGAGACGGTCTCCTCGAACGGCACGGGGAGCACCAGGAACTTCGCCTTGGCGCGGTCGGTCAGCTGCGGCGGCAGGCCGCCGAAATTCATGGGGGATTCGCTCACGGCAGCAGGATCGCCGAGGAAATGACCGTCGTCCACAGTCCTTTCTGGCCGACGCCGCCCTGGGATACGCCCGTCGTGCGCACGATGCGCCCGCTGATCTTCCAGAGCTCCTTCTTCTTGTCCCAGCTCGCATCCGGGTCGAATTCCACTCCCAGGATCGTCGAGAGCATCGACGCCGCGAGGTCTTCCGCGTGATCGCCGGCCTCGTCCTCGTTCTCGCCGTAGGAGTGGTGCTCGGACAGGTAGCCGTACTGGTTCGGGTCCGTCGGGATGGACAGGCCTACCGAAGTCGCGATCAGCCGGTGGTGCTCGTCGGTTTCGTTGCGGGCCATGACGCAGTAGACGATCTGGCCGCTCGAGAGCTTTTCCAGCCCTTTCTGCTTGGGAATCACGCGGCAGTGGGGCGGGAAGATCGACGAGACGTGCACGAGGTTGAAGCGCGCGATCTCGGCGTCGCGCAGGGCCTCCTCGAAGGAGGTGAGCCGCTCCTTGTGGCGGCCGATTCCCTTGGCCAGGAAGATCTCTCGGGGGACGAAGCTCACGGTGGGGGCCTCGAAGGAAGGCGAGGAGTGCGGAGGTGCGAGGGCGGGGATTCTAGCGGAAGGGTGGGGCGTGTCCATGATTGGTCCGGGCCGTTGCGACGATGGCAGGCCTTCGTTGGCAACCACTCCCTCCCCCGGTACGATCCGGGGATGAGCACACCCGAAGAGCCCCGCGGCCGCGAATTCCTCGAGAAGGCGCGGCCCGAGGCCATGACGCACCTGATGGCGTTCTTCAAGGAGTCCGGCAAGCACCTCGACCCGAAGACGCGATTTCTCATTTCCGTGGTGACCAAGGTCATCAACTACTCGCCGCGCGGGTTGAAGCAATACATCAAGCGGGCGATGGAGTCCGGCGCCACGAAGGACGAGGTGCTGGACGCGATCCTCTGCTCCTATCCCTGCGCGGGGCTGACGAAGGTCTGCGACGCGGCGACGGTGTTCCTCGACATGGGGCTGGGCGAAGCCGCGGCCCCGGCGGCGGCGAAACCGGCGGCCGCGGCGGCGCACGACGCGTCGCGCTGGATGGCCCTTCAAGGGGCCGAAAAACTCGCGGAAGGCGACATGACGCGCTGCAACGTCGAGGGCCTCCCGCTCTGCGTCGCCCGCCTCGAGGGCAGGCTCTTCGCCATCTCCGACGTCTGCGCGCACAGGGGCGGATCGCTGGCCGACGGCGAGTTCGAAGCGGGCGCAGTCACCTGCCCGCTTCACGGCTGGCAGTTCAACCTGAAGGACGGTTCCTCAGGCGGAGTCGGCAAAGGCGGCGCGCCGGTCTACGAGGTCCGGGAAGCGGGAGGGCGGGCGGAAGTCCGGATCCCCGCGAAATGAGCCGCCCCCCGTCCACTCCCCCGCTCCCCGCGGCGCTTCGCGATTCCCGCTTCATGCGCGCCTGCCGCCGCGAGGCGGTGGACATGACGCCCGTCTGGCTGATGAGGCAGGCGGGACGCTACATGAAGGAGTACCGCGACGTCCGCGAGAAGGTCGCCTTCAAGGAGCTGTGCCGGCGGCCGGATCTCGCCTGCGAAGTCGCGGTGACGGCCCAGAAGGTGCTCGGCGTGGACGCCGCGATCCTCTTCAGCGACATCCTCCTGATCCTGGAGCCGATGGGGGCGGGGCTGGACTACCACGAGGGCGAAGGGCCTGTGATCTCGAAGGGGGTGGCGACGCCGGAGGACGTGGAGCGGCTGGCGGTGGCGGACGTGGAAGCGCTGGCGTTCGTGTATGACGCAGTGCGTCAAACGCGCGCGGCTCTTCCGCCCAACATCCCGCTGATCGGTTTTTCGGGGGCGCCGTTCACGCTGGCGGCGTACCTGATCGACGGCCACGGGGCGCGGGACGCGGAGAAGACGCGGATCTTCATGCACCGGTTTCCCGAGGCCTGGGACGTGCTGATGGACAAGCTGGTGCGCGGGCTGGCGGGATACCTCTGCCGGCAGGCGGCGGCAGGGGCGCAGGTGCTGCAGGTTTTCGACACCTGGGTCGGCGTGCTGGGGCCCAACGACTACCGGCACCACGTGCTGCCGCACATGAGGACGCTGCTTGCGGACCTCCCGACGGGAGTGCCGACGATCTACTTCGGCACGGGCACGGCGGGGATCCTGGACGTGATGGTCGAGTGCGAGCCGGAGGTCATCGGCGTCGATTCGCGCGTGGACCTCGGCGCCGCGTGGTCGCGCTGCGGTGCCGTCGCCGTGCAGGGCAACATGGATTCGACCGTGCTTTTCGCCGACCACGGCACAATCCGCCGCGCCGCGCAGGATGTCCTCGAGGCCGCCGCCGGCCGTGCGGGACACATTTTCAACCTGGGTCACGGCGTCCTCCAGCGCACGCCCGTCGATAACGTGCGTCTCCTGGTCGATGCCGTCCATGAAGCTTCTTCGAGGATGTAACCCGATGTCCTACGACGCCGTCCTGCTCATCGCTTTCGGCGGCCCGACCCCGGGCGGCTGCAACCGCACCCGCGAGAACGGCGAGCCCTGCCCGGGCCCCGAGCACGGGAAAACCTGCCCCGAAGGCAGCCCGACCGAAGCGCACTGCTTCGTCCAGGGCATCCTGACCAAGGCCCCGGCCCGCGCCGCACGCGTCACCGAGGTCGAACACCATTACCTCGCCATCGGCGGATACTCCCCCTTCAACGAACTCACCTTCCGACAGGCCCGGACGCTGGCGACGACGCTCAAGAAGCGCGGGAAGCCCCTTCCCGTCGTCGCCGGGATGCGGCACTGGGGCCCTTCGCTCCACGAAGTCATCGCCGACCTGTCGCGGAAGGGCCTGCGCAAGGTCGTCGGGATCATCATGGCCCCGCACCAGTCGAAGGTGAGCTGGGACTGGTACATCTCGACGGTGGACGACGCCGTCAAGGCGCTTCCGGAAAACGCGAAGGTCCAGGTGGACGTGCTGGACCCGTGGTGGGCGGACAAGGCGTTCGTGGGGGCGATTGCGGACCTGGTCCGGAAGGACCTGGCGAAGTGGCCCGAGTCGAGGGCGCGCGAGGCGAAGGTGTTCTTCACGGCGCATTCGATCCCGTCGTCGATTGCGAAGGGGGGGCCGTACGTGACGCAGTTCGAGGAGACGGCGGCGCTGGTGGCGAAGGAGCTGGGGCTGAAGAACTGGGGGACGGCGTTCCAGTCCAGCGCGGCGGACTCTTCGATTCCCTGGACGGGCCCGGACATCAGCGACGCGATCCGGGCGGCCAAGAAGGAGGGGGTGGCGGACGTGCTGCTGTCGCCGATCGGGTTCCTGGTGGACCATGTCGAGGTGCTGTACGACCTGGACGTGGAGGCGAAGAAGACGGCGGCGGAGTGCGGCGTGGGGTTCGTGCGGAGCGGGACGGTGGGGAGCCACGAGAAGTTCATCGGGATGCTGGCGGACCGTGTGATGGCGAAGCTTTCGAAATAGAGGGCGGAAGGGAGCCGTTTTGACGCGCCGTGTGATCGTGGTCGGGGGCGGGATTGCCGGGCTGGCGGCGGCGTACCGGCTGTCGAAATCGCCCGGGGTCGAGGTGGAACTGCTCGAAGCGGCGCCGCGCGCCGGCGGCGCGATTGCGACCGTGAAGGAGGACGGCTGCCTGCTCGAGCAGGGCCCCGACTGCTTCCTGGCGATCAAGCCCGCGGGGATCGCGCTCTGCCGGGACCTGGGGCTCGAGCCGCGGATCATCGGGACGATGGAGGCGAACCGGAAGAGTTTCGTCACGCGCAAGGCGAAGCTCCTGGCGGTGCCCGAGGGGTTCTACCTGATGGCTCCTTCGTCGATGGCGAGCCTCGCGGCGTCGCGGATCTTCTCGGTCAAAG
>CAVPNQ010000038.1:0-35348 GCA_963706735.1 uncultured Planctomycetia bacterium
GGACCCACCGACCGCGCGCCCATCGGACGTGGTGCGTCCCCGGATCCGTGTACGAGAACCGCTTCGACGGTGGCCGTCCGGCCCGCGACGAGGACGTGTTCGAGATCACCACCTTCCGGACGCAGCACGACTACGCGACTTCCGCGGACCCGGGTCGAGTTCGGCGACGACATATGGCTACTTGGCCGTCGAGCAATGACGCCAATGCGACCGCCTTGGGCCGCGCGGCGAGAGGCCACGACCGCGGACGGCCGGCTCGTAACACGTCGGCGGATCCGTTCCACGGGCTCGCCGACCTCGCGGCACGCGCGGCGTGCTGTCGGCGACCCGGATGCGGCTGGTCCGCGAGGCCACGCTGCGCACGACCGCGCGCTCCGCCTGGCGCAACCCTGGGCTTCGAGATCGAGCCGGCGACGCTCGCGGCGACGGCCAATGCCGGCCTCGTCAGCCACCTCTCCGGCGGAGCGCGTGGGCGCGGAGCTCATGACGGCTGGCCTTCGGTGCCCTCCGTCATTGTCGGAGCTGGCCGCCCAGCGCGGCATCCCCCAGACAAGTGCGGGGGGCGAGGACCTCTGGGGACGACACGTCGGACGGTCGACGCCGTGCCGGCGGAGGGGGTGCGGCGGCGCCGCTCCACGACATGGGGAAGCCGGCGACCCTTGCGGTGGGGCGATGGAGCACCGACATCGTGGGCGCCGCGGAGGCGAACGCGCTGAGCCGCGCAAGCTCCGACAGGGCGGGACGACCGATAGGCCGACGCACCATCCGGCACCACATTGTTTACGGTCCATCCCGACGCGAGCGGAATCGCCGTCCGCCGGTTCATGGCGCATCGGCGGAGGACTCGACGCCCTGTTCGAGCTGCGCCGGGCGGACGATATCTTCGGCAGTGAGTGACGCCCGACGACTCCGCGGATGGAGGCCGCCGCGTCCGGACGCGGGTCGAGGCGGAGCTGGCCGCGGAAGTCCCGCTCGCATCGCAATGGCCTGGCCGTCGAGCAGCGGACGCATGTGGAGCTGGACCCGCGGTGGGTGCGTGCTGGAGGCGCTCGTGGACCGGGCTGATCGCCGATCCGGTGCTCAACGATCGCGCTGTTACCTCCGCACAGGGCATGCTTGCCGACACGCCGCCGCAGGACGAGGGGTGATCGAGCTGCTGCTCCAAGCTGCCGAGCGCGCAGGGCTCCTGGACGCGGGAGCGGCCGCACCGCTAGGCTGCCGCGGCCGATCCGCGCAACTCGCGGTGGTCGGGCTGGCGCGGGTGGCGCTTCAGCACGCCGATGACGCGGAGGGTGGCCGAAGCGGGCGCTGGACATCGATGTCCGGCCGCCCGGCGGCTGGTCGACCGCCTGAGGTGTACGCGCACCGCGGGCTGCCGGTGCCGGGGACCGAGGCCTTCGTCGCGCCCGAGGCGGCGCCGCGCCGGGCGTCGGCTCCCCCGGCCCCGGCGGCGCCTGCGCCGTCTTGCTCCCCGCCCCGGCCGCGCCGGCGGCGCCACCACCCCCAGCGCCGCCCACGCTCCGTCCTCGCCCGCCTGTCCGGAGGAATTGACGATGAGGGTCCCTCAGCGGCGGCGCCGGCTACGTCGGCGGGGTCTCCGTCGACGCGCTCCTGGCGGCCGGCCACGACGTCGTCGTCCTGGACGACCTCACCCACGGCGGCCTGGCGGCGAACTGCGCGCCTGCAGTTGGGGTCGAAGACAGCGACGCGACGCGCGCCCTCCTGGAGGCCGGGGGGATCTCGACGCGATCCTCCACTGCGCCGCCCGCTCGCTCGTCGGCGAGAGCATGCTGGACCCGGCGAGGATGCCAGCAACGTCGGGCCGCATCGCGCTGCTGGAGGCCGCCCGGGCGGCCGGCTGTTGGGTCGTGTTGTCGGACGGCTGGTGCGATCTGACGCCCATCACCGTACACGCTCCTTCGGCCGACTATGGGCGCATGTTTGAGGCCGCTCTCCGCTGGGCATGCGGGGCGTACGAATTCATCTCGATCAGGACGTGCTCCGTGTAGCTCATCGCGTCCCGCGCGTGCTACTGCGCATGTAGTGAAGCGAGGAACCCACCTTGCCGCAGTCCTTGTGCGAATCCCGGATCGCGCTTCCCCTCATCAGCCCGCGCACCCGCTTCCCGCCACCGACGCTGCCCTGCCCGGCGTGAGGCTCACGTCCTGGATCCGCGCGTCGAACGCCGCGGTCGTCCCCTTCCAGCGATCGACGTCATCTCCGCTGCCGCCACGTCCGCCGCGTCCGGCCCCAGCGGCGCGCGCGCAGAGTGCCCGGTCGCCAGAAAGTGACGAGGCACCGACCGCGGTCCCGTTGATCAGCGACAGGCCTTCCCCTGAAGGGGGTCGAGGCCCGCGGAACGCCAGCTGTTCGCACCGGAACGCGCTCCCCCGACGGCAGGAACGCCTCTCCCTCGCCGACGAGGACCAGGGCGAGGTGCGCCAGGGGTGCGAGGTCGCCGGAAGCGCCGACGCTTCCCTGCTCGGGGATGAAGGGGGCGACGCCCGAATTTGCGAGGCGGACGAGCTGGTCCACGACGCGGCGGCGGACGCCGGAATGGCCGCGGACGAGCGTGTTGGCGCGGAGGAGCAGGGCGACGCGGGCCTCGGCCATCGAGAGGGCACGCCGACGCCCACGGCGTGGCTGCGGAGGAGGTTCGCCTGGAGGTCGCGGATCTGCGCGTCGGGGATGCGCACGTTGGAGAGGCGGCCGAAGCCGGTGTTCACGCCGTAGATCGCTCGCCCCGAGGCGAGCAGTTCCTCCACGACGCGGCGCGCGGCATCCACGCGCTTCCAGGCCGCCTTCGCGACCACCGCGCGCTCCCCGGCCAGGAACCCGGCGACGTCTTCCAGCGCCAGCGACCGCCCGTCGAGGTGAATCGGCATGGGGCGGGTGTAAACGTGTGGGAAGCGGGAGTCAAGGAAACGCCGAGGTGCGGGCGGGGGGCGGGCAACGGCGGGATTCACGTGCGGGGTACGCTCTGGCAGAATTGCGGGTTCATGAGACTGGTGCAGGACACTTTCTGTTCGCGGTGCAGGGCGCGGATTCCTCCAGCGACAGCTGCCAGGGGAGATACTCCACCTCGAGCGGGATGTTCATGATCACCGAGCGGGCGCGCACGACCCCGTCTTCCTCGACGGCCACCACCTCCGCCGACTGCCCGGCAAACACGCCCTGGATGATCTGCACCCGGTCGCCCGGCGCGAATGTCTGCGCCGTTTCGTGGTGGTCCGACTTCATCAGCTCCGCGACGCACTGGCTGCAGAGGCGCTGCGGTCCCGCGTCGGGAATCCGCGCCCTGCACCGCGAACAGAAAGTGTCCTGCACCAGTCTCATGAACCCGCAATTCTGCCAGAGCGTACCCCGCACGTGAATCCCGCCGTTGCCCGCCCCCCGCCCGCACCTCGGCGTTTCCTTGACTCCCGCTTCCCACACGTTTACACCCGCCCCATGCCGATTCACCTCGACGGGCGGTCGCTGGCGCTGGAAGACGTCGCCGGGTTCCTGGCCGGGGAGCGCGCGGTGGTCGCGAAGGCGGCCTGGAAGCGCGTGGATGCCGCGCGCCGCGTCGTGGAGGAACTGCTCGCCTCGGGGCGAGCGATCTACGGCGTGAACACCGGCTTCGGCCGCCTCTCCAACGTGCGCATCCCCGACGCGCAGATCCGCGACCTCCAGGCGAACCTCCTCCGCAGCCACGCCGTGGGCGTCGGCGTGCCCCTCTCGATGGCCGAGGCCCGCGTCGCCCTGCTCCTCCGCGCCAACACGCTCGTCCGCGGCCATTCCGGCGTCCGCCGCCGCGTCGTGGACCAGCTCGTCCGCCTCGCAAATTCGGGCGTCGCCCCCTTCATCCCCGAGCAGGGAAGCGTCGGCGCTTCCGGCGACCTCGCACCCCTGGCGCACCTCGCCCTGGTCCTCATCGGCGAGGGAGAGGCGTTCCTGCCGTCGGGGAAGCGCGTTCCGGGTGCGAAGGCGCTGGCGTTCGCGGGCCTCAAGCCCCTTCAGCTGGGGGCGAAGGAAGGCCTGTCGCTGATCAACGGGACGCAGATCATGTCGTCGCTTCTGGCAACCGGGCTGCTCCGCGCGCGCCGGCTGGCGGACGCGGCGGACGTGGCGGCGGCGATGACGCTGGATGCGCTGAAGGGGACGACCGCGGCGTTCGACGCGCGGATCCAGGACGTGAGGCCTCACGCCGGGCAGGCGTCGGTGGCGAAACGGGTGCGCGGGCTGATGAGGGGAAGCGCGATCCGGGATTCGCACAAGGACTGCGGCAAGGTGCAGGACCAGTACTCGCTTCGCTGCGTGCCGCAGGTGCACGGGGCTTCGCGGGACGCGATGAGCTACACGGAGCGCGTCCTGGCGATCGAGATGAATTCGGTCACCGACAACCCGCTCGTGTTCCCGGACGACGGGGCGATTATTTCCGGGGGAAATTTCCACGGCCAGCCGGTCGCGCAGGCGGCGGACTTCGTGGCGATCGGCATCTGCGAGCTCGGGGCGATCAGCGAGCGACGCACGGAGAACCTGGTGAATCCCGATCTCTCCGGCCTGCCGCCCTTCCTCGCGAAGGAATCCGGCCTGAACAGCGGGATGATGATCCTGCAGGTGGTGGCGGCGGCGCTGGTTTCGGAGAACAAGGTCTACGCGCACCCCGCCAGCGTCGATTCGATCCCGACCTCCGCGAACAAGGAGGATCACGTCTCGATGGGCGTGACGGCCGTCCTGAAACTCCGCCGCATTCTCGACAACGTCGAGCGCGTCGTCGCCATCGAGCTCATCGCGGCGGCGCAGGGGATCGACTTCCACCGGCCGCTCCGCACCAGCCCGGCCCTCGAGCGGGTCCACAAGGTCATCCGGTCGAAGGTGAAGCGCCTCGACCGGGACCGGGCGATGTCGGACGACATCGAGCGCGTGAAGGACCTTGTGGCCGAGGGCGCGATCGAATCAGCGGCACAAGGCCGCTGATTCCAGCCCGGCCTTCACTCAATTCTCACCACTCAACACTCACTACTTTTTGGCTCCGCCTGTCATCGCCTCCTTCACCAGCTTCTCGACGCTCGATCCGATCCACTCCTGGCCGAGCTTCGTCAGCTCCGCCTTCCTCTTCGCTTCGTCCGTATTGGCCGCGGCTTCCGCCACCGCCTTTTTTCCGCGCTCGAGGAGCGAGGCGGTCCCGTCCGCGACTTTCTTCGTCCAGTACTCGTTCGCCTTCGCCTTGCCTGAGGCGGCGAGTTCGAGGAGGAAGAGCGCCTTGCCCGGCTCGGTGTCGCGGATCTGCCCGGCGCGGAGGTAGGCGCCGATGGCGGCGAAGTTGCCGACGTTGGCGTCGTGGAATGCGACGGCCTTCTCGACCATCTTGGCGTCCATCACGTGCCCGACCTTGGGGAACTCGTCGTAGTAGCTGTCGAACCCGTTGGCCTTGAGCTCGTCCTTCGTTTTCCGCGCGCCGCCCGTCGTGTTCATCTTGTCGTCGTACATGTCGTTGTCCTGGTCGCCGCAGCCGAGCCAGATCGGCTTCTTCTTGATGTCCTCCGGCGCGCCCGTGTCCACCGGGCATCCGCCCGCCATCACCAGGTACCCCGAGAACCAACCGTGGTAGGTGCGGTGCTGCCCGAAGTGCATCGTGTAGTTTGCGCCGGCGCTGAACCCGCTGCACACGAGGTACTGGACGTTCACCTTCTTGAACAGGTCGTTCAGCCACGCCTCCATGAACGGGTACGAATTCCCGTTCTCGAACCAGTGCGGCCGGTGCTCGGGCGGCATCACCGGTGCCACCGCGATGTACCCCTTCTTCTTGAGCGCCACCACGAACGCGTTGTCCAGCTGCCCGCGCGCGTTGTCTGCCTTGAGGTCCACGGTCTTCCCGTGCAGGAACACGATCACCGGCCGGGGTTTCCTGGGGTCGTAGTCGTTCGGGATGTCCAGCCAGTACTTGCCCTCGGGAATGATGACCTCGTTCACGCCTTTCTTGAGCGGCTGCTGTTTGCCGCCTCCCTGGGCGAAGGCGGTGGAGGAAGCGGCGGCGAGGAGGAGGGCGATGGCGGCAGGGCGCATGGAAGGGCTCCCGGTAAGGAGGGTGTGGAAGAAGGACGCCGGCCAGGGCCGGGTGTTACGGCAGGCCAGAGCAAATCCTACCCTCGCGGCGGGGGGTTTCAGGAAAGAAGATTTGCGGCGAGTCCGGCGCGGACGGGTGAATCAAGCATGACCGATGCCCGGGCCCTCACTTTCCAGGATTCTTCTCCGGTATGGGATCGAGGTTGACGCTTCCATCCGCCCGGTCGATGCCGACGGACCAGTTGCGCACGGAGGGGTTCGGGGAGCCGGGGTCGTCGAGCCACACGGAGTCGTTCGCGCGTTCGGGGGAGTAGCGGTCGGTCCCGCCGACGTCGAGAAAGAGGCCGATCGAGGAGGCGTCGGCGAAGTAGGTGGCGCCTCCCGTGCGGTCGCGGAACTTCTCGTCGAAGACGGCCATGCCGGGGCGGTTCGTGGGCGCCATCGTGTACGAATCGTCGCCGCCCAGGTCCAGGAGGATCGCCACGGAGCGGTTGATGGAGGTGCCGGGGCCGCTGGCGGACTCGTAGATGTCGTTCCCCGCGGCGTCGAGAAAGATGGCGACGGTGAAGTCGTGCGCGAAGCCGATGGCATTCACCGCGGAATCGACGGCGATGTGACGGTCGTCGCCCGCCTCGTCCACGAAGGCTCCGATGCAGAAATGCGCGCCGGAGGCCTCGGACCAGACGCCTCCGCGGTAGGAGTCGTTGCCGCCGCCGTCCCAGAGCAGCCCCGTGCCGAACCAGTAGCCCGTACCCATGCACCAGTTGCCCGCGGAGTACGTGTCGTCGCCCGAGGCGTCGAGGAGGGCGCCGAGCCCGCCCGCCCACGAGTGGCCGTCCGCACCGTCGCCGCGGCGGCCCATGCCGCAGCCCTGCGCCTCCGAGACGGAGACCTTGAGCTCGCTGTGATACGAAGCGCGCCCGGTGACGGCGGGGTCGCGCTCCGCGATGTACGCGTCGTTCCCCGCGCGGTCCGCGAGGACGCCGACGCCCCCGGTCGCGCCGTAGCCCTGGCCGTGGCACCAGACCGTGTACGTGTCGTCGCCCTCGGCCTCCAGAAGCTCGCCGACCCCGAGGATCGCCGCCCCCTGCCCCTGGTACTTCACGAAGTACGTGTCCTTTCCCCCCAGGTCGGCGAGAACTCCCATCCCGAGCTGGCCGAATCCCTGCGAACAGACGCCCGCGCGGTACGTGTCGTTGCCCGAAGCGTCGACCAGGATCCCGACGCCGCACAGCCCCGCCCCCTGCGCGGGCCCCTCCGCCTCGTACACGTCGTCGCCGCCGCAATCCAGCGCCAGCGCGACTTGACGCAGTGCGTCATTCCCGCCCGCAGGCCCCTTCCAGGTGTCCTTCCCGCCCAGGTCCACCAGCACGAACGATTCCGCCGCGTCGATCGCGTCGTCGCCGCCGCCGCGCACCCGCACCCACCCGTACGGCGTCTTCCAGTCGAACGCGAACGCCCCCGCCGCCTCCGGCAGCTTCGCCAGCGCCAGCCGCGCCTCGTCCAGCGCTTCAACGCACTTCAGCCCCGCATACCACATCGAAGGCTCGTCCCAGGCGCGCGCGACATCGTCGATCGCGGGCTCGTAGTCCAGCGCGTCGGTGTTCTCGACCCCCAGGTCCAGCCGCGCGCACGCCGCGGCGCGCTTCTCGAGCGGCACGTTGCGAAGCGCCAGCGCGGTCCAGCGGCGCGCGTCGAGCGCGTTGAGGACGAGCCGCCCGAGAATCGGCCGCGCGGCCGCCGGGATCGCCTTCGCCGCGGTTTCGAGCTCCTTCCGGTAGTCCGGGTATGGCGACTCCTGCCCGAACGTCACCATGCGGTCCGGCCGGCCGGCGTCGCGCTGGACGGCGAGAAGGGCCTCGACGATGTCCGTATCCTTCGCGGTGAGGTTGGCGGAGTAGGCGCGGAAGCTGCCGATCCGGCGCTCGACGCCGAGCACGAAGGCGGCCTTGTAGAGCGAGCCGTCGGATTTCTCGGCCGGCTTCGCGAGCGCCGCCGGGTCGAGAAGGGCCCGCTCTGAATTGCCGAGCGTCCGCGCGACGTTGACCATCGAGAGGGGCTCGGCGAGGCAGTCGTCGAAATGCCGGAGCTTGTACGGGATGTCCATCGGGTACCGGCTCCAGTACCCGCGCGGCCGCCATCCGAGATCGCGGCGCTCGAGTCCGGCTTTCGCGAGCGCATCGTCGAGCGCGTCCGCACCGGCGAGGGTGGCGAAGAGAAGGGCGAAAAGCAGGGGGCGCATGGGGAACTCCGTGAAGGGAAGAGGCGGAGCACGATACCGCGCGGGCCGCCTGGCCCGCACGGTTCCGCGAGCGGCCGTGGACAAGGAGGGCCGCGCGTTCCACCATGACGCGAGGGAGGCCGGGTGAACTACCGATCTGTCCAATGCGCAGCAGGTACCGTCCGTTTCATCGAGGCCGGAAGCGGTCCCGCGGTGCTCTTCCTCCATGGCGCCGGCGTGCGGGCGTCCACCTACGCCCCCCTGATCCGGCCGCTCGCGCGCGATTTCCGCGTGATCGCCCCCGACCTGCCGGGATTCGGCGGGTCGTTCACGCCCCCCTCGTCATGGGCGGCGGAGGATTTCGCGGCGTGCATTCTCGACTTCGCAGCGAGGCTCGGACTCGACCACTTCGACGTCGTCGCCCAGTCCTTCGGCGGCTGCGTCGCGCTCGCGGTCGCCGCGGCCGCGCCGGCCGTGGGACGCGTCGTCCTCATCGACCCGCTCGCGGTTCCGCCGCCGTGGGGACGCCTCGCCATGTTCTTCCGTTTCTTCGTCCGCAAAAACCTCCCAATCCTGTTCCACCCCTCGCGCTGGCCACGCGCTCTTCAGATTCTCCCGGACTTCGTCTTAGGCTCCCTGCGCCGGCTCCACCGCATGCCGGGCATGACGCGGCTCGTTCTGCGCGAAGTCTTCCGTACGTCCCGGCCCCTTGAGCGCGTCGCTCAACCGGTTTCGCTCATCTGGGGTGACCACGACGAGGTCTTCCCGCCCGAATCCGCGGACATCCTCGCCTCGCGCCTCCCACGGGCCCGCAAGGTCCTCGTCCACGGCGGCCACGACTGGTGCCTGTTCCGGGGCGTGGAAGCGGCCTCGCTCGTGACCGCGGCGCTGCTCTAACCGCTTTCGGATCGGCCACAAGCTCTCGGCAACGAACCCTGAGAGCCTGAGAAACAGTCGCCCGAAGGCACGCGGCGCCTGCCCGTCCGGCGCGCCTCGAAAACCTCAGATTCCACTCTAAACGCCTTGCGCGCGCCGGACGGGCTGGTGTCGCGGGCCGTAGGGCGAATGTTTCTCGCGCTCTCACTACTCGTCCACAATATTCCCGAGCACCTGCGTCAGCCCGCCCGGCCGCGGCAGCAACGCCCTCTCCGGATGCGCCAGGTACTGCGTCCCGAACGGCCCGCACCGAGGCGCGATCATCGCCACCCGCTCGCCCGCCTGCCGCAGCCAGTCCTGCGCTTCACCCGCCATCCCGCGCTTCGACGCCAGCCTCGCCTGCACCGCGAAACACCGCCACCGGACTTCCTCTGATCCGCGAGCGAACGCCGCCCGGATGTGCCGCCTCGCATGCGCCGTGTCGTGCTGCGACAGGATCAGGTGGAACCACGCCCCGCGCCCGCCCGCCCCCGCATGCCGGCACAGCGCCAGTCCTTCCCGCGCCGCGGCCGCGTCCGCCCCGGCTCGCGCCGCCAGCAGGTCCAGGCGCCCCCAGAAGTCCGTCGCGTCCTGCTCCATGAGGAAGCGCGTCTCCTGCGGCGGCAGCTGGACGGTCGTCCATCGCTGCAGGCGGACGAGCGCGGCGCGGGCGGACGCCCGCGTCGTCGGCTGGTCCACTTTCGGGAGGTGTGAAGCGTCCTCGGCGGCGCGCGCGAACGCGCCCAGCGACTCGTAGATCCCGATCCGCGCGATGAGCGCGCGCGCCTCGGCCAGCGGGATCCCGACCTGCCGGGCGAAGACCAGCGCGCGCTCCGCCGCCGCGAGCGCGTCGGCGTGCCTTCCCTCGAACGAGCACAGCGACGCCTCCGCCAGCGCGAACTCGGCCAGCATCGCGGGGTCGTCCATGCCTTCCGCCGCCTCGCGCGCCCACGCCAGGCACTCCAGCCCGAGCGCCGGCCGGCCGCACTCGTACGCCGTCCGCGCCAGCCCCAGCGCCGCGGCCACCCGCGGCGGCGGCGCCGACGCCTCCTGGAACGCCCGCGACCACCGCTCGTGAGCCCGCGCAATCCACCCCGCCGCGAAAAACGCCTCGCCCGCCAGCGCCCGCGCCGCGGCCCGGTCGTCCGGCGACGCATGCGCACGGTCCAGCATGTCCACGAGCCCGTCCGCCGCCGCCTGCGCCTGCCCTGTGTTCCCCTCCGCAATCTGCAGCCGCACCCCCAGCGAACACCGCTCCGTGTCCGTCCTCGGCAGCATCAGGTCCGACCGGTCCAGCAGCTGACGCGCTTCCCCGATCCGCCCGCGGAACAGCGCCAGCTCCGCACGTCTCAGCAGCACACGTCCTTCCGCACCTCCACCCGGAAGCGCCTCGGCCTGTCCCAGCAGCTCTTCGGCGCGCGAGGCATGCCCCAGGCGCAGGCAGGCCGCTTCAAGCACGAACAGCGCCCGGGCCTCGGCGCGGGGATCTCCGGCGCGCTTGGAAGCGGCGACGGCGCGTTCGGAGGACGCGAGGGCGAGGCTGGCGCGGCCGCACTGGAGATGGATGAGCGCGATTTCGCAGTGCAGGTGCTCGAGGTCGCCCTGCTCGGCCATGCGCTGGCGGATTTCGATCGCGCGCTCGAACGCGGACAGGGCGTCCGAGTGCCGGCCGACCCGCCGCAGGACGCGGCCGCGGGTGCGCTCGCAGTTCACGACCAGGTCGCGGTCGCCGGAGAGCGAGCAGTGCGCGATGGCGTCCTCGATGGCATGAAGCGCCTCCTGGGTCCGGCCACAGGCTTCGAGCGCGTAGGCCTGCCGTTCGAGGATCTCCCCGGTGGAGTCGTCGTCGTCGCCGCCCGACTTCGCCGCGTCCGCGAGCCGCTGCGCCGCTTCTTCGGGCCGTCCGTCCGCGAGGGCAAGTTCCCCGGCGACGCGCGCCGCGAGCCCGCGGAGTCGCGCGTCCGGCGTTGCGCTCACGGCCGGGGCCACGGCCTCGTACTCGGTGCGCGCGTCCCCCGCACGCCCGAGCCGCATCAGCGTCAGCGCCAGGAGCAGCCGCCCGTGCGCCACGCCGGCCGCCGAGCCCGCCGTGTCGATCGCCCGCGTCAGGATCGCCCGCGCCGCCTCGGGCCTTCCGCGCCGCACCTCCGCCATCGCCCAGCGCCGTCGCGCGAACGACTCGATCGACGTCGGCATCGGCCACGAGAGCACCGCTTCCGCCAGCCTGGCCACCTCGGTCGGCGGCACGTTCGGGGAATCGAGCAGGCGGAGGGCCGCGGGAATTCCCAGCGTGTCGCCGGCCTTCAGCAGGTGGAGCGCGTAGGCGGAAGTGCCGCCCTGGTTTTCCAGCTCGAGCACGGTCGCCGCGCGGCCGTGCGCCGCGGCGAAGCCCTTCCAGCTCGAACTCTCGGCGATGCGGAGGCCGGCGTCGGGGAAGCGGGAGCGGATGTTGACGCGGGAGGCGTCGGTGACGGTGACGCCGGAGGCGGAGAGGGCGAGGCCGATGGCGGCGGCGTCGGCCTCGGGGAGGCCGAACAGGGGGCCGAGGCGGGCGACCGATACGGGGCGGCCCAGGACCGCGAGGGAGAGGGCTGCTTCCCGTTCGGCCGGCTGCATCTTGTCGAGGCGGGCGCTGAGGGCCTCATGGAGCGACGCGGGGACGACGTCCTCGCGGGCGATGTCGCCCAGGATCCAGCCCCGGTTCGTGCGGCGGAACTTGCGCGTGGAGACCCACCAGCGGACGGTTTCCTCGATGAACGCCGGGTTGCCGCCCGTCTCGCCCGCGAGCCGCTCCGCCACAACCGGCGGAATCGTCACGCCGAACATCGACTTCACCATCGCCGTCGCGCTTTTCGCGTCGATAGGGTCGAGCGTCACCGGGTCGCCCGGGATCGGCTGCCCCGGCTTCGACGCCGTCACGACCAGCGCCGGCACCGGATCGTCCGCGGGCGCCATCTTCATCATGTTCACAAGCCGGTTCAGCAGGTCCCGCGAGTCCTCGTCGGCCTCCTCGAAGTTGTCGAGCAGGATGGCGCACGCCTTCGTCCGCGCCGTGTCGAGGATGAACGGCAGCGGGTCGCCCTCCGGCGGCGGCCCGCCCCGGCTGGCCGCCATCCCCGCAATCACCCGCGACCACGCCCCCAGCCGCGTCCCGTCCGGCATCCCCTCGTAACACGCCATCCCGCGCACCTGGCACTGGATGCGGAATTCCCTGAGGAAGCGCGTCTTTCCGGACCCGGACTCGCCGACGACCGCAAAGGCGCACGGCACCGGCGCGTTCCCCGACTTCCGCCCGAACTCGCGCGTCACTTCGCCACGCCGCAGCACCATCCGCGCCCGCATCGCCATCGCGTCCATCAGCTTCTTCAGCGTGTGGTCCCGCGACACCAGCGTGCCGCTTCCCAGGAAGCCGTCCACCGTCTTGCGCATCTCGAGGGACGGGGACTGGCCGGCGGCCATGGCGAGCTCGTTGGCGACTTCATCGGCGCTCTGGAAGCGGTCGCCGGGGTCTTTCTGGAGGAGGCGCATGACGATGGCCTCGACGCGCGTGGGGATGGAGGGATTGATCTCGCGCAGCGGGCGAGGCTGTTCCTGGAGGTGGCAGCCGATGATCTCGGTCGTGGTGACGCCCTCGAACGGGGGCATGCGGCCGAGGATGACGTAGAGCGTGACGCCGAGGGCGTAGAGGTCCACGCGGTGGTCGAAGGGCTGGCCGCGAAGGGCCTCGGGGGCGAGGTAGCCCAGGGTGCCGGCGACTTCGCCGAGGTCGTCGAGGGGCTTGGCGATGCCGAAGTCGATGACGCGAGTGGAGCCGTGATCGGGGACCAGGATGTTGGCGGGCTTCACGTCGCGGTGGACGAGGCCGCGCTCGTGCATGAACGACAGCGCGCGGGCGACCTGGGCGCCGAGGTCGAGGCAGCGCGCGAGGTCCACGTTTTCCGTGGCCTCGAACAGGTTCTTCCCGTCCACGCGCTCGGCGGTGAAGAAGTAGTCGTTCTCGGGCTCGAGTTTCCCGAAGTCGTAGACGCGCTCGATGTTGGGGTGGCGGAAGCGCGACAGGAGGAGGAACTCGTGGCGGAACAGCTCGACGTTGGGCAGGCGGTCGGCGCGGACGGTCTTGAGCGCCAGCACTTCCTTGCGGACGTGGTCCATGACTTCGTGGACGACACCCATGCCTCCGCGTCCGAGCGTGCGGATGACCTGGTAACGGCCGTTGAGGAGGGTGGTGTTGGGCGCCATGGCGTGACAAACATTGGATGGTAACCCGGCCCCATCGGGGGCGGAAGCATTGCGGAACCCGTACGGTCCGTCCTTGCGCGTTTGGCCGGGCGCCCTTATGCCATCGGCTTCCATGCCTCCCCGCGCGTCTGCATCCAAGATTGCCCTGGCCCTGGCGGCCGTCTACCTGATCTGGGGGTCCACTTACCTCGCCATCAGGTTCGCGATCGATACGCTTCCGCCCTTCACGATGGCCGGCGCGCGGTTTCTCGCGGCCGGGCTCGGGATGTATGCGGTCGTGCGGGGGCGAGGCGTTCCGAGGCCGGAGAGGAGCCACTGGCCTGCGGCAGCGCTCATCGGGGGGCTGATGCTCCTGGGCGGCAATGGCGCGGTCTGCTGGGCTGAGAAGACCGTCCCTTCGGGGCTGGCGTCGCTTCTGATCGCGACCGTCCCCCTCTGGGCGGTCGCCATCGGCGCCATGCTCCCCGGCGGCCGCCTGCCCGGGCCGCGGGTCGTCGCGGGAATCCTGGTCGGCCTCGCGGGCGTGGCCCTTCTAGTCCAGCCGTGGAATGCGGGCGCCGTCGATCCCGCGGGGGCCGCCGCGCTTCTGTTCGCCGCGGCATCGTGGGCCCTGGGGTCGGTCCTCTCGAAGCGCGTGCGGTTGCCGGAGTCGCCGCTGATGGCCACGGCGATGGAGATGATCGCCGGCGGAGCCTTGCTGCTGGCGGTCGGGGCCGCGGCGGGGGAGTGGCCGCGGCTGAACCTGCAGGCCGTGACCCTCAAGTCCGCCCTCGCGGTCGCCTACCTCGTGGTCTTCGGCTCGATCGTCGGATTCACGGCGTTCGTCTGGCTGCTCCGCCACACGACGCCCGTCGTCGCGACTTCCTACGCCTATGTGAACCCGCTCGTCGCCGTGCTGCTCGGCTGGGCGTTCAACGCGGAGAAGCCGGGGGCGCGCACCGCCGTCGCGGGTGCTCTCGTCATCGGGGCGGTGGCGCTCATCACGACCGCGCGCGCCAGGGAAGCGGCCCCGGAACCAGCGGCCCCTCGGCCCAAGGGCGAGTGAACTACTACTTCTTCTCGCCCTTCTTCAGATCCGTCGTCGGGATCTGGATGCGGAAGGCCGTGCTGAGATTACCTCGCGGTCGCAACTCGATCTTGTGCCGCCCCTCCGGAACGGGCAGGTCAAAGGACTCCAGCTGCCCCGGCACCAGCGTCTTTTCGTCCGGGTAGCTCCGCGTGTGGCTCCGGCTGCTCTTCCAGGTCTTTTCCGTCGCCACCGTCCCGTCCAGAAGCGCTTCCAGCTTCCACTCCGTCGCCGTGCGCATCGAGGAATCGAAGTTCAGCGCCGCCGAAATCCGGAGCGTCGTCGGGCCCGTCACCTCGAGCGTGACCGGCTTCTCCGCCGTCGCGAAATACCACGTCCGCTCGCGCTCCTGGTAGATCTCCTCGACCGCCCGCTCGAAGGCCGCCGGCGTCATTTCCGTCCTCAGGATCTTCTTCTTCTTCGAGGGCACCGCGAACGCGCCGCACGCCCTCGCATCCGTCTTCGCCGCGAACGTGTGCTCTCCCTCCGGCACATCGAGGATCAGCTCTTCGCGCCCGCCCGGCGTTTCCCCCTCCGCCCCCTCCGCGTACGTCGTTTCCTTCGTCCGCCCGCACTTCAGTTTCGTGTCCTTCGCCTCGCCCCCATCCATCGCCACGCTCAGCGTCACTTCCCGCGACGCCGGGTCCCCCGTCGCAAAGTGCCCGCGCACCGAGATCCGCAGCCGTGTCGGGCCCTTCACACGTACCGACGCCCCTTCGCCTTCCAGCGCGTAGTACGTCAGCGATTTCCCCGCGGAAACCAGTTTCACCACCTTCGGCGACCCCGCGGGCTTCGTGGTGGACCACACCGTCCGGTCCGGCGGGGTAGCCAGGGCCAGAAGGGACAGCGCCAGGACGATGATTGCAGCCGATTTCATGGAAGCGCCGATGAGGGTCCCCCCGGGGTCAGAGGTGGATTCTATCGGAAGCGGGACCGGGGGGGTTAAGCGAACAGAAGCAATTCTCATCCGAGGGCACTTGTTCCGCGTCACCGGAATCCTTCGACTCGCCCCGCCTTCGCCCTTCGGGCTTCGGCGGGCTCGCTCAGGACAAGCCGGGCCGAGGAGGGATTAGGCATGAGAAGTCTCATTCCCGGCCCGGCTTACAGGACGGTCTCGCCGGGGTCCGGTCCGCCTTTCGACGGGGGAGGCACTTCCACCTTCGGCTGCGCGGGCGATGGCGTCGGTCGGCCGAAGATCGCATGGCGGAGATCGAGAAGGGCCACCGCGACGATGGTCGCGATGAGGCCGAGGAGCGAGCCCAGGACGAGGACGAGGTTGTAGCGGCGCGAAATGAAGAGCGGGCCTTCGCCGGGCTCGCTGGGAGCGCTCGGCTTGATGGAGAGCCCGTGGTCCTCGGCAATCTTGCGGAAGTCGTTGAGGTGAATGACGGGCTTGCCGGCCTTGAGGAAGCGGAGCATGACGCCCATGACGGGGTAGTTTCGTTCGACCCACTTGTCGGAGTAGCCGGTCGGGATGAGCTTGTCCCCGATCAGGTTCGAGCCGACCGAGGCGAGACCGCCGCCGATGTTGATGTAGCACTTCACCTTGTCCACCCCGCCTGCCGTCTTCGCGTAAATCTCCATCCTGCGCGCGATCGAGTCCACGAGCGTCTTCTCCTCGATCTTCTCGGCGCCGTTGCGCGCGATGGCGGCGCGGATGGCCTCGATCGAGGCCTTGTTGAGGCCGATGCCCTTGTCCTTGTCTCCGCCGATCGACGCTGCGACCGACCGGGTGTGGATGACGCCCGCGTCGAAGGCGGCCTTCTCCATGTCGAGCCAGGTGAATTCGGCCTGGTTGGCGCCGAAGGTGGAGGAACCGATGGAGGTGATGAGGACCGGGCGGGCCTCGAGCGATTCGATCGCGGCGATCGCCGCGAGGTTTGCGCCCGGGAAGGAGCCGGTCATGCCGACCGCGACGATGTCGCCTTTCTGGACGTTCGCTTTCCTGAGCCACGCGACGATGACGGCGGCCAGGTTGGGCTGGGTCGCGATCTGTTTCGCGCGCAGGTACCCCTTGTCCGTCGTCAGCGCCCCCGACTGGTCGTCGGTCCCGATCAGCCCCGTGTGCACCGGATCCTGGTCGTAGTTGATTTCCAGCCCGGCGCGCTTACGCCCCGCCCGGATCGCTTCCTGGCCCTTCCTCACGGCGGCGACCGCGGTTTTCTTTTCACGGTAAGCGTCTTCGCGCTTGTCCACCTGGAAGCGTTCCACCGCGATGTAGACGAGGGCGGCGAGGAGGGCCAGGCCGGCGAGGGTGGCGGGGGGGACTTTGCCTTCGCGGAATCTCACAGGACGGCGCCTCCACCGAGGGCGATGAGGAGGAGGCGGACGATGACGCTGGCCATGATGAGGGAGGAGATGGTCTGGACGAGGCCCTGGCGTTCCATCCAGTCGGCGATGAGGCCGGGAACGATGAAGCCGATGGGGACGAGGGCGATGGAGGTCTTGTCGTCGATGGTGATGGGCATGGAGCGGGCGAGGGCGCCGAGGGAGAAAGCGACGAGGATGATGATGACGGTCCTGCGGCGGCCGTAGATGAGCATGTAGCGGGAGAGGATCCGGACGACGCCGTAGGTTGCGAGGGCGACGACGAGCGTGACGGTGATGGTCTTGCCGGCTGCGGCGGGCGGCTGGGCGAGCGCCAGCGCGACGTAGCCGGGGACGATCATGCCGCCGGTCGCGAGGCCCAGCGTCTCGGTGAACGCGAGCGACACCACGAGCCCCAGCGCGATCGCCTCGATCAGCTGGTCCGCCGGCGGGGGCGAGGACGCGGAGCCGCCCGCCGCCCACGCCGTCGAGGCGGCGAGAAGGGTGACGGCGACCGCCCGCAGCCAGAGCCGGGGCAGCAGGGAGCCCGGCCGGTCAGCTGGCAGCGGCGCCATGCCGGTCCTCCCCGCGATTCTGGAAGTAATGGACGATCCCGTGCCCCAGGCCGCCGATGTTCCCGACCCCCACCACGAGCGCCTTCTCGGGCGTCGCATCCAGCACCGCCTCGAACACCACGTTGACCTGCTCTTCCCCCAGGTCCCCGAGATCCACGATCTTTTCCTCGGGCGCGCCGTGCCGGATCGCGCGGTTCACGACCGCGCCGGTCAGGTCGCCCGTCAGGATCACCGTGTCAACCAGCCCCATGTCCGCCGCAATCATGTCGGCGAACTGCTCCGCCCGCTGGATCCGGTCGCCGCGCGAATTGAAGATGACGATGTTCCGGCGGTCCGGATGGCTGCCCAGGCCCAGCCGCCGGAAAATCATCAGCGTCGAGTCACGGTCGTTCGCCGCAAAGGCGTTCGCGAACTCAATCTCCTTCTGGAAATACCGGATCCGGTGCACCCGCAGGACCCCCGGGTCCGGCGTGCACCTCCGCATCCCCTCCAGCGCCGCTTCCCGCGCCACCCCGCAATGCGCCGCGACGCGAAGCGCCAGCGCGACGTTCTCGCGGTGCTCGACGTACCCGAAGGAGCGGACCTCGACGTCGCTGACCTCGGACTCCGCTGAAGCGACCACGCGGGCGCCCACCGCGGCGGCTTCGCGCTGGAGGACCGGGAGCAGCTCGCGCTCCGCGGTGAAGAGCACTCCGCCGGGGGGGATGGTCGCGCTGAGGAACCGAGCGACGTCGGCGACGGTCGGCCCCATCACGTCCAGGTGGTCCGCCCGGACGTTCGTGATCACGCCCACGGTCGATTTCACGATCCGGTGCTCGGCCAGCCACTGGATGTGAGGCTGGAGAGCCATGCACTCCACGACGATGGCGTGGGACTCTTCCTGCGCGGCGCGCCGGAACACCTTGAGCTGCTCGATGATGTTGGCGCGTCCCGGCCGCGGGATGTGCTCTTCGCGCGCGTCCGGGAAGATCATGCGCGGCTCGGTGCCGGTCGTTTTTGCGAACGTCCGGATGCCGCCGGCGCGCAGCCCAGCGGCGATGAGGCGCGTCACGCTCGACTTTCCACGGGTCCCGTTCACGTGGATGCGCATCGGGATCGCGCGCACGTGGGCGAGGTGCCGCCGGTACTCCCACCAGCCCCCGACGGCCAGGGCGCCGGCCAGCGAAGCGGCGAGGACGCTCATGGGTGGAAGGCTACCTGTTTCCCGGGAATCAGGGCCACAGGAACAGGAGCGTGATCTCGAGGGTGTTCGCGGTGTATTCCAGGTTCCCCTCGTCGAGCGACCCGGATCCCGACGGCAGGTCCACGGTCCTCCGCGTCCGCGTGTACTCGAGCGTCAGCTTGGACGACTCGCCGAGTTTGTAGCCGACGTAGACGCTGAACTCGTGTTTCTTGTCCTCGCGGTCGGCGTGAGCGGGATCGCTGCTTCGCGAGTTGTCCGTCGTGTACTCCCGCCACTCGAACTTGTACCCCCCGCCGAGCAGCACCCGGCCCAGCTGCAGATCCACCCCCAGCCGCGGCGCCAGCTGCCGGTGCGAGCTGTCCCGCTCCGTCCCCGTCGCGAGCGCCCGCGCCACCTTCCCCTCGAGCCCGAGCTCGAACGAAAGCCACTTCGCCGCCTTGACCCGGACCCCGATCTCGCCGATGTGGGACTTCGTGTCCCTCTCGTTGAAGCTTCCGTTCCAGTCCACCATCTCCCACGTGTACCCCACCGTCGCCGAGAGCCCCTTCGCCAGCCGTCCCCAGATCCGTCCCCCGATCTCGTACCGGTCGTAGTGGGCGTGCGCGCGCTGGAAGCCCGGGACTTCCTGCGGATCCAGGTTGCGGTAGAAGCGGTTCGGCGCCCAGTTGCCGAAAATCTTGTAGTTCAGGGTGGGCAGGATCGCGTGCTTGAAATACGCCCCGAACGTGTCCGTGCTCTTGTGGTGATTCTGGATGTACCAGCGCTCGTCCAGGATCCCGCCGATGTAGAAGCGCCCGAGCGGGTTCTCGGGGGTGATGATGAACACGTCCAGGTCCGAGTCGATGTAGAAGTCGGCGACCGAGTCCATGTGGTCGTACTTGTCGTGCGGGTCGTTGCGCTTGTGTTCCTCGTACTGGTGGCTGTCTTCGCCCGAGAAGCGCCAGACGTTGTCGTCATAGCCGAAAGTGAGGTAGGAGACCGTCCCCATCCACCACGTCTCCTTGTGCGAATTCGGGCCGGTCGTCGACCCGTAGCTCTTGCCTGCGGGTTTCGCCTCTTCGTAGCGGAAGCGGAGCACGACGCCCGCGCGGGCGTCGGCGGGAACTTTCAGGACGAGCGTGTGCGATCCCTGCGTGGGGATGTCGATGACGAAGTCGTCCATCACGCCGGGAACGCCGTCGATGCCGCCCTCGAACAGGGCGGTCTTGTGCGGGAGCGTGCGGAGTTTCTTCCGCTGCTCCGGCGCGCCGTCCAGGACCCAGGCGATCGCATAGGAGAGTTCCGGCGACGTCCGGCTCTCGATCTGCGGACGGGCCTGCACCAGGATCCGGTTCTCGCCGCTGATCCGGATCGACATGTCCCCGCCGGGCGGCACCACCCACGCCTGGATCTCCCGGCCCCCTTCGTGCACCCGCACTTCCTTAACCCCGATTTCCGGCTTTCCGTCAACCCAGCGCTGGCCCGGACGGGGATCGGTCGAGCGGAGCTTCTTCTCGATGTCCGCGGCCTGCGCGGAAGCAACGGCCGCGGTCAGGGCGGCGAGGGCAACGGCACAGGCGAACCGGCGGGCCATCAGGGAATCCTCCGTGAATCAGGGTGGACCAGAGTAGAGGCTGCGGTGGCTGCGTCAACTGCCAACGACGGAAATTTGCAGCTTCAGTCTCTCCCGAGACGCTCGATCTCGAGCGTCACCGCAGTGGCCCCGTGCGCCCCGGCCGCCCGCAGCCAGTCCCATTCGTTCGGCCCCGCCCGCCGGCCCTTCACGGGTTCCCACTCCACGACCGCCACGTCGTCGAAGAGGACTTCGGCCGTTTGTCCCGCCGGCCCGGTCGCGGCGAGCCGAAGGCGGATGAAGCGCGCTTTCCCCGGTCTCACGACCTCGAACGAAAACGGCTTCCAGCCCGCGGCGCCGGCGTCCACGGTTCCCGCGATCGCCCGGCTGACCGGATCGAGGGAGGGAAGTTCACAGAAGTCGCATTCGACGGAGGCGGTCGCCCCCCGCGGCGCGTTCCACCAGCCCGCGATCGTGAATCGGCCGGGGACGGGGATCCGGAAGCGGGTGGCCGCTTCGGCGCGCGGGGCGCACACGAGGCGGAGGGCGGCGGTCCCGCTGCGGGCTCCCGACGTCGAGATTCGCGCGCCGGGGGAGAGGCTCCACACGCCGCTTTCGAGGACGTCGGCGTCCACGTCGCCGCCCTCGAACCCCCCGGCGCGAAGGAGGTCGCGTCCGGACTCGAGCGCCACCGCAGCCTTCGCCCCCACCACGAACGCGGCGGGATCGTCCGGCGCCACGCGCGCCGGTTGCCCTTCGGACAGGATGGCCTGCCGTTCCGAGGCGGCTCGGTGCGGCGCTTCCAGATCGACCTGGATTCCACCCGCCTCCCAGTACACCGCCACGTCCCGCGAAAGCGCCCCGACGCGGCGGGCCGTCCATCGCGCCAGGGGGCCGGCGGCGGGGAGCGGCCGGTAGTCGTCGCTCACGATCGGGACGATCCTCGCCGCCGCGACGCGTCCGTCCTCGAAATCCGCGATGAGGAGGAGGCCGGGAAGGGCTTCGTAGCGGGACTGGTCGAAGACGAAATTGCCGAGGCAGCGGGCGACGAGGACGCCGTTTTCGAGGGCGAGGCCCTGGGGGGCGTGCGGGTGGTGGCCGACGACGAGGGCGGCGCCGGCGGCCGAGGCGGCGGCTGCGGCGGCACGGACGCGCGCGGTCGGTTTGCTCGAGTATTCGGTGCCGCTATGAAGCGCCACGATGACGGGCCCGGCCGCGGCGCAGGTGCGGACGTCCTGGTCGATGCGAGCGGGGTCCATGGGGGCGGCGCCGCCCCGGTCGCCCTCGGCAAGAAGCGGCACGTCGGTTCCGGCAATTCCGCTGTAAGAGAGCAGATGGAACGATCCGGCCGGCGACCGGAGCACGGCGGCGCGGCGCGCCGCCGCCTCGTCCCGGCCGGCGCCGCACCACGCGAGCCCGCGCGATTGCAGCTCGGCCAGCGTGGACTTCAGGCCCGCGTCCCCGTAGTCCCACGAGTGATTGTTTCCGAGAGTGAACGCATCGGCGCCGGCGGCCCTCAGGGCGTCCAGGGCGCCCGGCGGCGTCAGGAAGTTATGTTCCTTCGTCGAGACGGGATCGCCGCAGTTTTCGCCGATCACCGTTTCGAGGTTCAGGACCGCGAAGTCGGCCGCCAGGAGGACCGGCGCGACCTCCCGCAGGACTTCCGCGGCGTCCGCCGCGACGGAGTCCTTCCGCAGCAGCGCCGCGGGAGGCGCTTCAATGTTGTCCGGATTGACGAAGCGTCGCGTCATCATGACGTCGCCGCCGAAGACGAGCCGGGCCCGGCCGGGGCGGCGGGCCCGGATGCGGACGGTGCCGATGTCCGCCGCGTCGGCACCGGTGGGGATTTCGAGGTCGGCCACGCGCAGTTCCACGAAGAATCCCTCGGCCGTGACGGTCAGAAGCGCATTCCGACGGGTGAGATTCTCGAGGCGGAACCAGCCGCGCTTGTCCGCGGTCCCCGGGCGCCCCTGCACCGAGACAGTCGCCGCGACGCCGAACCCGTCCTCGTCCACGACGCGGCCCGAGAGCGAGACCGGGGAGGCCTTCCACGCCTCGACAGCTTTCGCGTCGCGCGCGAGACACTCTTCCGGCGTCTCCGAGCGGCCGCAGATCGCACACAGGAGGGTCAGCGCCAGGGCCCGCATCCCGCTCATCCTACCCGCGCCTCAAATCGGCCGGTCGAAGATCCGGTAGACCTTGGTGCGCTTCCCCCCGAACGCCTCGATGGTGTTGTTCATGACGGTGTTGTCCTCGAGGATCCAGGACATTTCGCACTCCTGCCAGCCGCCCTTGAGGCCGGCCTGCATGGTCTCGATGTAGAAGATCGAGTCGAGGCCGCGGCGCTGGAACTCGGGGAGGATGCCCATCGTGATGTAGCGCAGGCGGCGGATTTTCTTCACGTTGAGGAGCCAGGTGAGCCAGCCGAACGGGAAGAGGGATCCGTTCATCTTTCGGAAGACGAAGTTGTAGTCGGGGAGGGAGAGGGAGAAGCCTGCGGGCTGGCCCTTGATTTCGGCGAAGAGGAGGAACTCGGGGCGGACGATCTTTCGGAAGTCGTCGGCGACGATTTCGAATTCCTCGGGGGTCATGGGGATGGCGCCCCAGTTGCTGGCCCAGGCCTTGTTGTAGACCTCGCGGAGGAGGGAGAGTTCCTTTTCGACCTTCGTCATGTCCACGGGGCGGACGACGATGCCTTCCCGTTCCTGGAGGCGTTTGGCGACCCGGTACATCTTTTCGGGGGGCGTGAACGACGGGCGGTCGACGAGCCACGCCCAGAGGTCTTTCGCCTTCGTGAACCCGCAAGCCTCGACGAGCGGGACGTAATACTTCGGGTTGTAGGTCATCATGAACGTTGGCGGCTCGTGGAACCCCTCGACGAGCAGGCCGCACTCCTCGTTAGTCGAGAACGAGCAGGGGCCGCGGAGGACCGTCATGCCGCGTTCGCGGAGCCACGCGGCGGCGGCGTCGAACAGCGCCGCGGCGATTTCGCGCGAATCCTCGCACTCGAAGAACCCCCAGAACCCCGCCCCGTCCTTCCAGGCGTCGAGGTGCGCGCGATTCACACACGCCGCGATCCGGCCGACCACCCGCCCCTCACGCCGCGCGAGAAACAGCTGCGTCTCCGCATGCCGGTGGAACGGATGCTCCTTCGACAGGAGTTTCTTCACCTCCGACAGCAGGGGAGGGACCCAATTTGCGTCGCCGCGATAAATGCCCCACGGGAAGCGGAGGAACGCCTTGAGATCGGCAGAGGTTGAGACGGGAGTGGCGGTGGTGGTCACGGCGCACGAAACGAAAAACGAAAAACGAAAAACAAAAAAGGAAAAGCCGCGTTCTGCCGTGACTTTTCCTTTTTCGTTTTTCGTTTTTCGTTTTTCGTTTCCTGGTCCTTTCCCGTCCTCAAATCACCCCCACCGCTTTCCCCACCGCCTGGATGATCCCCAGCGCCTGGTCCAGGATCTCGTCTGTGTGCGACGCCATGTAGCTCGTCCGGATCATCGTCCGGTTCGGCTCCACCGCCGGCGGAATCACCGGGTTCACGAACACCCCCGCCTGAAGCAGCCCCAGGTAGAACTCAAACGTCTTCCTCATGTCGCCCACAAGGATCGGGATGATCGGCGACTGCGTGTGCCCCGTCTGGAACCCCATCTCCTTCAGCGACGTCGCCATCTTCTTCGTGTTGTGCCACAGCCGGTCCCGCAACGGCGGGTACTCGTTCTCGATGATGTCGCACACCGCCAGCACCGACGCCGCATTCGACGCAGGAATCGCCGCGCTGAAAATCAGCGCCCGCGAATGGTGCTTGATGTAGTGGATGATCTGGTCGTCGCCCGCAATGAAACCGCCCAGCGAAGCGAACGACTTCGAGAACGTCCCCATCACCAGGTCCACTTCCTTCTCCAGCCCGAAGTGCTCGCAGGTCCCGCGGCCGTGCTCTCCCATCACCCCGATGCCGTGCGCGTCGTCCACCATCAGCCGGAACCCGTACTTCTTCTTCAGCGCCACGATCCCCGGGAGGTCCGCCAGGTCGCCTTCCATCGAGAACACCCCGTCCACGATCACGATGCACCTCTGCGGGTCCTTCACGTCCTTGATCACCCGCTCAAGGTCCTCGATGTCGTTGTGCCGGTACCGCTTCGTCTCCCCGAACGACAGGTAACACCCGTCCACGATGGAAGCGTGGTCCGTCTTGTCGATCACCACCGTGTCGCCGCGCCCCACCAGCGCCGTGATCGTCCCGATGTTCGTCTGGAACCCCGTCGAGAACACCAGCGACGCCTCGCGCTTCATGAACTTCGCCAGCCGGCGCTCGACTTCTTCATGCAGCGTCAATGTGCCGTTCAGGAACCGCGACCCGGAGCAGCTCGTCCCGTAGTCCTCGATCGCCTTCAGCGCCGCCTGCTTGACCTTGGGGTGGTGCGTCAGCCCGAGGTAGTTGTTCGAGCCGCACATGATGATCTCGCGGCCCTTGTAGATCGCCTTGGGGCCCATCGCCTTGTCGAGCGCGCGGAAGTACGGATACCACCCTTCGCGCTGGGCGACGCGCGCATCCTGCCAGTCGAGGGCCTTCTTGAAGATGTCCACCACGCGCCGATTTCTAACCGATTCCTGAGGGGGGCGCAAGGGAACGAGGGGGACGATGAGTTCCTGCTTCCCGTTTGCCCGGCTAGGATGACCTGATGCGGCATCTCATCACCGGCGGCACGGGATTCGTCGGATCGCACCTCGTCGACGCGCTTCTCGCGCGTCGCGATGCGGTGACGGCGCTCGTCCGAGACCCGAACAAGCTGCGGTGGCTGGAAGGGCGGGACGTGCGCCTCGCGCCGGGGGACGTGTCGCGCGGGGTGGGGCTGGATGCGGCGCTGGACGACGTGGACGCGGTGATCCACGTGGCGGGGGTGATCAAGGCGCGGACCGAGGCGGAGTTCATGGAGGGGAACGCCGAGGCGACGCGGAAGCTGCTGACGGCGTGCGCGAGGGCGAAGCGGCCGCTGAAGTCGGTGGTCGTGGTGACGTCGCTGGCGGCGGTGGGGCCGTGCGCCGCGGGGCGGCCGACGCGCGACGGCGACCCGTGCAAGCCGGTATCGGCCTACGGGCGGAGCAAGGCGGCGGCGGAAGCGGTGTGCGCGGAGTTCGCGGGCCGCGTTCCGGTGATCATCGCCCGCCCGCCGGTCGTCTACGGCCCGCGCGACGAGGCCGTGCTCGAGATCTTCCGGATCGTGGCGTGGCACCTGAAGCCGCTTCCCAACCCGGAGCAGTGCCTGTCGCTGATCCACGTGCGCGACCTGGCGGCGGGGCTGATTGCGGCTGCGGAGCGTGGGAAGGCGGGGGAAGCGTACTACCTGGCGCATCCCGAGGTGATCACGGCGCGGGGGCTGGCGGAGAGGGTGGAAGAGGCTGTCGGGGCGCCGGCGCTGGCGGTGGGGATTCCCGCAGGGGTTCTGACGGCGGCGGCGGCGGTCTCGGAAACCCTGACGGGGGGCCGGTCGATCTTCAACCGTGACAAAGCGGCGGAGATGCTGGCGGAGGGGTGGGCATGCGAGCCGTCAGGGGCGGGGGAGGCGCTGGGGTGGAGCGCTCGGATCGGGCATTCGGATGGGCTGCTGGAGACGGGGAGGTGGTATCGGTCGCGGGGGTGGATGTAGGAAAAACGGCCAGGAAACGAAAAAGTAAAAACGAAAAACGAAAAACGAAAAGGGAACGGCCTGGGATCGACGGCTTTTCCTTTTTCGTTTTTCGTTTCCCGGCCGTTTTCCCCGTTCTCTCCCCCCGAGCCCCCCACTCCCCTTTCTTGACCCCCCCTCCACCCATTGCTAGCCTTTTTCCTCTTCAACCAATTCCTTCCAGGATCAGGAGCCCGCCATGTCGCAGCAGCCCAAGACGGCCGACCTGTCGAAAGCGGACGCGGAGTACAGCATCGTCATCGAGTCCTCGAAGGACTCGAAGATTGCGGAAGCGACGGCGGGGTTCGCGAGGACGTTCACGCTGGAGTCGAAGGTGGCGGAGCAGATTCTGAAATCGGCTCCGATCATTTTCCTGTCGCGGCTGACGAAGCAGGACGTGCGGATCCTGAAGCCGAAGCTGATGGATCTTTCCGGGGCGGGGATCGAGTTCCGGATCACGGCCCGGCCGCAGGAACGGATCCCGAAGGTGAACTGGCCGATCAAGCCGTCGTTCGGGACGGCGGACGGCGGCTCGCTGGTGACGGCGGTGTCATTCATCTGGGACAACAGCGCGTTCGTGTGCCCTGCGTGCGGCGAGACGTTCGTGTTCCGGCGCGTCGGCAAGCCGAAGCCGTCGTTTGCGGAAGCGGCCCCGGCGGCGGCGCGGCCCGCGCCGGCCCCCGCCCCCGCCCCCGCTCCCCCCGCACGGCCCGCACCTCCGCCGCCGCCGAAACCGGCCCCGGCCGCGGCGAAGCCGCCGCCTCCTCCTCCGCCCAAGCCGGCGCCCAGGAAGGGCGGCGACGACGAGGATCTCGGAACGGTGGACCTGCTGGACGAGGTTCCCACGCTCGACCTGGACGACGTTTCCCCGGTGGACGACATCCAGCCGCTGGACGACATCGAGCCCCTCGACGAGATCGAGGAACTTCCCGAGCAAGCCCCGGCCAAGCCCGCCCCGAAGGGCCCCGCGCCGAAGGGCCCGCCGCCGAAGGGCCCCGGCCCGGTCAAGCCCGGCGGGATCATCAAGCCGTCCGTGGACATGGACGATGTCGAGGAACTCGGGGGCGACCTGGCGAGCGTCTTCCTGAACCGCATCGCTTCCCCCAAGGACCAGGAAGTCGCGGCCAAGATCATCGCCGAGGTGCGCAGCTGCCCGATCAAGGAAGCCAAGGAACTCGCGGCCCGCATGGTGATCCCGGTCGTGAAGGACGTGCCGATCAAGGAAGCCGAAGCGATCCTGGCGAAGTTCCAGAAGGCGAAGATCGCGGGGCGTTTGACGAAGAAGAAGTAGGTTTCCCGATACAACCCAGAAGGGCCGGCAACCCCGGCCCTTTTTTTTTCGCACCGGAGGGCCCTTCGATGAAAGACACCGGCGTCGCCGCATTTCTCGAATCCCACCGCCGGGAGGTGGAGCCGATCGGGCGCGAGTCCGGGCTGGCGTGGTGGAACCTGGCGACGACAGGGCTGAAGAAGTGGGAGAAGAGGAGCGCGGAGCTGGGGAAGAAGGAAGCGGCGATCTACAGCGACGCGGAGGGGTTTGAGAAGCTGACGGGGTGGCGCAAGGCGCCGCCGCGGGACGTGAAGACGGCGCGGGCGCTGGAGCGGACGTGGCGGGCGTTCCTGAGGGAGCGCAAGTCGCCGGCGCTGGTGAAGAAGATCGTGAACCTCGAGGTCGAGGTGCAGGGGATCTACAACAATTTCCGCTCGACGCTGGGGGGCAGGAAGGTCGGCGACAACGTGATCGCGAACGTGCTGCAGAGCTCGACCGATCTCAGGGAGCGGCAGGCCGCGTGGGAGGCGTCGAAGCAGATCGGCAGCGCGGTGCACGGGAAGGTGCGCGAGCTGGCGCGGCTGAGGAACGAAAACGCGCGGGCCGGCGGGTTCCCGGACTACTACCGGATGGCGCTCGCCGGGCAGGAGATCGAGCCGGACGAACTCTGGCGCATCCTCGACGACCTCGAGCGACGCACGGAAAAGCCGTGGCGCGAGGAAAAGAAGAAGAAGATCGACGCCGACCTGCGCGTGCGCTACGGGCTCGCCACGGGCGACGTCCCGAACCCGCCGCCCTGGTTCTACGCCGACCCGTTCTTCCAGCAGGTCCCGCGTTCCCCGGAACTCGACCTCAACGGGCTCTTCGAGAAATCGGACCTCGTCAAGCTCGCCCTCCAGACGTACGACGGCCTCGGCATGGAGGTCCGCGACATCCTCAAGCGCAGCTCGCTTTACCCGGCGAAGGGAAAGAGCCAGCACGCGTTCTGCACCTGCATCGACCGCAAGCAGGACGTGCGCATCCTGTGCAACCTGACGCCGTCGGCGCGCTGGATGGAGACGCTTCTCCACGAGCTGGGCCACGCGGTCTACGACAAGTACATCGACCCGAAGCTCCCGTTCCTGCTGCGCTCGCCGTCCCACACGCTCACGACCGAGTCGATCGCCCTCCTGATGGGCCGCCAGGTCCAGTCCGCCGACTGGCTCGGCGGCGTGCGCGGCCTGCCGCCCGCCGAGGTCAAGCGCCTGTCCGCCCTCATCGCGCGCGAACGCCGCCGCGGCCTCCTCGTCTTCGCCCGCTGGGCCCTCGTGATGTGCCGCTTCGAACGCGCCCTGTACGAGGACCCGGAGCGCGACCTCGACGCCCTCTGGTGGGAGCTCGTCGAACGCCTCCAGGGCGTCCCGAAACCCGCCGGCCGCAACGCCCCGGACTGGGCGTCGAAAATGCACATCGCCTGCTCGCCCGTCTACTACCACAACTACCTGCTCGGCGATCTCATGGCCAGCCAGCTCGAGGGAACGATCCGCAGGAAGGTGGCGGGGAAGCGGCTCATCGGGAACCGGAAGGCGGGGGCGTGGCTGCGCAAGGCGGTCTTCGCGCCGGGCGCGCTCTGGCGCTGGGACGAGCTCGTGCGGCGCGCGACCGGCTCGCCGCTGAGCGCGAAGGACTGGGCGGCCGAAGTCGTCGCGCGGCAGTGAGGAGTGGTGAGCAGTGAGAATTGAGTGACGGCCGCGAAACCCAGCACTCGACACCACTCAATGCTGCCTTTGCCGTTATTTGCCGGCGTTCTCGGCGGCGCGCTTCTTCCACCACGCCGTCCAGCTCTTCACGTCGCTCTCCGCATACCCTTCGCCGCTGATCTTGCTCAGGCAGTAGCAGGACCACTTGCGCAGGTTGCCGTTCGAGAGCGAAGCGACGAGGGCCGGGCAGGCGGTGTCGCCGCCGGCGATCATGAGCTCGCAGACGTGGTCGCGGAGCGGGACGTCGATCCCGGCGGCGGCCAAAAGCTCCTTGGAAGTGCCGATGATGAGGCACCCGGCGAGGACGCCGTAGGCCTCGGGGGTGCCGATCGCCGCGATGAAATCGACCGTCTCGGTGCGCGTGCGGGCGTCGGACACATGGATGTAGCGGCTCGTGGACTTCAGGCAGGCGTTGCCGTACGCGGCGAGCGGGCCGCGGGCGTATTCGCGGAGGTCGCGCATCTCGGCGGCGAACGCGAAGTCCGACATCATCGAAATCGCCTTGTCTTCCTTCTTCGTGGCGAGGATGTCCACGCAGTCGCGGCGGAACGTGTCCGTCACGCCCTTGGACTTGAGCGTGTTCTCGGCGCAACGCACGACGATGTACCCCGGGTATTTCCCGAGCGCGTCCTTGAGCGCCGCCTTCGCCTGCGGGTCCGTCTCCGACTTCAACCGCTCCATCATCGGCGCCGCGAGACGCTCTTCCTTGGGAATGTTCAGCCCCGAAAGCGTGACCGAAAGCTCACTCGGGCCGCCTGTGCGGATCGTTTCGAGGACCGCCGCCGGGTCGCTCCCACCTGCCGCCTTTGGTTCAGCCGGCTTCGGTGCCGGTTTCGCGGGATCGGCCTTTTTCGGCGCCTCAGGCTTCACCGGGTCCCCCTGCTTCTTCTCGGGCGCGGCAGGCCCGTCCATCCGCTGCCCGTCCCGGCACATCTTCCGCAGCTCGTGCATCCGCGTCAGCACACCGTCGAACTGCTTCTTCTCCGCCGGATACACCTCCGCCGCTTCCTGCGCCTCCAGCTCAGGGTCGAACAGCATCTCCATCGCCGTCTTCATGAACGGGTTCGGGTCCGTCGCCTTCTTTCCTTCTTCGTACTTGGCCATCGCGCCCTGAAGCGACTTCTCGAGCTTCTCCAGCATCGCCTCGGGCTTCGGGTAGACCACCTTCACGTCCGCCTTCTTCACCAGGACGCCGGCCGGGAATGCGGTGTTCTTCACGCGAAGGGAGTCGCCTTCCTCGGTGACGTCGCCGATGTAGCGCTCGCCGGATTTCATCAGGACGGCGTCGGCGCACGCGGCGGTCGAAAGGGCGCAGACGAATGCGGCAGTGATCCAGGCTTTCAAGGCAGTCTCCCTCGCAGAGTTGTCCCCAGTCCCCGTAAGACGCCGCAGAAGCGGAATCGTTCCGGACTATCTTGAACACGCGGCTTGTTAAAGAGGTGCGTCCAATCCTGTCCGATTCGAAGAATCGTCACCCGGATGCTACGCTTATCGCGCCACCGTCCCTCATCGGAGTTCCCCATGCGCTTCAGCCTCCCGACCGCCCTCCTCCTGCTCCTCGCCGGCGCCGCTTCCGCCCAGGAACCCAAGACCGGCCTTGTGGATGGCGAGCACAAGGGGTGCCGGTACCAACTGGCGGTGCCTGCGACGTGGAAGAAGCCGGATGCGGGGGCGTTTGCGCTGTACGTGACGTTTCCGCCGGGGCCGCACTCGGGGAAGGACTACGGGCACCTGTGGCAGCAGGTGAAGGGGCCGAAGCCGCACCTGGGGCTGTGCCTGGACGGGGGGCTGGCGGCGTCGGAGGTGCCGGAGCTGATCGAGAAGATCCGCAAGGAGTACGGGTTCGACGGCGACCGCGTGTTCTGCGTGAGCTACAGCGAGGGAACGGTCAAGGCGATCCAGTTCGTGGCGGACAACGCCGACCTCCTGGCGGGGTGGATCATCCTGCAGCCCTCGACGCAGAACAAGGAGCCGAAGGCGGGGGGGAAGAGCGTCCCGGTGCTGATCATGAACGACAAGGCGTGCACGTATTCGCCGCCGTTCCAGGCGGAGGGGCTGAAGGACAAGCTGGTCGGGCTCGGGTACGAGGCGACGCTGATCCTGACGGAGGACCCGGCGAACAAGGACGGCTGGCCGGTGAAGGACATGTCGAAGATGTTCGAGTGGACGACGGCGCTGGTGCCCGCGAAGGTGGACGGGGCGTTCGAGGAAGCGGCGTCGTGGCTGGCCGAGGGAGCGAAGGACACGGAGCACCGTCCGAAGCTGCGCGCGGCGGTGAAGAAGGCGCTGGCGCTTTTCGGGCCCGACATTTCGCCCGGCGGCGTGAAGACCTCGGACGACGCGGTGGCGGCCGCGCTCAAGGACGCCGTGGCGACGGTCAAGGAGATCAAGGGCGGGTTGAAGGGGCAGATCGCGCTGGTGGCGGCCGCGAAGGGCAAGAAGGTCGAGGCCGGGTCGCTGGTGCTGTGCGACAGCGCGGACTTCGACGTGATCGAGGACAGCATCATCATCTGCTCGGGCGACGTGAAGGCCAACAAGGTCACGCGCTCGGTCATCTTCGCGAAGGGCGCGGTGACGGTGGCCAAGGACGGGATGTCCTGCGTCGTCTACGCCGGCGGCCATGTGAAATTCGGCACGACGCTCGAGGACTGCACCGTCCTCGCCACCGGCGGCGTCGAGGCGGCCGGCAAGGCGAAGAACAACTGGTTCGTGAACACGGCCGAAGTGAAGATCAAGTCGAACGAGGCCGCGCGGACGGTGAAGCGGATGAAGCTGCCCGGCGGAAAGTAGGCCGGGCCGCTACTTCTTCTTCGCCCTCACCGTCACGACTACGTTGATGTCCCCCGACGGCCTCTCGATCCGCGAGAAGTTGACCTTCACGTGCAGCCAGCGCTTTCCCTGGTCGGACTCTTCCGCGACCAGCACGGGCATCGTGGTGAGCGTCGTCGCGCCCCACTTCGCGCTGTCGGCCCGCGCCGAGGCCACTTCGCCGAAGTCCTTCGGCAACTCGACCCGGTCGTAGACCTTCAGGGCCATGTCGTCGCCGTCCTTCCGGAACGGATCGCAGCACCAGACGAAGGCATCCGAGGCGTTGACGCGGATCGTGATGCGGATCATTCCGGTGGAGTGGCTCGCTTCGACGCTCTGGGGCAGGGAGGTGGACGCGGCGGGGAAGGGGCGGAGCGCGGGGTCGCCGTAGAGGATGCCGCCGGCGGCGCCGTCGAGCATGAGGTCGCGGACCATGTCGATTCCGGCGCGCGGCGAGCGGGTGCCGTCCACGACGTCGGGGGCCGCGATGCCCTTCTCGCCGAACCCGAGGTACCCGAGCGTGATCTTGGCCCAGTCCTGCCGGCGGGATTCGCCGAGGGAGGCTCCGGCGAGGACGCGCTGGAAGTCGATGTCGAGTTCGGGGCCGGCGGGGCGCGGATTCACGTAGGCGACATAGCCGGTCGCGCCGGCGCGGATCACGGCGAGCGCGAAGCTCTTCTCAGGCGCCAGCGTCTCGATCGAGTGCAGGACGGCTTCGGCTTCGTACTTCTCGTTGTGCCACTTGAGGGCGACGCCGGTGTGGCAGGCGTAGTTGAAGACGACGGCGGGGAACAGGTTGATCTTTGCGACGTCGGCGGCCTGGGGGCCGGAGCCGATTTCCCAGGGCATTCCGTGGCCGCCGAACATGACGGCTCCCTTGCCGCCGAGCGAGGGGAGGTTTTCGTCGATGAACTTCTGGTCGCGGCCGTGCTGGCCGTCGGGCGCGACGAACGCGAGGCGGTGGGACGGCAGGGAGAGCGCGCCGGCGGTGTACGGGATGTCGTCCGCGCGGCAACCGCCGTCGCCGCCCCAGACGACGCCCTGGCCGACGGTGAGCGGGCGCTTCAGGGAGGAGGCGCGGACGATGTTGGCGACGAACGCCTTTGCGTCCTCGGGCGTCGCTCCCGTGATGAACCCATAGCTGAAATCCACGAACGGATCGGAGTCCACCTGGGCGGCGACGCGCAGGAAGCGCCGCGCGAGGTTGATGTCGAGTTCGTCCGGGCGAAGCACGATCGCGACGTGGACGGGGTGAAGTTCCTTGAGCTTCGGGAGGATCGCGTCCGGGTGTTCCGGGTCGAACGCGACCGGCGTTCCCGCCTTGTGGAAGTCGGCGATCGCGGTCGCCGCGGCGTAGTACGGGTCTTTCGGGTCGACGGAGGACAGGACGAGGTAGTCGCCGGCGAACGCCGGGAGGGCCAGGGCGAGAAGGGCTGCGAACGGGCGCATCGGCGGGCTCCGGGGGATGGGGGACTGAACCCTGTATGCCGGGCGGGGACGGGGCCCGTATGGAAAAAAGAACGGAATTCGCGGATTTGGCGGATGGCGCGGATCACGCGCGGATAACAGCTACTTCCTGGACGGGGATTCCAGTTTGGGCGCCTTCTCCCCCTGCGTGATCGTCACGAACCGGTCCGCCGCCACGTCCTTGAACTCCTGCACCGACAGCTTCCCGTCCGGCCAGCGCACCGTCACCTTGTCGGCCTTCGCCGCCTTCCCGAGCCCGAAATGCGCCTCGAGCGCGTCCTCGTGGTTGCCCAGCCCGCTTCCGCACCGGATCTCGCGCGTCATGGTCACGCCGCCGGCCACCACCGTGATCCGCGCGCCGATCCCCGACCAGTTCGCGTCCTTGCCCACCAGCCTCACGTTCAGCCAGTGGTTCCCGTTGCGCCCGGCGACCTCGTTCAGGAACAGTGCGATGTCGTTCGTCTTGACCCCGCCCATGTACTTGTCGCGGTGCTCCTGGCTCAGTCGCATGAACGACCGCCCCGCGACGACGTCCAGGTCCCCGTCCCGGTCCACGTCGCCGAGCGACAGGTCGCCGCACCCCTCCCAGTTGAATCCCGCTTCCTCCGTCACCTCCTCGAACGTCCCGTCCCCGAGATTCCGGTACAGCCGCAGGAACTGCCCATCCGGGTAGTCGCCACCCCCCAGCAGCAGGTCCAGCCACCCGTCGTTGTCGAAATCCCCCCACGCCACGTGCAGGTCAGCGTACTGGTAGTTCACCTTGTCCCGGAACTCCCGCTTCGGCACCGCATCCCACACCGGCACCCGCTTGAACGCCCACCCTGCCTTCTCACCTCCATTGATCAGCAGGCTCGGCGGGTCGCTCGCTTCCCCCGCCCACGCATGCGCGATCTCCCCGAGGAAACAGTCGAGGTCCCCGTCGTTGTCGTAGTCCCCCACTGCGCAGTCGAAGGTGTTGCCGTTGGAGCGGAAGGGCTTCTCGGGGGGCCGGTTCATCTGCGGCGGGTAGCGGCCGTGCGTGATGTCGTCCCCCGCAAAATGCGTCGCAAGCCCGACGTCCTCGAACGTCCCGTCCCCCTTGTTCCTCCACAGCAGGTTCCACTGCCGCCCGTACGCCAGCTCCAGCAAATCCATCTTCCCGTCGCTGTTCCAGTCCGCGTGCGTCACGCCGTAGCTCGGCCGCGCGCTCTTCTCCGTCCCCGGCTCCGCCTGCAGCCACATCCCCGCCGCCTTCGTGACGTCCGTGAACCCGCCCTTGCCGTCGCCCTTCCACAGCCGGTCCGGCCCGCAGCCGTAGAGCTGACCGTACTGCCGGTACTCGCGCCCCTCGAACAGGTCGAGGTTCCCGTCGTTGTCGGTGTCGCAGATCGCCAGCGAGGACGCCGGCCCGGCCGATTCCGGCTTCGAGAACTCCGATTCCGCTGCCGGCTTGAAATGTCCCTTCCCGTCGCCCAGGTAAACGCGGCTCCGCAGGCCGTGGTCGCATTCCTTCACCGTCTGCCAGCCCTTTCCGTCGAACGTCTCCCAGTTCGAGTGCACGCCCCAGATCGCGTCGATCGCGCCGTCGTTGTTCACGTCCGCGAAGTACAGGTATGCCGGCACGAACTTCTGCTTCTTCGCGTTCGCGGTATCCGCCGCGCCGTCCTTGAGCGGCGTGAGGAGAACCTCGGGGAACTCGAGCCCGGTGTCCTTCAATTCCACGAACTTCCCCTTCTTATTGATGAAGAGCCGTTCGCGATCGATGCAGAGGTCCCACCAGCCGTCGCCGTCGAGGTCGGTGAGGATGCAGTCTTTCGACGTCACGCCGTCGAGCCCGGAGGATTTCGCAGCGTTGGCGAACCAGGGATCGCCGGCGGTGGCAAGAGAAGCTCCGGCCAGCAGAAGGAGAATTGCGCGCATTGTCCGTTACGGCTGCGGGGGCGCCGCAGCGGTCCTGAAGGGGTTAGTGATGCGAAGTCCTTCGATCGTGCTTCCGTGAGCCATGTCCTCCGTGAAGATCGTGCTGCATCCGGCGTCGCGTGCGGCCTCCAGGATCAGGGCATCCCACAGTGAGAGTTGCCGGCGAACGGACAGGTCGATCCCCCTGAGGAGCATGCCGGCGGTGGGCTCGACGACCCGGTGCTGTGCAAGTTCCGCGACGATGGCGCGGGCTTTCGCCGGCGGCGCAGGGTTCCGGATCTTTCTCGTGGCCACCGCATAAAACTCCTGGAGGACCTGGATGCTCGCGGAGAAGGAGCCGTCGGCGACGTGATCGTCGAGCAATCGCCTGGCCACGACGTGTTTCGCCTC
>CAVPNQ010000039.1:0-17907 GCA_963706735.1 uncultured Planctomycetia bacterium
ACATACGCGCCCTCGAGCGCCGGGATCGACTTGCCGCGGTAGACGCTTCCGCCCGTGATCGACGCGCCGTCCTTGCGCCCGTACTCGATCACCGGGTCGATGAGCGCGGATTTCGCCGTCTCACCCGCGAACCCGTGCAGCCCCTCGCGGATCCGCCAGCCGTAGTTCCCGCCCTTCACGACCAGGTCCACCTCCTCGAACTTGTCCTGGCCGACGTCGCCCGCCCAGAGGTCCCCCGTCTTGCGGTCGAAGCTCATGCGCCAGACGTTGCGCAGCCCGTACGCCCACGTCTCCGGCCGCGCCCCCGCTTCCTTCACGAACGGGTTGTCCTTCGGGACCGAGTACGGCGTCTTCCCTTCCGCCTTGTCCACGTCGATCCGGTGGATCTTCGCCAGCCACGACCCCAGGTTCTGCCCGTTCTTCTGCGGATCCCCGCCCGAGCCGCCGTCCCCGACGGAGAAATACAGGAAGCCGTCCGGGCCGAAGAGCACCGTCGCGCCGTTGTGGTTGCCGTAGATCTTGTCGATCGTGATGAAGACCGTCTCCGACGCGGGGTCCGCCGCGCCGGTTTCGGGCTTCGGCACCTTGAAGCGCGACAGCACGTGGCCGTGCGGCCTCCGCGTCGAGTACCAGACGAAGACGTACCCGTTCTCCTTGAACTTCGGGTGGAAGGCGAGGCTGAGCAGTCCCTCCTCGTTGTGCCCGCGGAAGACCTTCTTCGAGATGTCGAGGAACGGCTCCGCCGATTTCGGCGCCGGGTCCGTCCTGAACCACGACACGCGCCCGTCCTGCTCGACCACAAAGAGGCGCTTCGTCCCGTCCGGCGGCGTGACGATGCTGACCGGCCGTTCGAACTCGAGGTCCGGGAACGCATCGACGAGCCGGATCTTCGGGATGTCGGCGGGCGGCGTCTTTGCCTGGAGGGCGTCGTGGGAAGCGCCGTCGCCGCGGGAGTCGCAGGCGGCCAGGGCGCTCACGAGGAAGGCGAAGAGGAGTCGGCGCATGGGCGTGGCTTTCGAAGTGTGTGCGGGAAAGGGCAGGCTACACGAGCCAGTGGACGCGTTCGTCGGCCTCGCCGGGAATCTTCGCGGAAATCGGGGATCGTGCGGGGACGCGCTGGGAGGCCGGGCCGCTGGCGGCCTCGACGAAGAACTCCAGCGTTTCCCCGGGGACGACATCGAGTTCCCGGAGGGGGATGGCGATCTCGAGGATTTCGCCGGCGGCGGCCGTGGCGCCGCAGCCCTCGGCCCGGCCCCCGGCCGCGACGGAAACGGCCTTTCCCTCGGGGTACACGAAGACGACATTGACGCGACGCGTCAACAGCCCCTCCTTCGCCGGGCCCGACGCGTCGATCCTCAGGAGCAGGTGCCGCCGGTCGAAACCGAAAAATACGTCCCGGATCCACGCCGAAGAGCGGTCCATCACGTCCACGTCCTTCGCGGCCGTGTAGTGCCCCGCGCTGATCCACTCGTAGTAGTCCGACCTCCGCCCGTCGATCTTCACTTCCAGAAGCGCCCACGGGGGCGTCCACGTCGGCGTGACGGCGGCCTTTCCCTTGATCGGGCGGAGCAACGCCGCCGGCACGGGAAGCCCGAGCGCCGAATACACGTTCTGGAGATGCGTGCGGAAGAGCGAATCGAAGATCCCCGCGACGGGGCTGAAGTGCTCTTCCCCGAACCACCAGAACCAGTCGCTTCCCTCGGCCGCGAACATGGACTCCCAGGCGGCCTCGAGGCCGTCCTTCGGCAGGGCGGCGAGCGATTTCGGAGGGGGTGCGAGGCGGGGATCGACGCCCGCCGCGTGGGTTGCGGCGAGGAGCGAGGCGCGGGCCTGGCCGAGCAGTTCCCAGCCGAGGTTGTCCTCCGGGTGGCCGACCCAGATCTGGAAGTTGCGGTGGATCCAGGATCCGGACCAGAGCCGCTCGAGGCGGCGCTGCGGCGGGGCCTTCTCGAACTCTTCGCCGAGGTGGACGGTCCGGATGTCCTTCGCGTCCTGGAGCTTCCGGTAGAACGCGCGCAGGAACGGGACGCCGAGCCCCGCGAAATGTTCCCAGGCGTTTTCGCCGTCGAGCGCGAGCGTCACCAGCGAATCGGGGCCGGCCGCGCGCCCCGCGGCGCGGATGCGGGCGACCATGTCCTCCGCCGCGGACTCCGCGTCCGCCCGCTTGTACTCGAACCCCACGAGATCCGAGAGCGTGTGGTCCCGGAACACCATCGCCAGCTTCTCGCCCGCGCGCCACGGCGCGTAGAGATCCCCGGCCTGCGAAGCGACGCCGTGCGCGTTGCGGCGGAAATCCGCGCCCAGCGAGGATTCCAGCACGCCTTCGTCCGTCGCCATCCACCGGAACCCCGCTTCCTCCACCAGCGGCACCATCTCGGGCGAAACGGAGCCTTCGCTGGGCCAGAGCCCGCGCGGGTTGCGGCCGAAGCGGTCGCGGTAGAGCGCGACGGCGCGCCGCAGGTGGGCGCGGGCGTCGTCCTCCATGTCTAGGGCGGGTGCCCTGGGAAGGGGGATGTTGGCCATCGCGACGCGCGCGCTTTCCATGCGGCACAACAGCGGGAGGATCGGGTGCCAGTAGGGCGTCGTGGTGATCTCGACCTGGCCGTCGTCCTGCAGGGCGCGATGAAGCGGGACGAGCCCCGCGAGCGTTTCGCGCTGGGCCGCGAGCACGGCCTCTTTCTCGGCCTCGGTGAAGCCGCGCTGCTTTTCGAAGAGCGACTGGACCACCGGCAGGCGGTCGCGCAGGAGCGGGTGGAACCAGGCGAGGTTGTGCCAGACCTGCAGGTCGCGCCAGTCCTCGGTGGTCATCACCTCCGGCCGCCAGCGCGTGGCGCCCCGCGCCTTCGCGAGAAGCTCGCTGTACCGCGGGTTGGCGCGGATGAGGTTGTCCTCGTGCGCCATGAAGAACGTCTCGAGGATCGCCTGCTGCGCCTCGGGCCCCAGGTCCTCCGCCGGGATCCGCGCCAGCCTCAGCCACGGGTCCGGCATCCCATCGGCCGCCGCTTCGATCTGCAGGATCAGCCCCGGCACCAGGTTGATGTGCGCCTTCACCCCGGGAAACTCCCGCAGGATCGACGGCATTCCCCAGTAGTCCTTCACCCCGTGCAGCCTCACCCACGGCATCGCCGCTTCCCCGCGCCGCAGGTCCGCGTAGCACGGCTGGTGCTGGTGCCAGATCAGGGCGAGCCTTGTCACCGCTGGCGTCGCTCCACCATGTCCTCCCACTTGCGCAGGTCCAGCTCGCCGGGCTCGAGCCGGGACGGCATCATCCCGGTGAGGGTCTGGAACGAATGAAGCGCCGACTGCTGGACGACCTGGCTCTGATGGCGGAAGAAGCCGACGAGCGGCCGGATGGCCGCGCGCGACCCGCAGCGGCCGAGCAGGAGGAGGCAGGAGAGCTGGTAGTCCTCGTCGGTGGAGCTCAATCCGTCGAGAAGCGCCTTTTCGACGGAGCGGTCCGCGAGGTCTGAGATGGAGTCGCGCGCCGCGTCGCGCACGTCATCGGACTCGTCGCGGAGCAGCGGGACGAGCGGCAGCGCCGCGCGGCGGTCCGCGAGGCGGCCGAGTGCGCGCGCCGATTCGCGGCGGACGGGCGGCTCCTTCGACACCAGCGCGTCGATGAGCGGCTCGACGGCCTCGGGGTCGCGGCGCACGCCCAGGATGCGGGCCGCGCGCCACATCTCCCGCGACGAACCGCTGATCAGCCGGCCGCGGACCATCGAGTTGCCGGAAGGGGTCACCCCGTTGCCGAAGGCATCCAGGACCCGCGCCCAGACCGTCTCGTCCGGGTCGTCGAGCAGCGGGAGCAGCCGCGCTTCCAGGTCCGGCGGCGCCAGTTGCGCGAGGCGGGCCACCGCCGCCGCGCGGTCCACCCCCCGGGGCGAGCGGAGCCCGTCCTCGGCCTCGCGCTGGGCCAGCGAGAGCCACTCGTCGGGCGACTTGTCCTTGTTCAGGGTCCACCAGAGACGCCACTCCTTATGAAGCGCGACCCTCTCCTCCTCGAACTCCTCCATCGTCCGCCACGCGTTCCCGCGCCGGGACTGGTGACCGGTGACCGAGCGCAGCTCCTGGTCTACCCAGGCGAGCCCGTTCGGGGTCGCCACATTCAGTTCCTCAATCAGCGCCGGAATGCCGGGCTTCGGGTCCTTGGCGAGGACACGGTGAAGGGCCTCGCGCAGGTTGGAAGTGTCCACCGTGCGGAGCAGCGTGATCAGGCGCGGGGCGATCGCCCCCTCGCCGGATCCCCCGATCGCCCGCAGCAGCGCTTCACGCCCCGGCTTGTCCACATTCCCCTTCTCGATGTCGTCCATCCAGCGTTCCACGTCCTTCGAGGTCGCCACCTGTCCCAGCGCCTCCGCGGCGGCCATGCGGATGTCGCCGTAGTCCTTCCGAACCATCTTTTCGAACGCTTCGGCGATCCGCGGGTCGCGGCGTCCCGAGAGCCTCTGGATCGCCTCGAGCCGGATGGCGTGGTGAATCTGCTGGCTCGCCGCCACCGCGCACAGCTCCTGCTGCGCCTCCGGCCCGGTCAGCGCCGCGAGCACTTCGATCGCCAGAAGCTGGGCGCCGGGCTCGAACCGCGGCAGCGCGGACGCGATGGCGGAGGAAAGCGACGCCTCCCGGTCCGCGCCGGGGGGATACCGGGGGAACGTGGCGCGGGCGAGGTGAAGCGCGTTGTAGACGCGGATCGATTCCTTGCTTCGAAGGCCGGCCGAAACGGGGCCGACCGCCGCCGCGACGTGCCCCTCGTCCACCAGCACGGTCGCGATGAAGTCCGGCGAGAACGAAGGCAGCCCCATCGCCTGCGTCACCACCGAGACCATGACGTTCTCGGGATGGCCCCGAAGCGCGTCGCGCGCGGCGCTTCGGATGTCGGGCGAAGGGTCCGCCAGTCCCGGGCCGGCAGCCAGGGCCGCGGCCTCGGAGTGGATCCGCGCGAGGGCGATGAGCGCCGCCAGGCGCCGCGGCTCCGACGTCCCGACGACGCTTCCGGCCAGCAGGTCGATCTCGCCTTCGCCGGCGGACGCGGCGAAGACGACGAACAGCTCGTCCGGGATGGAACCTTCGCGGGCGCGCGCCGCGATGGCGGGCATGCCGCGGGGGCCGACCTTCTTCAGGAACGCGAGTGCGTCCTCGCGGACCTTCTCGTCGGGGGCGCGCGTGGCCTGGATCACCGCGAGTCGCGCATACAGGCCGGGCCCGCGGCGGGCGACGTGGGAAGCGGCCGCCACGCCGAACGCGGCGAATGTGACAGCGGCGACCGCGACGAGCGGTCGCGCCCGGCGTGGAAAACGCTGCCTCATTTTGCCGGGGCGGCCTGGCGCGCTCGCTCGATCCGCGCGTTCAGGCGCTCGATCTCCACCGTGAGCTTGTAGATCTGGTCGTTGGTCTTCTCGGCCAGTTCCTGAAGCTCAAGGAAGCGTGCAATGAGGGCGGCTTTTTCCTTCTCGAGTGATTCCAGGGCGGGTTCGCGCATGGTGTTTCTCCGGGCGCATTGTACTTCGGGAAGCGCCGGCGGAACGCGAATCGATGCGACTTTTAGCCCTGTCTCAAGCGGTCGCGGTCTCGCTCACGGGCGCTTCCCCCTCGGCCGCCGGCACCACCAGCCTGTCGAACCACTCGTGGTCGGAGTCGAAGATGAGGCCGACGTGGCGGACCTTGAGGTCCGGGGTCTGCTCGCTGTAGGCCGCGCGGGCGTGGAAGGTTTCTTCGCCGCCGGGGAACTCGATGCGGCCCTCGAACTCGCGGTCGAGCTTCGAGTGGAAGAACTGGTGGAAGCGGGTCATGGCCTCGAAGTCGTGTTTCGGCGCCACGAGGATGCCGTGTTTCGAGAGGGCGGAGACGCGGATTTCCGTGAATTCGGCGCCGATCTGGACGAGCGCGGGGACGTCGATGTTGTGGCGGTTCCAGGCGGCGGGCGAGCGGCCGAGCGCGTGGCGGATCGCGTCGGACATGGGGCCGACGCGGACGGGCTTGCGGAGGGCGATGAACGGCCCGGAGGCGGGTTCTTCACGGAAGAGAGCGACGACCGGGAATCCCGGGAGAAGCTGGTGGACCTCCTGGATGAGCGGCATCTCCTGCTCCGGCTCGCCGACATCGAGGATGAGCGCGTCGAAAAGGCCGGTGTGCAGCTTGGCACGGGCGTCCTTGAGCGTGGGGCTGATGGACACGTTGCACCCGCGGCCGAGCAGGATGGACTTGATGAGGAACCCCGAAGTGCGCTCGCGGTCTACGATCAGGACGTTGTCCATGGCTGCGGCCTTTCCTGTGTGGAGGACTTCAATTCTGATGGAACTCCTCTTCAAACATCGGCTTCCGGACTCCCACACCTTGACTGAACTTTCACATATGCTAAAATTGACCGATCTTGCTCCCTTGAGAGGGGAACCCCCGTGCGCACCATCGCGGTCACGAACCAGAAGGGCGGCGTCGGTAAGACCACCACCGCCGTCAACCTCGCCGCTTCCCTCGCCCACTACGGCCGCCGCGTGCTGGTCGTGGACTGCGACGCGCAGACCAACGCGACGCTCTCGTTCGGGATCAACCACGCCAAGCTCGACGCGACGATCTACGACCTGTTCACGGGCGAGGCGCGGGCGGAGGAAGTGATCGTCCGCTACTCGGACCGCATTCACGTGATCCCCTCCACGCCTGACCTGGCGGGGGGCGAGGCGGAGAAGTCTCCCGCGGCGTCGCGCGGCCAGGCGTTGAAGCAGGCGCTCTCCGGGCTGACCGGGTACGACTTCGTCATCGTGGACTGCCCGCCGACGCTCGGGCTCATCAACGTGAACGTCCTCGTCTTCGTCGAGGAGATCATCATCCCGATGCAGTGCCAGTTCTTCGCGCTGCAGGGGATTTCGCTGCTCCTCAAGACGATCGACCTCGTGCAGAAGCGGGTCAATCCGCGGCTCAAGATCACCGGCGTGCTCCCCTGCATGTTCGACGGGCGCACGACGCTCTCCCGCGAAGTCCTCGAGGAGATCAAGGGGCACTTCGGCGACAAGGTCTACAAGACGCGCATCCGCTCGAACGTCCGTCTCGCCGAAGCGCCGAGTTTCGGCAAGCCGGCGGTGGACTACGCGCCGGACTGCAACGGCTCGCAGGACTACCTCTCGCTGGCGCGGGAAGTGCTGGGGCTTCCGGACGATGCGAAGCAGCCCGTCGATCTGCCGAAGCAGGAAACGGCGTAGCCGTCCTATCCTGCCGGGCGCCGCGGGGCCGCGTTAGAATCGCCGCCTGATGACCACCGGCCCCCGCCACCGCAAGACCGACCTGCTCTTCGGCCTCCTTGCGCAGCAGATGTCGCTCGTGACGCGCGACCAGCTCCTCGAAGCCGCGAATCTCTGGATCGAGGACCCCGCGCGGCCGATGGGTGCGCTCATGCAGGAGCTCGGGCACATCGGCCCCGAGGAGGCTGCGCTTCTGCTCGAGGCGGTCGAGATGCACAAGTCGCCCACGGGATCCGATACCGCCATGGAACGCGCGACCACCGTCGATCCCGACGTGCGCGAGGCGCTGCTGGCCCTTCGCCCTCCCGTCGAGGTCCGCCAGTGGCTGATCCGGCTGAGCGACCGGCGCGTCTCGCGTCCGCCGCCGCCGAAGGCCGCCCCGCGCGGGGAGCGTTACGAGCTCGGGACGGAGATTGCGCGAGGGGGGCTGGGGCAGGTGCTGGAAGCGCGGGACCGGGATCTCGAGCGGGACGTGGCGGTGAAGCTGGTGCTGGACGACCTGTCGCCGGAGGCGGCGGCGCGGTTCGCGCGGGAAGCGAAGCTTACGGCGCGGCTGGACCACCCGGCCGTCGTGCCGATCCACGATTTCGGGACGATCCCGGGGGTGGACGGAAAGCCGAAGCTGTTCCTGTGCATGAAGCGGATCCGCGGGCGCGACCTGAGCGTCGTCCTGCAGGGACTGGCGGACGGGGACCCAGAACTCCGCGAGAAGTGGTCGCGCGCGCGGCTGCTCGGCGTGTTCCAGGACATCTGCCTCGGGATGGCGTACGCGCACTCCAAGGGCGTGATCCACCGCGACCTGAAACCGTCGAACATCATGATCGGGGACTTCGGCGAAACGCTGATCGTGGACTGGGGCCTCGCCAAGGAACTCTCCGAGCGCGACGACGGCGGCGAAACGCGGCGCATGACCCGGCTTCCGAAGGGCGCCACCGTCCGCAACGCGCGCATCACGCTCGACGGCGACGTCGTCGGAACGCCGGCCTACATGTCTCCCGAGCAGGCCGAGGGCCGCACCGCCCAGGTGGACGAGCGCAGCGACGTCTTCGCCCTCGGCGCCATCCTCTATTCCATGCTCACCCTCCATCCTCCCTGGGAGGGCGAAACCGCCACCATCGTCCTCGAAAACGTCCGCGCCGGCCGCCTCGCCGCCCCTTCCACGCGCCTCGCCGCTTCCAGTCCGTCCGCTTCCGCCCCCGCAGCTCCCTCGGCGCGCTCGCTCGAATCGATTCCCCCCGAACTCGACGCCATCTGCCTCCGCGCCCTCGCCATGCGCCCCGAGGACCGCTTCCCGTCCGCCCTCGTCCTGCACCACGAAATCCAGCTGTTCCTCGAAGGCGTGAAGGAGAGGGAGCGGAAGCTGCGTGAAGCGGCGGAGCGGCTGGAGGAGGGGCAGCGGTGGCGGGCGCGGCATGCCTCACTGGCGGGCGAAATCGCGGCGCAGACGGCGGAGGTGGAACGGCTGTCGGATGCGACTGAAGGCTGGCGAAGCGTGGAGGAGAAGAGACCTTTGTGGGAAGCGGAGGCGCGGCTGCGTGGGCTGGAGGACGAGAAGGTGGACGTCGAGGCGCGGGCCCTGGCGGCATTCGGGCAGGCGCTGGTCGCGGACGCGGGGTCGGCGGCCGCGGCGGACGGGACGTGCGAGCTGCTGCTGGAGAGGTACCTGGAAGCGGAAGCGGCGCGGGACCGGAAGGGGATGCTGCTGGCGCGGAAGACGCTGGCGATCCACGACCGGCAGGGGAAGTTCGCGGCGCGGCTGGATGCTCCCGGCATGCTGAGGCTGAAGACGCACGTGTACGACTGCGGATGCGTGCGGCCTGTGACGGCGCCGGGGTGGCACGTGGACTTCGGCGAGAAGGCAGACCGGCCGTGGGGGAACGGCACGCCGCTGGAGGACCGGCCGCTTCGTGACAAGGACCGCGCGATTCCGTGGGTCCGTACCGGCCCGCCTGGAGCGACGTTCGGCCACGACGACGGTTGCGCGCGGCGCGAATTGCGCGGTGTGCCGGTGTTCGTCGCGCGGTACGAGGAGAAGGACAAGCGCCTGCTGCCGGGCCCTGAGCGCGCGCTGGGGACGACTCCTGTGGAGGGAGTCTCCCTGCCGATCGGTTCGTACCGGTGCGTCCTCCGCCCGGAGGGAAGACCTGAGGTGGTCGTGCCCGTGAAGATCGGGAGAGCAGGACTCTGGGAGCAGGACGTCCTCCTTCCCGCCGCCGCCGATTACCCGCCCGGTTTCCTGTTCGTGCCCAGCGGGCCCTTCACCTTTGGCGGCGAACCCGCCGGGGGCTACAACGCAGAGACGTTGATCGGGCAGGACTTCTTCCTGTCCCGCTTCCCCGTGACCTGCGCCGAGTACCTAGAATTCCTGCGTTCGCTTCCCCGGAACGAGGCCCTGGTGCGGGCGCCGCGCGAAGGGGACAAGCGATTCTGGATCCAGGAGGCGGAGGGCATCCGGATGCCGCGGCCGGGAGAAGACCCGCGGTTTGCCTGGGAGCCCTCCTGGCCGATACTCGGTGTTTCGTGGCTTGACGCGCTGGCCTACTGCGCCTGGCGGTCGGCGCGCGACGGGCGGCTGTACATCCTTCCGCACGAGGAGCAGTTCGAGAAGGCGATCCGCGGCGTGGACGCGCGGCTGTTCGCGTTCGGCGACGAGGAGGAGGCGGCGTACGCGCACTGCAACGCGTCCGTCCGTGGAAAAGTCACTCCCCTGCCCGTCGGTTCATTTGCAGCAGACGAATCGCCGTACGGCATCCGCGACCTGACCGGCGGGGTCGGTACCTGGTGCCTGAACTCGGCGCCGGTGCCGTACCGGGAATGGCGCGCCATCCGGGGAGGCTCCTGGTCCACGACCCCTGCCGGCGGGCGCGCCGGCCTCCGCATCGGCAACGTCCCGACCCGGACGTCCTGGGCGCTGGGCTTCCGGCTGTGCGTCAACCTGCACCGATGGCCCGCGCCGTGAGACCCACCGAGAAAGTCCGGGCGTAATCACCGGCCCGCCCGAACCAGAGCGCGCGAAAAAACTCGCGGGTCGGGCGGAGTCGGCCCGAACGGGGGGAAACCTCTCAGTCCACCGCGACAGGGCCGACGCAGCCTGACCCGCGAGTTTTTTCGCGCGCTCTTACATGTCGGGCGACACGCCCTTCACCAGCCGCTGCAGAAGCTCCATGTGCTCCGTCTCGTCCGTGATCAGCTCTTCCAGCTTCACCTGAAGCGCCGTCTCGCCCAGCTCGCTCGCCTCGTCCACGCGCTCCGTGTACGCCTTCACCGCTTCCTTCTCGATGCTCAGCGCGTACTCGAGCATTTCGCGCAGGCTCGTCGGGCGCTTCCAGGGCGGCACCGAGAACGACGGCGTCCCGCCGAAGGCGATGATCTTGTCGGCGAGGAACTCGACGTGCTTGATCTCGGCGTGGATCTCGGGCTCCAGGATCTCGCGTACTTCGTGGCCGCGGATGCCGAAGGCCATCGAGCGGCACCACAGGTAGAGAAGAATCGCCTGGAGTTCGCGGCCCAGGTCCTGGTCGAGGTGCTCGATGAGCTTGGCCTTGGTGATCGCGCGTCGCATCCGTCGGTCTCCGAGTGGTACGGGGGGGCCCATGATACCGGCGAAACGCGGGGTGGGAAGGGGCCTACCGCGGGGAGGGGAGAAGCGGCTGCGCGGCGGCGGTTCCCTGGCGGGAATCGGCCGGATCGTCGGACAGGACGCGTCCGATAAAGTCGCGCAGGCGGCCGCGGTTGGGCGGGTCGATCTCGAACAGCGCGACGCCGTACTCGTAAGCCGCGCCCGGCGCGGCGCCGCCATCGCGCACCACCTGGCCCCGGCCGCGCACCGTCGAGCGGTCCGGCAATTCCAGGTCCACGTGGACGACGCTTCGAAGAGGCAGCTTCTCCGTGAGGCTCGCCAGGATGCCCGTCTCGCTGACGTTGCGCGAGATGCCGACGCGCGCGACGGCGGTGTTCCCGCCGCTCGAAGTGCGGTAGCGGAGCGGAAGAGGGCGCGGAATGCGGCGGGAGCGGGAGTGGAAGCGCTGGACCGGCGCGTCGGAGGAGGCGTGCCGCAGGGCGGCGAGGACCTCGTCGCGGAGGAACGGTTTCTCGGCAAAGGCGCGCGCGCCGGAGCGGAGCGTGCCGGGCACGAGGCCGGAGAGTTCGGGGCGGAACGTCACGATCGTGCGCACCTGCGGGGCGATTTCGCCGAGCTGGTGAACGGTCGCCGCCCAGCCGACGTTCGGGGCGGCGGGGTGGTCGGGAAGCGACAGGTCGAGGGCGACGGCCCACGGCGCATAGGTGAACAGCGCGTCGAGCAGCGCCTTGCCGTTGGAGACTCTTCCCGCAAACGCGAACTCGGTGCCGCGGAGAGCGGAGCCCAGGGCGACAGCGGCGCGGTCATCGGGATCTGCGACCAGGACGCTGAGGGGCATGCGGTGTCTCCGCGGGCGAGACTAACTGACGGCCGTCGAGTACTGCTCGGACGCGAGCGACCGCGCGATGTACTGCTTCAGACGGTCGCGCGCCGGGCCGTCCAGGTCCACGAAGGCAAGACCGTGCTCGGTCTGGCCGTCGGAGTGGCGGGCGGTGCGGACGATCTGGGCGCGGCCGCGGATGGCGACGCGGTCCGGGAGATCGATCTCGAGGGCGAGGACGCTGCGAAGCGGAAGCTCGTCGGTGCTCTTGAGGCAGACGCCGGTCTCGCTGAGGTTCTGGACGAGGCCGATGCGGCGCGTCGGCGGGTTTTCGCTGGAAGTGCTGTAGCGGGCGGGGAGCTTGCGGCTGAGGCGGCGCGCGCGGATGTAGAAGGTCATCGGGGGCGCGTCGGCGTGGAGGTGATTGAGGGCCTGGAGGATTTCGCCGCGTGCGAAGGGCTTCTCGATGTAAGCGCAGGCGCCGGCGGCGAGGGCGGCCGGGACGAGATTGCGCGTCTCGGGCGTGCAGGTGACGGCGATCTTCAGCCAGGGGGCGATTTCACGGAGGTGCGCCGTGGCGGCGACCCAGCCGACGCCGGGGGTGTCGGGATGATCGGGAAGCGAGAGATCGAGGGCGACGGCCCAGGGGGTGAGTCGCCAGACGGCGTCGACGAGCGCCTTGCCGTGTGCGACGGAGCCCTGGAAGGAGTAAGGAGTACCGCGGAGAAGGGTCGCGAAGGAAACGGCGGCGACGGAATTCGGATCGGCGACGAGGACGGTACGGGCCATGTCGGCATTCCCTCAAGCGGTCACTAGGGTCAACTGTAGGCAACTTTGGGCCGGAAACTCCATAAAAAACTGGAAGTTTGGGCTGGAAATCCCGGAAATCGGCACGTCGACATAACCATTTCATCTACAGGCACTTACGACTTTCAGCATTTTAAGCTCGTGCATTGTTGAACAATTTCGGCGCTTCGCGGTCCCGGAAGTTCCGTCCGCGACTGTTCGTGGGACGCGAGAGTCCACCGTCCTGTAACCGGCGTCCGCGGATTCGGCTCGCCCGGCGCGACTGTTTTTCCATCCCGTGTGCACTGGAAAATCCGCCGCGACCGCGTAAAGTCCGTCCCGTGAGCCACGATCTCGCCAACCGGTACACGCGTGTCAGCGTCGCCATTTCCAACGCGATTGCGGACGGCGCGGGGTTGACCGAGCGCATGAAGGTCGTCTCCGACGAAATCTGGCGCGAGTTCGGCAACCTTCGCCCCGTCTCGTGGGTCGGGTTCTATTTTCTCGGCGCCGACGAGATGACCCTCGGCCCGCGCCGCGACAAGCCCGCGTGTTCCCCCATCGGGCTCCACGGGGCCTGCGGCCAGGCCGCGCGTTCCGCGAAGACGCTCATCGTCCGCGACGTGAAGGACCTCGGCGAAAACTACATCGCGTGCGATCCCCGCGACCGCTCCGAGATCGTCGTCCCCGTCCTGGGGAAGGACGGCCGGGTTTGCGGCGTGCTCGACGTGGACTCCCACGCCGTCGGCGCCTTCGGCGACATGGACCAGCTCGCGCTCGAGAAGATCGTCGCCGAACATCTGAACGGCGTGGAGTAGCGGACCCTACGCCGCCGCCGGCGCCGCCGCACCCGGATCGCGCTTCTTCGTCCTGCTTAGCCACGGCCACAGCGCACCCGCGATGACCGCCACGCCGATCGCGACCCACTGAGACGTCGAGAACGGCCCCAGCCCGCCGCGTTCCGGGTCGCCCCGCGTGATCTCGATGAAGAAGCGCGAGACCGCGTAGAGGATCAGGTACGAGAGGATCGTCTGCCCGTTGAAGCGGCGCCGCGGGTGAAGCCAGAGCAGCAACGCGAAGATCGCGATTCCCATGGCGGACTCGTAGAGCTGGCTCGGCTGCCGCGCCAGTTTGTCCACCTCGGGGAAGACGACCCCCCAGCCCGCCGGCTTCCCGTAGCAGCAGCCGTTCAGGAAACAGCCGAGCCGGACAATGATCTGGCCGAAGGCCAGCGAGGGCGCGAAGCAGTCGGCGACCGGCCAGAACGGCATCTTGTGGCGGCGGAACACGAACGGGACCGTGACGAAGCACGCGAGGATGCCGCCGTAAAATGTCAGTCCGCCTTCCCAGATCTTGAAGATGTCCGCCGGGTGCTTGCTGTAGTGCGAGGACCACTCGTTCGGCTGGAACACGAAGAACAGCCGCGCCCCGACGACGCCCGAGAGCATCGCGACAATCGCCGCGTCGATCACGCCGTCGCCCTTCACCCCTTCCTTCATCGCGAGCTTGCGGACGTGCCACGCCGCGAACCCGAAGGCGACGGCGATCGCGGCCCCGTAGGCGAACACGGGAAGGCCGAAGAAGTGGAAGAGGATCGGGTGCATGGGCGGCGATTATGGACCAGTCGGGCCAGCTGCGCCCGCCGATTTACCGCGCTTTGACGTGATAGCGCCGGCCGTCGCCCAGCTTCATCCGCTCCCAGCGCCCGAAGATCGGGTGGCCGCAGTCGGGGCACTTCGAATCGCGGATGCGGATTTCGCCGATCGCGTACCCGGAGCGGTCCACCAGCATCGCGTTGCACCGCGGGCAATACGTGTTTTCCAGCGGGTGCCCGTGGACGTTGCCGACGTAGACGTAGTCCAGCCCGTGCTTCTTGCCGATGGCGTGCGCTTCCTCGAGCCGCTTCACCGAAGTAGCCGGCAGGTGGGCGAGGTCGAGGTAGGGGATGAAGCGGGTGACGTGCCAGGGGGTTTCGCGGCCCATCTTGGTGGCGATCCAGTTCGCCATTCCGTTGAGCTGCACGTCGTCGTCGTTCACGGTCGGGGTCACGTTGGTGACGATCTCGACGTGCATCCCGTACCGGTGCTTGGCCACCTCGGCGACGGTGAGGACTTCGTCGAAGCGCGCGAGGCCGCCGCTGATCTTGTGGTAGGCCTTGCGGTTGAACGCCTTGAGGTCGAGGCGGTAGATGTCGAGGTACGGCGCGATGATCGCCAGCGCTTCGGGCGTGATGTACCCGTTGGTGATGTACGCGGTGTAGAGCCCGCGCTTCTTGGCCTCGATCGCGGCCTCGAGCGTGTGCTCGAACCAGATCGTGGGCTCGTTGTAGGTCCAGCAGATGCCGTCGCAGCCCTCGCGGACGGCGAGATCCACCGACTCGACCGGCGACATCTTCTCGAGGTTCGAGCCGTCTTCGCTCGGCTTGTCGTGCGAGATCTCCCAGTTCTGGCAGCCCGGGCAGTGGAAATTACAGCCGCGCGTCCCCGCCGAGAGGATCTTCGTGCCGGGGTAGGCGTGGTTGATCGGCTTCTTCTCGATCGGGTCCACGGCGATCGAGCTCGTGACGCCGTAGATGAGCGACCACAGCTTCCCGTCGCGGTTCAGGCGCGTGTTGCAGAACCCCGCCTTCTCCGGGCGCACCGTGCAGCGCACCTGGCAGAGGTTGCACTTGATGTTCCCCTGCGGCAGTCGTTCGTACAGGACGCACTCTTTCACGGCGGCACTTCCCTCTCATGACCCACATCCATGTAACGCCCGGGAGCCGCCGATTAGTCGATGAACTCGACCAGCCGTTCGGATTTCGGCTGCACTTCGCCCACGATCGCCGCATGCGGGAACGCGTTCTTCTTCAGGTCGCGCACCAGCGCCTCGGCGTGGTCCGCGCGGACGCTGAACAGCAGGCCCCCCGAGGTCTGGGGGTCGAAGAGAATGTCCTCGAGCGATTTCCGCACGCCCGGCGCCGTCCGGTACTTCGTCCCGAGCCATTCGCGGTTCGTGACGTCGCCCCGGGTCTTCTGCCCCTTCGCCGCGAACTTCTCGGCCTCCGGCAGCACCGGCACCTGGGAAGCGCGGATCACGAGCGTCACGCCGGACGCTTCGGCCATCCCCGCGCTGTGCCCCGCCAGCGCGAACCCCGTGATGTCCGTCGCGGCGTGCACTTCCTTTCCCTCCGCCGCCGCCACGCCGCCGGCGTTGAGCTGCTCCATCTGCGCGATGAGCTCCCTCGCGTCCGCCTCAGGGAATTTCCGCGCCTTCATCGCCGTCGTCAGGATCCCCGTCCCCAGCCGCTTCGACAGCACCAGCACGTCCCCCGCCTTCGCCGCCGCGTTCGTCCAGATCCGGTCGGGATGCACGAGCCCCGTCACCGCCGCGCCGAACTTCAGCTCCTTGTCCGTCACGCTGTGGCCGCCCAGCAGCGCGCACTTCGCCTCGGCGTACTTGTCGTTCCCACCGGCAAGGATCTCGTGAAGCACCTCGGGCCCGAGCTCGTCCATCGGGTAGCACAGGATGTTGAGCCCGTTGATCGGCCGGCCGCCCATCGCGTAGACGTCCGACAGCGCGTTGGCGATCGCGATCCGCCCGAACGACCGGGGGTCGTCCACGATCGGCGTGAAGAAGTCGACGGTCTGCACCAGCGCGAGCTCCGCGCTCAGCTTGTAGACACCGGCATCGTCAAACGTCCCCGCATTCACGAGGACGTTCGCGTCGGTCGGCGCGGTCAGCCCTTCCAGGGCCTTGTGCAGGTCCGCCGGACCCAGTTTGCTCGCTCAGCCGGCGCAGCTGGACATGTCGGTCAGACGCGGGCGGCCCTTGCCGAAAAGTCCCATCGCGGGTGGCTCCGAAGATCGGTCGCAATGCTGCGATCGACTCTATCGGACATTTCCGGAGGCGGGAAGGCGGATTGCCGTCAAGGCCGGGGTGAAAAGGCGTCGAAAAGACTGCAGGGGAAAGTGTTTCCGGGGGTGCCCATGAAGGGCCTTTGGGGATCGCTGGCCGGGGTGCTGGCGATGGGAAGCGGGTTGTCGGCAGAGCCGCCGCTGGAGGAACGGATCCGGGAGCTCGAGCTGAAGTCCGCCCCGCGGGTGGCGGTTGAGGTGCCCGGGAGCCGGCTCGGCGTGGCCTTCAAGGACGGGCTTCACCTTCGCACCACGGCCGGGGAGCTGGACTTCCGGATCGGCGGGCACGTCATCGTGCACGGGACATTCCATCATCACGGCGAGGAATACGGCGTCGACACGGTGACCACGAAGGAGCTGCAGCTCGTCCTGCACGGGCGGGTGCTCGACCAGTGGTACGTCCACGTGGCGGCGGACCTGGCCCCGGACGCCGGCGGGACGCTTTACGAAGGCTGGGTCGAGTTCGACGCCTGGGGGATTGCGAAGATCCGCGCGGGCGAGTTCAAGGTGCCGTATTCGCTGGAAGCGCTGGAACCGACGCAGTGGCAGGACTTTCCCGAGAACTCGCTGGCCGACCTTCACGCGCCGGCGCGCGATCTCGGGGTGCTCGTCCACAGCGAGTTGTTCGGCGGGATCCTGGACTACTCGATCGGCATCACGAACGGCAATGGGCCGGGCGGGCTCGACGACAACAGCGACAAGGACTTCTCCGGGTACTTCGGCGTCAGCCCTCTCGCCTGGACCGGGTGGGACTGGCTTCGCAGATTCAGGATCGGCCTCGGGGGCACCACGGGGCGGCACGAAGGGCCCGCCGACGAGCTTCCCATCCAGCCCATGGTCCCCGCGTCCGGCTCCGAGATCCAGACCGACCGCGCGGGCAAGTCGGCCGGGTTCGATACGGTGCGCGAGGACGGAAGGCGCCAGCGGGCGTCGGCGGACCTCGCGCTCTCCATCGGCCCCATCGACTTCAACACCCAGATCTCCCGCTTCAAGACCGGCCTTCGCTCGACCAGCGGCCGTTCGGACTACCGCAGCTGGGCGAACCGCTGGCAGCTCGGCTTCTGGGTCTTCGGCTACCGGAACACCGGCGAGCGGCCGACGATCGAGAAGCCGCTCTTTGCCGACGGCCACCAAAGCCAGGCACGTTTGATGGTTTCGGTCAACTCCGCGACACCGGCGGTGGCCACCGCGGGTGCTCGGTAGGCAGCAACTGACGGAACTTCGGGAACTCGGCGTCCAGCAGGCGCGTCGTGGTGCGCCTGCCTGTTGCTGCGGATGCCGAGCAGCCCCCTCTGCCGACGGCCGCGCCGAGCGCCAGATGAACTTCGGTGCCGTCGGCTGCCGATCTCTGGCCGCCTCGGCCAGACGCTTTGTCGATGCGGAACCAGCACCGCAGCCTCCACGCCTGCGCAATCTGTCGAACGCAGGTGAGCTCGCGAACGCCAGCCGGACCGGTCTGTCGCGGCCATAACGACCTTGTCACCAGAAATTTCGATCCTGCGCGGATACCGGTCAGCATCGGCAGCGCGCTGACCATCACGTCCGGCGGCCACGGCGCGCAACTGGCCGATCGCCTCGCCGAACACGCTGGCCGAC
>CAVPNQ010000040.1:0-6751 GCA_963706735.1 uncultured Planctomycetia bacterium
CGGCGTATTGCTCATGCGATTCAGTCTCCGTGCAGCGGCTTCCACGTCGGCTCTCATGGCCATCCTGGCCGTTGCCGCCCACGCGGAGGAACCAGGTCCGCCAGATCCGGACAGGGTTCACACGATCAAAGGCCCGGGCGACGTCGGCAAGCTCCCCGCAGATGCCCGGTCCCTGAAGGTCGTGTCCCTGGGTGGCGAAGCGGAGTGGGCCGCGCTGGCCGCGAAGGCGCCGGAGGCCACGCGCCTGCAGGTTGCGCCGGACTGTGAGATCCCGGACGGCGCGTACGCGAGCATTGCGGGCATGAAGCGGCTTCAATCGCTCGACCTGTCGGGCGGCCGCGGAAAGCATGACGGGAGGAAGATCCCGAAGGACGCCACGGAACACCTGTCGAAACTCGCTTCGCTTCGCCAGCTCAATCTCCAGCGCTGTGGTGTCGTGGATGCCACGCTCGAGCCCCTGGGCAGGCTGACGGGCCTGGTCTCGCTCAACCTGGATGCGGGGGGCCTTGCGAGCAGCGACATATCGGATGCCGCGGTCGTGAAGCTGGTGGCCGGCCTGAAGCAGCTGTCCTCCCTGAGCCTCGAGCGCCAGTGGAACGTGGGCGATGCCGCGGCGGCCGCGATCGCGCGGAGCTGCCCCGCGATGGTCTCGCTCGACCTTGCGACGTGCCACGCGCTGACGGACAAGGGCGTGGCCGACCTTGCCGCGGGCCTTTCGGCCCTGACGGAGCTCGATCTCACCAGCTGCGAGCAGCTCACCGACAAGTCCTGCGCCGCACTGGCGGGCGTGGCCACGCTGAAGACCCTGAGCCTCGGGTGGAGCGGGGTCGGCGACGCGGGCTGCGAAAAGCTGGCGGCCATGTCGCAGCTGGAGTCGCTCGACCTCGGCGGCTGCGAGGGCGTCTCCGACAAGGGACTCGAACAGCTCGCCCGGCTCGGGGACCTCAAGACGCTCGTCCTCGACGACTCCAATTCCCCGCGGGGCAAGGTCACCGACGCCGGCCTCAAGCACGTCGCAAAGCTGAAGAAACTCCGGTCGTTGAGCCTGAATCGCCGGGAGGCCCTGACGGACGCGGGCCTGGCGGAAATCGCCGGGATGTCCCTTTCCACGCTGAAGGTTCAGCACTGCGCGGCCCTGACCGATGCCACGCTCCGGTCCCTGGCCGGGTGCGCTTCCCTCGACATGCTCCAAACCGGCGGGTGCAAGGGGTTCACCGCGGCGGGCCTCGCGGAATTCCGGAAAGCCCGCCCGGACTGTTTCGTGAACTCCTTCGAGGACGGCCTCGAGGACTGACCGGCGAGGGTGCGACGCGGAAGATCGGGGAGCTGAAGTGGCAGTGATACTATTTCGCGCGTGACCCCCGCCGATTTCGAGAAGCACCTCGCCGTTCTCTCGGGCGAGGACACGCACTACCTCCAGCAGAACTGGGAGACCTCCGCGCGCTGGATGTTCGGGCAGGCCGCGGCCGGCGCGGACATCTCGGCGGCGCTTCCGGCCCTCGTGGCGGTCTACCTCGAGGCGACGCAGATCGGCGTGCTGCGCGCGGCCGCGGCGGCGGCGGCGGCGCACGACCTGCGGACGGGGGATGTCGGGCGGCTGCGCGAGATGCTGCGGAAGAGCAAGTACCGCGACTGGGTGTTCGAAGGAATCGGGGACGCGGTGGGCAAGGGGCTGGACCTCGCGCCTGCGGTCCCGCTCCTGCTGGAATTCTCCGGCGCACGCCAGTACCTCGTCGTTCAGCTGCTGCTGCGACATGCGGGGAAGCGCGGATTTGCGGAGGCGGCGCGCGAGGTCGCCCGCCACGCGCCGGGGATGCTGGCCGAGTTCCTCAAGGAAGCGCAGTCGAAGAAGATCCCGGTCGAGCCTGCGCTTCCGGAACTGGCCGCGCAGCTTTCCGACCGGAAGCGCGCCCGCCACGTGGCGTCGGAGTTCCGCTGGCTGGTCGAGCTCGGCGCGGACCTGTCGGGCGTCCTCGGTGCGTTCGAGGCGCACCTCGACGCGAAAGACGAGGATCTCGCCGCCGAGGCCGGGTACTGCCTCGCGTACCACCACGCTGCGAAACGTGCCTGGCCGGCCGTGGACGCGCTGCTCCAGGCGAAACACCCCCGGGCGGCGTGGGCCGCGGCGCGGGCGCTGCGCGTGAGGCTGGTGGGTGGCGGCGACGACGTGCCCGAAATCGTGGACCGCGTGGCGGCCGGGCTCCTCTCCGCCGACCGCGACACCGCGGCGCGATCGCTCGTGTCCTTGCGCGAGGCGAAGGAGAAGGGCCGCCGGTGCGCCCCCTCGCGCGAAATGGCTTCGCGGCTCGCGGCGTCCGCCGAGAGCGGCGCCGCGGAGTACCTGCACCTGGCGCTTCCCGCCGCGCAGATTCTCGAGCTGTCCCCGGGAAACGCACCGGCGGCGGCGCGCCTCAGGGCGGCGTGCGAGAGGCCGGTAGCGGCGTGCGCGAGCTGCGCGCGGTTGCCGCGGTCGGGGTGCTGGAATCACGAGAGCGAACTGCCACGCGGGTACGACAAGCTCGTCGGCAGGGACGGCGGCGCAAAATGTCCTGAATGCGGGCGCTGGTACGGCCGCCATTACGAGGACGAGTGGGACGACATGTCGCACTCGGAGACGTGGTCGCTCGAGCGGTGGACGCCGCCCGAAGTCCTGGCCCGGCTCAAGGCCGCGGCGCTCCGGGACTACAAGGCGTCGCTCGACGGCTGGATTGCGCGCTTTCGCGAAGAGCTCCGCCATCCGGCGCGGGCGGTGCGCGAGGAGGCGGCGTACGACCTCGCGGCGCATTTCGCGGCGGCCGGGCGATGGGAGGACCTTGCGGCCCTGTTTTCATCGGACGAAGACGCGGTGCGCCTCCGCGCGCTCGACTCGCTGCGAAAGCGCCCCGAGGACCCCGCCCCGCTCCTCGGCGCGCTTCACGGCCTGCTCGCCGCGGAACACGCCGCCGTCCGCTCCCGGGCCGCCGAACTCCTCGCGACGCGTGCCGTCCGGCTCAACGACGTCGCGGCACTGCGCGACCTGCTCGACTCCGCCGATGCGCACGTGCTGGCGGCGGCCGCGGAAGCGGTTTTCCAGGGGACCCACCACGCGTTCGACGCCGCGCCGCTCTTCGACCGGCTCGCGGAACTGCGGAAGCGCCCGGAGAGCAGCGTTTCCGGCCCGGCGCGCCGGACGCTGACCGTGCTCGCGGCAAAACCGGGACCGCCCGACGCGATGCCGCTTCTGATCGAGGATCTCTCCTCCCCCGTCGCCGACGTGCGCACGTCGGCCGCGTTCGCGATCACCCGGATCGTCCCTTCCCGCCCGGAAGCAGTAGCCGCCCTTCCGCGGTTTATCGAGCTCCTTCGCGACCCCGATGGCGTCTCGTGGGCCATGGACGCGCTTCAGGCGTTCGGGGCCGCCGGCGCCGACATCCGGCCGGCCATCCCGGTCATCGTCGCGTGCGCCCTCGACCCGGACTGCCACCGCCGCGAGGACTTGGCCTACTGGCTCCAGCGCCTCGCCGCCGACGGCGCCGACCTCCGGCCGCACGTCGCCTCGATCGCTTCCCTCCTCTCCGGCCGCGAGTCCATGCAGCTCGCCGCCCACCAGCTCCTCCTGGAACTCTTCCGCAAGGGCGCCGACCTCACCGCCGCCGTGGCGCCGCTGCGGGCGATGCTCGAAGATGCACCGCCGTACATCCGCGAATACGCCGCCGGGCTTCTCGCGGAGTGGCATGCCCGATCAGGGGATGTCGGAGGGCTTCGGATTCTGCTGCGCCACACGCGTGCCGAGCCCCCCGGCGTCACCGCGGAATTTCTCCGCAAGTCGCGCTTCGACGTGGCGCCGCTTCTCCCCGATCTCGTCGCGCTCATCGCCCACCCCAAATCGTGGACCCGCGGGAAAGCCGTCGAGGCGCTGGTGGCGTTCGCCGCAACGAACCCCGCCGCGCACGCCGCGGTGGTTGCGGCGCTCCGGGAGGGCGGCCGGAATGCCGAAACGGTTCTCGCGAAGATCGGGAGGGCTCCTCATGGGCGATGACGTGATTCGCTGCGCCTGGGCCGGCACTGATCCCCTCTACCGTCGCTACCACGACCGCGAGTGGGGCGTGCCCGTCCACAACGACCGGAAGCTGTTCGAGTTCCTGGTGCTGGAGGGAGCGCAGGCGGGGCTGTCGTGGATCACGATCCTGCGCAAGCGGGCGGCGTACCGCCGCGCATTTCACGGATTCGATTACAACCAGGTCGCCCGGTACACGGAACGCGACGTCCGGAGACTTCTCGGGGATGCAGGGATCGTCCGCAACCAGCTCAAGATCCGTTCCGCCATCCGCAACGCGAAGGCCTTCCTCGAAGTCCGCCGCGAATTCGGGACCTTCGACCGCTACATGTGGGGCTTCGTCGGCGGCGCGCCGGTCCGGAACCGGAGGCGTTCAATGAAGGACCTCCCGGCGAGAACCGAGGTCTCCGATGCCATGTCGGCGGACCTGAAGGCGCGAGGTTTCAATTTCGTCGGCTCGACGATCATGTACGCCCACATGCAGGCCGTGGGCATGGTGAACGACCACGCGGTGAGCTGCTTCCGCTATCGCGAGCTACGGGCGAGGAAGGCCCCCTGATCTGCGTATCCGCGCCGTTGACCTCGCGAACCTCAACGTCCGTCCTCGCTCGGATCATGGCCATGGAGAGGGCGAAGTGACGCAGGGCGCCAGTCAGCCTCGCCGCCGCCGCGTGTCAACCGGGGAAAACAGTCCTACCACGCACTGTTGTCGAGCATTCCCAGGTCGAAGCTGCCCCGCGGGAAGTTCCATCTGGCGGGGTTGAAACGGCCAGGACCGGCGCTGCGAAGTAACTGGCCGCCGCTGTCGAATCCAGAGCCCGGGGAAGACCGCACGGCGGCTTCCAGGAGTTCCCGGCTGGGGAGAATCTCGAAGCGTATGGCAGAGAGGGCTGGAGCGATCGCGTCCGGCGATTGCTGCGGGCGGAGGGTGGGCCGGGATGCGCTCGACTCTGCGGGGGCGTCGGCAATCGCCAATCTTGCGTGGAGAATCTGGTATCGGCAAATTGAAAGGCGCGAACCCTCCTGCTCGGCCGGAACCTCACAAGGGTGCGCGGCGCAGGCTGAGAGCGCGGCAGCAAATACCGCCGGCGCCGCACGCGCCATCTTCGAGATTCTCCGATGGCGCTTCATCTGCGGGGGCGGCCCCCCCAACCCTCTTCCCAACGGAGTACCCCGTCATCCAGGCCGGCGCGCCAGATGGGCCCGTAGTTGGCGTACCGAAATGACGACTCGGCTGAGGGTGTTCGCCGGCAGGTCGCGCTCACGCCCCCCAGCCCTCGGCAAGCGCGGCAGATAACGTCGTGCAGCTGAAAGATCGGTCCCGCGGTGGCCGGGTACTCCGGCGGACCCACGCCACTCCCCCTGCACTCGGGGCAACGGAGAAACGACCACGCGAGCAACGCCTCGCTCGCGAACCGGTCGAGCGACCCGGCGTCGCTCCTCGGTCCCGGGAAGGACAGCGACGCTTCGCGGTCTACGAACCGCCTCGAGGCCAGTCGCTCTTTCACCGGCCCCGTCGCCTCTTCCCTCACCGGACGGGCACATCCCGCCAGGATCACAAGAAGCGCAGCAGCGGGGAGATGGCGCATGCCAACCCTACTCCAGCGCCCTGACGAACCTCTCCACCCGGTCCAGCCCCTTCTCCAGCGCGCCCATGCCCGTCGCGTAGCTGATGCGGATGTGCCTGTCCGCGCCGAACGCAACACCCGGGACCGCGGCGACCTTCTCCTTCTCGAGAAGCGCTTCGCAGAACGTCAGCGAATCCGTGACCTTCCTCGCTCCCGCGGACTTGCCGTAGAGGCCGTCCACGCGGATGAGGATGTAGAAGGCGCCGTGGGGCTCGACGAGGGAGACGCCGGGGATTTTGCGGATGCGGTCGACGCAGAACTTCCGGCGCCGGTCGAACTCCTTGATCATCGCGTCGGTGAAGGAGTCGTCGAGGATCATGGCCGCCAGGGCGGCGTGCTGGCTGGGCGTGGCGGTGTTGGCGGTGATGTGGCCCTGGAAGCGGTCGCAGGCATCGACGACGTCCTTGGGGGCGGCGGCGTAGCCGACGCGCCAGCCGGTCATGGACCAGGTCTTGGAGAAGCCGCTGACGATCGCGGCCTGGTCGCGAAGCTCGGGGACGAGCGCGAGGATCGAGTGGTGCTTGCGGCCGTCGTAGACCATGCGCTCGTAGATCTCGTCGGAGATGACGAAGATCTTCTTCTCGACGCAGAACTTGCCGATCGCGACCAGTTCCGTGTCCTCGTACACCGCGCCGGTCGGGTTGTTCGGCGAGTTGATCACGATCATCTTCGTCTTCGGCGTCCACGCCTTCTTCACCGCTTCCGCCGTCAGCTGCCAGCCCTTTTCCTCCAGGCACGGCACGAGGACAGGCGTCGCACCGGCGAGCTTGACCATCTCGGGAGTCGAGAGCCAGCACGGCGACGGCACGAGCACTTCGTCGCCCTCCTCGCAGAGGCAGAAGATGAGGTCGAACAGGCACTGCTTGGCGCCGACCGACACGAAGACCTGCGTGTGGTCGTACCTGAGCTGGTTTTCCGCCAGCAGCTTCTCGGCGATCGCGCGCCGCAGGGACGGCATCCCGACGCTCGCCGTGTACTTCGTGTGCCCTTCCCGGATCGCCTTGATCGCCGCGTCCTTCACCGGCTGCGGCGTGTCGAAGTCCGGCTCCCCCGCCGAGAGCGAGATCACGTCCTCGCCCTTCTCCAG